>DASYKV010000001.1:0-1743 GCA_035994965.1 Allosphingosinicella sp.
AACATCCCGGTCGACGAAATCGAAACACTCTGCCGGATATATTACCGCCTGCTGGCCTCCTATTTCGCCCCGGCCTGATCGACTGGCGCAAACTCACCGAAAACTTGGTGAATCCGGAACCCGCCACGAGATTGCCGCGGCTTGATGTTTGCTCGGCATGAGAGCCTCGGACGGGAGACATCCGCGGCTGCAGAAACCAGGCGCGCAGGCTCCCACTGCGCTGAGTGAGTTGATGGCGTTCGGGCGTACACATTACCGCCACGCCGGCCGGGCCGCTGTGGCCCTGGTCCTGAGCCTTTGCGCCCTTGCGCCTGCTGCTTACGCCCAGGGCCGCGTCCCCGTCGAGAACATCCCCCCGCCCCTGCGCGACGAGCTCAAGCGCCTCCAGAGGGACGAGCCCGCGCCCGCTACGCTCTTCGATGCCCAGCGACAGGCCGACCGCGCCGAGGATGTGGTCCGCCAGTTCCTCGAATCCGAAGGCTATTACCAGGCCGAGGTCGACGGCTGGGCCGAGGCAGGCAACGACAACGCAATCACCCATGGCGTCCACGTCACGCTCGGGCCCCTATTCACGTTCGCTGCCCGCCAGGTCGACTATCTCGACGCGCCGCCGGATGAGGAAACGCAGGCCGCGCTCGAAAAACTGCTGGAGCCCGTCGCCGTCGGCGCGCCCGCCCGCGCCGAGGTTGCGATCCAGGTCGGCGACAAGCTCGTCGCCGGCCTCAAGGACTCTGGCTATCCCGATGCCCGAGCCGATCCCGCCGATGCGCTCGCCGACGCCGAGACACAGACCATCGAACTGACCTACAAGCTGCAGCCCGGCCAGCGCGCCTCCTTCGGCGCCGTCACCGTCTCCGGCCTCGTGCGCACCAAGGAAGACTACATCGCCGGCCTGCGCCCCTGGACGCCGAACGAGCGCTACACGCCCGAGAAGATGGACGAGTTCCGCGCCCGCCTCGCCGAGACCGGCCTGTTCGAAACCGCCTCCGCCAAACTCGCGCCCGAGGGCGAACCGCAAGCCAACGGCACGCTCCAGCGCGACATCGAAGTCACCGCGAAGGAACGCAAGCGCCGCACCATCGCCCTCGGCGCCTCGGCCTCTACCTCCGACGGCTACGGTGTCGATGCCGAATGGGAGCTGCGCAATCTCGCCGGCCGCGGCGAGTCGTTGACCTACACCGCCCAGATTGCCACGCTGGAGCGCCGCCTGCAGACCACCTGGCGCCGCCCCAATATCGGCAAGTATGGCCGCAACCTCCGTATCGCCGCGGAAGTCGAGGACTTCGAGACCGACGCGTTCGACCAGTCCGGCGGCAACGTCTCGGCCACGGTCGAGGAACAGCTCACCAAGCGCGTGCGCGCCTCGCTCGGCGTTGAAGTCGGTTACGCCAGCATCCTCGACGCAGAGGCCAAGGCGACCGGCGCGGGCCGCCGCGACCTCTACCTGCTCAACGGCACGGCAACGACCGAGTATATCGGCGTACGCGACGTGCTCGATCCGCAAAGCGGCGTGCGCGCCCGCCTCGCCATCGAGCCGGGCTTCACCTGGGGCGACACCAATATCGGCTACACCAAGGTCACCGCCGAGGGCAGCCTCTATGGCCGGATGTTCAAGGATGACGACTGGGTCGGCGCGCTGCGCGGCAAGGTCGGCACCATCGCGGGCCCGAACGGCGCGCCGCCCGACCGCCTGTTCTTCGCCGGCGGCGGCGGATCGGTGCGCGGCTATGAATACCAGTCGCT
>DASYKV010000002.1:0-158193 GCA_035994965.1 Allosphingosinicella sp.
GACGACCGCATGGCCGTTGAGCCCGGTCACCTTGTCGAACAGCTCCGCGCGGAAGCCATTCATCACGCTCATCACGATGATCAGGGCGGCGACGCCGAGCATGACCGCGGCGAGGCTGATCCCGGCGACGACGAAGATGAAGCCCTCGCCCTTGTGCGGAAGCAGGTAGCGCCGCGCGACCATGCGTTCGTAGCGGTTGAGGATCATTCCCTCACTCTCCCACCGCTACGCGGCGGGCCCCTCCCTCTCCCCGGATGGGAGAGGGGATCAGGGCTTCGCCAGCATTATGCCCTCTCCCATTTGGGGAGAGGGTCGGGTGAGGGCCTTCCTCTTTCACGCCGTCAGCCTCGCGAGGGCACTCTCGAGGCTCAGCTCCTCGCGCTCGCCGGTGGCGCGGCGCTTCAGCTCGACGACGCCCTTCTCCAGACCCCTGGGGCCGACGATCAGCTGCCAGGGCAGGCCGATCAGGTCCATGGCCGCGAACTTGGCGCCACCGCGCTCGTCGCGGTCGTCATAGAGAGTCTCGATGCCGGCCTGATCGAGGCGGGCGTAAATGTCGTCGGCAGCCGCGGCGCATTTTTCATCGTCGGCCCGCATGTTGATCAGGCCGACCTGGAAGGGCGCGACGCTTTCGGGCCAGATGATGCCGCCCTCGTCATGGCTGGCCTCGATGATCGCCCCCATCAGCCGCGACACGCCGATGCCGTAGCTGCCCATTTCAGGATGGACCTGGCCGCCGTCGGCGGTCTGGACGGTGAAGCCCATCGATTCGCTATATTTGGTGCCGAAGGCGAAGATGTGGCCGACCTCGATGCCGCGGCGGCTGCGCAGGCGCTCGGGCGGCACCGGGCAGTCGGCGACCCTGGCATGCTCCTCTTCCTCCATCGCATAGACGCCGGTGAGGCGGGCGATGGTCGCGGCGTCGGCGCCGAGCAATTCGTCGCGCGTGATATCCTCGAGCGCGGCGTCGTAGAAGATGGCGCTTTCGCCGGTCTCCGCCAGGATGTGGAATTCGTGGCTGAGATCGCCGCCGATCGGGCCGGTCGGCGCGCGCACGGGCACCGCCTGCAGCCCCATGCGGGCGAAGCTGCGAAGGTAGGCGACGAACATCGCCTCGTAGCTCGCCGTGAGGCCGGCCTCGTCGAGGTCGAAACTATAGGCGTCCTTCATCAGGAATTCGCGGCCGCGCATGATGCCGAAGCGCGGGCGGACCTCGTCGCGGAACTTCCATTGGATATGGTAGAGCGTGCGCGGCAGGTCGCGATAGGATTTGACCGCGCCCAGGAAGATCTGGGTGATCATCTCCTCGTTGGTCGGCCCGTAGAGCATCTCGCGGTCGTGCCGGTCCTTGAAGCGCAGCATTTCCGGGCCATAGGCGTCGTAACGGCCGGATTCGCGCCACAAATCGGCAGACTGGATGGTCGGCATCAGCAATTCGACCGCGCCGGCCTTGTCCTGCTCCTCGCGGACGATCGTCTCGATCCGCTTCAGGACCCGAAGGCCGAGCGGCAGCCAGGCGTAGATGCCGGCGGCGGTCTGGCGGATCAGGCCGGCGCGGAGCATCAGCTTGTGGCTGACGATCTGGGCGTCGGCGGGCGTCTCCTTGGCGACGGGGAGGAAATAACGGGTCAGGCGCATGGCGATCCCTCTAGGCAGCGCGATGCCGCAACGCAACACGAAGGCGCGTGTTGCCGGTTCGCAACAGCGGCGGCGCAAACTGGCCACGCCGGCCGATAGGGCCATGACAAGGGCGGCGGGGGTGCATACCGTACTTCCACGCAACCAAGGACTTAACGGCCTGGTTCGGGGAGGCTTCGGTCCCGCTTTTCTCTGGCGAGGTGAGGAAAGCGCGCGGGCCGGAGCATCGCAAGGGGGTAGACGGTCGCAAGACCGTCTCACGGGTGCCCGGACGGAAACGTCCGGGCACTTGTCGTTTGAGGACGTGCCCGGCCGAATTGCAAAGCCGCTTGACCGGCCGCCGCAATGGATCGAAACTCGCCAGCCTGGCGCCGGGAGGGGGATATGCGGCTACTGCATGGCTCGATCCTTGGCGCCGCGGCCCTGACCTGCGTCGCCTGCGGCGACAAGCCGCCCGAGAACGAATCGGCGACGGCGGCGGCGACCCTCCAGCGCGGCGGCGACCTCCGCGCGACGCGCTGCGCGATGCCCCGCACCTGGAGCAGCGCGCCGGCCGACATGCTGCCGCCGACGATCGATCCCGTCCGCAACGTGGTGTCGCTGGACGAGGATGGAATGCTTTACTGGAATGGCAGCCCGATCGACCTGCCCAGGCTGCGCCAATATCTGGATTTCACGACGCAGCTGGCCACCGCGCCTTTGTTCGTTCTCCAGGTCGATCCGGGCGCCTCCTGCGATCGGATGAGCGAGATCGTGGCGATGGCCAGCGCGACGCTGGATTGCACCCGCTTCTGCCGGCTCGAGCTGCATACGGTGGTGCCGGGCGAGCTGGCGCCCCCCGCTCCGCCGCCCGTCGAGGATCAGGCCGGAGCCGTCGCGCCGCCGCGGCGCGCCCGCGCCAATCTTAGCGCCTATTTCTCGTCCGACGACTATCCCGCCGCCGCCCTGCGCGGCAACGAGCAGGGCACGACCGGCTTCAGCCTCATCATCGGCCCCAACGGCCGGGTCACGGAGTGCGCGATAACCTCCTCCAGCGGCCATGCGTCGCTCGATCAGGCGACCTGTCGAATCCTGCGCAGCCGCGCCCGCTACACGCCGGCACGAGGCCCCGACGGCAATCCGGGCAGCGGCACCGATTCCGGAAGGGTCACCTGGCGGCTGCCGACGGATTGACTCAGCGCGCCGCGCTCCTGGCGCAGAGCATGCCCGGCGCGCTCGCCAATGTTCTTCCGTTCGAATCGATCAGGCCGACATCCGATTGCCCGGACGCGTCGCGGAGGCGGGCGAAGAAATAGGATCCGCTGCCGGACAGCGGCTGCAGATGGTCGTAGACCGGCTGGACGACATAATTGCCGGTCGAATCGATCAGGCCCAGAGTCTGCCCGGTGCACGCGACCGCGCGGCCATTGCCGTCAAAGTCCCTGAGGCAGCTGAAGCGCGGCTCGATCTTGAACGCGCCCTGCTGGTCGATCAATCCCCACCCCTGCCCGGCGACCGCGACCGCCGCCGTCCAGCCGAGCGGCCCCGAGGCGAAGGGTCGCGCCGTGGCGAAGCGCGGCGGGATCCGGACCGCGCCGGTCCGGTCGATATAGCCCTCCCGGTTCGCCCAGCCCTGAACGGACACCGGCGCGAGGCCCGCGCCCGTAAACGCTCCCGCGCTGGTGAACTCGGGCGCAACGACCTGCTGGCCCGAACGGTCGACATAGCCCAAGGAAAGATTGACCCAGACCGGCGCAAGGCCGGAGGAAAAGGAGCCGTAGGGCCGGAACAGAGGTCGAAGCTCCTGCACCGCCCCCGCGCGATTCACATAGACAGTTCTATCGCTCAGCCCGGCGGGCATGAGTCCTTCCGGAAAATAGGGCTCGTCGCCGGCCGGGCTGTGCCCGATGGCCTGGAAGCGCGGCTCCATCGCCCACCCGCCCCGGCTGTCGATCAGCCCCCAGCGGTCCCCAACCCTGACTGCGGCAAGGCCTTCGGTGCTGAACCCCAGCAGATCGTCGAACTGGGGCCGGACGGCGAAGCGGCCGCCGCGATCGACCAGGCCCCATTTGCCGTCCAGCTTCGCCGGGGCGAGGCCCGAGCTGGCAAGGAAGAAGCCGGCATCCTCGAAGCGGGGCTCGATCTCCATCGCCCCGTCGGAGCGCGCGAAACCGCAGCGGCCGTTCACCGCCACCGGGATCAGGCTCGTGTCGACGCTGCCCACCTCGGCCGGCTCCGCGGGCGGTCCGCGCACCAGCCACCACCAACCCGCGCCGGCCGCGGCGAACGCCGCCAATGCCGCGGCTGCGATCAGCCAGCGGCGGCGGGGAGGCTCGGCGGGGCCGGACGCTCCGTCGCGCGCAACGGCGGCCGGAGCCGGCGGCACGGGCGGCGCTTCGGGAATCGGCGGACCGGCGTCCGGTGCGGAGCTCGGGAGCTGATGCCCGCAAGTGGCGCAGAACAGCGCACCCGCGCTCGTCGGCGCCCCGCATTTTTCGCAGAAACCCGGTGTCACGCCACGGCCTCCCTGCATAGCCCGACCGAAGTCGCGGCATAGAAGAAGGCAATCGCTTCCCAGTCAATAGCGGATAAGGGTCAGAATCTGCTATCCGCCAGCCGATAACAGCACGGGAGCGACGGCAGGATGGCGAACCTTTTGCGACACGTGGCGTTGCTCGTCCTGCTCTGCATGGCCGCGCCCGCTCCAGCCCAGCGCGCGCGCGGGGCCCAGGCCGGGGTCGAGCGCATCCTCTCCTTTTCCAGCGACATCCAGGTGCGCCGCGACGCCTCGCTGGACGTGACGGACACGATCCGGATCGCGGCCCGGGGCGATCGGTTCCGGCACGGAATCTATCGCGATTTCCCGACCAGTTACCGGTCGGCGGGCCGAACGGTGGAGATCGGCTTCGAGGTCGCGAGCGTCACCCGCGACGGACGGCCCGAGCGCTGGCGGACCGAGCCCGTCGAAAATGGCGTGCGAATCATGATCGGGAATGCCGACGCATTGCTCGCGCCCGGCACGCACAGCTACAGCATCCGCTACCGCACGACGCGCCAGATCGGCTTCTTCGCCGACCGGGACGAGCTTTATTGGAACGTGACCGGGAATGGCTGGCCGTTCGCGATCGACCGCGCCGAGGTCCGGCTTCGCCTGCCGGCCCGGGCCCGCTTCGGCAATCGCGCATTCTATACGGGAGCGGCCGGATCGACCGAGGCCGATGCCAGGGTGACCTCCGAGCGGCCGGGCGAGATCAGCATCTCCGCGACCCGCCCGCTGGGGCCCGGCGAAGGGCTCACGATCGAGGTCGCCTGGTCCAAGGGCGTCGTCCGCGAGCCCCTGCCCTGAGCGTTCAGCCATGGCGCGTTGTAAATGAACGGCGCTTGGCCTATATCAAAGGGGCTGACGTCGCCTGCGAGCGAATCTGACGCCTTCGGGCCTCTCTCTTCCTTTCAAGCTTCACTGGCCCCGCCGCGCCTTTTGCGCGCGGGCAATTTTTGCATTTGAAAGGACCCGATCATGGCTATCGGCACCGTAAAATTCTTCAACATGGACCGTGGCTACGGCTTCATCACCAACGAAGCCGGCGGCCCCGACGCCTTCGTCCACATCAGCGCCGTCGAGCGCGCCGGCATGGGCAGCCTCAAGGAAGGCCAGAAGGTCAGCTACGAGCTGGAGACCGGCCAGAACGGCAAGAGCTCCGCGGTCAATCTCTCGGACGCCTCCTAAAGCGTGGCCAAAGAGGAATTGATGGTCATGGAGGGGCAGATCGACGAGATCTACCCCGATGGCCGGTTCGGAGTCATGCTCGACAACGAGCACCGGATCATCGCCTACACCGCCGGCAAGATGCGGCGTTTCCGCATCAAGTCGGTGGTCGGCGACCGGGTCCATGTCGAGATGACCCCCTACGATCTGAGCAAGGGCCGGATCATCTTCCGCGAGAAGATACCGGGCCAGGGTCCGGGGAGCGGACCGCGCCGCCGGACCTTCAGGCGATGACGCCTCAACACACGAACGACTTATGATGGCGGCCACGGCCGCCCAGGAATGAAATGAACTACGAAAAACGACCGAAACTTTATCTGCCGCTGGCCCTGCTGGCGACACCCAAGGCATCCAGACCGACCCCCGCGCCCACGCGGCACGCGCCTTTGGCGCTTCGCCGACTGGTCGCCGCGATGGTCGACTGAAGCCACCACCCCCGCCCTCCCTCGTAAAGGGAGGGCGTTTTGATGAACGGACCCGACCGATGTCGAGAGAAATACTGAAGCCCTATCTGATCGCCAAGGACGAGGACGGAAGCTTTCGCCTCACCGTCCGCGAGACCCGCTACAACAGCCAGGGCTATCCCCTGGTGACGGCGACTCCGGTCGAGGAAAGCTTCAAGAGCGCCACCGCCGCCCGCACCCACGCCAAGGAGCATTTCGGCGCCGAAGCTGGCCAGTTCGCGACCCGCTGAGCGCGGCGTCCAATCTGAGTTGTCGATCCGGACTGAATCGTCATTCCAGCGAAAGCTGGAATCTCACTTTTCTTTCACGGAGCCTCTCAAACGAGAGCGAAGCTAGAATTCGAAGCTGGCACTGGCGACGATGCCGCTGCGCACGTTGCGGCCCAGGCCCGACGTGACGCCGTTCAGGTCGGTGTCGAAATAGCCCAGGCTCGCGGTGAACGGGCCGCGGGTGAATTCGGCGCCGAACGACCAATCCTGCTTGCTGCCGTAGAAGGAGCCGCGCTCGCGCCCGAACTGGGCGAAAAGGGTGAACGGCGTTCCCGGAATCCCGGCCTTGGCCTCGGCGCTCAGATAAAGATTGTCACCGGCAAGATTGTCCTGGTCGGGCGCGTAGAAGGCGCTGAGCTTCGCCTGCACCGGGCCCAGACGATAGGACAAGGCGCCGGTGGCCTCGTAGACGTTGCCGGTGCCGTCGCCGCCCGGATAGAGATAGGCGATCGCGCCGATCTCATATTCGATCGGCCCCGCCGTGCCGGCATAGCCGGCATAGAGATCGAGCTCGACATTGGTATCGGCGTAGCGCGCGATCGAAGAGGCCCAGGCACCGACATAGAAGCCGCGATAAGTGATATCGACCGAGGCCTGCGCCGAGGGATCCCGATCCGACTGCGAGACGCCGCGGAAGCGATAGTCCGAAACGACGGTCCCGGTGGCGGTGATATCGAAGGCGCCGTCGTCGGCGGCCTGCTCCGCGGCCGGCGCGGGCGCGTCGTCCTGCGCATGCGCGGGCGTGGCGGCCAGAGCGAGGAGGGCGAAGGCGGTGAGCGCGCTGCGGCGCTGAAGATGCTGGGTCATGGCTCGCCTGTTAGCCGAAGCTGGTTAGCGGACCGTAAACCAGCGGCCCGTGCGGACCCTATATCGAACCGAAGGCCCGCCAGGCGAGGCTCGACGCCCCTGCCCTGCGCGTCCGCAGCAGACGCCGGCGCGTCGCGGTGGCGGGAAGCAGCGGATAGCGCCGCTGATAGGCGTGGACCGGCTCGAAATGCGGCGGCAAGGCCGGTGCCGCGGCGGGGACAGGCAGCTGCGGGAAGGCGCTGGCGGCCGCGGCGGCGTGGCGGTTGCGCCAGACCAATTGCATGACCGGGCTCGCGGGCGGCGGCTCGGCCTGGTGCGCGAAGGCGTGCTGGATCGAATAGAGCATCTTGCGGCAGCCTTCCGCCCCGCAGCTGCAGGCCATCGCCCAGGCGGCGTCCGCCTCCGTGGTCGAATAGTCCATCGTCACCTCTTCGTGCGCATCGATCGGGCGAAGCGCGATGAGCTGGCGGCGCGGGCCGAAGGCGGCGTTGGGGGCGCAATGATGGTTGATATGGTCGAACGGCAGATCGGGATCGATCCACACGTTCGGGCCGATGCCGATATAATTGGGACCGCTCTCGGTGACCGCGCCGAAGATCGGCTTGCCGGTCAGCTTCCAGACGGCCTCGCCCGGCTCGAAGCGGCGGCCGGCGATCATGCCGTGGCCGTGAATCGCGCTCCTGCCGATGTAGATGGTCCGGGCGGCGTCGACCCAGCGTCCGATATTCGCCTTTGCGCGTAGAGACATAACGGCGACTGTGCCGTGCAGGACCATCGAAAGCAAGGGATATACCATCAGCGCGGGGTGGCGGCCCTGATCGGCGAGCAGCGTCACGACGCCGAGCACGCCATAAGCGGCGGTCCATACGATCCAGGGCTCCGGGCACTCGCGCTCGGGGGTCTTCCAGGTCGACCGCAGGACGGGGAAGAAGGCGGTCAGCGTGGTGACGTTGCCGGCGAGCAGGAAGCCGGTCGAGAAGCTGTCGACGCTGCCATAGCCGAAAGCGATTCCGGCCCACAGGATAGTGAGCCAGACGTCGGCGGAAAAAGCGGTCGCCTCGACCTTGTCGACGCGCTCGGTGGCGCCCTTGCGCAGGCAAAGGAGGGCGATGAAGACGCTCATGAAGGCGCAGGTGGCGGGGAGCGCGAGCATCACCCAGGAGGCGCCGTCGCCATATTCGAGCAGGACCAGAAGGGCCGTGCCGTAAGCGAACATGAAGGAGCTGGCGGCGTTGGGCCGGATCACCTTCTTGAGGAACAAGCGGGCGTAGAGGACATAGCCCAGAGCCTGGAGCAGAGCGGCTAGAATGGCCAGTTGAACGATCACGGAGAACCCCTCGATTTGCGTGAAGGCCGGATCCGCATCCCTGCCTTCACACCCCTAGTCTCCGGACTCCGCGCGTGTATGTCGCTTGGTTAAAAAATAATTTACCAGGCCACGGAGAACGTGGCTTTTTTGCCACAGCGGGCTGCATTTCCGGCGGAAATGACACCGGTGGGCCGCGACTGCGAAAGACCACAGGAACGTGGTCAGCTTTTCGTTAACCCAGAGCCGCTAAATGCAGGGCCGGAACATGGCGAAATCTATGGCAACAGCCCGCGAACGGAACGGCGTCAGCGCGACGCGGCGCTTCATCGTGCCCGTCGCCGCCCTGATGCTCGTCGTCGGCGCTGCGATGATCGCCGTCATCCTCTATTCGGCGCGCAAGATGGACGAGAATATCGTCGGCGCGCAGACCGAGCTGATCGACAATTCGATCAACGCCCGGCTGACCCGCTCGCTCTCCGAGCTGCGCAGCGTCGCCTGGTGGGACGAGATGGTGACCAAGAGCCGCGGCACCACCTACGATCCCGCCTGGCTCGACCTCGAGGTCGGCGTGTTCATGACCGAGAGCTTCCACCACGACCGGATCATGATTCTCGACGAGCAAGACCGCCCCGTTTACGGCTTCGCCGGCGAGAGCCGCACGGCAGCGGCGCAGCACCGCACCGACCTCGCCGCTGTCCGCGCTTTGGTCGCCCAGGTCCGCGGCGGCCGCAACGTCTCGCCGCGAATCACCGACGCCGCCTTCACCGGCGATGCCGTCGAAAGCGACTTCAGCAACCGCCGCTACGGCCGCAGCGCCGCCGCCGTCGTCCAGATCGGCGATCATGGCGAGCTCGCCTCGGTGATGACGATCACGCCTTCGGTGAACATGGCGCTGCAAAGCCCGCGCCCGCGCATCCTGGTCAGCTTCATCAAGCTCGACGAAGCCTATTGGGCGGCCGCCGGCCGCGACATGCTGCTGCCCGATCTCGGCTTCGGCAACCCGGCCGGCGAGCGCCGCGGCGGCTACAGCCTCAGGACCGACGACGGCCGCGCGCTCGGCACGCTCGCCTGGACTCCGCGCCGCCCGGGCCTGCTGCTGCTCAAGAACGTGCTTCCGCTCGTCCTCGTCGGCCTCGCAATCTGCATCGTCATCGTCTCGGCGCTTGCCCGGCGCCTCTTCTCCGCCTCCCGGGCGCTCGAGCTCAGGGAAGCCGCCGCCCAGCACCTCGCCAATCACGACGCGCTCACCGGCCTGCCCAACCGGCGCCTGCTCGAAACCGAGCTCATCGCCTTCGCCGAGGCGGCGCAGCACGACGGCACGAAGCTCGCCATCGCCTGCGTCGACGTCGACCGCTTCAAGGACATTAACGACACGCTCGGCCACCATGCCGGAGACCAGCTGGTCCGCGGCCTCGCCGAGCGCCTGCGGGCGACCATGCGCGAGGACGATTTCGTCGCCCGCCTCGGCGGCGACGAATTCGCGGTGGTGCGCAATTGCCGCGACGATGCCGATGCCGATTCGCTGCTGGCGATGGTGCGCGACTGCTTCGGCACGCCGTTCCGGGTCATCGGCCACCTCGTCGAGGCCAATGCCTCGGTCGGCATCGCCTTCGCCGAGGCCGGCCGCTCCTTCGAGGATCTGATGCGCGAGGCCGACATCGCGCTCTACGAGGCCAAAGCGAGCGGCCGCGGCTGCGACGTCCGCTTCGAAGCCTCGATGGCGCAGAAGATCGAGAAGCGCCGGATGCTCGAGGTCGACCTCAAGACCGCGATCGCCCAGGGCGAGCTCTCCGTCCTCTACCAGCCGATCGTCGAGGCCTCCACGGGCCAGATCAGCTCGGTCGAGGCTTTGTGCCGCTGGACCAGCGCGCGCCACGGCGTGGTGCCGCCCGACGTCTTCATCCCGATCGCCGAGGAGGCCGGGCTGATGGCCGATCTCGGCCGCTTCGTCATCGAGCGCGCGGTGAAGGACAGCCTGCGCTGGCCGCAGCTGCACACCGCGATCAACGTCTCTGCGGCGCAATTGCGCTCGGTCTCGATCCTCGAGGATTTGATCGCGCCGACCCAGCGCCACGGCGTCTCGCCGGAGCGGATCACCGTCGAGATCACCGAATCGGTCCTGCTTTCCAACGATGCTCACACCACCCGCATGCTGCAGACGCTCAAGGATTGCGGCTTCGCGCTCGCCCTCGACGATTTCGGCACCGGCTATTCGAGCCTCGCCTACATCCGCGATTTCCCCTTCGACCGGCTCAAGATCGACCGCAGCTTCGTCCACGGCCTCCAGAACAGCGATCGCGCCTTGGCGATCATCGAGGCGGTCGCCAATTTCGGCCGCATCCTCGGCAAGGACGTGGTCGCTGAAGGCATCGAGACCGAGCAGGAGATGCAGGCGATGCAGAAGGTCGGCTGCACCCACTTGCAGGGCTGGCTCTTCTCCAAGGCGTTGCCGGCCGAGCGCATCGAGGCGATGGTGGCGCTCGGCAGGCTGAGCGCGATCCGGAGCGATCGGGCTGTGAGCGTGGTCGGCGAGGCTGGGGCGGAGAGCCCCGTTGCGGCGCGCGCGATTGCGTCGCGGCGCAGGGGCGGACGGCGGGGCTAGCCTCCGCGCTTGCGGCGGGCCTCAGGACGCCAAAGTGGACAAAGTGGACGCGTGGCGGGGTGCTTCTTAAGGGCGCCGCATCCGCACGATGTCTCCCCGTTCGTTCAGGTTTTCAGGCATGCCAGCCGAATGCGGGCGGCGTAAGTTTCATTAGTTTCAGCTTCCCTGGAGAGAAAACCTGGCTGGTCACAGAAAGTGACCGGCGGAGGCGGCGGTCGCGAATGGTCCCAATGTTCGCAGTGGCCATGGCGGCTTTTGCAACCGCGCGGCGTGCGCGGGAATCGGCAGCTCCGTGCGCGGAGGCGAGTGGCGGACGCTGCGAAAGAGCCGGGCGGTGCGAGGCGCCGAGTCGCTTCATGCTGGCGGGCGAAATCCTATTTGTATCCAACAAATCGCTCTATCGGCAGGAAACCTGCCGCGCTTCGACCGTGAAACCGAAATCTACGGTGTAATAAAGCGGCATCCAGGTGCGGCGATCAATCACGCTAAAGCCGACCGTTAACGGCTCGCCACCTGCAGTCTCGCCTTGGCTGATCAAGTCCAATACGATTGCTTCCGAGCCATGATAGGTGGTTGTGCCGCGATAGACGTAGCGCGCCCAGGGCCAACCGCTTTCGTGCTGAACGAAGCCGGTCATTTCGCCGACGCTCAATCTCGGCAGGGCGTAATGCGGAAAGGCCAGGTTGATCGGGTTGACCGCCATCGCGTCCCGATTCCCGTGCGAGCCGCCGAAAAATGCTTCTCTGTTAGTACGTACGCCGTCAACGAGCGACACGTTGAAATCATAAACCTGCCCATTGTCGCCGATAAGAGCGGTAGACGTATTGCCTCCCTGCACCACCGTGATCAGCAAACGGTCCCTCACCCGCCTTATCGACACCTGCTGGGTGCCCTCAGACCACTCGCCCTCGGCAGTTCCCATCACCACCCGGTATACGCAGGCCTGAACCGGCCGATATGTAGGCCGCTGTGGAAAGGAAACTGGCGCGATCGCGAGCTGGCTTCTTATCTCAGTCCGCTCGTAACCCATGCCTGAGCGCGTTCCCCCTGGAATCGGCGGCATGATCGGCATCATCAGACAAGACGAAAGCGAAAGTGCGCCAAGGACCAGCGCAGCTGGCCGGCAAAGTGCTTTAATTCTGGTCATTGCTATAAATAACCCCCGAGGATTGCCGGCATTGCGCGGAAGAAAGCTGCGCTTCCTGGCCGGACGGCAAGATGCATGTCACGGTCCGGACCGGCTCGTTATAGCTGCTTTGCGGTTGAGGCACAGAAGATTGGCGAGGCGTTGTGCCGCTGGGATTCGATCGCGTTTGTCCGCTGCCTTCCTGGATTGGAGCCGTTGGCTCGGATACATCCAACGGCTCTGGGGACGGCGCCGTTTCAACGGGCTGAGCCGGCGGTTCGGTTCGCCCGCGCAGCAGATTCTCTCTGATGAATCCCGAGGTTCCATTTTGCAGTGTCACAGAGATCCACGTGGTGTCTTCCGCGGACACGGCGCTTCCATTGCCAGTCACTTCCTCGCCGGCCATCAGCACCATGAGGGACGTGTAGTTTCGGCCCGGGCCCGCACGCAGGTTTACCTGTCCGCCGCCCGGCGCGACGACGTAGCGTTGCGGGGAGGAGAAGGGCTGGACGGTGAAGCTCGGACCCGTGGCTCGAGGGGGCGGTTGATAGAGCGTGGGGTGGCCAATTTCCCTTATGATATTTCCCGCGCAGGATACGAGATCCTTCAAAATTAGGAAGGCAAACAGGCCTCCGAACAGCCATCCGGCGGTGCGCGGCCAGGAAATGGCCTGCCGGCCGGGTTGGGACGCGGGAGGCGGCGGAGGCGGGGGCGGAGGAGGCGCCGGCGGGGGCGGCGTGAAGAGGGGCGGCTCATCGATGTCGGCAAAGTACTGGACGAGATGGGGGTGCGCCCGACACCAGGCGGCAATGCGGGCTCTGCGCCCGGCACGGTCCAGGCGCCACAGAGCCTGAAGCCCCAGCGGGGAAGGCTCCCAGAGTTCCTCCTCAACTGTCGGGTCGACATCGCGGGGATTGCCCTCCTCGTCGATCTCGTTGCGATCATATTTGGCTCGCTTGTACTCGTCGTCCAGCACATCGTACGCCTGCTGAACCCTATAGAAGTGGTCCGTTGCCTTGCGATTATTCCGCGTCTTATCGGGATGCAGCTCTTTGGCGAGCCGGCGATAGGCGCTTTTTATCTCGCCCGCGCTCGCCCCTCTTTTGAGGCCAAGCTCTGCATAAAGATCCGCCATCCGCCTTCAGTCAGGCTAAGGTTGCGAAGCTGGCCGATCCGGAGCCCGAGGCCGCCGGCTCCTCCGACGCCGGAGGATTTTCCTGACTGGGATCGACGCCGTTAAAGAACCCGGTCAATGCGCATTCCCCCCAACCCTGCCTTAACGATTGCCAGGCTGGCGACCTCGCAAAGCCCGGCCCAATCTTATTCACCTCATGCCATTCGGTATCAGGAGCGACGAGACGAGTCCGTCAGTCTTCCCGCGACACCGGCATTAGCAATGGTTTTGAACGCAGGCCGGTCACTGAAAACCCGATCCTGACCCCCGTAATTCTCTATGCTTCCCGTAACCCTCCCCTTCAGGCCACAAGCCGGATAACATTGGAAAATCTTATTCCCATCATCTTCCTTAGTTACACGACAGCCACAAACCAGATTGTCGCAGCGGCCACAATGTACAAAGTACTCCTCTAGATAGCCGCAGCAAGGGCAATAGTATCCTTGCCAAGAGAATTTGTCAGAATCGTAATCACAAAAATTAACCCCTTTGTCAGCTTCGTCATATCTAACAGCGTTGGGCCTGTTTTTGGGCGATATATTAGAATTAGACTTACCTATCCTATGGATTACGAAATCCTCGGACTGACTAAATCGTTTCATTGTTACGGTGAAAGGATCTCCCGACCGGGCGCAACGGAAAGCCACGTCGAGATAGTGAACCGTGGGCGGATAGAGCCATTCCGTTGAGCATTTGGGGCAGCGGACCTTCAAGCGACCTCGATCGCCTGGTATTCCGACCTTTGCTCGACATGATGGGCATAGGATTACCTGTCTTGACACCGGACGATTTCCTTTAGTGGAAGACTTCTATCGATTGGGTGCCCAAGCAGGCAATTCGATGACGGGAGCGGGCTGCGCGACCAACCGCGAAAAGGCTCGCAGGAATATCACCCGCCCCCATCCCCACAGCTTTCCCATGCCCGGCACGAAATAGAAGACCCATCCGCAGAGCTTCAGAAGCACCACCAGTGCCAGCGCCGTGATCGGCGAGGTCATGAGCACCAGCGCGGCCGCGCCGAAGCTCGACCAGGGAATTGCCAAGGAAAAGATCACCACAGCGAGCCACGCCAGGACAAGTTCGAAACGGAACCAGGTTAGCGTCGCACTCTCCGCGACCCGTCCGATCGCCGACGAACCGAACGAGCCGGGGCGCCGGGCGGGCAGATGATAATGGAGCGCAGGTCCGGAACCCATCGGCGACCCCCCAATCGCGAACGATCACAGTATAAGGCGGCTGATTTCAGCGCAACGGCTAAGTATCCGCCAAAATGGAGGTATTTCAGTGGTAGAGACGCGCGTTTAAACGAGCCGGCTCTGCTTCACGGCCGCCTCGATAAAGCTCGCAAACAATGGATGCGGCTCGAACGGCTTCGATTTCAACTCCGGGTGGAACTGTACCCCCACAAACCACGGGTGATCCGGGCGCTCGACAATCTCCGGCAGCTCGCCGTCCGGGCTCATCCCAGAGAAGACCAGCCCGCCCGCCTCCAGCGCGTCCTTGTAATGCGCGTTCACCTCGTAGCGGTGGCGGTGGCGCTCCGAGATGAGGTCTTCGCCGTAGATGCTCCGCACCACGCTGTTCCCGGCCAGCGCCGCCGGATAGGCGCCCAGCCGCATCGTCCCGCCCAGATCGCCGCCCGCCGCCCGCTTCTGCAGCCCCTCGTCGCTCATCCATTCGGTGATCAGGCCGATGACCGGCTCCTCCGCCTCGCCGAATTCGTTGGAGCCGGCGCCCGCCATCCCCGCCATGTTCCGCGCCGCCTCGATGCAGGCCATCTGCATGCCCAGGCAAATGCCGAAGAAGGGGACGTCGCGGGTGCGGGCGAAGTGGACGCTGGCGATCTTGCCTTCGCTGCCGCGCTCGCCGAAGCCGCCGGGGACGAGGATGGCGTGGAGGGGCTCGAGGGCGGCGGCGATCTCGGCGTCGGGATGCTCGAACAATTCGGCGTCGAGCCAGCTTATGTTGACCTTGACGCGGTTGGCGAGGCCGCCGTGGACGAGCGCCTCGGTGAGCGACTTGTAGGCGTCCTGGAGGCCGACATATTTGCCGACGACGCCGACCGTGACCTCGCCCTCGGGGTTGAACAGCCGGTCGGTGACGTCGTCCCAGCGCGCCATTTCGGGCTCGGGCGCGTCCGTAATGCCGAAGGCGCGAAGCACCTCGGCGTCGAGCCCGGCCTCGTGATATTGGGCGGGGACGGCGTAGATGCTCTTGGCGTCGAGCGCGGGGATGACCGCTTCCTTGCGGACGTTGCAGAAATTGGAAATCTTCTCGCGCTCGCCGTCGGGCAGCTCGCGGTCGCAGCGGCAGACGATGATCTCGGGCTGGATGCCGAGCGACGTCAGCTCGCGCACGCTGTGCTGGGTCGGCTTGGTCTTCAGCTCGCCGGCGGCGGCGATATAGGGGACGAGCGTGGTGTGGATGGAGAGCGTTGAGCCGCGCCCCCCAGGTTCTTTGGCGCTCTCGTTGCGGAACTGGCGGATCGCCTCGACGAAGGGCAAGGATTCGATGTCGCCGACGGTGCCGCCGACCTCGCACAGGAAGAAGTCGCACTCCTCCTCGACATCGGCGCGGATGAAGTCCTTGATCGCGTTGGTGACGTGCGGGATGACCTGGACGGTGGCGCCGAGATAGTCGCCGCGGCGCTCGCGGGCGATGATGCCCTGGTAGATCCGGCCCGAGGTGACGTTGTCGCTCTGCCGCGCGGGGACGCCGGTGAAGCGCTCGTAATGGCCGAGATCGAGGTCGGTCTCGGCGCCGTCGTCGGTGACGTAGACCTCCCCGTGCTGGTACGGGCTCATCGTGCCTGGATCGACGTTGAGATAGGGGTCGAGCTTGCGCAGCCGGCATTTGTAGCCGCGCGCCTGGAGGAGGGCCGCGAGGGAGGCGGCCATGAGGCCCTTGCCAAGGCTGGAGACCACGCCGCCGGTGATGAAAATGAACCGCGCCATGGGAGTTGTCGGTTAGACGGCGCAGGTGCGGTCCGGCAAGCCGTCGAATCAAATTTTTTCCGTCATTCCCCGCGAAAGCGGGATTCCGGAGCCTTTAGCGCGCGGTGTTGCCCGTGGCGGGAGCGGCTGGAGCGGGCGCGGGCGCGGCGGCGGGCGGGCCGGCCGGAGTCGCGGGTGCCGAGGCCGGGGCCGCCTTGCGCTGGAGCGACGCCGAGGGGGCGCTGCCGCCGCGTTGGCTGGCGGCGAGGCCGGCGAGCAGGATCGACAAAGCGACGAAGATCGTCGCCAATATGGCGGTGCCGCGGGTCAGGAAGTCCGAGGCGCCGCGCGCGCTCATCATCCCGGCCGGGCTGCCGCCGCCGGCGAGCCCGCCGCCTTCCGAGCGCTGCATCAGGATCAGAGCGATGAGCGTGACCGCGACGAGCGTCTGCACGATGAGCACGAAGGTGAAAAAGCCGGTCATTTCGATCTTTCAGGGAAGAGGCAGACCGGCGATCTAGTGCATCGGCGCTCGCTTCTCAAGACTGGATCCCGGCCTTCGCCGGGACACGGCCTCCCTGGGGAGGCCTAACTGGCGGCGGCCGCCTCGACGATCGGCGCGAAGGCGGCGGCCGTGAGGCTGGCGCCGCCGACCAGGGCGCCGTCGACGTCGGCGACGGCGAACAGCTCCGCGGCGTTGCCGGCATTGACCGAGCCGCCGTAGAGGATTCGGACCCTGCTCCCGCGCTCGCCATAGCGCCCGACGAGCGCCTCGCGGATGCGGCGATGCATTTCGGCGACGTCGGCCGGGGTCGCGACCTTGCCGGTGCCGATCGCCCAGATCGGCTCATAAGCGACGACCAGCTCGCCATCCTCCCAATCGTCGGGCAGCGAGCCTGCGAGCATCGCCTCGACGATTGCGAGATGGCGCCCTTCCCCGCGCTCGGCCGCGCTTTCGCCGACGCAGACGATCGCGACGAGGCCGCCGGCAAGCGCCGCCTCGGCCTTGGCGCGAACCTCTTCGTCGCTCTCATGCTGATCCGCGCGGCGCTCGCTATGCCCGACGACGACGAGCCTGGCGCCGGCTTCCCTGACCATCGGCACCGAGATGCAGCCGGTATGGGCGCCGCTTTCGTGCGCGTGGACATCCTGCGCGCCGACGATCAGCCCGCCCGAGCGGGTGACGGCCGGGGCGATCAGGGTGAAGGGCGGGCAGATGGCGACGTCGACCCCGCCCGCCGCGCGCGCGGCGTCGGCGATCGGCGCCAGCTCGGCGAGCGCGGCGAGATTGCCGTTCATCTTCCAGTTGCCGGCGACGAGCTTGCGGCGGAGGTGCATGGAGATTGTCCCGGTTCAAAGGTTGCCGGGCGCCTAGCGCGCTTCTATGAGCCGCGCAAACCCACATGCCATTGGACCCCACATGATCTCCGGATTCCGCAAGTCCCTCCGTTCCTGGGCGACCATCGCCCTGCTGTTCCTCGCTCTGGTCGCGATCGTCGTGACCGGCTTCGGTACCGGCGGCGGCGGCGGCCTCGGCGCGCTCGGCGGCGGCAATGCCAGCCCGACCGGCGACCAGCTGGCGACGGTCAACGGCGAGGCGATCACCGCCGATGCGACGAGCGCCGAGGTCAACCGGGGCTTCCAGCAGCTGCGCACGCGATTGCCCAATGCCGAGATGGCCGAATATCTGCGCCAGGGCGGCTATGAAGGCGCGGTCGACGCGCTGATCAACCTGGTGGCGATGCGCCAGTATGGCGAGGCCCGCGGCCTCGTCGCCACCGCGCAAATGATCGACCGCTTCCTCGTCAACCGGGCCGAGTTCCAGAATGCGGTCGGCCAGTACGACCCCGCCTTGTACCAGCAATTTCTGCAGCAGAGCGGAGTCAACGAGCGCACGCTGCGCAGCAATGTCGCGACCGACCTGATTCGGCAGCAATTGCTCGATCCGGTGGTTCCGCAAAGCGCGCCGGGTTCGCCCCCGATCCTTCGCGTTCCCCAGGGCGTCGTCCGAGCTTATGCGGCGGCACGGCTCGAGCGGCGGCGCGGCGCGATCGGCCTGGTGCCGGTCGCCGCGCTCGCCGCCGGCATCAACCCGTCCGACGACGAGATAGCGCGCTATTATGCCCGCAACCGCATCCAATATACCGTGCCCGAGCGCCGGGTGATCAAATTTGCGGTGATCGGCGCCGAGCAGGCCGCCGCCGCCGCGCCGACCGAGGCGGAGATCCAGACCGTCTACCGCAACACGCCGCATTATCAGAGCGGCCAGGTCCGGACCCTGCTGTCGGTCGTGTTCACCGGCCAGAGCGAGGCGAATGCCTTCGCCCAACGCGTGCGTGGCGGAACCTCGTTCATGGAGGCCGCGCGCGCCGCGGGCAGGTCGGAGGCGGACGTCCGCCTGCCCAATATGAGGCAGGCGGGGTTCGCCAACCAGACGAGCGCCGACGTTGCCGGGCAGGCGTTCCGGGCCCAGCAAGGCGCGGTGATCGGCCCGGTCCGGTCGCCGCTCGGCTGGCATGTGGTGAGGGTCGAGACCGTATCGGCCGGCCGGCCGCTCGAAGCGGTCCGCGCCGACATCGTCCGCGAGGTTGCGCGGCGCAAGGCGGCCGTCGCCGTCGCCGCGCTCGCCAGCCGGCTCGAGGACCAGATCAGCGCGGGTGGAAGCTTCGAGGAGATCGCGCGCGCGGCCCGGCTCACCATCGTCACCACGCCGCCGATCACCGTCACGGGCGTTCAGGCCAACGGCCAGGCCTGGGCGGTGCCGGCGGACCTTCGGCCGCTGCTCGCCGCAACGTTCGAGATCGACGCCGACAATCCCGAGCCCGCGGTGGCGCAGATCCAGGGGAATGCGCGCTACGCCCTGATCTCCGTCGACCGCGCCGAGCCGGCGGCGGTGCCGCCGCTGCCCCAGGTCCGCGACCGGGTGCGCGCGGCGCTGATCCGCGAACAGGCCTTGGCCCGTGCCCGCCAGATCGCCAATGCCATCGTCGCTCGGATCAGGGGCGGCATGCCGCCCGCGCGCGCCTTCGCCGAGGCCATGCCCGGCCTGCGGCCGCCCGAGCAGATCGACCTGCGCCGGGTCGACATCATCCGCGCCGATCGGCAGGCGCCGGCGCCTTTGTCCGCCTTGTTCCGGATACGGCCGGGCACGGCCGAGGTGCTGGCCATGCCGGGGGGCGCCGGCTGGTACGTGATCGTCGCCCAGCAGAGCGTTCGCGGCGACATCGCGTCGGCGCCGGACACGCTCGGCACGACCCGGCAGCAGCTCCAGGCAACGGCGGAGGTCGAGCTCGAGCGGCAATTCCTTCGGGCGATGACGCTTCGCGCCAACGTCCAGCGCAACGACGCGGCGATCCGCGCCGAGCGCCTGCGGCTGTCGGGCGGCGTGCCGCCGGCGCAATAAGGCCGGCGGCGGCGATGATCCTCGTCGTCGACAATTATGACAGCTTCACCTGGAATCTGGTCCGCTATCTGCGCGAGATCGGGGCGCTGGTGCGAGTCGAGCGCAACGACGCGCTGACCGCAGCCGAGGCGCTTGCGAGCGGGGCCGAGGCGATCCTGATCTCGCCGGGCCCCGGGGCGCCCGATGATGCGGGGATTTCGCTGGCGCTGGTCGCGGCCTGCGCGGCAGCGCGGCTGCCCTTGCTCGGAATCTGCCTCGGCCACCAGGCGATCGGCCAGCATTTCGGCGGCCGGGTGACGCGGGCGCCGGCGCCGATGCACGGCAAGGTCTCGGCCATCGACCATGACGGCGGCGGCCTCTTCGCCGGCCTCCCCTCCCCGTTCGAAGCGACTCGCTATCACAGCCTTTGCGTCGCGTCCGCCGGCCTGCCCGATTGCCTGGCCGTCAGCGCCCGCGCGCAGGACGGCACCATCCAGGGCCTCCGCCACGAGACGCTGCCGATCCACGGAGTCCAGTTCCACCCGGAGAGCGTCGCCAGCGCGCACGGCCACGTCCTGCTCGCCAATTTCCTGGCGATCGCGGCAGCCGAGTCGGACGCCCGGCGCGGGCCCGCTTGACTCCTTCCGTAACGTTCCTTACACGTTCCGGAAACGTTCCAGCTGGAGACCTTCGGATGCTGACGCGCAAGCAACATGAGCTGCTCCTCTATATCGACTCCAAGCTTGCCGAGACCGGCATTTCGCCATCGTTCGAGGAGATGAAGGACGCGCTCGACCTCAAGTCGAAGAGCGGCGTCCACCGCCTGATCTCGGCGCTGGTCGAGCGCGGCTTCATCCGACGGCTGCCCAACCGGGCGCGCGCGCTCGAAGTGCTCAAGATGCCCGACGCGAAGAAGGCGGTGACCGCCGGCGCCGGCGCTGCGCCGCCCCGGGCCGCGAACGACGACGTCATCGATATCCCGCTGCACGGCCGGATCGCCGCCGGCACGCCGATCGAGGCGCTGCAGGGCACCGGCATGCTGCCCGTGCCCGCCGCCTTGCTCGGCCCGGGCGAGCATTATGCGCTCGAAGTGGCCGGCGATTCGATGGTCGAGGAAGGGATATTGGACGGCGATTATGCGCTCATCTGCCGCCAGGAGACGGCGCGCGACGGCGAGATCGTGGTCGCCCTGATCAACGACGAGGAAGCGACTCTCAAGACCTTCCGCCGGGAGGGCCAGATGATCCGCCTCGATCCAGCCAACCGCCATTACGACCCGCAGCGCTACCGGCCCGAGCAGGTGCAGATCCAGGGTAGGCTGGCGGGATTGCTGCGGCGCTATTGATGCGGCGTTCCGCGCGTCCGCCCGCCATCCTCGCCGGTGCGGCGGTCGTCGCGGGCTGCGCGCCGAAAGGGGCGATGAGGGGGGATCGGCAATGGCACGGCCGGACGGGACCCAGATAGCGGCCGGCAATTCGGGCGAGGCCGTCAACCGCATCTTCGCGCGCAGCGAGCCGGAAGTGCGGACGCTTGCGAGGGCGCTGATCGAACGGGCGCGGGCGCTGCCGGACGTGACGGTCGATCCCAAGGGCACCTGCATCCACCTGAACCGCAGGACCGCGTTTGCCGGCCTCCACCCGCGCAAATATGCCCTGTTGCTCAATCTCAGGTCCTCGGCGCCGATCGAAGGCGCGCGCATCCGCAAGGTCGAGAAGGTCTCGGCCAATCGCTATCATAACGAAATGCTGGTCGAGTCGGCCGAGGCGCTCGACGACGAGCTGATCGGCTGGATCGCCGACGCGCACGCGCTCGCCGGCTGAGGAAAGGATGAGGAAATGGCGCGATTGAACTATGTCGAGCTGCCGGTGCGCGACGTGGCCACCGCCAAGGCCTTTTACGAGCGCGCCTTCGGCTGGGCGATGACCGACTTCGGGCCGACCTATGCGGCGACCCTGACCGGCGACACCGATATCGGATTGCAGGGCGACGGCAGCGAGGCGACGCGGGCGCCACTGCCGGTGATTCACGTGGAGGATCTCGAGGCGGCGCTCGACGCGGTCACGCTGGCCGGCGGCATGATCGCCCGCCCGATCTTCGCCTTTCCCGGCGGCCGCCGCTTCCAGTTCCTCGACCCCAGCGGCAACGAGATCGCCTGCATGCAGGCGGATTGAATCGCTCAGTCGCCGAGCCAGGCGGCATCGCCGAGCCTGACGATGCCGGGCTTGGCGGGCATCGCGTAGACGCCGATCAGATTTCCGAATTTCCGCGCGACCGTGCGCATGACGGCCGGATCGCGCATGCCGGTGTCCGGATCGATCGTGATCAGCGCGCAGCGGGGAATGGCGTCGGCGACGAGCAATTCCGCACCGTCGGGCGCGCCGTCGGCTTTGCGGCCGAAGCGCAGGCGCCTGCCGCGCCATTCGCTCTCCCGGACGTCGCTCTCGATGAGGATGTTGGCGCGGAAGCGGCGGCGGTCGAGCGGCGCGCCGTGCGCCTCGCCGAGCGCGGCGTGCGTGGCCGTGCTGATGATCGAGGCCGGCATCGCGTCGGCCAGGCCCCGCCCCGACTGGATCAGCCCGATCGCGCGGCCCGCGCCTTCCCCGATTTCGGCGAGCAGACCCGGGTCGTCGAGCGCCAGGCTCGATCCGTCGGGTGTCAGCACATCGACCGGGGAGGCGCGCGGGTCCGCAGGCTCGCGAAAGCGCGCGCGATAGGTGACGAGCTTCGAGAAGTCGCGTCCGGAAAGCCAGGGGAAGCGGCCTTTGTCGGCGGTCCGGTAGAGGCAATATTGGCGGTCGCCCTCGATACCCTGCCAGTCGATCTCGGCGGTGGACATCGGCTCGCCCGCCATGGATTTGACGGGGTAACGGGTGATTTCGACCACTTTGCCGACGATAATGCTCATCGCGGCAGGATAGACCGCGCGTTGCGCCGCGCAACCGTCAGCCCTTCGTGTCGAAGAGGATGGTGATGCGATCGGCGTCGCTGCCATTGGCGATCGAATGGGTGCGCTGGGCCGCGATCCGCCACGCCTCGCCGGGGCGCGGGCAGCGGGTCTCGCCGCCGACGGTCAGGGCGACACCGCGCTCGGATTGGAGCGCGAGCTGGTAGCGACGCTGGGTGACGCCGTCGATGCCGTCATGGTGCGGCGGCAGGCCCTCGCCCGGCGGCATCAGCCCGACTCGGGCATGGCTGAGCGCGCCATTGTCATCCTGCTCGGCCGCCAGGATCGCGCGGACCGCGTCGATCAGCCGCCAAGTCTCGGGCAGCTCCGCCTCGAGCCGCCGCTCGCCGTCCGCGCCGAGCAGGGAGATGTAGCGCGAGGCGTCGGGGTTAAGCCTGAGCCACAGATAATCCGGCTGGCCAGCCAGCTCGGCCACAGCGGCGCCGACCTCGAGACCCTCGGCGATCTTCACGAAATTCTCCATGCCGCCGGTTGATCCCCGGAAAAGGCCGGCGCCGCAACCCTAACGGCCGCCGGCCCAGGGATGGCGCCCGACCCGCTCCGCGACGGTGGCGACGCGCGGGCTTTGGCCGAGCATGATCGAAAGGCCCCCGGTTCGGCGCAGGAAGCTCCGGTCAGCGCGCAGCCAGCGGGGGTTGCAGGCGCGCGGCAGGCGGCGGTCGGCGACGACGATGTCGGCCTCGGCGCAGGCGCGGACCATGTCGGGCCAGGCGACCAGATCGGGGGTGCGGGTGACGAGCAGGCGCCAGCGCCGGCCGCCGCGGACGATGTCGGCGGCGCACAGGTCGCGGCTGCAGGCGGCCTCAGGCAGCGATTCGAGGTCGAGGAAGTCGGGTTCGGCGCCGCTCGCTTCGGCGAGCGTGTCGCGGACATAATCGCCGGCGCGCGGGCGCAGCAAAGCGAGCTCGCCGTCCGCGGTGCGCAGGGCGAGATGGCGGCCGTCGCCGGTGACGACGAGATCGGGCGCCGGCGTGGCGAGCGCCCAGAGCGCGCCGAGCGCGACCGGGACCGCCCCCCAGCGCCGCCATTTCGTCCGCCATAGGCAGATCCACAGGCCGCCGGCGACCATCGAAGCGAAGGCGGCCGGCGCCATCGCCGGCAGCAAGGCGACCGCGCCGGGCGCGGCGGCGGCGGCGTGGGCGAGCCAGAGCAGGAAGGACAAAGCCTGGCCGGTCAGCCACCAGAAGGGCGCGCCGAGCCCGGCCAGGTCGAGCAGCAAGGCGAGCGCCTCCAGCGGCATGATGACGAAGGTGGTCAGCGGAATGGCGACGACGTTGGCGAGGGCGCCGTAAAGGCCGGCCTTGTGGAAGTGGAAGAGCGCGATCGGCATCAAGGCGAGCTCGACGACCAGGCCGGTGAGGACGAGCGCGAAGAGGATCCGGCCGAGCCGCGTCGGCCAGCCCTCGTCGCGGCGCGAGACCCAGGCCTGGACGCGCGGATTTTCATGGAGGGCGATGATCGCGGTGATCGCGGCGAAGCTCATCTGGAAGCTCGCTCCGGGCAGGCTCTCGGGCCAGAGCAGCAGCACGACCAAGGCGCCGACCGCGACCAGGCGCAAGGTGAGCGCCTCGCGGCCCAAAGCGATGCCGGCGAGGACGAGCAAGGCGGCGACGCAGGAACGGATGGTCGGCACCTCGGCGCCGGTCAGCAACGTGTAGGCGATGCCGGCGAGCGCGCCGGCGGCGGCGGCGATCAGGATCAGGCGGAAGCGAAGCGCCAAAGCCGGGCTCAAGGCGAGCAATTTCAGCATCAGCAGCATCACCGCGCCGACCACGGCCGTCAAATGAAGCCCGCTGACCGAAAGCAGATGGGCGAGGCCCGAGCGCCGCATCGCCTCGGCGTCGGCCTCGGGGATACCGAACTGGTCGCCGGTCGCCAGCGCGGCGGCAATCCCCGCCTCGCCACCGCCGCCGAGCCGCTCGCGAATATGGGCCGAAAGGCGCTGGCGCCAGCCGGCGATGGCTGCGGAGAGGCTCCGGCTGGAGGCCGGGGCGACGATTGCGATGTCGAGCGCCCGGCCGGTGCCGCCGATCTGCTGGAACCAGGCGGCGCGGGCGAAATCATAGCCGCCGGGCACGGCCATCGGCGCCGGCGGCATCATCCAGGCGCGCAGCCGGACGGTCGCGCCGGGGGCGAGGCCGGGCACGATCTTGTCGTCGGCGACGTTGATTCGAAGCCGCACGGGCAGGCCCTCGCCGACCGGGCGGACGACGAGGCGGACCGCCTCCTCGGCGGCCAGGGTCTGGACGCTCTCGATGGTCGCTTCCGCCTCGAGCAGGCCGTCGCGCTCGATGCGCGGCGCGGCCGCCTGATCGGCCTTCCACCAGGTGAGGCCGCAGCCCAAAGCGGCGGCGAGGCTGAAGATGGCGAGCGCCCTGCCCCAGCGCGTCCCCGGCGCGAGCGCGAGCAGGCCGAGGCCGAGCCCCGCGGCGAGCAGCAGGAAGGCCCACCATATCGGCCGGTCCGGCAAAGCGAACCAGGCGGCGATGCCGAGCATCAGCCCGACCGGCAGCCAGAGCGGCAGCTGGGCGCGCTCGGCCTCGAACAGGCGTTCGAGTCGCGCACCCAGCGCCTCGAAGATCGCACGCAGCCGGCCCGCCTCCCCTCTTGGTGGCGGCGCTTCGCCTATGCTAGGGGCGCTCGCGTGTCCGGCCGCCATGCGCCCATGTTTGGAGAATCCCTTCGTGAGCGCAAGTGAGGTCGTCACCCGGTTCGCCCCCTCCCCGACCGGATTCCTTCATATCGGCGGCGCCCGCACGGCCCTGTTCAACTGGCTCTACGCGCGCCGACATGGCGGCCGCTTCACGCTCAGGATCGAGGATACCGACAAGGCGCGCTCCACCCAGGCGGCGATCGACGCGATAATCGACGGCATGAAATGGCTCGGCCTCGACTGGGACGGGGAAACCCATTTCCAGTCCGAATATGCCGGCCGCCATGCCGAAGTGGCCCAGGCGCTGCTGGAAAGCGGCCACGCTTATCGCTGCTGGATGACCCAGGACGAGCTGGCCGCCGGGCGCGAGGCCGCGAAAGCCGAACGCACGCCGTTCCGCACGCGCAGCCCGTGGCGCGACCGGACGGACGGGCCCGACGCGCCCTTCGTGATCCGGCTGAGGGCGCCGCAGGACGGCGAGACCGTCATCGAGGACCAGGTCCAAGGCCGGGTCATTGTGCAGAACGAGGAGCTCGACGATTTCGTCCTGCTGCGCTCGGACGGCAGCCCGACCTACATGCTCGCCGTGGTCGTCGACGATCGCGACATGGGCGTCACCCACGTCATCCGCGGCGACGATCATCTCAACAATGCCTTCCGCCAGCTCGTCATCATCCGCGCGATGGGCTGGCCGGAGCCGGTCTACGGCCATGTTCCGCTGATCCACGGCCAGGACGGCGCCAAGCTTTCCAAGCGGCACGGCGCGCTCGGCGTCGACAATTATCGCGACGAGCTCGGCATCCTGCCCGAGGCACTGTTCAACTATCTGCTGCGGCTGGGCTGGGGCCATGGCGACGACGAGATCATCTCGCGCGAGCAGGCGGCTTCGTGGTTCGATATCGACGCGGTCGGCAAGTCGCCGTCGCGCTTCGACCTCAAGAAGCTCGAAAATCTCAACGGCCATTATCTGCGCGAGGCCGATCCCACGCGCCTGGCTGCCTTGGTCGCGCCGAAGATCGCGGGCGCCGATGCCGGCCTGCTCGCCAGCGCCATGCCGGTGCTGACGCCGCGGGCGAAGGACCTCAACGAACTGGCGGACGGCGCCGCGTTCCTGTTCAAATCGGTGCCGCTTGACATGGACGACAAAGCGGCTTCCCTGTTAGCGGGAGACGCAAGGGACCTGCTCGGCCGCGTCCACCTGTCGCTGGCTCAGCTTGGCGACTGGACGGCCGAGGCGACGGAGCAGGCGGTGCGAGAGGTGGCTGAAGCGTCCGGCGTCAAGCTGGGCCAGGTGGCGCAGCCCCTGCGGGCGGCGCTGACCGGCCGGGCGACCTCGCCGGGGATTTTCGATGTGCTGGCGCTGCTGGGGCGGGACGAGAGCCTGGCCAGGATCGCCGATGCGCAGACAGGGAAGGACTGACGATGGCGGCCAAGGCCACTCTCTCGATCAACGACGAAGGCCACGATTTCAATGTCCTGTCGGGCTCGGTGGGCCCGGACGTGGTCGACATCAGGAAGCTCTACGCCGAGACCGGCGCCTTCACCTACGATCCGGGCTTCACCTCGACCGCGTCCTGCCGCTCGGAGATCACCTATATCGACGGCGACGCGGGCATCCTGCTCCACCGCGGCTATCCGATCGACCAGCTCGCCGAGAATTCGACCTTCATGGAGGTCTGCTATCTGCTGCTCAACGGCGAATTGCCGAGCGGTGACGAGCTCGCCGGCTTCACCCGCACGATCAGCCGTCACACCATGCTCCACGAGCAGCTCGCGACCTTCTACCGCGGCTTCCGGCGCGACGCCCATCCGATGGCGATCATGTGCGGCGTGGTCGGCGCGCTTTCCGCTTTCTACCACGACAGCACGGACATCACCGATCCCAAGCAGCGGATGATCGCCTCGCACCGGCTGATCGCCAAGATGCCGACGATCGCGGCCATGGCCTATAAATATTCGATCGGCCAGCCGATGGTCTATCCGCAGAACAGCCTGACCTATACCGGCAATTTCCTGAGGATGACCTTCGGCGTCCCGGCCGAGCCCTATGAGGTCAATCCGATCATCGAAAATGCGATGCGGCGGATCTTCATCCTCCACGCCGATCATGAGCAGAATGCCTCGACCTCGACGGTGCGCCTCGCCGGCTCGTCGGGCGCCAACCCCTTCGCCTGCATCGCCGCCGGCATCGCCTGCCTGTGGGGCCCCGCCCATGGCGGCGCCAACGAGGCGGCCCTGAACATGCTTCGCGAGATCGGGAGGCCCGAGCGCATTCCCGAATATATCGCCCGCGCCAAGGACAAGGACGATCCGTTCCGGCTGATGGGCTTCGGCCACCGCGTCTACAAGAATTTCGACCCGCGCGCGAAGGTGATGCAGAGGACCGCCGAGGAGGTGCTGAAGGAGCTCGGCATTTCCGATCCGGTGCTCGACACCGCCCAGGAGCTCGCCGCGATCGCCCTCAAGGACGATTATTTCATCGAGAAGAAGCTCTATCCCAACGTCGATTTCTATTCGGGCGTGATCCTCTCGGCGATCGGCTTCCCGACCTCGATGTTCACGGCCCTCTTCGCGCTCGCGCGGACGGTGGGCTGGGTCGCCCAGTGGAACGAGATGATCGCCGACCCCGACCAGAAGATCGGCCGTCCCCGCCAGCTCTATTGCGGCGCCACCCAGCGCGATTACGTGCCGGTCGACAAGCGTTAGGCGCATGGCCGGCGCGGCCTGGAAGAGCGGACGCGGCGCGCTCGGTGCGCTGAAGCCCCTGCTCGGGCAATGGGCGACCGAGACCGAGGGGCCCGGCAATTTCGGCACGATCCGCGTGACGCGCCGCTTCGAGACCGTGCTCGGCGGCGCTTACACCCGCCTGGACGTGCATTGGGATTTGGGCGGCGGCAAGAGCTATGAGGAAATCGCCTTGTTCGGCAAGGGCGAGGACGGCGCCCTCGCCTTCACCTCCTTCACGTCGGACGGCAAGCAGGCGCGCGGGACCCAGGCCGACGGCAGCGACGTCCATCCCCAGGCGGTCGCCTTCGAGGCGCAGATGCCGGCCGGCCTCGCCCGCTTCGTCTACTGGCCCGCCGACGAAGGCGCCGGCTATTATTTCGCGGTCGAGAGCCGGACGAAGAAAGGCTGGAACCGCTTCCTGCGGCATCATTATCTGCCCGCTTAATCGAGCGCCGCTTTCACGCTCCGCAACGTCGCCAGCGAGGCGCGGAGCTCGTCGAACATCGCGCGGACGCGCTCCTGGCCGGGCCGGCTGCGGAACATCGAGCCGGTCTCGAAGCGGTTCTTGCCGGTGATGGCGACGAGCACGTCCTCGGGGCCGATATAAGCGAGCACCTTGCCGCCGAGGCGCCATTCGAGGACCTTGCGGCGGGCCTCGCTGCCCAGCAGCAGCTGCGCCGCGGAGGGCTCGGTCGCATAGACTTCGAACTTCTTCTCGAAATCCGGATCGCTCTGGAAGGCCACGCGATCCATGCCGCGCTGCGGCTTGAAGAAGTTGAAGATGCCGCGGTCGGGCACGACGACGATCTGGCCCGCTGAACGCGCGCGGCGCTGGAAGGCATAGATCTGGCCGGAGAAGACGATGACGAGGGCCTTGCCCGACTGCCGCGAGAGCGTCGCTTCGTAGACCGCGAAGCGGCGCCCGTCGGCGTCGGTGCCCTGGAAGAGATCGGTGAAAGTCTGGGTGGTTAGCCAGCTCCCGAACAAAGCGTCCCTGGCCTCGGCGTAGACCGGCGGCTCGAAGCGGTGGGCGACATAGGTCATGCCGCCTTTCTGGGCGAGGGCCTCGAGGAAGGGGAGCTTGAGGTCGCGGCTCACCCGCCCAAGCGGCCATACTGCCGCACCCATCGTTGCCATGGCCAGGACCGAGGCGCCGATCACGCCCACGATCAGCTGGCCCGCGGCAATCGCCCACCAAGCGGCCACCCCGGTAAGCGCGAGGCCGACGACGAGCGCCAGCCAGAAATGGCGGAGCGCCGATGCGCGCTTCTGCTCCATGCCGCCGATTTCCTCACCGACGCGGCCGCGGCAAAGGTCGCGAAACTGGTCCTCGCTATAGTCGATCATCGCCCGCCTCAGTCGCTTTGCTCGGGACCGCCGACCGCCCAGGAGATGAAGGCCTCGTCTGGCGCTTGCCCAAGGAAGACGACGAAGGCGGCGCGGTCCGGCGGCAGGTGCATCCGCCCGGTCGCCATGTGCATGACGACTAGGGTGGTGCCGCAGATCTGCATCGAGAAGTCACCGCGAAGCCGGCCATCGGTGAGACCGCGCACCAGATAAGGCCGAAAATCGCGGAGTCGCGGCCCGTTGCGGATCGCCAGCAGGGCGTCAAGATCCCGCTGGTCGGCCAGGCTCCAGCTGCCATGACCCTGTTCGATCACTCGCGCGCGTATGGCGCGTTGCCCGGCCATCCAGGCGTCGAAAAGGCCCGCCGCCGCGCCTGAACGATTGCTGCCCAGGCCAAGCAGGACTGCCGCCTCGCCGTCGGTCAAGGGGATGACCGGCGCGCGTTCGAGACGCCTTACCGCGACCGCAGCGCCGGTGATCTGCCGGCAATTCGACTTTTCGACCCAATCATAGCTGTTGTCGCATTGCCTGCGAGTCCGCGGATTCTGTGCGGGATCGCCTTCCCAGGGATCGTTCGAGCGGCCGAGCACAGCGACGGGCACCGCGGCCAGGACGCGCGCCGCCGTCGCGCCAAGACAAAGGAGGCACGCTGCGAGAAGGATGGGCCGGCGCATGCCGCGAATCTCTCAGCTTTCCGCCCGGGATGCAATCGTCCGGCGGTCAGGAACTCCGCAGAGGCAGCGTGAAGGTGAACCGCGCGCCCTGCCCCGGCGCGCTGTCGACCGAGATGTCGCCGTGCATGGCGCGGGCGAGGCGGCGGGCGATGTAGAGGCCGAGGCCGGTGCCGCCGGGCTCGGTCGGGTCGACGCGCTCGAACTTCTCGAAGATACGGTCCTGGTCCGCCTCGGCGATGCCCTTGCCCTGGTCTGCGACGATGATCGCGGCGAGATCGCCTTCCTGCTCGATCCGCACCCAGACCTGGCCGCCCTCGGGCGTGTAGCGGACCGCGTTGGTGATCAGGTTCATCATGATCTGGAGCGCGCGGGTGAAGTCGCCGATCGCCGGCAGGCTCTCGTCAAGGCCGGGCGCGTCGACGCGGACGCCGCGATCGGCGGCGCGCACGCTAAGCAGGCCGGCGGCGCGCCGGGCGATGTCGGCGAGGTCGATGGCCTCGATCTCGGGCCGGAATTCGGGCCGCTCGACCGCCTGCAGGTCGACCAGATCGTCGACCAGAGCGAGCAGATGCCGCCCCGCCGAGGCAATGTCGTCGGCATAGCCGGCATAATCGCGGCGCAGCGGGCCCTCGGGCTGGGCGCGCAGCCGCTCGGCATGGTCGATGATATGGGCGAGCGGGCCGCGCAACGCCTGATCGAGCCGCTCGCCGAACGCGGCGCCGTCGCGCTGCACCTGGGCGGCGGCGCCGGCGACATAATCCGCGCCGACCGCGACCGCGGCGCCGCGAAAGCCGGCGAAGCGGCCGGCGCCGTCGATCAGTGGCACGCCGGAGAGCAGAAAGCGGCCCTGGCGGCCGGCGCGCAGCTCGGCGACCTGGCTGTCGAACGCCTTGTGCTCGGCCAGCGCGTTGAGGATGGGCAATGCGCCGTCCTCATTCTCCTTGAAACGGAACAGGCGGGTGAGCTGCTTGCCGACGAAGGACGCGGGCGCTGCGCCGATCGCGGCGGCGGCGCCCGGCGACAAGGCGGTCAGGCGAAGCGTGTCGTCGGTCTCCCAGGTCCAATCGGCGGCGGCGCGCAGGAAATCGGCCTCGCGCTCGCGGGACGGCGCGGGCGCGGCGGCGCGCGCCGGGCGCTCCGACCAGCCCGATATGGCGAGCGCCACCTCGTCGCCCTCGGGCGCGGCACGGACCCACAGGTCCACATCGAAATCGCCGTCGGCGGCGACGGCGGCGCGCGAGATGGTGATTCCGAGCCTTCCGGCGAGCCGGGCGAGCGCTGCGATCTGCGGCACTGCGAGCATTCCGCCCTCGCTGCCGCCGGCCTGCTCGTGCAAAGCGGCGAGCGGCGGATCGGCGGCGATCAGCCGGCCTTCGGCGTCGACCCGGCCGGCGACGCAGTCCAGGTCCGGGGCGCTGCTCATGCGCTCTGCCCGGCCGGGCGCGCGCGGGTCGAGACCCGGGCGACGGCGGCGCGGTAGCCGGGGTCGGCGCGCCACAGGCGGAGAACCTCCTCGGCGCTTGCGGAATCGAGGCTGTCGTAGAGATCGAGCTGGGCGGCGGTGGCGTCGCCCTCGGCGCCCGAGACGAGCGGGCCGCGGCTGTTGGCGAGCAGCAGGATTGCGGCGGCCGCGTTGCGCTCGACATCGGCGGCGCGCAGCAGGATGGCCGGGCCGCGCCCCCTTGGGTCGGCGATCACTTCCCAGGCGGCGGCATAATCGAGACCGCAAAGCGTCGCCGCGCCGGCGATGAACAAAGGCAGCATCCCTTCGGCGAGGATACGCTCGAGCAGGGCGCCGTCGAGCCGCCCGAGCCGGCTGAGGCGGCGGGCGAGCCGCATGGCGCGCGATTCGAGGATATTGCCCTCGTCATGGCCGGCGATGAGGGCGCTGCCCGCCTCCTCGATCAGGCCATCGACCGCGGCGAGGCCGTGCTGCTGGACGATATAGTGGCGAAGCGAGGCGGCGACGAGCCAGACCAGCTTGTGCTGGAGCTCGGCGGGGAGCTCGATCTGGCCCATTTCGGGCTCCTGGAAGCGATCGAAGCGGCGGGCGCGGGCGATAACCAGCTCCATCGCCTCGGCGGCGACCTCGCCGTCCTTGTCGCGGACCAGCTCGAACAGCAGATCCGCCCCTTGCGCCGGCGCATGCGCTTTCCAGAAGCGATGCTCCTCGACCCGGCGGACCAGGACGTTGCCGAGATCGGCGTCGCTCAGCACGTTGGCGCGCTCCAGGATCGGCAGCGCGATCGGCACGCGGGCTGAGGCGAGAGCGGCGTGGAGCGCCGGATGATCCTCGAACCGGACCGCGAGGCGCGCGCGCAGATCGTCCTCGATCCCGACGATCAAACGGGTCAGCAGGGCGGCGGCGGTGAGCCGCTGCCACTCGGTCAAACGGGCCTGATCCGGCAGCAGAAGGTCGGCCGCGGCGACGGCAAAGCGCTCGCGCGCCGCGGCCAGCAGCAGGCGCGCGGCGTCGCTTTGATTTCCTCGCCCGTTCGATGCGGCTTCGGCCATGCTTTTCCTTAGCGCGCGCAGGGTTAAAGCGCCGCTAATCCTGATCCTGCGCTCGATACCGGGCGTGGACCTGCTGCTGCGCCCAGAAGAAGGAGGCGGCGGCGTAAGCGAACAGGAAGGCGAAGGCCGCGTTCCACAGGCCGAAAATGGCGAATGGGAGGATCAGCCAGGTCATCCCCTTGCGCTCGGCGAGCAGGATGGCGCCCTGGATCTCCCCGCCTTCGCATTCGACCGCGAGCGCCGCCAGGAAGGCCAAGGTGACGAAGGCGAGCAGGACCATGCCCCAGCCATGGGCCGGGACCAGGCCGTAGGATAGGATGACGAAGGCGGCGGCGGCGAAGAGCGGCACCAGATAGGCCCACCAGCCCTGGCGGACGCCGCTCTGCATCCTGAGCCGCGCCAGCCGGGTGGCGATGCCCTCGAGCGGGGTCGCGGCGAGCAATTTGGCGAGGCCGATCCAATACCAGCCGACATAGAAGCTCGCCGCGCCCAATGCGGTGAGCAAGGCGGCGGCGAGGCCGACGATCTGCGGCGAGACCGGGCTGCCGATCAGGACCATGGTCGCGGCGCGCTCGATCGGCGCCAAAGCTAGGTCCGCCCAGCCCCGGCCGGTGCCGTCGGCGCCGGCGATGATCCGGCGCTCGAGCGCGTCGAGATCGGCCTCGCGGTCGAGGATGGCGATGGCAACGCTGCCGTCGGCCGAAACGTGGCCGGCGCCGGCCTGGAGGGTTCGGCGCAGCAGGGTCGATTGCAGATCCCAGTCGCGCAGCATGCCGGCGGTCTCGCGCAGCAGGGCGCCGTCGATCGCGGCGAGCCCGGCCCAGCGCGAATCGGCGTCGATCCGCTCGTACAATTCGCCATAGCCGCCGTCGGGGACGGTGAGCACCGCGGGGCCGGGCTCGGCGGCGAGCTTCACCTGCTGGGCGGCGGGCACGATCGCGCCGTCGGCGACGAGCAGCAGCCGGTCGAACGGGTCGACCGCCTCGGCCGCCTCCTCGGCGTTGCGCACGATCTTCACCGGCACGCGGTCGCGGCGCAGCCGCTCGATCGCCGCGCTCAGGGCGGCCGGCATGCGCTCGACGAAGATCAAAACGGGATTGGCGCCGGCGGAAGCCGCGAGCCGCGCCTGGCGCTCGATCACCGTGCGGCCGGCGAGCGGCAGGGTCGCGCGCAAATGCCCGGCCTCGCCCGATTCATGATAAGCTGCGATCAGCGCCGCCAGCGCCACGTCATGGTCCTCCCGCTCCGCTGGACGGTAAGCGGGTGGCGGCGAAGTTTCTAGCTGGAGAAATCCTCGATCGCCGCGGCGATCTTGCGGAGAACTACGGGATCGCCCGGCGCGCCGTCCTGTGCTTCGTCGGCGAGCGCGATCAGGCCGACGGCGCCGAAGCTCGCGGCGATGCTCTTGAGGCGGGCGGCCGCGATCTCCCAATTGGCGTCGCAGCGCGAGCGGCCGAGCAAATCGAGCTGGCGTGCGATGCTGTCGATGAAGGCGCATTTGAGCTCCGCCATCAGCGCCGGATCGCTGCCGACGGCGGCGGCGAGGGACGCGTTCAATGCTCCGGGGTCAAAGGCCATCCACAGCCGATAAGGCCAGCGGAGTTAACGAGGCGTTTCTTATCTGGCCCATTCTGGTACAAGGAGCGATCAAAAGGGGGCCGGTATGAGTGTGGCGAATGCCGATACGCAGCCGCAAGGCGGCGAGACCGAGTGGGCCCAGCCGGAGGCGTGGGACGCGCGGGCGCCCGCCGACGACTTCCGCATCGACGAGATCGAGGCCGAGCCCGAGCCCCGTCGCGCGGGCGGCATGATCCTCGCCGGCCTGCTGATCGTGCTTGCGCTCGGCTGGATCGGCGTCTCGATTTACGCGCTCACCTTGGCCTGGCCCGGCCCGAGCCTGCCCGCCTGGATCGGCTGGGCTGGGACGTTCAGCGCGCCGCTCGTCCTTGTCGGCCTGCTCTGGCTCGTGTTCGGGCGAAGCTCGCGGCGCGAGACGGCGCGCTTCACCGCCGCGGTGACGGCGATGCGGCACGAAAGCCAGGCGCTCGAGAACGTGCTCGCCTCGGTCGCGGCCCGGATCGCCGGCAATCGGGCCGCCCTCAACGAGGAAGCGGCGCGGCTGATGAGCCTGGGCGACGAGGCGTCGGACCGGATCGGCCGGGTCACGGCCACGCTCGCCCGCGAGACCGCCGATCTCGACCGCAAGGCGCAGGCGCTCGATCTGGCCGCCGAAGCGGCGCGGATCGACGTCGGCGTGCTGCTCGCCGATCTGCCCAAGGCCGAGGCGCAGGCGCGTGCCGCCGCCGAGGCGATGAAGCAGGCCGGCCTCGCCGCGCACGAGCAGGCCGGCGCGCTCGAAGGCCAGCTCGCCGCATTGGCCGCCAAGGGCCGCGAGGCCGACGAGGTGGCGGGCGGCGCCGCGCAGCGGCTCGGCGCCCATGTCGCCAGGATCGAAAGCGGCGCCGGCGCCGCCGCCGAGCGGATGAACGAGGCGGCGCAGCAGATGGAGGCGGCGATCGACGGATCGATGGCCAAGGCCGCCGAATCGGTCGACATGGCGCGCGCCGGCCTCGAGGCCCAGGGCCAGACGATGCTGGCGATGATCGAGCAGAGCAAGGCCGCCTTCGAGGAAGCCGGCGCCGAAGCGACCAAGTCGCTCGCCGAGCGGCTCGACATGGCCGGGCGCAAGATCGAGATGCTCGCCGGCCGGCTCGCCAGCCAGGACGCTGCCAGCCGCACCCTGTTGGGCGGAATGGCGCGCCAGCTCGACGAGATCGGCACCCAGATCGCCCATGTCGGCGAGAGCGGCGATCAGCAGAATGCCCGGCTCGTCCAGTCGATGGGCGCATTGCGCGACACCGCCGCCGGCCTGCAGCGCGAGATCGATCATGGCCAGGCGCAATCGGACGCGCTCACCGCCCGCGCCGAGGCGATGGCCGCCGCTTTGGCCCAGGTGACGGCGCAATTGCGCGACGAAATGCCGCCGGCCATGGCCGGGATCGAGATCCAGTCCGAGCGCACGGCCGCGTCCGCCGAAGCGGTGGTGGCGAAGATGGAGCGGATGGAGAGCGCCGCCGCCAATGCCGCCGCGCAGATCGCCGGCAGCGAGGCCGGCATCGAGCGCCAGCGCGAGGCGCTCGACGCGTTGCTCGCCACTCTGGGCGAAGGCGCGCGCGAGGCCGAGGAGAAGATGCGTGCGCTCGGGGTCGCGGTCGGCGAGGCCGACGGCGCGGCGGCGATATTGGTCCGCCAGACCGGGCCGGAGCTGGTCGACGCCTTGGTCAGGGTGCGCGACGCCGCGGCGCAGGCGGCGAGCCACGCCCGCGAGGCGATCGCCGCGGTGATCCCGGAGAGCGTCGATGCTCTGGTCGCGGCGAGCCGGAGCGCGCTCGGCGAGGCGCTCGACGCGCCGGTCGCGGAGAAGATCGCCGAGATCGGCAATGCCTCGCATCTGGCGCTTGCCACCGCCAAGGCGGCGAGCGAACGGCTGACCCGGCAATTGCTCAATATCGGCGAGACCGCCGCCGCGATCGAGGAACGGATCGCCGAGGACAGGGCCGAACGCGAGCAGAAGGACGCGGCCGATCTGTCGCGGCGCGTGACGCTCATCATCGACGCGCTCAATTCGACCGCGATCGACGTCTCCAAAATCCTCTCCAACGAGCCAGGCGACGCGGCCTGGGCGGCCTATCTCAAGGGCGACCGTGGTGCCTTCACGAGGCGCGCGGTGCGGCTGCTCGAATCGGGCGAGGCGCGCGAGATCTTCCGCCATTACGAGGAGGAGCCCGATTTCCGCGACCAGGTGAACCGCTACATCGCCGATTTCGAGGCGATGCTGCGCGGCATCCTCGCCGGCGAGGGCGGCTCGGCGCTCGGCATCACCCTGCTCTCCTCCGACATGGGCAAGCTCTACGTCGCGCTGGCGCAGGCGATCGACCGGCTGCGGAAATAGATTGAAGCCGTTCCCCGGCGAAAGCCGGGGCCCAGTTCCGGCTCGGGTGCCGCTGGACCCCGTATTTCGCCGGGGAACAGTCAGTTCAGCCAGTCGACATCCTCGACCTTGATCCAGCCGTAAATGTAATTGGCCACGTAGAGCGCGGTGAGGACCGCGCTCAGGATCGTCGCGCGCAACGCGGTGCGGCGGACGTTGAAGCGGTGGGGGGCGCTTTCGGCGTGGCCGGGCCCGGGCTGGACGCCTTCCTCCTCGGCGGTGCGGACGCCGAAGGGCAGGACGAGGAAGAGCGAGAGCGTCCAGAACAGGATGTATATGGCGAGGATCGAGGTCCAGCGCATCGGCTCAGATCCGGACCAGAAGCACGCTGACCACGGGCTTCTTGCCGGTCCAGTCGGTCGCACAGCGGCGCACCGCGAGCCGGATCGCCTCGCGCAATTTGTCCTCGTTGCCGGCGCCCTTGGCGACCGCCTCGGCGGCCGCCTCGCCGGCCTCGCGCAGGAAGACGTCGCGATCCTCCTCGACCGGGATGCCCTGCATGTCGACCGCGACCGCGCCCTGGAGCCGATCCTGGCCGTCGAGAGTGACCGCGACCGAGATCAGGCCGGCGAGCGCAAGCCGGCGGCGCTCGTTCATCGTGCCGCCGTCGGCGTGGAGGATGACGTCGCCGTCGAGGACGAGGCGGCCGACCTTCTCCTCGCCGATCTTCGCCGGCCCATCGGGGGCGAGGCGGATCAGGTCGCCATTCTTCTGGACGATGCCGTGCGGGATGCCGCGCGCCTTGGCGAAGCGCGCCTGCTCCATCATGTGGCGCATCTCGCCATGGACCGGGACGATGATCTCGGGCCGGATCCACTGGTACATGGCGGCAAGCTCGGGGCGGCCGGGATGGCCGGAGACGTGGACCGGCGCCTGGCGGTCGGTGATCATCTCGATGCCTTTTGCGGCGAGCTCGTTCTGGATCCGGCCGATCGCGATCTCGTTGCCGGGGATCTGCTTGGACGAGAAGATGACGAGATCGCCGGCATCGAGCGCGAGCTTGTGCTGGCCGAAGGCGATCCGGGCGAGCGCGGCGCGGCTTTCCCCCTGCCCGCCCGTGGCGATGATCATGACCTCGCGCCGCGGCAGCCGCATCGCGGTTTCGAAGTCGATGACTGGTGGAAAATCAGTGAGATAGCCGACACTCTTCGAAACCTGCAAGATGCGGTCGAGCGAGCGGCCGGCGACGCAGACCTGGCGGCCCGTATCCTGCGCGACATGGCCCAATGTCTTGAGCCGGGCCGCGTTGGAGGCGAAGGTGGTGACGAGGACCCGGCAATCGGCGTCCTGGATGACATCGTCGAGGCCCTTGCGGACGCCAAGCTCCGAGCCCGACGAGGCCTCCTGGAAGACGTTGGTCGAATCGCAGACCAGGGCGAGCACGCCGGCATCGCCGACCGCGCGCAGCTCCGCCTCCGTGCTCGGGTCGCCGAGCTGGGGGCTGTCGTCCAGCTTCCAGTCGCCGGTGTGAAAGATCTTGCCGTAGGGCGTGTCGATCAGCAACGCATTGCCCTCGGGGATCGAATGGGCGAGCGGAAGGTAGCGGAAGCCGAATGGCCCGAGCCGGAAATCGCCCTCCATCTCGACCGTGACGAGCTTGACCTTGCCGGTCAGCCCCTCCTCCTCGAGTTTGCCGGCGATCAGGCCGGCGGTGAACGGAGTCGCGTAGAGCGGAACGCCGAGATCGTGGGCGAGATAGGGGATGGCGCCGATATGGTCCTCATGACCGTGGGTGAGGACGATGCCGAGCAGATCGGCGCGATTCTCCTCGATGAAGGCGAGATCGGGCAGGACCAGCTCGACGCCCGGATAATTGGGATCGGCGAAGGTCAGGCCGAGATCGACCATCACCCATTTGCCCTCGCAGCCGTAGAGATTGACGTTCATGCCGATCTCGCCGGAGCCGCCGAGCGCGAGAAAGAGCAGTTCCTTGCCGGGTTTCATATTCTCACGTCACTCCACCCCCACCCCGTCACTCCCGCGAAAGCGGGAGTCCAGCTGCTTTAGTCCGTGGGCGGGGAGAAGGAAGCTGGATTCCCGCTTTCGCGGGAATGACGATCAGGCGGCCTGGTTAGTCCGCTCGTACAGCATCGCCAGCCCCTGGATGGTCAGATCGCCCTCGATCGCGTCGAAAATCTCGGTGTGGGTGTCGAACAAGGTGGCGAGGCCGCCGGTGGCGATCACGGTGGCCGGGCGGCCGATCTCGGCCTTGAGGCGCTGGACCAGCCCCTCCATCATCGCGACATAGCCCCAATAGATGCCGATATGCATCTGCTCCTCGGTGGTGCGGCCGATGACGGTCCGGCTCGCCGGCGCCTCGATGGCGACCCGGGGCAGCTTGGCGGCGGCATTGAACAAGGCGTCGAGCGACAGATTGATGCCCGGCGCGATGATGCCGCCTTTATAGGCGCCCGAATAATCGACCACGTCGAAGGTGGTGGCGGTGCCGAAATCGACGACGATGAGATCGCCCTCGTGCAGAGCGTGGGCGGCGATGACGTTGAGCACCCGGTCCGCGCCGACCGACTTGGGCTCGGCGACGTCGAGCTCGATCCCCCAATCCGCCGCCCCCTGCCCCGCCACGATCGGCTCCTTGCCGAAATATTTGGCGGCGAGCACTTCGAGATTGTGGAGCGCGCGCGGAACGACGGTGCCGATGATGACGGCGGAGACATCGGCCTTGGTATAGCCTTCGAGCGCGAGCAGCTGGTGCAGCCAGACCGCATATTGATCGGCGGTGCGGCGGGGATCGGTCGCAATCCGCCAGCGCGCGCGGATGATGCCGTCCTCGACCAAGGCGAAGACCAGGTTGGTGTTACCGGCGTCGATGGCGAGCAGCATGAATGCCTCCTAGCGTTGACGCGCGGCGATGGCGAGCCAAGCCTTCCCAATCAAGCCCTTTCCCTAGCCCTCGATCCCCTCCGCCTGCCGCAGCAGGCCGCCGACGAGGATCGGCAGGATGACGCTGGTGCCGGCAGGCGCGGCCGGGAAGCCAGCGGAGGTGAGTGCGCCGATTATCTCCCCGACCAGAGCGTCCGGGCAGCCGCCGTCGCTTCGGGCGACGCGGTGAACGAGCACGCGGCAGCCGTCCACCCGCCCGTCGGGCGCGATTTCGAGCCGGACGCAGAGCGGGCCGTGATGGAGCGGGCCGGTCTCGGGAAAGGCGGCGAGCGCCGACTCCAGCGCCACCCCGCGCGCCGCCTCGATGGCGCTCGCCGGTAGCGGCCCCCTGACGATCGGGCCCGCCTCGCTGATATGGCCGTGCAGGACGATGCGCGCGTCGGTCGGGTCCATATTTCCTTCGACGCGCTGGACGCCGTGCGGCATGCGGTCGTCGAACAGGACGAGGCGGTTGAAGACGGGCGGGACCAGATCGTAGAGGCCGATGCCGGCATCGGGCGTGCGCAGCCGGCTGCGGAAGGGATCGCCCTCCTTGAAGACGATCGTCTCGCCGCCACGGCCCTGCCGGTCCTGGGTCAGCGAATAGACATAGCCGAAGCGGCCATTGTGCGAATCGTTGTGGATGCCCTGGCCGCACCCGTCGACATAGAGGCTGAGGATCGGCCAGGTGACGTTGGCCAGGCCGAGCGTGTCGCTCGCCCAGCGCGTCAGCACGTCGTGGAACGAGGCGACCAGCTCGTAGGGGATCACACTTTCCGGCAGCGCCCGCAAATAAGTGTAGAGACCGGGCACGTACCAGTAATTCCAGACGAAATGCGTGTCGAAGCCGTGCCGGTGGGGGTCGCTGAAATGCAGGTCGATCGGCGCGCGCAGCGCCTCGGCCTCGTGATCGAGCAGGAAATCGTTGAAGATCGCGAACGGCGCGCGCATCGCGCCGGAATAGGCATCCGGTCCATCGTTCATGGCCGTACCTTTCGGCGCGGCTGCCTATATGTCAAATCAGGAACACGTCGCCAGCGTGGATGACTCGCAACGACCCGTCGGCGAGACGCAGGCGAAGCGCGCCGGTCTCGTCGAGGCCGTCGAAGGCGCCGCGCGCGTCGCCGGCGGCCAGAGCGGTGCCGACGGGATGGGCGGCGACGAGCCAGGCGGCGCGGACCGGGGCGAGCCCCTCGGCCCGCCAGCGCGCGAGCCAGGCGGCGAAGCCGGCGGCGAGGCGTTCGAGGAAGGCGGGCGCGGGCACGGGCGGATCGAGGCAAATCGCGGCGCGGTCGAGACCGGCCGGGCGGGACGCGAGGTTGACGCCGAAGCCGATGATCACCGCGTTGCTTTGGCGCTCGAGCAGGATGCCGGCGAGCTTGGCCCCGTCGACGAGCAGGTCGTTGGGCCATTTGATCCGCGCGGCGGGCGCATGCGGGGCGATCGCGTCGTGGAGCGCGACGGCGGCGACCAGGGCCAGGGTCGGCGCGAGCGGATCCTCGGCTTGGAGGCGGACCAAAGTCGAGGCGTGGAGATTGCCGGACGGGGAGGCCCAGGCCCTGCCCTGCCGGCCCTTGCCGCCGGTCTGCCGCTCGGCGCGCAGCCAGAGGCCCTCCGCCGCGCCGTCGCGCGCGAGCGCGGCGAGGTCGTCATTGGTCGAGCCGGTTTCGGCGATCGTACGGATCATCGTCCCGGCTTAGTCGCTCCGGCGTTATCGGGCGATGGCGATCTGCGCGTTGACGCGGATCGGCGGGCCGCTGTCGGGATCGTTGCCGGCCGGGCGGCCCGGCACGGTGAAGCGGTCGATCGCCCCCGGCTGGAACACGATCGCCATGCTCGAGCCGCCATAGCTGAAATAGCCGAGCTCATCGCCCTTCCTGACCTTGTCGCCTTCCTTGACCGAGATCCTGACCGAGGAGATTTCGGTGATTCCGACCGGGATCACGCAGACCATGCCGATCGTGCTGTCGGGGCTTTCGATGAACACCAGGCCGCGCGTGTTCACCGCGGTCTCATAGCCTTGCGAATAGGTCGCCGCGGTGTCGTCATACCCCGCCGATTCGGCGTCGCTGAACGTCAGCCCCTCGACCACGCGCGCGTGGCGGACGATCCCGTCGATCGGGGAGCGCCAGCGGTGATAATCGGCGCCGCTCAGGTAGGATTGGAAGACGCTGCCGCCGGCGAAGCGGTCGACATAGTGGCCGTCGAGCATGTTGAAGAGCGAATAGGGCTCCGCCTTCAGCCAGAATTGGGCGGTCGGCTGAACGTTGTCCGCCATGTTGTAGACGGTGCCGTCATTGGGGGAGACGATCACCCTGGGATTGTCAGGTTCGGCCACGGGGCGGCACTCGGGCTTGATCTCGCGGTGGAAGAAGGCGTTGAACGACGGCCAGCCCCAATGCGGATCCGAAGGGTCCGGAATCTCGAAATCGTACAGCTTGTTGTACCAGTAAGCCGGTCGGCACAGCCACCCCGTCTCGCCTTCGTTGAGCACGTAGCGGCTCGCCGGGCTGTCGAGGAAGGCGCACCAGTCCTTGAGCACCCCGGTGAGCGCGACGTTGAAGGCGGCGTTGCGGAACAGGGCTTCGCCCGCCGGCGTCATCATCATGTAGGTGAACAGGTTCGACATCGGGAAGGCGTTGCCCTGGCTGGGGCCAGGCGTGTATTCGGGCGCGGTCGTGACGATGTGGTCGAGCGAGGCCAGCATATCTTCGACGCTGGAAGCCAGCTTTTTGTCCGCCGGCTGCTCTTCGATCATCTGCTCGACATACATGCGCACGACGCCGTCGCGCGCGATCAGGTCCGCCATCGCCTGGACCGCGGGGCCGCGCGGCTTCGTGGTGCCGTCGGCCTTCGCCGTTTCAAGCTGCCGCTTCAGGTCCCTTTGCCAGGCGTCGACGATCTTCCGGTCCTTCGGCAAATAGCCGGCCAGATAGCCGAAATGGCTGCGGTAGCGCGCGTCCAGTTTCTTTTCGAGTTCTTCGTCCATGACGACTGCCCTCCCGAAATGATGCGAGAGAATTGCACGTTAACTTGCCAACGGCAACTTGCGCTTGAAAGTAGTCGTCCCGAACGCGTCTAGAACAGGGCCCCCGCAGCCCTGGCGGCGGCGGCGCCCAGCCAGGGGATGGCGAGATAGCCGAGCGGCGAGACGAACACGGCCGAGGCGAAGATCAGGGCGGTGCCGACCGGCTCCTTCGTCTCGGCGAAGGCAGGCGCCGGCTCGTCGAAATAGATGAGCTTGACGATCTTGATGTAGTAAAAGGCGCTGACCACCGAGGTCGCGATCGCCACCGCGGCGAGCCAGGTCAGGCCAGCGCCCACCGCCGCGTCAAACACCAGGAATTTGGGCCAGAAGCCGAAGAGCGGAGGGATGCCGGCGAGGCTGAACATGAAGATCGCCATGGCCAGCGCGAGCATCGGCCGGGTCCGCGACAGGCCGGCAAGCGAGGCGATCGTCTCGACAGGGCGCCCTTGCGCGTCGCGCATCCTCAGCACGACGAGGAAGGCGCCCAACGTCATCACGACATAAACGGCCATGTAGAACAGGACCGAAGCGACGCCCGCCGGGCCGGCCGCGGCAAGGCCGACGAGCGCGAAGCCGACATTGTTGATCGAGCTGTAGGCGAGCAGGCGCTTGACGCTGCGCTGGCCGATCGCGGCGACTCCGCCGAGCACGGTCGAGGCGAGCGCAGCGAAGATCACGATCTGCCGCCATTCGTGAAGCGCCGGCGCCATCGCCTCGACCGCGACCCGGACCAGAAGCGCCATGGCGGCGACCTTGGGCGCCGACGCGAAGAAGGCGGTGACCGGCGTGGGCGCGCCTTCGTAAACGTCGGGAGTCCACATGTGGAACGGCACCGCGCTGATCTTGAAGGCGAGGCCCGCCAGGACGAAGACGATGCCGAACAATTGCCCGGTCGAGACGCCGTGGCCAAGCGCCGCCGCGATGCCGCCGAACTGGGTGGTGCCGGTGAAGCCGTAGAGCAAGGAGATGCCGTAGAGCAGGATGCCGCTGGCGAGCGCGCCCAGCACGAAATATTTGAGGCCCGCCTCCGCCGAGCGCGTGTCGGTACGCTGAAAGCTGGCGAGAACGTAGGCGGCGAGGCTCTGCAGCTCGAGGCCGACATAGAGGGTGAGCAGGTCACCGGCCGAGACCATCATCCCCATGCCGATCGCCGAGAACAGGATCAGCACCGGATATTCGGCGCGATAGTCGCGGTCGCGCCCGAACCAGCTCATCGCCGCGATGAGGGCGATGGCGGCGCCGGCATAGATCGTGATCTTCGAGAAAGCGGCGAAGCTGTCGCCGATGAAGAGGCCGCCGAACGCGGTCCCGCCGGCATCGGCTATGCCGGGCACGAAGAGTGCGGCGACGCCAAGGATCAGCACCGCGAGCCAGGTCAGCACCGGCGCCGCCTTGTCGCCGCCCCAGGCCGCGGCCAGCATCAGCACCAAAGCGCCGACGCTCAATATCTCTTCGGGGAGGATGAGGAGGAAATCGTGAAGCATCAATGGTGCGTCCCCTCGGCCTTGGTCGCGGGCACGTGGGCATCACGGGCGGCGGGCGCGGGACGGCCGGCGGTGCGGCGGGCATCGCCCTCGGGCGCGGCGCGCTCGATGCGGGCGAGCAAGGCGTCGACGTCGGCGCGCATCGGCGCCATGAAGCTTTCGGGATAGACGCCCATCCACAGCACCGCCGCAGCGATCGGCGCGAGGATCAGCAGCTCACGCTTGCTGAGATCGGGCAAGGCGGCCGCTTCGGCCGTGCGCGCCGTCCCGAAGGCGATGCGCCAGTAGAGCCAGAGCATGTAGGCGGCGCCGAGGATGATGCCGGTGGTGGCGACCGCCGCGACCCAGGAGTTGGCCTCATAGGCGCCGACCAAAGCCAGGAACTCGCCGACGAAGCCCGACGTGCCCGGCAGGCCGACCGAGGCCATGGTGAAGATCATGAACAAGAGGGCGAATTGCGGCATGTTGTTGGAGAGGCCGCCATATTTGTCGATGTCGCGGCTGTGCAGCCGGTCGTAGACCACGCCGACGCACAGGAAGAGCGCGCCCGAGACCAGGCCGTGGCTGAGCATGACGACGAGCCCGCCCTCGATCCCCTGCTTGTTGAAGGCGAACAGGCCGATGGTGACGAAGGCCATGTGCGCCACGGACGAATAAGCGATCAGCTTCTTCATGTCCTGCTGCACGAGCGCGACCAGCGAGGTGTAGACGACCGCGACCATGGAGAGGCCGAAGACGATCCAGATCAGGTAAGCGGAGGCCTCCGGGAACATCGGCAACGAGAAGCGGATGAAACCGTAGCCGCCCATCTTCAGCAGCACGCCGGCGAGGATCACCGAGCCCGCGGTCGGCGCCTGGACGTGCGCGTCGGGCAGCCAGGTGTGGACCGGCCACATCGGCATCTTGACCGCGAAGCTGGCGAAGAAAGCGAGCCACAGCCAGTTCTGCGCCTCGGCGGGGAAATCCGTCTCCATCAAGGCCGGGATCGAGGTCGTGCCCGCGAAGTTCACCATCCACAGCATGGCAACCAGCATCAGCACCGACCCGAGCAGGGTGTAGAGGAAGAATTTATAGGCGGCGTAGATGCGGTTGGCGCCGCCCCAGATGCCGATGATCAGGTACATCGGGATCAGGCCGGCCTCGAAAAAGATGTAGAAGAGGAAGATGTCCTGCGCGCAGAAGACGCCGATCATCAGCGTCTCCATGAACAGGAAGCAGGCCATGAATTCCGGAACGCGCTTCTCGATCGCCGTCCAGGAGGCGGCGATGCAGATCGGCATCAGGAAAGCGGTGAGTACGATCAGCATCAGCGCGATGCCGTCGATGCCGAGCGCCCAGGCGAAGCGGCCGAATATCTCCTTATATTCGGTGAACTGCCATTGCTCGCCGCCGATTTGGTAGGTGAGCCAAAGGCCGATGCAGAGCGCCAGCGTGGCGAGCGTGGTCGCAAGCGCGATCCAGCGCGCGGCGACCGGGCCGCTCAACAGGCAGGCGAGCGCGCCGAGCAACGGCAGCGCGAGGATGGCTGAGAGGATGGGAAAACCCTGCATCACCGGCCCCTCCCCGTCATCCCCGCGAAAACGGGGATCCGACTGCCTTTCGGGCAGGGAGGAAGAAGGTGGATTCCCACTTTCGCGGGAACGACGAATGTTTTCGCTGCCGCCCTCATCGCGTCATCGCCCAGGTCGCGGCGGCGGCGACGCCGAGGAGCATGACCAGCGCGTAGGTGTAGAGATAGCCGGTCTGGATGCGCGCGGTGAGCCTTGTGCCGGCGACGATCGCGGCGGCGGCGCCGTCGGGGCCGAAGCGGTCGATCGTGCCTTCGTCGCCCTTCTTCCACAGGAAGCGGCCGAGCCAGAGCGACGGGCGGACGAGCAAGGCGTGGTAGATTTCGTCGAAATACCATTTGTTCAAGAGGAAGCGGTAGACGAGGCCGAACTGGCCGACGAACGCCGCCGGGAAGGCCGTGTTGCGAATATAGGCGTAGAAGGCGATCAGCAGGCCGATCAGCATCGCGCTGGTCGCCGACAGCTTCACCCAGAGCGGCACCGCGTGCATCGCCTCGACCTGCTCGGCGCTGAACGCGACGCTGCCGTGCCAGAAATCGTGGCCGGCATGGTGGCCGATCAGCGCTTCGTGGAAGAGCTGGCCGGCGACCATTGCACCCAGAGCAAGCAGGCCGAGCGGGACCAATATCGTCCACGGGCTTTCATGCGGGTGGTAGCCGCCGGTGCCGGCGGGCACGGCCTGCGCGCCCGGTTCCTCGGCATGGGTGTCGTGGCCTGCATCCTCCGCGTCCGGATGATCGTGATGGTCGCCGTGAAGCGCGTGCTGGATATGCTCGGAAGCCGCCCAGCGCGGCTTTCCCCAGAAGGTCAGGAACATCAGCCGCCAGGAGTAGAAGCTGGTCAGCAGCGCCGCGAGCACGCCGATGAAGAAGGCGAAGCCGCCAAGGCTGGTGCCGCTCGCATAAGCGCTCTCGATGATCGCGTCCTTGGAGAAGAAGCCGGCGAAGCCGAGGCTCGGCAGGCCGAAGATCTGGATGATGCCGACGCCGGTGATGGCGAGCGTGCCGACCAGCATCGCCCAGAAGGTGAACGGGATCGGTTTCCGCAAACCGCCATAATAGCGCATGTCCTGCTCGTGGTGCATGGCGTGGATGACGCTGCCTGCGCCGAGGAAGAGCAAAGCCTTGAAGAACGCGTGGGTGAAGAGGTGGAACATCGCCGCGCCATAGGCATGGACGCCGGCGGCGAAGAACATGTAGCCGAGCTGGCTGCAGGTCGAATAAGCGATCACCCGCTTGATGTCGTTCTGCACCGTGCCGACCGTGGCCGCGAAGATGGCGGTGGCGGCGCCGACGAAAGTGACGAGCGCCGTCGCCGTCGCGCTCGCCTCGAACATCGGCGACAGGCGGCAGACCATGAACACGCCGGCGGTGACCATGGTGGCGGCGTGGATCAGCGCCGAGACCGGGGTCGGGCCCTCCATCGCGTCGGGCAGCCAGGTGTGAAGGCCCAATTGCGCCGATTTGCCGCAGGCGCCGATGAAGAGGAGGATGCAGAGCAACGTCATCGTGTCGACGCGCATGCCGAGGAAGCCGATGGTCGAGCCGGCCATTCCCGGCACGGCCTCGAGGATCGCCGGAATGGAGACGGTGCCGAAGACCAGGAAGGTGCCGAAAATGCCGAGCGAGAAGCCGAAATCGCCGACGCGGTTGACCAGGAAGGCCTTCAGCGCGGCGGCGTTAGCGCTCGGCTTGTGGTACCAGAAGCCGATCAGCAGGTAGGAGGCGAGGCCGACCCCCTCCCAGCCGAAGAACATTTGGACGAGATTGTCGGCGGTCACCAGCATCAGCATCGCAAAGGTGAACAGGCTGAGATAGGCGAAGAAGCGCGGCTGGCTGTCGTCCTCGGCCATATAGCCCCAGGAGTAGAGGTGGACGAGCGCCGAGACGGTGGTCACCACCACCAGCATCACCGCGGTCAGCGCGTCGACGCGCAAGGCCCAGTCGACCTGGAGCGCGCCCGAATTGATCCAGCCGAGCACCGGATGGAGCTGGCTATGCTCGGTGCCGGCGAGGAAGCCGAGGAAGATCGGCCAGGAAAGCGCCATCGACGCGAACAAAGCGCCGGTGGTGATCAATTTGGCGGCGGTGTTGCCGAGCATGCGGTTGCCGAGCCCGGCGACGATGGCGGCCAGCAGGGGCAGGAAGACGATGAGCTGGACGGTCATGCGAAGGTCCTCCCCGGGACGGGGAGGGGGACCAGCCGCAGGCTGGTGGCGGGGGCCCGGCGGTGGGGCGCGCGCAAATGCGGGGCCCCCTCCGTCAGGCCTTCGGCGTGCCACCTCCCCGTCCCGGGGAGGATCGAGTAGGGGCTCGACATCCTCACCCCTTCATCTGGTTGATGTCGTCGACCGCGATCGTGCCGCGGCCGCGGAAGTAGATGACGAGGATGGCAAGCCCGATCGCGGCCTCGGCGGCGGCGACGGTGAGCACGAACATCGCGAACACCTGTCCGACCATGTCGTGGAGAAAGACCGAGAAGGCGACGAGGTTGATGTTCACGGCGAGCAGGATGAGTTCGATCGCCATCAGGATGACGATTACGTTCTTGCGGTTCAAGAAGATGCCGAACACGCCGAGCACGAACAGGATCGCGCCGACGGTGAGGTAGTGGCCCAAGCCGATCACAGCTTCATCCCCTCGCCGACGCCGGGCTGCATGTTGACCACCGCGTCCTTGGGGCGGCGGCGGACCTGGGCGGAGACGTTCTGGGGCCGCACGTCCGAGCGCTTGCGCCGGGTCAGCACGATCGCGCCGACCATGGCGACGAGCAGGACGATGCCCGCAGCCTCGAAGATGAACAGGTAATCCGTGTAGAGCAGCCGGCCGAGCGCCTGGATGTTCGACATTTCGGGCCCCGCAGGCGCGGCCCGGCTGCCGAGGTCGATCGCCCCTGCCCCATGGGCGAGCAGGGCCGCGACCATCTCGGCGAGCAAAGCGGCGGCGAGGAGCAGGCCCGGGAAGAGATAATTGGCGAAGCCGGCGCGCAAGGCGGCGAAATCGACGTCGAGCATCATCACCACGAACAGGAACAAGACGGCGACTGCGCCGACGTAGACGATGACCAGGAGGAAGGCGAGGAACTCGGCGCCGATCAGCAGGAACAGGCCCGCCGCGTTGAAGAAAGCGAGGATCAGCCAGAGCACGGAGTGCACCGGATTGCGCGACGCGATCGTCATCACCCCCGAGGCGATGACCAGGGTGGCGAAGAGGTAAAAGACGAAGACCTGAATCACTGCGCGCCGCCTACCGATACGGCGCATCGGCGGCAAGGTTCGCGGCCAGGATGCGCTCCCATTTGTCGCCATTGTCGAGGAGCTTGGCCTTGTCGTAGATCAGCTCCTCGCGGGTTTCGGTCGAGAAATCCATGTTCGGCCCCTCGACGATCGCATCGACCGGGCAGGCCTCCTGGCAAAGGCCGCAATAGATGCACTTCGTCATGTCGATGTCGTAGCGGGTGGTCCGCCGGCTACCGTCCGCGCGCGGCTCGGCCTCGATGGTGATGGCGAGCGCCGGGCACACCGCCTCGCACAATTTGCAGGCGATGCAGCGCTCCTCCCCGTTGGGATAGCGCCTGAGCGCATGCTCGCCGCGGAAGCGGGGCGAGATCGGATTCTTTTCATAGGGGTAGTTGATCGTCGCCTTGGGCTTGAAGAAATATTTCAGGGTAAGGGCGTGCGCCTTCACGAATTCCCAGAGGGTGAAGGTCTTGATGTAATGGGCGATGCTCATCTCACGATCCGTTCTGCCGCCGGCACGAGCCGGTGAAAATGATGTTCATCTGGGTGAGTTCGCTGCTGCCCCGCGCCCGCCGGGTGAGCCCGGTGGGCAGGATCGTGAAACCCAGGCTGCCGTCCTCGCGCGCCGCGAGCTGGATCAGGACGGGGCAATTGGTCGAGCCAAAGAGGCAGGACCGCGCCATCGCCGTGACGACGAGATGATTCGGCTCAAGCACGACCGCGGCATAGGTGCCGCCGAGCTCGATCAGACTCGCCGGCGGCCACCTGACCTCCACTTCGGGTGTAGCATTTGCCCGCTCCCGCACCTCGACACCGAAGCGCCACCCCGGCCTGTGAGCCTCGGGAAATTGATTGGGCGCGCCCGACAGGACCCCGTTCTCGGTGACCACCGTCGTCTGCGCGATCTCGCAGGCGTAGCTGCCCGGCAGCGAGGCGGCGAGCAGGGCAGCGATGGCGAGGGCGGCGGTGCTCATCTCAGGATCCATCCTGCCGCCGGCAGGTGCCGGTAAAGATGACGTGCAGCTGCGTCCGGCCGCTGCTCCCGTCGCCCGCCAGCCCGGTCGGCATGATCGTGAAGGCCGCGCTGCCGTCCGCGCGCGCCGAGAGCTGAATCAGCGCCATGCAATTTGTCTCGGTGAACATACAGGGGGGACGTGACATCGCCAGGAAGGCCAGATGGCCCGGACCCACGTCGAGCGACGCCTGCGTGCCAGCTATCTGGATCGGATTTGCCGGCCAGCGCACTTCGACTTGGGTCGCGGCGTTCCTGTGCTCGATCAGGCGCACACTGAAGCGCCACGCCTCCCCCTCCGTGCCATCGAGATCGACCACGGCGCCCGGCTGGACGCCGCGTTCGTTGATCACCACCTGCCGGTCGATGAGGCAATCATAACTCCCGGACAGGGCAGCCGTGGCCGCCAGAAGGAGTGCGATCACCATGGCAGCATCCCGTTCCTGAGCAGCATCAGATAGCCCGAGACCAGGAACACCCAGATCAGCGAGATCGGCAGGAAGATCTTCCACCCCAGCCGCATCAGCTGATCGTAGCGGAAGCGGGGCACGGTCGCCTTCACCCAGGAGAAGATGAAGAAAAAGATGAATATTTTCAGGAAGAACCAGAAGATTCCGGGTATCGCATATAAGGGCTCCCAATGGATCGGCGGGAGCCAGCCGCCCCAGAACAGGACCGCGTTCATGGCGCACATCAAAAGGACGTTGCCATATTCGCCGAGCCAGAAGAGCGCGAAGCTCATCGAGCTATATTCGGTCTGGTAGCCGGCGACGAGCTCGCTTTCCGCCTCGGTCAGGTCGAAGGGCGCGCGCGCGGTCTCGGCCATGGCGGAGATGAGGAAGATCACCGCCATCGGGAACAGGAGAGGGTTGAAGCCGAAGCCGTTGATCGTCCCGAAAATATGGCCGCGCTGCGCCTCGACGATGCCGCTCAGGTTGAACGTGCCGGCCCAGAGCACGACCGGGATCAGCACGAAGCCGATCGAGACTTCATAAGAAACCATCTGAGCTGCTGCGCGCAACGCACTGTAGAAAGGATATTTCGAGTTGGACGCCCAGCCCGCGATGATGATCCCGTAAACGCCGAGCGAGGAGATTGCGAGCAGGTAGAGCAGGCCGACATTGATGTTGGCGAGCACCATGCCGGGCCCGAACGGGATCACCGCCCAGGCGATCAAGGCGACCGCGAAGGTGATGATCGGCGCGATCAGGAACAGGCCCGGATTGGCCGAAGACGGAATGATGGTCTCCTTGAGGAAGACCTTGAGCCCGTCGGCGAAGCTCTGCAGCAGGCCGAACGGGCCGACCACGTTGGGCCCGCGCCTGAGCGCGATCGCCGCCCAGATCTTGCGATCGGCATAGATGATCATCGCCACCGCCAGCATCAGCGGCAGCGCGATCAGCAGGATCAGGATGAGGGTGGCGATGAACCACCCCCAGCCGGCGCCGAGCAGCCCCTGGAACCAGGCGGTCATTCAAAGGTCTCCCGGTTCTCGTCTTTCGCCGGCATCCGGCGGTCGAGCCGGTCGATCACCAGCGCGGCGGCGAAAGGGAGGATCGGCATGGTGAAGGCGGCGAGAAACAGCTGCGCCGTCTCCGCCAGCCCGACCGAGGGACGCGAGTAGAGATCGGAGGCCATGCCGCGGGTCATGGCGAGCAGGCTGGAAATGGGAGCGATCAGCCCCGCCGCCAGAATGAGCAAGGCGATCGCGAAGAGGATCGCGGCGCCATGGCGCATGCACCAGCGATAGAAGCTCATTCCGCCGCCTCCGCATGGTCCGCGCCGTGAAGCAGCTCGGCCGAGCAGAGCTGCAGCGTCGGCGAGGAGCGGGCGATCGGGTTGGTCAGGTAGAAATCTCGGATCGGATAGGTCAGCGCGCTGCCCTTGGCGATCGCGACCGCCTTCAGCTTGGGCGGCGCCCATTCAAGCGCGGCGAAGCCGGCCCAGGCGAAGTCCGGGTGATCGGCGAACAAAGCGGCGCGCAATTCGCCGAAGCTGTCGAACGGAAGCGGTCGCCCGAGCGCGTCCGACAAAGCGCGCAGGATCGACCAGTCGGCGCGGGCGTCGCCGGGCGGATCGACCGCTTTCTCGCTATATTGGACGCGGCCCTCGAGATTGACGTGGATGCCGTGCTTCTCGCTGTAGGCGGCGCCGGGCAGGATCGCGTCCGCGCCCTGCGCGCCCTTGTCCCCATGATGGCCGATATAGACCTTGAAGCTGCTCGCGAACGGCGCGAGATCGGCCTCGTCGGCGCCGAGCAGGAGCAGCAATTTCGGCGCCTTTTCCGCGAGTGACGTCATGCCGCCGGCCTGCGCATAGCCGAGCATCAGCCCGCCCATCCGCGCGGCTGCGGTGTGCAGGACGTTATAGCCGTTCCAGCCGTGGCGGACGAGATTGAGGCTTTCCACCAGCTTCAGGCTCGCCGCCTGCCCGCCAGCCACCTTGAGCGCGGCGCCGCCGACGATGACCGCGGGGCGCGCCGCCTGCTTGAGCGAGTCCGGAAGCTCGGCGAGCAATGCCAGATCGTCGCCCAGCCAGGTGACCTTGTAGGTGAGGTCCACTTCGGGCCCGATCGCGAACACCCTCGCCCCTGCCCGCACCGCCTTGCGGATTCGGGTGTTCACCAGCGGCGCTTCCCAGCGCGGATTGGTGCCGACGAGGAGGATGACGTCCGCAGTCTCGAGGCCGGCGATGGTGGTGTTGAAATTGACCGCTGCGAGATTGGCCGTGTCATAGGCAAGGCCGGTCTGGCGTCCCTCGAGCAGGTCCGACCCAAGCGAGGCCAGCAGCGCCTTGGCCGCATACATGGTCTCGACGTCGACGAGGTCGCCGGCCACCGCCGCGACGCTCGCCTTGGCCTTTTTCGCCACTTCGGCGATGCGGGCGAAGGCCTCGTCCCACGCCGCCGGGCGCAGCGTGCCGCCGTCGCGCAGCCAGGGCCGGTCGAGCCGGTTGCGGGTGAGCCCGTCGACGGCGTGGCGGGTCTTGTCCGACGCCCATTCCTCGTTGACGTCCTCGTGGAGGCGCGGGAGCGCGCGCATCACCTCGCGGCCGCGCGAGTCGAGGCGGATATTGGTGCCGACCGCGTCCATGACGTCGATCGCCGGCACCTTCCTGAGCTCCCAGGGCCGCGCCTCGAAGCTGTAGGGCTTGGAGACCAGGGCGCCGACCGGGCAGAGATCGACGACATTGCCCGAAAGCTCGCTGGTCAGGGCATGTTCGAGATAGGAAGTGATCTCCATATTCTCGCCGCGCCCGACCGCGCCGATCTCCTCGACGCCAGCAACCTGCTCCATGAAGCGCACGCAGCGCGTGCAATGGATGCATCGGGTCATGATCGTCTTGACCACGGGCCCCATATATTTCTCGGTGACTGCGCGCTTGTTCTCGTCGTAGCGATTGTGGCCGCGGCCATAGGCGATCGCCTGGTCCTGCAGGTCGCATTCGCCGCCCTGGTCGCAGATCGGGCAATCGAGCGGGTGGTTGATGAGCAGGAACTCCATCACCCCCTCGCGCGCCTTGCGGACTCCGGGCGTGTTGGTGAAGATCTCCTGCTTGTCGGCGGCCGGCAGCGCGCAGCTCGCCTGCGGCTTGGGCGGCCCGGGCTTCACCTCGACGAGGCACATCCGGCAATTGCCGGCGATGGCCAGCCGCTCATGGTAGCAGAAGCGCGGAATCTCCTTGCCCGCAAGCTCGCAGGCCTGAAGCACGGTCGCTCCCTGCGGAACCTCGATCTCGACGCCGTCGACTTTGACCTTAGGCATCGCGCTGGTCCTCGAAACGCGGCGGCAAGCCCTTGGCCATCGCCCCGGGAACATTGGGGTTCAGGGGATTGGGGCCGAGCGTGCGATGCAGGGGGTGGATCACCAGATCCATATCCTCCATCGGGATCGCGCCGAGCAGCACCTCGTCGCCCATCACCAGCGCGCCGACGAAGGCGCGGCGGTTCAGCACCTCGACCTGGACGGGGCCGGCATAGGGGACAAGCTTCTTCATGCCGTCGGCCAGCGTCACCTCGCGCTCCTCGTGGATGCCGAGGCGCAGCTGATTGGCGATATGCTGCGGGATGACGAGAAAGGTCGAGCCGCTGTCGACGAGCGCGCGCGCGGCCACGGGTGCCAGCGGCGGCGCCGCCGCCGGGTTGGAAAGCCTCACTTCGGCATAGACGAGCCCCATGGCCTATCCTTCCTCCGCGACTGTGACCCTGGGCATATAGAGACTCGAAATCCATGGGCCCCGGAGAGGGCCGCAGCCTGCGGTGCCGTTAGACTTTTATCCCCACGGCCGACAAGGGGTTGCGGGCCGATTTATTGGGGGGCGGGCGCCGCCGCCGCCGGGGCCGGAGCGGCCGCCGCCGCCGGCGCGGAAGCGGCCCATGGCGAGGCCGGGCCGTCGCGCTGGACGACCGACCAGCGATAGAGCGCCTCGGCGAAGAAGTTCCGCATGACCCTGGGGTCGATGCGCAGCTGGGTTCCGGCCGGCACGCAGGCGATGAAGAACGGGTTGAAGGCGGCGAGCGCCGCCGTCTCCGGCGGGCTTCTCGGCTCGGTCGCCAGCAGCGCGCGGACAAGATCCAGGTGGCCCGGCGTCACGCAATCGACCAGCGCGAACATCGGCGCCAGGATCTCGACGGCATGCGCGTCGGTCCCCGGCGCGGGACGCGGCAGCGGCGCGGCGCCAAGCGCCGGCGAGCGCGCCACCTGCGGCGTTGCGAACCGGCTTTCGTAAAGCGCCTCGGCGACCGCGCCGCGGAAGGAATAATTGGTGGTCGCGACCGGCGCGGCCAGCCGCAAGCAGCGCTGCGCGGTGCGGACGAGGGCGCCGGCCTGGCTTCGTTCCTCGGGCGAGAAGGGGATCGTCATGAGCAAGGCGTGGCCGGCATCCGCGTTGCGCCCGACCTCGCAGATGGCGGCGCGAAGGACCTCGGCGGGAGCGGTCGGCGCGGCGGGCGGCGCGGGCGGCGCTGGCGCGGCCGGCGCCGCCCCGCCGCGCGGCGGGTCTGGAGGCGGTGGGGGCGGCGCGCTGCCATATTGGGCCGCGGCCGGCGTCGCGCCTGCGGCGAGCAGGGTCACGCCCAAAGCTTCAAGGACCTTCTTGATCGGCTGCATTCCGGCCTCCGCGTATCCGCCCCCCTGGGCCGCACGTCCCGACTATCTCACGGCCCCGCCCGCTCGTAAAGCGCAACGCGGGGTCCCGCCTGCGGGCCTGCGCTCAATTCCCCGGCTGGACCGGGGCAGCCGGCGCGAGCCGAAGCAGGCCCTCGACCAGACAGTAACGGATCACGGTCGCGCTCATCTCGAACCTGGCTCCAGTCGGCAGGCAGGCGCGAATCCCCTCCATCATCGCCGAGATCGCATCGAACTCCGCCTTACTGCCGGGGCTGATCGCGATCAGCGCTCGGACCTGCCCCTGGTGTCCGGCCGCATAGCAGCGCGCGGCGTCGGCGACGTTGCGGACTTGGTCGACCGACGGCGCACCGAGCCGGTGGCTGGCGGAGATACCCTCTTCCGAGTGGAAGAAACCTTCGGCGATGGCGCCGCGGACATAAGCGAGCGGCATGCTCATGGTCGTGCCGGGGCCAAGGCAGATCACGTCGCGACGAAACAGGCGCCGATAGGTCTCGGCTTCCTCACGCGACGTGGGACGGGTGGCGATGAGGGCCAGGCTGTCGGCCCGGGCTCGTCTGGCATAGCAGCGCCCGAACAGAACCAGGGTGCGCATGGATTCTTCCTGATCCATGAATTGAAGGCTCGAGCTTCCCGACCGGCCGGGCGCGATTTGCCCATGAGCCACGCCGGCCGTGGCGGTGACGAGGAAGGCCAGAATGGCGAAAGCGGCTCTCTTCATGCATCACCCCCCATCCGATGCGCTCGCGGGCCGTGCGGCGGCCGCCTTCCGCAGCTTATAAAGCCCTTCGGCGAGGATGCCGCGGAGCATTCCGCGGCTGAAGCGCAAGTCTCGACCCGCCGGAAGGCAGCTCGAAAGAACGGGGATCGCGGCGTCCAGCGCGGGGCGTTCGTCGCGGCTGCCGGCTTCGGTGCGGAGCATCGCGTGGACCCCGGCGGTGTCGGCGCGCGCCGCGCAATCTCCAAGGGCGCGGATAAGGCGCAGGTCCTGCGGGAGGGTGCTCGTATCCCCGTAGAACTCGTCGGCCAGGCTGAGCGGCGGTGCCGAGCGCAGGTCGGAGGGCGCGGTTCTGCCGAATTCGCGCTGATACAGGGCCGAAAACAGCGCGGAACGGAAGAGAATGGGCTGGAAGCTGATCCGCGCCTGGCCGCCGAGCTGCAGCGGCGCGCAGCGGCTGGTCGCGATCGCGACGGCTTCGGCGCCATAGTCCGGCTGGCCCGGAATCAGGCGCACGAAGCGCTCCGCCCGGCGGCGCAGGGAGGAGCTGTCGACGGTGCACCGGCTGAACTGGGCCATCGCCCGTTCGGCCTCGGCGGGCGCGTGACGGCGGAATGCCTCCTCCTCCTGCGCACGTGCCGGCGCGGCAAGAGCAAGGACGGCGCATAGCAGTCAGAGCATGCGGGCCGGGCGGATCACTCCGCCGCCTCCAGCGCCTCGCCCTGCCGCGCGGCGATGCGGCGCTCGATTTCCGGGCGGAAATGACGGATCAGCCCCTGGATCGGCCAGGCGGCGGCGTCGCCAAGCGCGCAGATGGTGTGGCCCTCGACCTGCTTGGTGACGTCCCAGAGCGTGTCGATCTCGTGGATTTCGGCATTGCCCGCGACGAGCCGCTCCATCACCCGCCACATCCAGCCAGTGCCCTCGCGGCAGGGCGTGCACTGGCCGCAGCTCTCATGCTTGTAGAAATAGGAGATTCGGCTGATCGCCTTCACGATGTCGGTCGACCGGTCCATGACGATGACCGCGGCGGTGCCGAGGCCCGAGCCGAGGTCCTTGAGGCCGTCGAAATCCATCGGCGCGTCGATGATCTCATGGGCGGGAACGAGCGGGACGGAGGAGCCGCCGGGGATGACTGCGAGCAGATTGTCCCATCCGCCCCTGATCCCGCCGGCATGGCGGTCGATCAATTCGCGGAACGGGATCGACATCGCCTCCTCGACCACGCAGGGCCGCTCGACATGGCCGGAGATCTGGAAGAGCTTGGTGCCTTCGTTCTTCTCGCGGCCGAAGCTTTTGAACCAGAGCGCGCCGCGGCGAAGGATCGCCGGCACCACCGCGATCGATTCGACATTGTTGACCGTGGTCGGGCAGCCGTAGAGGCCCGCCCCCGCCGGGAAGGGCGGCTTGAGGCGCGGCATGCCCTTCTTGCCCTCGAGGCTTTCGAGCATCGCCGTCTCTTCGCCGCAAATATAGGCGCCGGCGCCGCGATGGACGAAGAGATCGAAATCATAGCCCGACTTGCAGGCATTCTTGCCGAGCAGCCCGGCGGCATAGGCCTCGGCGACCGCAGCCTCGAGCGTCTGCGTCTCGCGGATGAATTCGCCGCGTATGTAGATATAGCCGGCCCGCGCGCGCATCGCGAAGCCGGCGATCAGCGCGCCTTCGATCAATTTGTGCGGATCGTGGCGGATGATCTCGCGGTCCTTGCACGAGCCGGGCTCGCTCTCGTCGGCGTTGATGACCAGGAAATTGGGCCGGCCCTCGCTCGGCTCCTTGGGCATGAAGCTCCATTTCATGCCGGTCGGGAAGCCGGCGCCGCCGCGGCCGCGAAGCCCCGAATCCTTGACGATGTCGATGATCGCGTCCTGGCCGAGCGCCATCAGCTTGCCCGTGCCGTCCCAGTCGCCGCGCTTTTGCGCCGCCTTCAGCCCCCAGGGCTGGAAGCCGTAGAGATTGGTGAAGATCCGGTCTTTGTCGTCAAGCACCGCTCGGCCTCTTGAACATCAGGATATAGAAGACGCCGATGATCGCGCCGCCGAAGCCGGCGGCAATCGTGCCCGCAATGCCCCGCGCCACGCCGAGCGCCGGCAGCAGCAGGCCGCCGCCGAGGCCGATGCAGACCGCCATCACCGCAAGCGCGATCAGGAAGAACCAGGCGGCCTTCACCTGGGCCCGCCGATCTTCTGGCGGATCACGACGAAGGCGGCAATGCCGGCGCCGACCAGGAGCAGCACCGCAAGCAATTTGAAGATGAAGACGGTCACCTTGAACAGGATGAAGATCGCGATGACCGCAAGGACGATGGCGATGACGCCGCTCATGATGATTTCCCTTCCACTAGCCGCGCTCGCCGTCGCCGCAATGCTCGCGGACGGCCTGGTCCATCGTTCCGGGACGCGTCTGCGATTCGATCCATGCCGCCTCGCCGTCGACGACGATATAACGCTCGCGGCGGCCATTGCGCTCGACATCGCCGCAGACGATCGGCACCCGGCCCGGGTCGATCACGCGCGCGTTGGAGAAAATAAGGCCCGGCGGGTTGTGGAGCTGGCGCCGGACCACCCGCTCGGCGACGGCGCGGTCGTCGGCCGGCGGCGCCACCGCCTTCACCTGCGGCGCGGCGGCATTGTTGGCCGGCGCCGGCTGGCTCTGGCAGGCGGCGAGCAGAGAGAGGGAGGCGAGAGCGAGCCGGGTCACCAGCGGCTCCTGTAATCGTGATTCCCGCCGGCCATTTCGGGCAGCGTGGTCGGCCCGCCCTCGGCGCAGCTGGTCTGGCGATCGATCTGCGGGCCGGGCGCCGGAGCCTCGCCTTTGGCGAGCGCATCGAGGATGGCGGCCATCGTATCGAAGGTCAGATCCTCGTAATTGTCGTCGTTGATCTGGACCATCGGCGCGTTGGCGCAGGCGCCCAGGCACTCGACCTCGGTCAGCGTGAACAGGCCGTCGGGCGTCGTATGGCCCTTCTTCAGCCCCTTGGCGTAGCAGGCGGCGAGCACGTCGTCCGAGCCGCGCAGCATGCAGGGCGTGGTGCCGCAGACCTGGACATGGTGACGTCCGACGGGCGCGAGATTGAACATCGTGTAGAACGTGGCCACCTCGTAGGCCCTTATGTAGGGCATCCCCAGTTGCGCCGCGACGAGCTCGATCACCGGGATTGGCAGCCAGCCCTGCGTCTGCGTCTCGACGCCGATCTGGCGCTGGGCGAGGTCGAGCAAGGGGATGATCGCGCTCTGCTGGCGGCCGGCCGGATAGCGGGCGATGAACATCTTCGCTTTTTCCGCATTTTCGGCCGTCCAGGCGAAGCCGCCCCAGCGCGCGCGGATTTCCGGGGTTGCGGGCAGGCGCATTGCCTCGGCCATCAGCGGGGCTCCGTTACCGTGTCGGGCGACAGCTCGACGTCGCCGCCGCCATGCTCGAAGTTGAAGAAGCCGATGAGCCTGCGTGCCGCGGCGGCCGGGCTCGCGCAATTCCATTGAACGGAGACGCCGTTATAAGCGAGCGTCGGCATTCCTCTGCCGCTGGTGAGCGTAATCTGTCCGCCGACCTCCCCGATCTCGGCGAAGCGCGCCCTGGTGATCGTCTGCCATGGCCTGCCATCGCCCGCATACCAGGAATAGGAACCCGGCTGCCAGGAGGAAGGCGCGGCGGTCCCGAGCACCGCCAGAAAGCCTTCGACCAGCGGCCGATCGCGCGCAAAAGCGGCGTCCACGTCCGCCTGCGTCATGGTCCGCCCCGGCGAAAGCTGCGCGGCCGCCTGCGACGCGCCTGCGCAGAGCGCGAGCAGGGCCGGAGCGACGTATCGCATCGATGCCATCTTCATCGTCTTCATCCTGGCGCGTCCCCTAGCCCCAAGCGGCGGGCGCGACAACAGCAAGGTCAGGGATTTGGACGCCGGGGCGGCGCCGGCGGCGAGGGAGGCGCGAACGACCCGCGCGGCGGCCGCCGGACCTCGACCGGACCCGGATACCAGAAGGAGGCGAGCATTCCGGCGGGATGATGCCAGAGCTTGATATAGACGCCGGGATCCTCCCAGGCGCGAATGTCGCCGCGGGCCGGCCCGGACAGGCATAAAGGTACCACATGGCGGGATCGTCGCCGATCCGCGTCGCCTCGAACAGCCGGCAGCCGCGCGTCGCCTCGACCAGGGCTTCGGGGCTCGATCGCTCGAAATTCAATCCCCCCGCGAAGAGCAGCACATAGGGACCGACCACGCCTCGCACCGCCTCCAGATCGTTCCGCGAGACCGCGTCGCCGAACGAGTCCCGCTCCCGATCGGTGACGGGCGGGGACGCGGGACTCGGCGCCAGCGCGGGCGCGGACCCTTGCGCCAGCACTGGGGCGGCGCCGCCCAAGGCGAGCATGGCCAGAGCGCGGCGCATCACAGCGCCTCCAGCCCCGCGCGGGTATGTTCGGAGATGGCGTCGCCTGTATTCGGCTCGCCCTCGCGGTCCATGATCAGGAGTTCGACCTCTTCCGGCGCGACCGGGCGGTGCTCGACCCCTTTGGACACGACCAGGAACTCGCCGGGCCCGAGCGTTCGGACGCCGTCCCGAAACTCGATGGTCAGCCGGCCCTTGAGGACCAGGAAGAGCTCGTCCGTCTCGGCGTGGCTGTGCCAGACGAACTCGCCCTTCAGCTTCGAGACGCGCACCTCATTGTCATTGTAGCGGCCGACGATGCGCGGGTTCCAGTGATCGGAGAAGAGCGCGAGCTTTTCGGCGAGATTGACGGCGGGGGGCACGCTCATGTGCTACGCTGCTCCAGATACCATTCCGGGAAGAGCCGAATGGACCCAAGGCGATTGTTGTGGAAGGTGGCCAGATAGGAAGTCCGGAACGTGCCGTAATAGGCCTCATGGGAGATGTCGCAGCTGCCTCCGTCGGCCACTTCCTCCGGGACGTAGGAATAACGTTCGAGCGTGAACTGATGGGTGGCCCGGTTGCGGAGCCGGCGAATGTGATGCGTCTCGGCCACACGGATGGGGCGCGGGTCCGGTCGTCCGCCGGCGAGCCGGAATTCCTTGTGGAAGACATATTGGCCGCCGGTCAAAGTCTCCGAGCGATCTCCAAGCACCGACTGGACCATCTCACCGTCGACATAGAACGGCGACATCGCATCCACCCGCTCGGTCACCACTTCCAGCGTCAGCTCCGGGCCGGCATTGAGCAATGCGACCCAGTTGTCGAGCGCCCGGCGGCAGGCGGCCTCGTCGAACGGCGTGCGCCGGTCCGAAATGAAGGAGCAGGCCTCGGCCGGGCTGGCGGCCAGTGCACCAAGGCCGGCGACAGAGCCAAGCAGTAGTGCGCGGCGCCCGATCGGCGCGGCCTCCTCGACCGGGAAAGCGGTAGGGCCGGAGCGCTCGCCGGCCTGCCGCTCGACGCTCACCGGTCGCATTCCCCAAACACGATATCCATGGCGCCGAGGATCGCGGTGACGTCCGCCAGCATGTGGCCCTTGGACATGAAGTCCATCGCCTGGAGGTGGCTGAAGGCGGTCGGGCGGATCTTCACACGGTAGGGCTTGTTGGAGCCGTCGGCGACCAGATAGACGCCGAACTCGCCCTTGGGGCTTTCGGTGGCGACATAGACCTCGCCGGCGGGGACGTGGAAGCCCTCGGTGTAGAGCTTGAAATGGTGGATCAGCGCTTCCATCGACTGCCTCATCTCGGCGCGCCTGGGCGGCACGACCTTGCGGTCCAGCGACGCGATCGGGCCTTCGGGCATTTCGTTGAGGCATTGCTTCATGATCCGCACCGACTGGCGGACCTCCTCGACCCGGACCATGAAGCGGTCGTAGCAATCGCCCTTGGTGCCGACCGGAATGTCGAAATCCATGCGGTCGTAGACGTCGTAGGGCTGGGAGCGCCTGAGATCCCAGGGGATGCCGGCGGCGCGGATCATCGGGCCGGAAAAGCCCCAGGCGAGCGCGTCCTCCTTGGAGACGGTGGCGATGTCGACGTTGCGCTGCTTGAAGATGCGGTTGTCGGCGACCAGGCTGATCGCGTCCTCGAAGATGCGCGGCACCCGCGTGTCGAGCCAGTCGCCGATGTCGGTGAGCAATTTGAGCGGCACGTCCTGGTGGACTCCGCCGGGGCGGAACCAGGCGGCGTGCATGCGCGCGCCCGAGGCGCGCTCGTAGAAGTTCATGCAATCTTCGCGAAGCTCGAACAGCCACAGGTTCGGCGTCATGGCGCCGACGTCCATGACGTGGCTGCCGAGGTTGAGCATGTGGTTCGAGATTCGGGTCAGCTCGGCGAAGAAGACGCGCAGATATTGCGCGCGCAACGGCACGTCGAGGCCGAGCAATTTCTCGATGGCGAGCACATAGCTGTGCTCCATGCAGAGCGGCGAGCAATAATCGAGGCGGTCGAAATAAGGGAGCGCCTGGAGGTAGGTCTTGTATTCGCAGAGCTTCTCGGTGCCGCGGTGGAGCAGGCCGATATGCGGGTCGACCCGCTCGATGATCTCGCCGTCGAGCTCGAGGACGAGGCGAAGCACGCCGTGCGCGGCCGGATGCTGGGGGCCGAAATTGATCGTGTAATTGGCGATGTCGCTATGCGCCGGGCTGGTGCCCTCGGCCAGCGCTTCGGCCTCGATTTCGTGCGGGATGATGTCGGCATTCTCAGCCATGAACCACCTCCGTCATCCCCGCGAAAGCGGCGATCCAGGCAGCGTGGATGCCCTGCGCGAAGGCCGACTGGATTCCCGCTTTCGCGGGAATGACGAAGGAGCGCATGATCATCCCTCCCCCTTCGGCTTGCGCGGCGCGCGGGGCCTGCGGGCGGGCTTGGCGGCGATTTTGTTGGCGGGCTCCCCTGCCCCGGTCTGCGCCTTGCCCTCGGTGGTCTTGGGCGTCGGCGGCGGCGCGGCCGTCTTTGGCGCGGCGGCCTTGTTGATCTCGGCGGAGGTGAGCGGGGTGGGCGCGCCGGGGGCTTCGGGCTGGGCCTTCTCGTCGCCGGGCATGATATATTCGGCGCCTTCCCAAGGGCTCATGAAATCGAAGTCGCGGAAATCCTGGGCGAGGCTGACCGGCTCGTAGACGACGCGCTTCTCCTCTTCCGAATAGCGCAGCTCGACATAGCCGGTGAGCGGGAAATCCTTGCGCTGCGGGTGGCCGCGAAAGCCGTAATCGGTGAGGATGCGCCTGAGGTCCTCATTGCCCTCGAAGACGACGCCGTACATGTCGAATATTTCGCGCTCGAGCCAGCCGGCCACGGGGTAGACGGTCGTGACCGTCGGCACCGGCTGCGCCTCGTCGGTCGAGACCCGGATGCGGAGGCGATGGTTCTTGGTGACCGAGAGCAGGTGATAGACGACCTCGAACCGCTCGGCGCGCTCGGGATAGTCGACCCCGGCAATCTCCATCAGCTGCTGATAATCGAGCCGGTCGCGAAGCGTCGTGAGCACCTCGGCGATGCTTTCGCGGGCCACGTCGATCGAGACTTCGCCGACCTCTTCCTTGGCCGAAATGAAGGCGTTGCCGATCGCGGCTCGCACTGAGTCGATGATGCCGTCGCGAGGCTGGACCAGAGGCGCGGGGCTGCCCATCAGCGCTCGATCGTGCCGGAGCGGCGGATCTTGCGCTGCAATTGCATGATTCCGTAGAGCAAAGCCTCGGCGGTCGGCGGGCAGCCGGGGACGTAGATGTCGACCGGGACGATGCGGTCGCAGCCGCGCACTACCGAATAGCTGTAATGATAATAGCCGCCGCCATTGGCGCAACTGCCCATCGAGATGACGTAGCGCGGCTCCGACATCTGGTCGTAGACGCGGCGCAGCGCCGGCGCCATCTTGTTGCACAGCGTCCCGGCAACGATCATCACGTCGCTCTGGCGCGGGCTCGCGCGGGGCGCGGCGCCAAATCTTTCAAGATCATAGCGCGGCATGTTTACATGGATCATCTCGACCGCGCAGCAGGCGAGGCCGAAGGTCATCCACCAGAGCGAGCCGGTGCGCGCCCATTGGAACAGGTCCTCCGTGGTGGTGACGAGGAAGCCCTTGTCGGACACCTCCGACTGAATCTGGCTGAACGCGTAGGCATCAGGCGGCGTGCCGTCCGCGGGTGCCATCGGCGCTCCGCCCGCATCGAGGATCACTCCCATTCGAGCGCGCCTTTCTTCCAGGCGTAGGCGAAGCCGAGGGCAAGCTCGACCAGGAAGATCATCATCGCGATCCACGCCGTCCAGCCGGCGTTGAAGCCGAGCTCGAACACGCTCACCGCCCAGGGAAAGAGGAACGCCGCCTCGATGTCGAAGATGATGAACAGGATCGCGACGAGGTAGAAGCGCACGTCGAACTGGGCGCGGCTGTCCTCGAATGCGGGGAAGCCGCATTCATATTCGGTGAGCTTGTCCGGATAGGGCTTGTTGGCGCCGGTCAGCCGCGAGACGAGCATCGGCAGCACGACGAAGGCGAAGGAAAGCCCCAGCGCGACCGCGAGGAACAGCAGGATCGGCAGATAATCGGCGGCGACGGACGCCATGTCGTACTCCGGGACCCAGGGTTTCGACGCGGGCTTTAGGCCAGCGCGCATGCCACCGCAACCGCCTTGGAACGCACCGAAGTTCGCATCCCCGTTGTTAGTTCGACGGTCGAAGCAGCCTGATCGGAGTGGGCCGCTGCGCCCCTTCCCCCTGTAGCGCGCCGCCGGCGCCGTAGCGGTCCCACTGGGCGTCGGCGACGTAGAGGAAATCCGCGCCGCGCGCGATGCCGAGCGTCGGCTCGCCCCAGTCGGGATTGCTGCTTTCGAGGACTCGCGCGGCGGCGATGCGGTTGCCGTCGCGGCTGAGCGTGAGGAACAGGATCCGGCGCGGGCTGGTGCCGTTCTGGATGGCGATCAGGCCGCCGCGATAGCTGGCGAGGCCGTCAATGCCGTCGAGCATCGTGCCGGCGTCGGATTCGAGCCGGCTGACCTCGCCGTCGGCGAGACTGATCATGGCGAGGCCATAGCCGTAATCGGAGACGTAGAGCCGGCGCCCGTCGGCGGCGGGCACCAGCCCCTGCGGGCTGCGCAGCCGGCCGGCCGGGACCAGGACCTGAAGCGAGGAGTCGCCGGGCCGGGCACGATAGATGGCGCCGCTATTGGGATCGCTGGCATAGACAATGCCGTCGGCCGCGACGACGATGTCGGCGGGCGAGCCCGGCCCTTCGACGGGCACGCGGCGGACCGGGCGCAAGGTGGCGAGATCGACGGCGATCAGGCCGCGAAAGGCGGTGTCGGGCGACGGCGTCTGCTCGACCATCCCGGACCCCAGCCAGAGCAGCTGGCGGCGCTCGTCGATGGCGAGGCCGAACAGGCTGCCCGCCTCCAGGCCCTCGACCGCGCGCCAGCCCTGCGCGTCGTGGACGAGCAGGGCGCGGCTGACCACGGTGGCGGCGAACAGACGACCCCGCCGCGCGTCCCAGGCAATGCCCTCGACCAGGCGATGCGCGGCCGGGACGGTGGCGAAGATCCGGCTCGCCTGGACCCGCGCGCCGTTGGCGGCGAAGCGCAGCCGCAGCGCCGCCATTTCGGGCTCGGGCACATGGGGGGCGAGCAGATCGATCGTCGCCTGGCTCGGCGCGTAGCCCGAGGCGGCCAGGCGGGCGAGCCCGGCGCGGACCGAGCCGCTGTCGCCCGCCTGGTGCGCCGTGGCGAGCAGGCGGCGCGCGACCGAGGCGCTGTCCGGGAATTGGGCGGCGAGGCCGGCGGGATCCTCGGCATGCGCCGGCCAGGCGGGGCCGCGCTGGGCGACCGGCGCGGCGCATCCGGCGAGCAGGAGGGGAGCCAGAGCGGCGAGGCCGCGCCTCACCCGCGCAACGCCCTGGCAAGCAGCTTGTGAAGCCGGTTGTGGAGCTGGTCGTTGGCGGCGAGGATCTGGCCGCTGTCGAGGCCGGCATTGCCGCCCCGGAAATCGGTGACATAGCCCCCCGCCTCGCGGACCAGCACGATGCCGGCGGCGACGTCCCAGAATTGGAGGTCCTCTTCCCAAAAGCCGTCGAAGCGGCCGGCGGCCACCCAGGCGAGGTCGAGCGCGGCCGAGCCGAAGCGGCGGATGCCGGCGACTTCCGGCGAGACCGCGTCGAGAATCTTGTTGAAGCGGCCGATGTCGCCATGCGCCTTATAGGGGATGCCGGTGGCGATCAGGGCTTCGGAGAGGTCGCGGCGGGCGGAGACTCGAAGCCGCCTTTCGTTGAGCCAGGCGCCGCTGCCCTTTTCCGCCCAGAAGCTCTCGTCGGTCAGCGGGTTGTAGACCAGGCCGTGGCTCAATTCGCCCCAGCCTTTGCCGCCGGGCTTCGCCTCCTGGACGGCGATCGAAATGGCGAAATGGGGGATTCCGTGGAGGAAGTTGGAGGTGCCGTCGACCGGATCGACGATCCAGCGCGGCTTGGCCGGATTGCCGGCGATCGCGCCGCCTTCCTCGAGCAGCATTCCCCAGTCCGGCCGGGCGTGGCGAAGCTCCTCGACCAGGGTAGCTTCGGCCTGCTTGTCGGCCATGGAGACGAAGTCGGCCGGCCCCTTGCGGCTCACCTGAAGCTGCTCGACCTCGCCGAAGTCGCGCCGTAGCCGCGGCGCCGCCTTGCGGGCGGCGCGCGTCATGACGGTGATGAGGCCGGAGTGGGATACCAAGGTCAGTTCCTCAAATCCCCTCTCCCGTTTGGGGAGAGGGAGGGGCCCGCCGCGAAGCGGTGGGAGGGTGAGGGAATATCGGCAAGAAAGAAAGGCCCTCACCCCAACCCTCTCCCCAAAAAATGGGAGAGGGAGCTAGTCCGCGCGCCTCACGTAGGTCTGCTCGTACACATCCACCACGATCCGCGTCCCCGCGCTGATGTGCGGCGGGACCATGACTCGGACGCCATTGTCGAGGATTGCGGGCTTGTAGCTGGACGAGGCGGTCTGGCCCTTCACCACCGCGTCGGCCTCGACGATCTCGGCCTCGATCGTGTCGGGCAGCTGCACCGAGATCGGCCGCTCGTCGTAAAGCTCCATGATCACGTCCATGCCGTCCTGGAGGAAGGCGGCGGCGTCGCCGAGCAGGTCGGTGGGCAGGGTGATCTGCTCGTAATTGTCCTTGTCCATGAAGGTCAGAGCGTCGCCGTCCTTGAACAGGAACTGGAAATCCTTGGTGTCGAGCCGGACTCGCTCGACCGTCTCGGCCGAGCGGAAGCGGACATTGTTCTTGCGGCCGTCGATGAGGTTCTTCATCTCGACCTGCATATAGGCGCCGCCCTTGCCGGGCTGGGTGTGCTGGATCTTGACGGCGCGCCAGATGCCGCCTTCATATTCGATGATGGTGCCGGGACGAAGGTCCACGCCGCTGATCTTCATGGAAATGCTCGCTGATCGGAGAGGTTGGCGCGAGCCTTAGCGGCGTGCCCGGCTCGCCGCAAGGAGCGGATAGGGATTGACCGGCGCGCCCTGATACCAGCGGTCGCTCGCGCTCATCCGGTGGACCGCGAAATGGAGATGCGGCCAGGCGGCATTGGCGTTGCCGGTGCTGCCGACCCGGCCGATCGCGTCGCCGCGGTCCAGCCGCTGGCCGACGGCGAGGCCCGGCGCATAGGAATCGAGATGGGCGTAATAATACATCCATTGGCCATCGGGGGAGCGCACATAAGCGGTGATCCCGCCGCCGCCGGCGCTGTAGTGGAGCCGCTCGACCGTCCCTTCCGCCGCCGCCACCACCGCCGAACCGCGCGGCGCCATGATGTCGAGCGCGTTGTGGGCGCGCGCACCGCCGGCGCGGGAGGCGCTGTAGGTGTCGACGATCCGGCTTGGGGCGATGCCCAGGACGGGCATCGTCAGGCCGGCGGGCGAGACATAGGCCTCGTCCCGATTCGCGCCGAGCGCGGCGGAAATCTCCGCCGGGCTCGGCGCCCGGCCGTCATCCTTGCGCATGGCGTCGCTCGTGGTGGCGAACAGGAACAGCCCGGCCAGGAGAAAGCTCATGACCGCGCCGATAGCAATGACGGTAAGGAGCGTCAGCCTGCGCATAATACGACAAACCCGTTCCGGCGACGCATCGTTCCGGGAACGCGACGAAAGGACGGTAGGGCGCGCTAGCGTGCAAGAACCGGCTGGAACGCCCGCACCGCCGCCGCCGGGCCGCCCGCATGGTTCCAGACCGCGCCGCAGACGGCGAGGAAATCGGCGCCGGCCTCGACCAGCGCGCGGCCATTGTCCGGCGCGATGCCCCCAATGGCGACGCTGGGGATTTCGAACAGGGTGGCCCACCAGGACAGGATCGAAGGATCGGGGCGATGGCGCGCCTCCTTGGTGACACTCTGGAAGAAGGCCCCAAAGGCGACATAATCCGCCCCCGCCTCGCCCGCCTCCATGGCGAGGTGGCGGCTGTCATGGGCGGTGACGCCGATCTGCGCGGCCGGGCCGAGCAAAGCGCGCGCCTCGCGGGGATCGCCGTCGTCCTGGCCGAGATGGACGCCGTCGGCGCCGATCCTTTTCGCCAGCGCCGGCGAATCGTTGACGATGAAGGCGACCTCGCGCGCCGCGCAGAGGCGCTGCAGCGGCTCGGCGAGGCGCGCCGCCTCGTGCTGATCGACGCCCTTCACCCGAAACTGGAAGGCGGCCACTGGACCGGCGTCGAGCGCCGCGGCGAGCCGATCCGGGAAATCGCCTCCGACGTCGAGCGGGGAGACCAGATAGAGCTGGCACGCCGGCCGGCGCGGATCGCGAACGAATTGCGCGGCGAAGTCGGGATCGAGCGGGCCCATGGTCATGCGGCGCGCGCCAGATGCCGCTCGCGCAGCGCCAGGAACAAAGGCAAGGCGCAGCACAGGCCGATGCCGTAGGTCACCGCCGGCTGCATCCACAAATGGCGCATGCCGAGCCGGCGCCCCTCCGTCCAGACGAAGACCAGGAAGACGATCGCCGCGAACAGGACGTCGGCGGCGAAGATGGTCGCGGGACCGGTGGCGAAGAGCTGGGCGAGGAAGATCCGCCCATCCACGCCATGATCGGCGAGCCAGGGAATGAAGAGGACGTAGGGCAGGATCGCCCCGGCGAGGGCGAGCATGGCATAGACGCCGAACATCCGTCCCGCCGCCGCCATGCTCACTCCCTCCCCGCCAGGCGCCGCACCGCGGCGGCGAAGCCCGCGGCATCGTCGAGCCGATGTGCCACGGCGATCAGGGGCCGCTTGCGCGGGCCGGTTCCGGCGAGGGGCGGATCGAGATCCAGCATGACGTTCGGATAGTTGATCAGGGCGAGATTGAGAACGCCCCGCTTTTTTTCGGCGCCGCTCGGCCAGCTCGTCCGAACGCCGGCGATTCGGCCGGCGGGCACGCGCACCGACTTGAGCGAGCCGAGGCGCATCAGCACCTCGCCGGGGCCGACCATGACTGGCAGCCGCTTGAGAGACCGGATCAGCAGCAGGGTCCAGACCAGAGCAGCGAAGGTCAGGGTGGAAACTATGCCGGCCGCGGTCGGGCTCCACACGGAGGCGACCAGCAAATGGGTCACCCCCAGCTCGACGGCCATGATGCAGGCGAACGCCCACAGCAGTGGCGCGAGGGCGTGGCTGTAGGAGAAAGCGAGCCGGGGCGGGCTGCCCTCGTCGCCGTGCGGAGCCTCGCTCATTGCGGGCCCGCAATGCCGGCGACCGCCTGGCGCCCGACCTCGTCCATTCTCGTGCGAATCGGCCGGAGCCGACCGAAGAAGCGGACCATGCTGTCCTGCGTGGCCGGCCGCCCGCGAACCAATGCGGCTTCGGCCCGCAGGAGCGCCGCCAGCTCGTGCGACAGCGGGAAATAGCCCCGGGTGACCGTGAACGTTGCGATGGCGCGCCTCAGCACCATGGCGTTGCTCGAATCGCCGCGTCCTTCCGCCTCGGCCAGTTCCGCCACATAGACCTCCAGCTCGGCATCGAGCCTTTGCGCCCCCCGTTCCGCATTGGGGTGAATGCATCGACGGCCGTCCGGATCTGGCGGTTGACCGCCAGAATCTCCTGCGCGATCGCCGCCGGCCGCACATCCTCGCGCAGGTCCAGCGAAGGGAATTCAGGGCGATCGAGCGCCTCGATCTCGGCGGTGGCGGCGTCGATCACCGCTAGCGTCCGGGCGATGGTCGGCCGGGCGCGCTCAGCGAGCTGGCGTGGCGTGCGCCGCCGGCCTGCGCGGACTGCCAGGCCGGGCCGATCGCCATCAGCTGATTCTGCACCGGCGCCTGAATCGCCAAAATCCGCGCCATCCATTCGCCATAGGCCTGCATGTCCGAGTCGATGGCGGCGACCGCCACCGGCGCTTCGGTCTCGGGCAGCAAGGTAGGGACGGCGGCGGCCGGCCAAGCGAAGCAGGCCGCGATCAGAAGCAAGACCGTTCGAACGGGGCTCACTCCCCGCCTTCGTAGATGCGCACCAGCTTGTCGAGCATCGCCAGCGCCTCGTCGCGCGGGCGCTGGAAGGCGTTGCGGCCGATGATCGAGCCGTTGCCGCCGCCGTCGCGTATGTCGCGGGCGTCCTGGTAGACGGCATCGGCGCCCTTCGCCGCGCCGCCCGAAAAGACGACCAGACGGCGGCCGTTGAAGCAGCATTTGACGACGTGGCGGACGCGCTCGGCCTGGGCCGACCAGTCGTGCCCCTCATAGGCCTTCTGCGCATCGGGCTGCTCGATATGGGCGCTGGGCAACTTGACCTTGATGATATGGGCGCCGAGCAGGGCCGCCATGTGGGCGCCGTAAGCAGTGACGTCGAGCGCGAGCTCGCCCTCCTTGGAGATGTTGCCGCCGCGCGGATAGGCCCAGATGACGGTGGCGATACCGACCGACTTGGCCTCGGCGGAAAGCTCGCGAATCTCCTCGATCAGCTCGAGATTGTCCTCCGAGCCCGGATAGGTGGTGAAGCCGATCGCCGAGCAGCCGAGGCGCAACGCGTCGTCGACGCCCCCGGTCGTCGCCTGGTCCTTGCGCGTCGCCCAGCTGTTCGAGCTGTTGATCTTGAGAATGGTCGGGATCTGGCCGGCGAAGGTGCCAGCCCCGGCCTCGAGCGCGCCCAGCGGCGCCGCATAAGCGTTGAGGCCGGCGTCGATGGCGAGCTGGTAGTGATAATGGGGATCGTAGGCGTCGGGATTGCCGGCGAAGCTGCGGCCCGGGCCATGCTCGAAGCCCTGGTCAACGGGCAGGATGATCATCTTGCCGGTGCCGCCGAGCCGCCCGTGCATCAGGATTCGGGCGAGGTTGGACTTCACGCCCGGCGTGTCGCTCTCATATTTGTCCAGAATGGCTTTGACGGTCGGCGTCATCATTGGCTCCTGTCGATCAATCTTTTCTTTGCAGCGCTAATACGCCGGGAAGCGGCTTGCCTTCCATCCATTCGAGGAAGGCGCCGCCGGCGGTGGAGACGAAGGTGAAGTCGTCGGCGACATTGGCCTGGTTCAGCGCCGCGACGGTGTCGCCGCCGCCGGCGACCGAGACCAGGCTTCCTTCCTGGGTGAGCGCGGCGGCGGTGCGGGCGAGCGCGACGGTGGCGGCGTCGAAGGGCGGCGTCTCGAAGGCGCCGAGCGGGCCGTTCCAGACCAGGGTGCGGCAATTCTTGAGGACGTCCGCCAGCGCCTCGACGGCGGCGGGGCCGATGTCGAGGATCATCTCGTCCGGCGCCACCTCATGGACGTTGCAGGTGCGCAGGGACGGCGGATTGGACGCGAATTCCTTCGCGACCACGACGTCATAGGGAAGATGGACGGTGCAATTCGCCCGTTCCGCGGCGTCGAGGATCTCCTCCGCAGTGCCGGCGAGGTCATGCTCGCAGAGCGATTTGCCGACGTCGACTCCGCGCGCGGCGAGGAAGGTGTTGGCCATGCCGCCGCCGATGATCAGGTGATCGACCCTGGCGACCAGGTACCTCAGCACTTCCAGCTTGGACGACACCTTGGCGCCGCCGACCACCGCAGCGACCGGCCGCTCGGGATCGCCCAGAGCTCGCTCCAGCGCCTTCAGCTCCGCCGCCATCGCGCGGCCGGCATAAGCGGGCAGCAGGTGGGCGATGCCCTCGGTCGAGGCGTGGGCGCGGTGGGCCGCGGAGAAGGCGTCGTCGACGTAAAGATCGCCGAGCGCGGCCAGCCTGGCGGCGAAGGCCGGGTCGTTCTTCTCCTCGCCCAGGTCGAAGCGGGTATTTTCGAGAATCGCGACATCGCCGGGCGCCAGGGTCGCCACGGCCGCGGCATCCCATTCGCCGATGAAGCGGACCGGCCGGCCGAGCACATGCTCATAGGGCCTGGTCACCAGGGCCAGCGACATGTCCGGCCTCGGCTCCCCCTTGGGCCGCCCGAAATGTGCGAGGAGGAGGACGATCGCGCCCTTGTCGGCGAGCTCGGTCACGGTCGGCAGCGTCGCCCTCAGGCGGGTATCGTCGCTGACCTTGCCCTCCTGCATCGGCACGTTGAGGTCGACGCGCACGAGCACGCGCCTGCCCTCTACATCGCCGAGATCATCGAGGGTCCGGAACGACGGCATGACGTCAGAGGAAGCGGGCCATGGCGGCGGCGGTGTCGACCATGCGGTTCGAGAAGCCCCATTCATTGTCGTACCAGGAGAGGACACGGACCAATTTGCCCTCGATGACCGCGGTCTCGAGGCTGTCGACGGTCGAGCTTGCGGGATTGTGATTATAGTCGATCGAGACGAGCGGCTCGTCGGAATAAGCGAGGATGCCCTTGAGCGCGCCTTCGGACGCCGCCTTGAGCAGGCCGTTCACTTCCTCCACCGAAGTGTCGCGGTTCGGCGTGAAGGTGAGGTCGACCAGGCTGACATTGGGCGTCGGCACGCGGATCGCGGCGCCGTCGAGCCTACCCTTGAGCTCCGGCAGCACCTCGCCGACGGCGCGGGCGGCGCCGGTGGTGGTCGGGATCATCGACATTGCGGCAGCGCGGGCGCGGCGCTTGTCGGAGTGGATCTGGTCCAGGATCTTCTGGTCGTTGGTATAAGCGTGGACCGTGGTCATCAGCCCACGCGCGATGCCGACGCTGTCGTTCATCACCTTGGCGACCGGGGCCAGGCAATTGGTGGTGCAGGACGCATTGGAGACGATTGTGTGATCGGCGGTCAATTTGTCGTGATTGACGCCGTAGACGACCGTCAGGTCGACGCCCTTGGCGGGCGCCGAGATCAGGATTTTCTTAGCGCCCGCCGTCAGATGCTTGCCGGCGCTCTCACGGTCCGCGAAGAAGCCAGTGCATTCCAGGGCGATATCGACTCCATTGTCGCCGTGCGGCAAATTGGCGGGGTCGCGCTCGGCGGTGACCTTGATCCGGCGGCCGTCGACGATGAGATCATTGCCTTCGGCGCGGACCTCGCCCGGATAGGGGCCATGGACCGAGTCGCGCTTGAACAGGAGGGCGTTGGATTCGGCGTCGGCGAGATCGTTGATCGCGACCAGCTCGAGGCCGCTCTCGCCATTTTCGAGGATGGCGCGGGCGACGAGGCGGCCGATCCGGCCGAAGCCGTTGATCGCAACTCTGCTCATATATTCAACCTTTCCAATATTTTCGGCACGATTGCTTCGGCGGTGAATCCGAAGCGGCTGAAGAGATCGCCGGCCGGCGCCGAGGCGCCGAACCGGTCGAGGCCGATATTGAGGCCGTGACGGCCGGTGTAGCGCTCCCAGCCGAAGGTCGCGGCGGCCTCGATCGAGACGAATAGGGCGTCGCTGGGCAGGAGATCGGCGCGATAGGCCTTGTCTTGGGCGTCGAAGCGGCTCCAGCAGGGCATGGAGACGATGTCGGCGCCGATCCCTTGCTGTTCAAGGGCCGCCGCCACGTCGACCGCGACCGCGACCTCCGAGCCCGTCGCCAGCAGCACGATCCGACGCGGCGCCGTGGCCGCACGGAGGCGGTAGGCGCCTTTCGCGCAGAGATTGTCCGAGGCGTCGAGGCGCAATTGCGGGAGATTCTGCCGGGTCAGCGCGAGCAAGGAGGGCCCATCGGCCTTGCGCAGCGCAAGCTCCCAGCATTCGGCCGTCTCGACCGTGTCGCAGGGGCGGTAGACGTCGAGATTGGGCATCGCCCGCAGGCTCGCGAGATGCTCCACCGGCTGGTGGGTGGGCCCGTCCTCGCCAAGCCCGATCGAATCGTGGGTCATGACGTAGATCACCCGGACCTGCTGCAACGCCGACAGGCGGATCGCGGGGCGGCAATAATCGGCGAAGACCAGGAAGGTGCCGCCATAAGGGATCACCCCGCCGTGCAGCGCCATGCCGTTCATCGCGGCGGCCATGCCGAACTCGCGTATGCCGTAATAGATGTAGCGACCGGAATAATCCTCTTTTGTAAGAGGCTTCTGGTCCTTCGTTTTGGTATTGTTGGAGCCGGTGAGATCGGCCGAGCCGCCGACCGTCTCGGGCAGGCGCGCGTTGATCGGCGCCAGCACCGCTTCCGATGCCTTGCGGGTTGCGACCTTCTGCGGCGCGGCGATCAGGCCCGCGACATAATCGTCCAGCGAGAAATCCTCGGGCAGCGTGCCGGCCATGCGGCGACTGAACTCGGCTGCCTGGTCGCTTGCATTGAGACGCTGCCGCCACTCGGCATGCGCGCCCTCTCCCCGCCGCCCCGCCTCGCGCCAGGCGGCGCCGATCTCGCCGGGCAATTCGAACGGCGGATGATCCCAGCCCAAAGTCGCGCGCGCCGCTACGACTTCGTCCGCGCCCAAGGCCGCGCCATGGGTGGCGGCGGTGCCCTGCTTGTTGGGCGCGCCATAGCCGATGATGGTGCGGCAGGCGATCAGCGACGGACGCGGATCGGCGCGCGCCGCGTCGATGGCGCGACGCACGCTGTCGGCGTCGAGGCCGTCGCAGCGGATGGTGTGCCAGCGATAAGCAGCGTAGCGCGCCTCGATATCCTCGGAGGTGGAAAGATCGGTGGCGCCGTCGATGGTGATCCTGTTGTCGTCCCAGAAGACGATCAGCCGGCCCAGGCCGAGATGGCCGGCGAGGCCCGCCGCCTCGTGGTTGACGCCCTCCATCAGGCAGCCGTCGCCGGCGACGACCCAGGTACGATGATCGACCAGCGCGTCGCCGAACTCGGCGTTCAGATGCCGCTCGGCGATCGCCATGCCGACCGCCATCGCCAGCCCCTGCCCCAGCGGCCCGGTCGTCGCCTCTACGCCGTCGAGCAGGAAATTCTCCGGGTGCCCGGCGCAGGGCGAGCCGAACTGGCGGAAGCCCTTGATGTCCTCGATGGTCGGCCGCTCGTAGCCGGTCAGGTGCAGAAGCGCGTAGATCAGCATCGAGCCATGGCCGGCCGAGAGCACGAAGCGGTCGCGGTCCGGCCATTTCGGATCGGCGGGGTCGTGCTTCAGATATTCGGCCCACAAGACAGTGGCCGCGTCGGCCATGCCCATTGGCATTCCGGGATGGCCGCTATTGGCGGCCTCGACCGCATCCATGGCGAGGGCGCGGATCGCGTTGGCGAGCGTTCGGGTCGGGACGGCCATGGGCTCCTGGGGGCTGGATCCGGGGACGGATGCGCGCGGGCGCGCTGCGGTTCCTTTATCGGCGGCGCGGCCCGCGTCAACCATGGCGGCTTGATGCGCTCGACAGTCATGCTATGCCTTGGTCATGGGGGATCGAAGGGCCCTTGACGCCGTGAGCCGGATCGAGCGCGCTTTGTCGCGAATCGAAACGGCGGCCCGCCGCCCGAAGCCCCCCGGCAATGGCGACGATTCCGCAGAGCTGGAGCAGGTCAGGGACGCGCACCGGAAGCTGCGGTCGCGGGTCGAAGGCGCGATCGGGCAGATCGACCGGCTGCTCGAAACCGGAGGGCGCTGATGGCCAATATCGACATCGAGGTCGCCGGGCGCCGCTACAACGTCGCCTGCCGCGACGGGGAGGAGCAGCATCTCCATTCGGTCGCCGCGATGGTCGACAAGCGCGCGCGCGACGCGACCGATGCGATCGGCAGCCTCACCGAAACCCGCCAGCTCCTATTCGCCGCCCTGCTCATGGCCGACGACATCAAGGAGATGCGCGCGGGCGCCGGCATCGCCGATCCGGCGCCGCCACCGCCCGACCCCGCCGTCGCCCAGGCGCTGGAACGCCTCGCCGCCAGGATGGAGTCGCTCGCGGACACCCTTGAGCAGAGCGGTGCGAGCGCCTAGATAGGACGCGACGGATACTGCCCTGTACGAGCTTTTAGAACATCCCTGGGCGATAAGCATCCTCGGGAGCTATCCCTGGTCGGGCCCTGGTTCGGCACATATGGTTCCCACCTGACGTTGACGCGTCAGAGGATATTCAAGCAAACGGCTATGGCGGTTCCGTCACCTTCTTCTCCCGCTCCCCCAAGCAAGGGCGACCTGCGCGCCGAGGGCCTGCGCCTTCGGCGGGACTATGCGCGCAGCCTGACGCCCGAATTGCGGGCGACGCTCGAGGCGGCGCTGGCGCGGCTGGTCCTGCCGCATCTGGCCGGCGCCGGCGTCGTCGCGGCCTATCATCCGCTCAAGGACGAGATCAGCCCCGCCGCGATCCTCGCCGGGTTGGGGCCGGGCCAGCGCACCGCTTTCCCCTGGTTCGCGCATCGCGACGCGCAATTCGTCTGGCGCGAGGGACCGGCCAGCGAGCCCAGCCCCTGGGGCGTGCTGCAGCCGGCGGTGGAGGCCGAAGCGCTTGCCCCCGATGTCGTGCTCGTGCCCATCGTCCTCGCCGACCGCGGCGGCGCCAGGATCGGCCACGGCAAGGGCCATTACGACCGGGCGCTGGCGCACTTGCGCGAAGGCGGCACGATCGTCACCACCTTTGGCCTCTGCTGGGAGGGCCAGCTCAGCGACTCGCTCCTGCCCGCCGATGCCTGGGACATGAAGCTGGACGCCATCGCGACTCCGAAGGAGTGGGTGACATGCGGCTAGAGCCGACCTGGCGGCAGCCCTTCGGCATCTTCCTGATCCTCGCCTGGATCGTCGGCTGGTGCGTGATCGTCGCCAGCCTCGGCGGCCTGATCGCCGACGCCCCCTGGTGGGCGCTGGTATTTTATTACGTCACGGCGGGCCTGATCTGGATCCTGCCGCTGAAGCCGCTGCTCCGGTGGATGGAGACGGGCCGCTGGCGACGCCAGGAATAGGCCCGGAATGGCGAGGTCCCCGCAAACCGAGATCCGCATGCGCCTCGTCATCGAGAGCCCCGTCCCGGGCGTCGCGCACAGCCTCCAGGACAAGAAAGGCGCGCCGGTCGACGCCAAGGTGTCGGCGGCTGGGGAAGCCCTTGCCTTCGACTGTCCGATCCGGATCGGACCCGGCCCCAAATTCTATGGCGAGCAGGTGCGCAGCGAAGGCCCGGTGCGGCGCTTTATCTATGTCGCGGTGGGGCGGCAGGCCGGCGGGCACGACTTTCGCTGGAGCCGCCGGATGAAGATCGACATCCACGACATCCCGCGGGCGCTGCTCGACGGGGCGGTTGCGGGCAAATGCCTGGTCGGCATTGTGCACGGCACGGCGGCGGACGGGAGCCCCGCCTGCGCAACGGTGCCCGTGGAGAGCTGGCGGCTCGACTGAAGACAATGGCGCAGGAGAGCGGGCGGTCAATCGCCCGCGATGAACATCGTCATCCGCCACCGGCCGTTGCGCCGCTGGAAGATGGCGCGATAGTCGATCGGACTCAGCAGATGCTCCGTCTCGACAAAGCCGGCGCGGCCATCGGGGAGGCGGACTCGCGCCCACGTGCCGGCGTTCCACTCCACCTCGTCGAGAATCTCCCATGGGATGAGGACGGATTCGCCTTCGTTCGAGCGCGCTTGGTAAAGGCGGGCGGCGGGCCCGGCGACGCCGGCGCTGAAGGCGTCGAGCTCGTCGGGGAAGCGGCGGAAGATGTAAGGCGCGGACATCGTCTCGCCGTCGCGGGCGCAACCCGAGGCGAGAGCCGTGGCCAATTCCACCCAGAGCCCGCTCGCATCCGGATCGGCAAGGCTCCATTGGGCGGCAAAATTGGCCTTCCCCTCGCCGCCGCCGAAGGTGAAGCGGATATCGTCGGCGACGATGGCGAGCAGCCTTGTGGCGTCATGGCGCGCGACGATGTCGAGCAGCCCGGCGCGGAAACGGGCGAAATCGGGATCGGCGGCGCATTCGTCGCGCGGCGGCAGGGTGCGCGCCGGCAGGACCGAGGGCAAAGCGGCGAGGGCCAGAGCGGCGAGGAGCGCCAGGCGCTTCATCGCGCCATCCTAGCGCAACATGGGAAATGTGGGAAATGGCGCGAGTGACGGGGCTCGAACCCGCGACCTCCGGCGTGACAGGCCGGCGCTCTAACCAACTGAGCTACACCCGCGTTCTGGTGAAGGCGGCGACCTAGTGAAGGCGCCTTGGCCTGTCAAGCAAGGCGCCGCCGGCCGGCTCAGCCGATCGGCGGCGGATGGCCGCGGGGCTCGTCCTGATCCTGGACGAGCGTGCCCTCCTCGAACAGGAAGCCGGTGATGTCGGGCTTGCCGGCGGCGTCGAAAACGGTCCTCAGGATGATTAGCAACGGCACTGCCAGCAGGGCGCCCGTCGTCCCCCACACCCAGGCCCAGAAGCTCAAGGCGAGGAGGATCATCAGCGGATTGATGGTGAGCTTGCGCCCGACGATCGTGGGCGTGACGATATTGGCCTCGATCAGGTGGAAGACGACGAACAGGATCGCCGGCAGTATCGCCTGCCAGACATCGGTGAAGACGGGCTCCATCAGACCGGCCAAAGCGAGCAGCAGGGCCGCCACGATCGGCCCCAGATAGGGAATGTAGTTCATCACCGCGACGATGCCGCCCCACATGAGCGGATTGGGCATGCCGAGCAGCCACAAGACGAAGGCCACCAGCAGGCCCAGGCTCGCGTTCACCAGCGTGATCGTGCCGAGATAGGTCGAGGTCGCGTCGACCACCTGCTGGATGACCCGGGCCGTGGTCATGGCGCCGTCGAAGCTCGCCCGGTTGGTGATCGTGCGCTTGCGCATCCGGGTCCAGCCGGCGAGGAAGAAATAGATGACCAGGGTCGCGAAGAACATCTGGATGATCGCGAACGGCGCCGAGGTGGCGATGATCTGAAGCAGCGAATTGGGCGTCTCGACGGTCACCGTCTGGGTGGCGAGGCCCGGCCCGCGCGAAAATCCATGCGCCGTATTCTGGATGAAGCTGTCCAGGTCCGAAAAGGCCTCGAAGATGGGCCGCAGCGTCGCCCTGACGCGATCGATCCTCTCGGGCAGCGTCCTCAGCCAGTTGCTGGCGGGGAAGACGATCGCGGCGACCGCGGCATTGGCGATGGTCAGGAACAGCATCAGGCAGAGGAAGGCGGCGAGGCCGGACGGCACGCGCCGCCGCTCCAGCCATTCGAGCGCCGGCACCAAGGCGATCGCGATCACCAGGGCGGCGGTGACGGGCAGGAAGAACTCGGCGCCGGCGCGCAACGCGAAGGGCAAGGCGATCAGCAGGCCGGCGCCGGTGATCAGCGCCATCGAGGCGAGCAGCCGGTCGCGGCGGTAGATGGTGGTCTCGGTCTCGGGCTCGGCGGCGGCACCTTCGGACCGCCGCGGACCGCCGGGCCTGGGCAGGATCGAACGCGCCCTCCTGGGCGCGACCGGCTCCGCTTCGCTTTCCGACACCTTCTTCATGACATGGACAATGCCCGAGGCGGGCGCCGCTGAGAAGCGGATAGTTGGCACAAAGAGATGGTGCCCCTGGCCCGAGTCGAACGGGCACTCCTTGCGGAACTCGATTTTGAGTCGAGCGCGTCTACCAATTCCGCCACAGGGGCACGGAAAGCCGGCTCTCTAGTCGCCCGGAGAGCCGGCCGCAACCGCTCAGGAGAAGACCTGCGCGTCACCCACCGCCTTCGGATCGGGCCCGAACCGGTTCGGTCCGCGCGTGCCCTCGATGAAATAGAGAACGAGCAGCCAGATCCCGCCGATCAACGGGACCAGCGCGATCAGGATCCACCAGCCCGATTTGTCCTGGTCGTGCAGCCGCCGCACGGCGACCGCGAGGTTCGGGATGAAGGTCGCCAGCGCGTACAGCATGAGCAGGATGCCCGGAATGCCGAACGAGTCCACGATCGTCCGGAAAAAGACGTCGGGCGGGATGTCGTATCGCTCCCCGTACAGCTCGATAGAGCTGCTGGAATAACCATTCGGGATATAATTGGCGAACTCGCCGGCGGCGGCGCGATTGGCGAGGTCCGCGAGCGACCCGAACACCGCGACCATGACGATGACGGTCAGGATGCCCGCCACGGCCCAGTTGAACAGCGTCCACAGCCAGAATTCGAGCCGGCGCGAACGCCCCGAAAAGTCCGCATAGCGTTTCAGCGGCATAAACATGTAGTTCATTGAATATCCCCCGTGTCGACTCTCCGGAACGTTGCGGAAGCGTGGGTCATTTCGGGGCCGCGATCAAGCCGTCGCGCTCAGATGTCGCCGAAGTCGCCGGCACGGCCGCGGCCGCCGGCGAAACGCGCGGCGCCCTCGCGCGCGCCGTCGCGGATCGGCGCGGCGCCGGCGATCGCCTCGGCCCGCAGCGCCTCGGCGAGGCCGGCGTCCCAGCCCGCATAAGCGCTCAGCCGGTCGGTGCGCATGCACAAGCCCGGAAAGCGGGCGATCTCGGCGGCGAGCCGCTCGGCCTCCCCGCGCGCCTCGGCCTCGGCCACGACCCGGTTGGCGAGGCCGAAGGCGAGCGCTTCGGCCGCGCCGACCGGCCGGCCGGTGAGGATCATGTCGAGCGCCCGCCCCTGGCCGATTATCCGCGGCAGCCGAACCGTGCCGCCATCGATCAGTGGCACGCCCCAGCGCCGGCAGAACACGCCGAAGGTCGCGCTCGCCGAGGCGATCCGAAGGTCGCACCACAAAGCGAGCTCGAGCCCGCCGGCGACCGCATAGCCCTCGACTGCGGCGAGCACCGGCTTGGCGGCCAGCCGCCGGGTCGGCCCCATCGGCCCCTCGCCGAGCGGATCGTAACGGGGCGCAATCTCGTCCACCGTCTTGAGATCGAAGCCGGCGCAGAAATGGCCGCCGGCGCCAGTCAGCACCGCCACCTGGGCGCTTTCGTCCGCCTCGAACGCGTCCACCGCCTCGCGCAGCGCCAGCGCCGTCGCCGGATCGACGGCGTTGCGGCGCTCGGGCCGGTTGAGGATCCAGGTGACGACCGCGCCGTCGCGTTCGACCAGCAGGCTCATATCCGCCTCTCCTTGCCCGCCCAGAAGGGCTCGCGCAGCGCGCGGCGCAGCGGCTTGCCGACCGGGCTCAGCGGGATCGAGTCGACGAAGCGCACCGTCTTGGGCGCCTTGTAGCCGGCAAGATGGGCATGGGCATGGGCGATCAAGGCGGCCTCGTCCGCTTCGGCGCCCTCATGCAGGACGACGAAGGCCATCACCGCCTCGACCCAGATCTCGTCGGGAACGCCGACGACGGCGGCCTGGGCGACGGCGGGGAAAGCGGCGAGCACGTCCTCGACCTCGCGCGGATAGACGTTGTAGCCGCCGGTCACGATCATGTCGGAGGTGCGGTCGACGAGGCTGAGATAGCCCTCATCGTCGAAGCGGCCGATGTCCCTGGTCCTGAGCCAGCCGCCGGGAAGGAAGGCCCGGGCGGTCAGCGCCGGATCGGAATAGCCCTTCATCACGAAGGGCGCGCGAAGCACGATCTCGCCTGGCTCGCCGGCGGGGACGTCATCGCCCGCCTCGTCGACCAGCCGGACCTCGCATTCGTCGCTCGGCCGGCCGCAGGAGAGCAGCCGCTCGGCCGAGGCGCCGACATGGTCCGCCTTGGTCAGGCGGCAGATGGCGATCGGCGCTTCGGTCTGGCCGTAATATTGGACGAAGACCGGGCCCCACAAAGCCAGCGCCTTTTCGAGCACCGGGCGAGGCATTGGCGAGGCGCCGTAGCAGATCGTCTCGACCGAGGAGAGATCGGCCTCCTCGATGCCGGGCAGCTGGAACATCATCTGCAGCATGGTTGGAACGAGGTTGAGCGCGTGCGGACGCCAGCGGGTGATCGCCTCGACATAGGAAGCGGGCGCGAAGCCGGGCAGGATCGCGGCGGTGCCGCCGCGCAGCCAGTAAGGCAGGACGAAGCAGCCGCTGGCGTGGATCATCGAGGCGGCGTGGAGCATGATCTCGCCGGGCTTGGGATCGACCATGCTCGACAGGACGTTGTGGACCACCGCGCTATAGGTCGCCTGGGTGTGCTCGACGGCCTTGAGCATCCCGGTCGTGCCGGACGTGAACAGCGCCAGGGTGACGTCGTCCGGTGCGATCGCAAGCCGGGGATCGGCATCGGATGCGTCGTCCGCCAGCCGGAGCAGATCCGGCCCGACGCTGTCGTCGCCGAGGCCGTAGACGGCGAGGCCCGGCAAGGCGGCCTTAAGCGCGGCGGCGCGCTCGGCCTGGCTCGGGCCGTGGATCATCGTGGCGGCGCCGGTCTTCTCGATCATCGCCTTATGCTCGTCGAGCGACAGGCGGCCGTTGAGCGGCGTTCGGACCAGCCCCGCCTTCACGCAGCCGAAGTCGCAGGGCACCGAATGGAGGCCGTTGTCGATCAAAGCGGCGACCGGACTGCCCTTGCCGAGGCCGAGCGCGCCGCCAAGCGCATTGGCGATCCGGTTGGAAAGCCGCTCGACCGCACGGAAGCTCATCCGCTCCTCGCCGAACAGCAAGGCGGTGCGATCGCCATGATAATATGCGCCGCGGCGGATGAGCTCGGTGACCAGCATCTATCGCCTCTCCTCGTCCGCCTTTAGGCCATGGCGCGCCGAGGCTGGCAAGCGGGCGGAAGGTTCGGAAAGTTCAGCGTCCAATAGGCAAAAAAGTCCGGCCCCCCGCAAGGGCCCGCCGGCCCCCGCCGTCGCGGCTTTCGGAAAGGCGAATGATGCGGTCATCGGGGCAGGATGACAGAATTGGGCGGTGTAGGAAAATCGTCAGCCGGATGGGCAGAGCCGCCTTTCCGTGACAGGATCGGCGGCCCGGAGGCTCGAAGGGAGGGAATGATGACGCGACGGTTCCTGGCTCCGCTGCTCGCCGCCGCGCTCGCCTGCGCCGCGCCCGCCTTCGCCGAGCGGATCCGGCTGCTGCCCACCGGTCATTGGGCGGCGACCGTCCGGATCAATGGCGAGGGGCCGTTCGAATTCATCGTCGACACCGCGGCAAGCGTGAGCGCGGTCTTCCCGAACCTTCGCGAGCGCCTCGCTCTGGCCGGCGGCGGCACGCGCGCGGTCGCCGGCGCCAGCGGTACGCAGGCCTTCGGACTCTTTCGGCTGGAGCGGATCGACATCGACGGGCGAAGCGCGCGCGGCGTGACCGCGGTCGGCCTCGACGCCATCCCCGACGACCGGATCAGCGCGGGCATCGTCGGCGCCGACCTGCTGTCCCGCTTCGTCGCCGAATTCGATCTGCCAGGCGGGCAATTGCGGCTGCACGATCCGGGCACGGCGCTCGCCGGCCCGTGGGGCGAAGTGCCGTTTCGATTGAACGGCGCCAGCTTCGCCGTCCTCGAAGGCCAGCTCGACGGGCGGCCGGTGACGATGATCCTCGACACCGGCGCGCGGCGGACGATCGTCAACTGGCGGGCGGCGCAAGCCGCGGGGATTGCCCGGGACGCGGCCGACCTGGTCCCGTCCGAACCGATCGGGGGCGCCACCAGCCACCGCACGCAGGCGGTGAGACGCGATTTCGCAAGCCTCGCCACCGGCCCGCTCACGCTGAGCGCCGCGAGGATCACCATCGCCGATCTGCCGGTGTTCGCGCAGCTCGGCCTGGCCGGGCGGCCGGCGATGATCCTTGGCATCGACCGCCTCCGCCACCTGCGCTTCGCGATCGATTATCCGCGCCGCCTGCTGCTTTTCCGCCAAGCGCCTTAGCGCCATGGCCCCGCTCAGCGCCGGAATCCTGATGTGGCGCCGGCGCGCGGCCGGCAAGTTCGAGGTGCTGCTCGGCCATTTCGGCGGACCTTTGTGGGCGAAGCGCGACGCCGGCGCCTGGGGGATCCCGAAGGGGCTGGTCGAGGAGGGCGAGACGGCGGAGCAGGCGGCCCGACGCGAATTCGCCGAGGAGATCGGCACAAAGCCCGAAGGTGCCCTCGCCCCCCTCGGCCGCATCCGCCAAAGAGGCGGCAAATGGGTCGAGGCCTTCGCGCTGGAGGGCGATCTCGACGCGGACGCGATCGTCAGCAACCATTTCACCCTGGAATGGCCCCCGAAAAGCGGACGCTTCGCCAGCCATCCCGAGATCGACCGGGCCGCCTGGTTCGCCCTGGCCGGGGCGCGGGAGAAGATCCTGCCCAGCCAGCGGCCGATCCTCGACCGATTCGAGGCCGCCGCGCTGTAAACCTGACAACTCCGACACATGCCATGCGTTTGCGAAGGCCGCCGGAAGTTTCATAAGTTTCAGGTCCCCAATAGGCAAAAAGTCCGGTTGCCCGCGAAGGCTCGCAGAATCATGCCGTCGGGGCTTTTGCAATGCGGATGAGATCGCCATTGGAGGAGGATGACAGAACGGGGCCATGTAGGAAAATGGCGATGAAAGGCGTGGCAGCCCCGGTCTTCTGGGCCTTGCTCTCGGCCGCCGCGCCGCCGATCAGCTTCGTGCCCCAGAACCCGCATTTTGCCGCCGCCGCCGACGAATATCGGGCGATCTGGGAGGCGGACGGGCCGCGGATCGTCGCCGCGCTGGAGGCGACGGCGGGGCTGAGCTTTCGCAATGTGGCGATCGAGGCCATCGTCAACGACAGCCCGCCGATGACCGCTTATGGGGGCCGCTCGATGCGGCTGCGCGCGGCCTATTCGCCGGATTATAAGAAGGCGACCCTGGTCCACGAGCTCGGCCACCTCCTCTCCTTCGCCTTCCCCCGGACCGCGGGCCTGGACGACCATCGCCTGCTCTACCTCTTCCTCTACGATGTCTGGGCCGACCTTTACGGCCGCGATTTCGCCGACCGCATGGTCGCGATCGAGCGGCGGATCCCCGGCGGCTACGATTACGACGCCGCCTGGAGCTGGGCGCTGGCGATGACCCGGGAGGAGCGGCAGGCGCGGCTGGCGACGCTCAGGCGGTCAGTCCGCGGGGACAATGCCCCAGGCGGCCCATGAAAAGGCCGATTGCGGCGGTTCCAGCGCGCTGAGGGGAAGCTGATGCCGGGCGACATAGGTCGCCGTCAGGTCGGCGATCAGGCCGCGATGTTCGTAATCGATACGTAGCGGCAGGCCGTCGCGGGTGAGGCATTGGCGATAGTTATCCGGCGGGGTCCATGCGCAGGTCTCGCCAATCACCTGCTGGAACGGCGGGGCGAACGGTCCTTCCGGCACAGGCAATTGGACGAATGGGCGTTCGGGCGGGGTCAATTTCCGGACCGTGAGCCTCACCGGCCGCCCATCCGGCGCTTCGCTGTAGTCGATCACGACCGCATTGCTGCGGATCGAGATGCTGCGCAGCGGTTGCCCGCGCAGCTCGCTGTAGGTCCAGCCATGGCTCGCGCGGAAGATCCGCGCCTGCTCGCGGCCCCGGTTGCCTTCGAGGCGGACCTCATAGTCGCGCGGGGGGCCGGATGCCGGAGCCACGGCGTCGACGGCCGTCGCGAAGTCGCGCCAGGAACCCCAGCGCAGCAAATGGCGCGGCGGCCTCACCTCGGCAGCTGAAACAGGCCGGCGGGTGAAGGAGACGGTCCGCGCCCAGCCGAGCGCCTGCGCGGGTCCCGAAGAGACCGTGCGCGACCAGAGCTGGATTCCGTCGGCGGTTTCGCACGTCAAAGTGTAGGGTTGATTCGGCTGCGTGACGGCCCGCTCGGATCTCCAAACGACACAATCCTCGCCGAGCGCATGGTCCCGCTCCGCGGTTCGGATGCGCCGATAATAGTGGTCGATGTCATTGGAGGGCTGGCGTTCGATCGAGAAGCCCTGATAGCCGCTCGCCTCGTCGCGCCAATGGGTGACGCTGGTTCCGGTCGCGAAATCACGGTGCAAAACGGTCGAGCCAATCACCTCGCGCATCCACGAGCCGGAGCGCGCGATCTCGCGGCGTTGCTGCCGCGGCTCGGGGCCGTGGCCGGGATCGACGATCACGACCGCGACATGATCGACGGTCGCGGACGCCGCGGGCAGCGTCCCGTCCAGAAGCAGGAATTCGTCCGGGGTCGCGGCCAAGAGGGCGAGGGTGAGGATCAGCACCAGCGAACGCTATGGAGCCTTCATGAACAAAGCCTTGCGTCGCCGCCGATCAGAACGCCTCCGCCGGCAGCGCCATGATGCTGTCCGCGCCCGCCTCGATCTTCCTTCGGTGCGCATTGCTCTCCGGCATGATGCGGTCGGCGAAGAAGCGGGCGGTGGCGAGCTTGTGCTTGTGGAAGTCGGCATTGCCGGTGCCGCCCGCCAGCGCGGCGGCGCTGGCCTTGGCCATGCGCAGCCACATCAGGCCGAGGCAGACAACGCCCATCAGGTTCATATAAGGATAGGCCGCGGCGCCGGCATTGTTGGGGTTGGCGAGGCCGTTCTGCATCAGCCAGAGGGTCGCGGTCTGGAGGTCGTTGTTCGCACGCTCTAGGGCGGCGGCGAGCGCTGCGGTCTGCTCCTCGCTCTTGCCGGCGGCGGCTTCCTCGCCGACGATCTTGAAGAAGGCCTGGACCGCCCTGCCCCCGTTCGCGCCGAGCTTGCGGCCGACCAGGTCCAGCGCCTGGATGCCGTTCGTGCCTTCGTAGATCTGGGCGATGCGGGCGTCGCGGACGAACTGCTCCATGCCCCATTCGCGGATATAGCCGTGGCCGCCATAGATTTGCTGGGCGTTGACCGCGGCCTCGAAGCCCTTGTCGGTGAGATAGCCCTTGATGACGGGGGTGAGCAGGCCGAGCAGATCGTTGGCCGCCTCGCGCTCCTCCTCGGTTTGCGCCTTGCGGCCGATATCGACCTGGAGCGCCCCCCACAATACGAGCGCGCGCGCCGATTCGTTGAACGATCTGGCCTCCATCAGCATGCGGCGCACGTCCGGGTGGTGGATGATCGTGTCCGCCTTGGCGTCGGCCTCGCGCTCCTCGGGGCGGAGCGCCCTGCCCTGCCGGCGGTCCTTGGCGTAAATGACCGCGTTCTGATAGGCGACCTCGCCCTGCGCCAGGCCCTGGACGCCGACGCCGAGCCGGGCCGCGTTCATCATGATGAACATCGCCGCGAGGCCCTTCTCCGGCTCGCCGACCAGCCAGCCCTTGGCCTCGTCATAATTGAGCAGGCAGGTCGAATTGCCGTGAATGCCCATCTTCTCCTCGATCGAGCCGCAGACGACGCCGTTGCGCGCGCCCAGGCTGCCGTCCTCGAGGACCCGGAATTTGGGCACGATGAAGAGCGAGATGCCCTTCACGTTGTCGGGCGCGCCCGTGACCTTGGCGAGGACGAGGTGGATGATGTTCTCGGCGAGGTCGTGCTCGCCCGACGAGATGAAGATCTTGGTGCCCGAAATCGTGTAGCTGCCGTCCGCCTGCGGCTCGGCCTTGGTCTTCAGGAGGCCCAGGTCGGTGCCGCAATGGGGCTCGGTCAGGTTCATCGTCCCGGTCCATTTGCCGGAGACCATGTTGGGGACGTAGGTCCTTTTCTGCTCGTCCGAGCCCTTGACCAGGATCGAGGCGATCGCGCCCTGGGTCAGGCCGTTATACATTTCGAACGCCTGGTTGGCGGAGAGCAGATATTCGCTGACCGCGGTGGCGATCACCATCGGCAGGCCCTGCCCGCCATATTCCTCGGGGCCCGACAGGGTCGTCCAGCCGCCGGCGACGAACTGGTCGTACGCCTCCTTGAAGCCCTTGGGCGTGGTGACGCTGCCGTCCTCGTGGCGGGTGCAGCCCTCCTCGTCGCCGGTGCGGTTGAGCGGCGCCAGCACCTCGGAGGCGAAGCGGCCGCCCTCGGTCAATATCGCCTCGATCAGATCGGGCGTGGCATTCTCGAAGCCGGGCAGGTTCGAGTAGCGCTCGATGCCGAGCACCTCCTCCAGCACGTAGCGCGTGTCGGCGACGGGGGCGGTGTAGCTTGGCATGTCGGCTGATTCCTTATCGGGCGAGTTGGGGATCGCTCGCCGCGACCATCGCGATGAAGCGGTCGAGCTCATCGATCGTGGCGTCGATGTCGATCTTCTGCTTGCGCAGCAGGTCGACCCGGGCGCGGCATTTTTCGAGGGTGACCCGGCGCTGCGACAGGCGGTCGTCGCCGACGTCATAGAGGTCGATCATCTCGCGAATGTCGGAGAGCGAGAAGCCGACGCGCTTGCCGCGCAGGATCCAGGCCAGCCGGGCGCGGTCGCGCCACGAATAGACCCGGGCGAGGCCGTTGCGGCGCGGCGAGATCAGCCCCTCATCCTCGTAGAAGCGAAGCGCCCGGGCGGTGACACCGAATTCGTCGCAAAGCTGGGTGATCGTATAGGTTCGGCCCTGGCGCGGCTGGCGGTAATCCGAATGAAGCGCGGTCTCGGGCATGAGCGCGGACCTAGGTCGCCTTTACGTTAACGTCAACCGCAAAGCGGGTCGCCGACCAGGTCGCGGGCGCGCAGCGCGTCCTCTCTGCGCCCGCCCGTCTTGGTAAGGGCGAGGCCGGCGAGCGGGGCGCCGGGCGCGCAATAATAAGCGCAGCCGCGCGGCAGGGCTGCCGGAAAGGTCACCGCGCGGCCCCGGACCTGCGCCACGATCGCGCAGGGAGAGTCTCCGTCCATGGTCAAAGTCAGGACGTCGCCGCGGCGCACGGCTGCGCCAGCGCCCGAGCAGCCCGGACCCCGGCTCTGCCAGGTCACCAGCCCGAATCGGGCGCGCGCGCCCTCCTCGACGATGCAGACCTGGCTGGGCCGGGCGCCTGGCGCTTCGTAGAGCCCGGTCAGCGTCCAGGTCTGGGCCGGGGGACGGGGGCGCGCATCGGGCCCGGCCGCCTGCCCGGCGCGGCTCCCATTGCCGGCGGCGGAGCCGCAGCCGGCCAGCGCAAAAGCGAGGATCAGCGCTTTTCTCAAATCAGCCTCCTCATCCGGGGCGACAAACGGCAGGGCCCCGACTATAGGACCGCGCAGACCAGCCTTCCAGCGGGCGAGATGCACAGCACCAACCCCTTCGATGACGACAAGCTCCGCGAGGAATGCGGCGTATTCGGCCTGTGGGGCGCGGACAGCGCCTCGGCGCTCGTCGCGCTCGGCCTGCACGCGCTCCAGCATCGCGGCCAGGAAGCGGCCGGGATCACCAGCTTTGACGGCCGGAATTTCCACAGCCATCGCGGCATCGGCCATGTCGCCCGGGTCTTTCGCCAGGACGAGGTGATGCGCGAGCTGGCCGGCGAGGCGGCCATCGGCCATGTCCGCTATTCCACCACCGGCGGCGCCGGGCTGAGGAACGTCCAGCCGCTCTTCGCCGAGCTCGCCAGCGGCGGCTTCGCGGTCGCCCATAACGGCAATATCTCGAACGCGATGCGGGTTCGCGGCGAGCTCAACCGCCGCGGCTCGATCTTCCAGTCGACCTCCGACACCGAGGTGATCATCCACCTGGTCGCGACCTCGAGCTACCGGACCCTGCTCGACCGCTTCATCGACGCGCTCAAGCAGGTCGAGGGCGCCTATTCCTTGGTCTGCCTGACCGCCGAGGGCATGATCGCCTGCCGCGACCCGCTCGGCATCCGCCCTTTGGTCATGGGCCGGCTCGGGGAGGCCTATATCTTCGCCTCCGAGACGGTGGCGCTCGACATCGTCGGGGCGACCTATTTGCGCTCGGTCGAGCCCGGCGAGCTGATCGAAGTCTCGGAGCAGGGCGTGCGCTCGCATCGGCCGTTCGCGCCGCAGCGGCCCCGGCCCTGCATCTTCGAGCATATCTATTTTTCGAGGCCGGACAGCGTCGTCGACGGCCATAGCGTCTACGACGTCAGGAAGAGGATCGGCGCCGAGCTGGCCCGCGAAAATCCGGTCGTCGCCGATTATGTCGTGCCGGTGCCGGACAGCGGCGTGCCGGCGGCGATCGGCTATGCCCAGCAATCGGGCATCCCGTTCGAGCTCGGCATCATCCGCTCCCATTATGTCGGCCGCACCTTCATCCAGCCGGGCGACCAGGTCCGCCATCTCGGCGTCAAGCTGAAGCACAATGCGAACAGCGCGCTGATCAAGGGCAAGTCGATCGTCCTGGTCGACGATTCGATCGTTCGCGGCACGACCAGCCTCAAGATCGTCCAGATGATGCGCGAGGCCGGGGCGCGCGAGGTCCATATGCGGATCGCCAGCCCGCCGACCCGTCATTCCTGCTTCTACGGCGTCGACACGCCCGAGCGCGCCAAATTGCTCGCCGCGCAAATGGATGTGGCCGGAATGAACGCCTATATCCGCTCCGACAGCCTCGCCTTCGTCTCGATCGACGGCCTCTACCGCGCGCTCGGCGAGAGCGCGCGCGACGGCGCGACGCCGCAGCATTGCGACGCCTGCTTCAGCGGCGACTATCCGACCGGGCTCACCGACCAGGAGGATCTGGAGAAACGGCACGAGCTCGAGCTCGTGGAGGAGCGCGTCGCCTGATGCCTGGATCGTATGAGGGCAGGCTGGCGCTGGTCACGGGCGCGAGCCGCGGGATCGGCGCCGCGGTCGCCGAGGCGCTTGCCGGAGCGGGCGCGCACGTCATCCTGACCGCCCGGACGGCCGCCGATCTCGAGGCGGTCGAGGGGCGGATCCACGCCGCCGGCGGCTCCTCGACGATCGCGCCGATGGACCTTGCCGCAAGCGACGGCATCGCCAGGCTCGCGCAGGCGGTGAGCGGGCGCTGGCAGGCGCTCGACATCCTCGTGCTCAACGCGGCGATGCTCGGCACGTTGGGGCCGGTCGCCCAGATCGACGGCAAGGAGTTCAACAAGCTCCTGACCCTGAACCTGCTCGCCCAGCAGGCGATGATCGCCGCCTTCGATCCGATGCTCCGGCAGAGCGAGGCGGGCCGCGTGCTTGCGGTGACGTCGAGCGTCGGCGCGGGGCCGCGCGCTTATTGGGGCGGCTATGGCGCGTCCAAGGCGGCGCTGGAGACATTGGTCCTGTCCTATGCCCAGGAGGTGGGCAACATCACCCCGATAAAGGTGGCGATCGTCGATCCCGGCGCCACCGCCACCCAGATGCGCGCGCGCGCCTTTCCGGGCGAGGACGCAGCGACGCTGAAGGCGCCCGCCGCGGTGGCCGAGGCGGTGGTGGAGCTGCTGGAGCGCGATTTCGAGAGCGGTTACCGGTTTCAGGTCGACGCCTAGGTCTTGACCAGAGTCACCTGCGCCACGTCGATGCCGCCGCCGCGGAAGCCGCCTTCGCAATACATGAGATAGTAGCGCCAGAGCTTGTGGAAGGCGTCGTCGAAGCCGGCCGGGAGGCGCCCCTCGGCCACCGCTTCGTCATAGCGGGCGCGCCAGCGTTTCAGCGTTTCCGCATAATGCGCGCCGTAGCCGACCCGGTCGCGCCATTCGAGGCCGGCGTCCTGCGCCAGCGCGCGGAAGCGGGCCTCGCCGATCAGCAGGCCGCCGGGGAAGATGTAGGTCTGGATGAAATCGGCATTGGCGGCGTAGAGATCGAACAGATCGTCGCGGATCGCGATCAGCTGGAGCGCCGCCTTGCCGCCGGGCTTGAGCATCCGGGCGATGCTCTCGAGATATCGGGGCCAATATTCGCGGCCGACCGCCTCGACCATCTCGACGCTGGCGATGGCGTCGAACCGGCCTTCGACGTCGCGATAATCGGTGAGCGCGACATCGACCCTGCCGGCAAGGCCGGCGTGGGCGAGCCGCCCGTCGGCATAAGCCTTCTGCTCGGCCGACAAAGTGAGCGCGGTGACGTGCACGCCATGATCCCGCGCGGCGATCTCGGCGAGGCCGCCCCACCCGCAGCCGATCTCGAGCAGATGCTGGCCGGGCGCGAGGTCGAGCCGGTCGAGCAGCAGGGCGACCTTATGCGCCTGCGCCGTCTCCAGCTCGTCCCCCGGCTCGGCGAAGATCGCGCTCGAATAGGTCATGCCGGGGTCGAGCCAGGCGGCGTAGAAATCGTTGCCGAGGTCGTAATGGTGGGCGATGTTGCGCCGCGCCCGCACCCGATCGTTGGCGCGCAGGCGATGGGCGAGCCAGTTGACCGCCTTCCACGGCCCCTTGGCGCGGGCGGTGTCGCCGAGGCCGGCGGCGTTGCGCATGAAGAGGTCGAAAATCTGCACCGGATCGGGGCTCGCCCATTCGCCGCGCGCCCAGGCGACGTACCAGCCCACCGAGCCGGACACGACCACCCGGACCAGCGAGCGCCAGCTCCTGAGGTGCATGATCGAGACCGGGCCCTCGCCGCGTCCGCCGAGAGTGCGGAAGCTGCCGTCCGGCAAGGTCGCGTCGATCCGGCCATGATCGAGCGCGCGGTCGATCCGGTCGAGCAATGCGTGGAAGCCGCCGGCGAACAGCCGCGCGGTGAGGCCGCCGCCCGTGGCGAAGCCGCGGTCGCCGGCGACCAGATGTTTGCCCCGCTGCAGCATCGTCGCCTAAATGAGACCGCGAGCAGCGCCGCGCAAGGCGATCAATCCATGTCCGAGAGACGGAAGCAGTTTTCCTGCCCGGCGCGCGAGCGATAGCGAAGGCTGGTCCGGATCTGGAAGCGCGCAATCAGCGCCTGCGGCAGGCAGACCAGATCGTCGTCGACCGAGGCGGACCAGACCCGCCAGAGATAGTTTTCGGCCGTTTGCTCGAGGATCTCCAGCCGCACCCCGGTATCGACCCAGCGCACCGCATGGCCTCCGATGAACCGAACCTGCGGAAACCGGCCCGGGTAACGCCATCCCTGGGGCCTCGGCGAGAGATAGCGGATGATTTTGGCGGACCCCTGGACGATCGACGCGCCCAGGCAGATCTCATCGGGTCCTTCCGGCGGAGGACAATAAGAGCCGCCCGCCGGCAGGGCACGATTATGATCGACGACGGCGAGGACCAGCCGGCCCCACTGCCCTTCCGCCGGACTGGTCAGCGAGAAAGGCTCGGCGCTGGCGGCCCCCGACGCCAGCAGGACGCCCAGGGCGGCGAGTGACGCCCGGCGCCTCACGCCTCGCGCGGCTCTTTCTCGACCTGCCAGGTCTGGCCCTTGGAAACGAGGGCCTGGAGGTCGGCGGGCTTGCCCGCGGCGGCGGCTTCCTGCTGCTCGCGCACCGCGCTTTCGAAGGTCGGGCGCGGATCGTCGTAGATGACGCCCAGGGCCATCGGGAAGGCGCCGATCGGCATGTCGATCAGCATGTGCGCGACCGCCTTGTTCTTGGGATCGTGGACGATGACGTCGGCCGCCTGCCAGTCGCCGTCCGCGACCTCGACGACCTTGAGGTTGAGGGCCTCGCGGTCGAGCGTCAGGCCCTTGGTGCCGCCGTCGAACAGCATCGGCTCGCCGGATTTCAGCCAGAGCTGCTTGCCAGAATTGTCGCGGGCGGTGAACGGCGCGAACACGTCATCATTGTAGACGATGCAATTCTGGAAGATCTCGACGAAGGACGCGCCCTTATGGGCGTGGGCGGCCTTGAGCAGATCGGGCAGGAACTTGCTGACGTCGATGCCGCGGCCGACGAACCGGGCGCCCGAGCCCAAGGCGAAGGCGCAGGGCCGGACCGGCCGGTCGACCGAGCCGAAGGGCGTCGAAGGGCTGCGCGTGCCGACGCGCGACGTTGGAGAATATTGGCCCTTCGTAAGGCCGTATATCTCGTTGTTGAAAAGCAATATCTGGCAATCCAGGTTGCGGCGCAGGATGTGCATCGTGTGGTTGCCGCCGATCGACAGCGCATCGCCGTCGCCGGTGATGATCCAGACGTCGAGCTCGGGATTGGCGAGCTTCACCCCGGTCGCAAGCGCCGGGGCGCGGCCGTGGATGGTGTGGAAGCCGTAGGTCTCCATATAATAAGGGAAGCGGCTCGAGCAGCCGATGCCGGAGACGAACACGGTCTTCGACGGATCCGCGCCGAGATCGGGCATGGTCCGCTGCACCGCCTTCAGCACCGCATAATCGCCGCAGCCGGGACACCAGCGCACCTCCTGGTCGGTGGCGAAATCCTTGGCCGTGAGCTTGACCATCTCAGTCATGGCTTACTCAGCCTCCTTGTCGAAAATAGACGATGACCGCGATCACGACCACGAGCAGCAGGACCAGCGGAATGATGCGGGGCGGTTTGGGGTCCATCGGCCGTCACTCCGCCAGGCTGCCGATTCGCGCCGCCAATTCCCCGAACGGCACTTCCCGGTCGCCTTCCATGATCTGCAGATACTTCCCGCCGCGCGCCTCGAAGTCGAGATAGGCGCGATGGGCCTCCTCGGCCGTCCCGAACTCTTCGGCCATGACCCCGTGTAGCCCCATCCAGATCGTGAAGCTCATCCCAAAGCATCCCCGATCGCCGCTTCGATCTCGGCGATCTTGAAGGGCTGGCCGGAGGTCTTGGTCACGGGGCGCGCATCGACCAGATACTGGTCGCGCAACAGAGTCTTGAGCTGGCCGGTGTTCATTTCCGGTACGATGATCCGGTCGTAAGACTTTAGAAGTGCTCCGAGATTTTTCGGCAGCGGCCAGATGTGACGGATGTGAATGTGGCTGACGTCCTGGCCCCGCGCGCGGGCGCGGCGGACCGCCTGGTGGACCGGGCCGAAGGTCGAGCCCCAGCCGACCACGGCGAGCGCGCCGCCTTCCTCGCCGAGGCAGACCTCCTGGTCCGGAAAGCTGTCCGCGACTCCGAGCACCTTGCTGGCGCGGATGTCGGTCATCGCCTGGTGGTTCTCCGGGCCGTAATCGATATGGCCGGTGCCGACATTCTTCTCGATGCCGCCGATCCGGTGCATCAGCCCGGCGGTGCCAGGCTTGATCCAGACCCGCGCGAGCTTGGCGTCGCGGGCATAGGGATTGACCGCCTCGCCGTCCGCCACCGGCGTATCGTGGAACGCGACCGGAAAAGGCGCATAGGTCGCCATGTCCGGCACCTTCCAGGGCTCGGCCGCATTGGCGATATAGCCGTCGGTCAGCAGCATGACCGGAGTCATGTACTGGACCGCGATCCGGCACGCCTCGATCGCGCAATCGAAGGCGTCGGCCGGCGAGCGCGCGGCGATCACCGGCATCGGCGCGTCGCCGTTGCGGCCGTAGACCGCCTGATAGAGGTCCGATTGCTCGGTCTTGGTCGGCAGGCCTGTCGAGGGGCCGCCGCGCTGCGAATTAATGATGACCAAAGGCAGCTCGGTCATGATCGCCAAGCCCATCGCCTCGCCCTTGAGCGCGATGCCCGGGCCCGACGAGGAGGTGATGCCGAGCGAGCCGGCGAAGCTGGCGCCGATCGCGGCGGCGATGGCGGCGATCTCGTCCTCGGCTTGGAAGGTGGTGACTCCATATTCCTTGAGGCGCGAGAGATGGTGGAGGATCGCGGAAGCCGGCGTGATCGGATAGCCGCCGAAGAACATCGGCAGGCCGGCGAGCCTGGCACCGGCGACCAGCCCGAGCGAGATCGCCTCGGCACCGGTGACCGTGCGGTAGAGGCCGGGCTCGGCGGGCGCGGGCGCGATGCTGTGCTGGGTGACCTGGCCGCCCATTTCGGCGGTCTCGCCATAAGCGTGGCCGGCGTTGAGCGCCGCGATATTGGCCTCGGCGAGCTCGGCCGCCTTGGCGAACTTGGCCCGGAGCCAGTCGACGATCGGCTGACGGTCGCGGTCGAACATCCACAGCGCCAGGCCGAGCGTCCACATGTTCTTGCAGCGCAAAGCCTCCTTGTTGCCGAGGCCGAAGGGCTTCACCGCGTCGAGGGTGAGCTGCGAGATGTTGAGCCGGATCACCTGCCATTTGGCGAGCGTATTGTCGTCGAGCGGATTGCCGTCATAGCCGGCCTTGGCGAGGTTGCGGGCGCCGAACTCGCCCTCGTCGGCGATGATCAGGCCGCCCGGCTTCAGATCGGCGACATTGGTCTTGAGCGCCGCCGGGTTCATCGCGATCAGCACGTCGGGGGCGTCGCCGGCGGTCTCGATCGCCGAGGAGCCGAAATTGATCTGGAAGGCGGAGACTCCGAAGGTCGTGCCCTGCGGCGCCCGGATCTCCGCCGGGAAATCGGGGAAGGTGGCGAGATCGTTGCCGGCGAGCGCGGTCGACAAAGTGAACTGGCCGCCGGTCAGCTGCATGCCGTCGCCGCTGTCGCCGGCGAAACGGACCACCACCGCCTCGAGCGGCGCTTCGTTTCTGGCTTCTTCGGGGGTGAGATAATGTCTGGCCGTGGCCACGGCTGATTCCTCGAAATCTGTACGCAAGACGCGACCCTAGACCTGTCCGGCGTAAGCCACAACAGGTGGCGGAGGCCGCGCGTTCGCCTATGGAACGCACGAGCGGGCGAAAGCGATTCGCCCGGTGACGAGGAAAAATGGATGGCGGAGCCCTATGTGCGGCCGGACGTGCGGCTGTTCCTCGATTATCTGAACGCGCTGCCGGGGCCGAAAAGCCATGAGGCCGGGCCGGCCGAGGCACGCAACATGATGCGCGCCGGATGCCACGTCGCCGACGTGCCGGCGGGCGCGCTGGCCGTGATCCGCGACCTTTTCTGCCCCGGGCCGGCGGGAGACATCCCGCTTCGGCTCTACGACGCCCGCGAGGAGCGCGAGCCGGGCCCGCTGTTCCTGTTCATGCACGGCGGCGGCTTCGTGCTCGGCGACCTCGACACGCACGAGCCGTTCTGCGCCGAGATGGCGCGCGAACTCGACATGCCGGTGCTCGCCATCGACTATCGCCTCGCGCCCGAGCATCCCTGGCCGGCGGGGATCGAGGATTCGATCGCGGCGGCGCGCTGGGCGGCGGCGAGCCCGGAGGCGCTCGGCCGGCAGGTGACCGGGCTCGTCACCTGCGGCGACAGCGCGGGCGGCAATTTCACTATCATCGTCACCCTTGCCCTGCGCGACGAACCCGCGGCGGTGCCGGTGGTCGCGCAATGGCCGATCTATCCGGCCGCCGACCCCGGCAAGGGCTATCCGAGCTACGAGGATTTTTGCGAGGGCCATTTCCTGACCAGGGACGGCATGGACTGGTTCGAGGATTGCTATGCCGCCGACGACAAGGACTGGCGCTACGCCCCCCTGATGAAGAGCCAGGCCGGAATGCCGCCGACTTTGGTCGTCACCGCCAGCCTCGATCCGATCCGCGACCAGGGCCGGGCCTATGCCGCCGCCTGCGTGGTCTCCGGCGTGCCCACGATCTTCCGCGAGGCCGAGGGCAATATCCACGGCTTCATCAACCTCAGGAAAGCGATCCCCTCCTCGGCCGGAGACATCGCCGGCTGCGTCGCGGCGCTGAAGTTGCTGCTCGGCGAGGCCGGCGGCAAATGACGGACAAGGCCGCCCTCCCCTACCGGCCCGCGGCGGGCGTGATGCTGCTCAACCGCGACGGCAGGGTCTGGGTCGGCCAGCGGCTCGATTCGACGCTCGAGGCCTGGCAGATGCCGCAGGGCGGGCTCGATCCCGGCGAGGATCCGCAAGACGGCGCCCTGCGCGAGCTCGAGGAGGAGACCGGCATAACCCGCGACAAGGTCGAGATCCTCGCGCGCTGCCCGGTGGAACTGCTCTACGATCTTCCCGACGACCTGATCGGCAAGATGTGGCACGGCAAATGGCGCGGCCAGCGCCAGACCTGGTTCCTGATGCGCTTCCTGGGCGAGGATTCCGACGTGAACCTCGAGACCCCGGAGCCAGAATTCCGCGCCTGGAAATGGGCGCAAGCCGCCGAGCTGCCGGCGCTGATCGTGCCGTTCAAGCAGCGCCTTTACGAGGACGTGCTGAAGGCTTTCGCGGAGTGGCTCTGACCGCTCAGCCGGCGATCCGCTCGAAATCCATCGTCCAGTTGGTTTCCCAGGTCTCGCCGCCGTCGGTCGAAAAAGCCTGCTCCCAGCGCGCCGTGCCGGACGTGAGCGGACGCCAAAGGAAACGGGCGCGGATCGGCCGGTCGCCGTCCATGTCCTCGCCCTCGAAGCGGCCGACGCCCTCCTCGAAGCCGCCGATCACCGGCGGCTGCAGCCGGCCGTCGGCGCTGCTCACCCAATAGATCGACCACAGGCCGCGGGCGAGATCGTAGGTGCGCAGCGCGAGGCCGGAGCGGCCCTCATCCGGCATCTGATTCTCCTCGACATTGCCGATCCCGCCGAGCAGGCCGCGCGTCTCCGCAATGCCCTCGAACCTTTCCCAATCCTGGCTGCCGACATGGCGCTGCCTCAGGCGGCGGTGCGAGACGCGCCAGCGGCCGAACAGGAAATCGAAATCGTGGAGCCCGCTGCGAATGGCGGCTTGGTCGTGGGGCATGAAGTGGGCTCCTCGAGGACGCGCGGCCTATCCGCCATCAACGCTCATGCTGCAAGCATTGGCCTTGCCCGCGACTCTGGCTAGAGGCTTTGGCATGGCGGGTCTTTCCAGCATCGAGCAGGCGGCGGTCGAGCGTTGCGCGGAGGCGCCGCTGCTCGACCAGGTCACCGAATGGGCCGCGGTCAACAGCGGTTCGCGCAACCTTGCCGGGCTGGAGACGGTCGCGGCGCTGCTGGCGGACGCCTTTTCGGCGCTGCCCGGCGAGATCGCGCTCGCGGAGCCCGCGCCGGTCGAGGCGATGGCCGCCGACGGCTCGCTGGAGGCAATCCCGCACGGCCGCAACCTCCATCTGACGGTGCGCCCCGAGGCGCCGGTCCAGCTGCTCTTCACCGGCCATATGGACACGGTGTTCGGCGCGGAACACGATTTCCAGAAGGTCTTCTGGCGCGAGCCGGGCGTGCTCGGCGGGCCGGGCGTCGCCGACATGAAGAGCGGCATCGCCGTGGTGCTGGCGGCGCTTCGGGCGGTAGAGGGCGTCGGCGCGTCCGGCTTCGGCTATGAAGTGGTGATCAACAGCGACGAGGAGGTCGGCTCGCCGGGCTCCGCCAGCCTGATCGCGGCGGCGGCGCGGGGCAAGAAGGCGGCCCTGACCTACGAGCCCTCCGCTTTGCCGGACGGCACGCTGGCCGGCGCTCGGCCAGGGAGCGGCAACTTCTCCATCTCGATCGAAGGCCGCAGCGCCCATGCCGGACGTAACCCCGAGGAAGGCCGCAACGCCTTGCTGGCCGCCGCCGATCTGGCGCTGCGCCTCGCCGCCGCCAGGAAAGACGGGCTCAGCGTCAATCCCGCGAAGATCGACGGCGGCGGACCCAACAACGTCGTTCCCGACAAAGCGGTGCTTCGAGTCAATATGCGGCCGCGCACGCCGGCGCTCCAGGCCGAAGCGCAGGCCGCGCTCGACGAAGCGGTGGCCGCGGTGGCGGCGAAGCACGACGTCAGCATCCGCGTCCATGGCGGCTTCGCCCGGGCGCCCAAGCCGATAGACGGCGAGGCGCAAAAGCTGTTCGAGCTGGTCCGGCGCGCCGGCGCCGATCTCGGCCAGGACATAGGCTGGCGCGACACCGGCGGGGTCTGCGACGGCAACAACATCGCCTCCTGCGGCGTGCCCGTCGTCGACACGATGGGCGCGCGCGGCGGCTCTATTCATTCGGATCAGGAATATCTGATCGTGGAGAGCCTGGCCGAGCGCGCGCGATTGTCGGCGCTCACGGTCATTCGTCTCGCCAGCGGGGAAAGACTGTGAGCTTCAGGGTAAGGCCGGCGCGGAACGAGGATTTCCAGGCGATCTACGAGATGGCCAAGCTGACCGGCGGCGGCTTCACCAACCTGCCCGCCGACAAGGCCACGCTCGTCGCCAAGCTGGCGCGCTCGGAAGCAGCCTTCGCGGCCGAGGAAGGCAATCAGGACGGCGACCTCTTCCTGTTCGTGCTGGAAAATGCCGAGACCGGGCAGATCCGCGGCACCTGCCAGGTGTTCAGCCTGGTCGGCATGACCGAGCCTTTCTATTCCTACCGCCTGAGCACGATGACCCAGAGCTCGCCCGAGCTCGGCAAGACCTTCCGCGCCGAGATGCTGACCCTGACCACCGATTTCGAGGGCAGCTCGGAGGTCGGCGGCCTCTTCCTCCACCCCAATGAGCGCGCCGGGGGCCTCGGCGTGCTGCTCGCGCGCAGCCGCTATCTGTTCATCAAGCTGCACCGGGCGCGCTTCGCCGACCGGGTGCTGGCCGAGCTTCGCGGCGTGATCGACGAGGCCGGCGGCTCGTCTTTCTGGGACGCCATTGCGGGGCGCTTCTTCGGCATGAACTTCCAGGAGGCGGACAGCTTCAACGGCGCCCACGGCACCCGTTTCATCGCCGATCTGATGCCGAAGACGCCGATCTACACCGCTCTGCTTCCGGAAAGCGCCCGGGCGATCATGGCGATCCCGCACCCGTCCGGCCGCGCGGCGATGCGGATGCTCGAGCAGGAAGGCTTTTACGGCGGCGACTATATCGACATTTTCGACGGCGGGCCGACGATGGTGGCCGACACGGACGACATCCGCACCGTCCGCGAGTCCGAGGCGCTGACCTTCGCGCGCATCGACGACGGGGAGGTCGGCAAGAGGATGATGCTGGCCGCCGGCGAGCGCGGGCTTTTCGCCGCGGGCTACGGCCATGTGAACCTGCTCGGCGACGGCCAGGCCACGCTCGACACCCCCGCCGCGGCCCTGCTCGGCATCGCCCCGGGCGAGACCTTCCTCGCCGTCGGGCGCTGAGCCATGGCGCTCGTCGAGATCAATTTCGACGGCATCGTCGGGCCGAGCCACAATTATGCCGGGCTCAGCCTCGGCAATCTCGCCGCCACCGCCAATGCCGGAAGCACCGCTTTCCCGCGCGCGGCGGCGCTTCAGGGCGTGGAGAAGATGCGGCACAATGTGCGGCTCGGCCTCGCCCAGGGGATTTTCCTGCCGCACGAGAGGCCGAACCGCGCCTGGCTCGCTTCGCTCGGCGGCGGGGCCGGCGAGACTCTGCGCGCCGCCGCTTTGTCGGCCTCGGCGATGTGGGCGGCCAATGCGGCCACCGTCTCCCCGGCGCCGGACACGCGGGACGGCCGCTGCCACCTGACCGTCGCCAACCTCAACACGATGGCGCATCGCAGCCACGAATGGCCGGGCACGCTGGCCCAGCTCAGGCTCGCCTTTGCCGACGCCGCGTCCTTCGCGGTCTACGAGCCCGTGCCCGCGACGTTCGGCGACGAGGGCGCCGCCAATCATATGCGCCTCTGCGCCCGCCATGAAGCGGCGGGCGTGGAGGTCTTCGTCTACGGCGTGCGCGGCGGCGCCTTCCCCGCGCGCCAGCATGTCGAGGCATCGCGCGCGGTCGCCCGGTTGAACCGGCTCGATCCGGCGCGGACCCTGTTCGTCCAGCAATCCGAGGCGGCGATCGCGGCCGGCGCCTTCCACAACGACGTCGTCGCCGTCGCCAACGAGCATGTCCTGTTCGCCCACGAGCAGGCGTTCGCGGACAAGGAGGGTTTTTACGCGGACTTGAAGCGGCTGCTGCCGGAAGCGGAGATCGTCGAGGTGCCCGCCAGCGTCGTCAGCCTCGCCGACGCGATCAGATCCTATCTGTTCAACGCCCAGCTCGTCACCCTGCCCGAAGGCGGAATGGCCCTGATCCTGCCCGAGGAGGCGCGCGAGACACCGGCGGTCTGGACCTGGCTTGAGGCCATGGCCGCCGGCAACGGGCCGATCCGCCGGCTCGACCTGGTCGACGTGCGCCAGTCCATGGCCAATGGCGGCGGCCCGGCCTGCCTCAGGCTGCGCGTCGTCGCCGATCCCGCCACGGTCGATCCGCGCTTCCTGGTCGACGAGGCGAAGCTCGACCGGATCGCCGCCTGCATCGCGGCGCATTGGCCCGAGCGGATCGCGCCGGCGGACCTCGCCGACCCGGCTTTGTCCGCTCAGATCGAGGCGGCGCGGCGCGCACTCCTCGCCTTGCTCGGCCTCGAAACCTTGCTCTGAGCTATGTGCTTCTCCCACGAAGGAGAGACCCCATGCCCGCCAAGTCAGCCGCCCGGTAGAAAGCCGCCGGCGCCGCTCTCTCCGCCAAGCGCAAGGATAAGCGCGAGCACTTCTGGACTAATATTCGCCTATCGACTTAAACTCTTCTTGCGTAAACCAATTGAAAGGCGAATAAACTCTGCTGTCCGGTGACGAATGATGTTGCGAGACTCATCCGCCCTCCCGCTCCTGTATGCTTTTCAAGATTGGGAGGAGGCGGCGATGACAAAGTTCCGACTTCGCATTTCAGGACGCGTATCGGCGATAGTGCTGGCCGGAGCGGCCGCGACCGCGGCACTGACCTTGTTCGTGGCGCGCGGCGAAAGCGCGGCGCCCGCGGCCCGGCCCACCCCGATCGTGATCAGCTCAACCGTGCCCACCGAGCTCAACGCAGCCAACGGCGGCGCGCCCCGCGCGACGCTCGACCAGGCGGCGGCCTTCGCCTGGCAGGAGTTTATCGCGCTGAACTGGCCGGCAATGACCCACACCACCGAGACGCCGGTCCGCGACACCCCCGACACCAGCTGCGCGTTCGGCGCTATCGACGGCCGCTGCGGCAGTCAGCCGCTGGTCTGGGAGACGTTTCGCGGCAAGGCCGAGATCTACACGGCCGGCGCCCGCCAGAATTATGCCCAGCCACCCACTTATTCCGACGTCTACCGCCTCTATCCCAATGGTATTCCGCCGTGCAGCGGCGCCCCTTCGGCCTCGCCGGCCTGGGTCAATCTCGACGAGACCAGCGAGATCGATCTCAACAGCATGTATGCGGGCGTCGGCCTGCCGGACGGCATCGGCAATAACAGCGTGCCGCAGCTGATCCGCTTCGCGGCCAAGGCCAATCATGTCGAATTCAACTACGTCACCGGCAATCCCAGTCCCACGACCCTGCCGGTCAATACGATCGAGACCAAGGCGGCGTGGCGGCTGCTAACGCCCACGGAAGCGGCCAGCGGCCGGTTCCACCAACAGACCGTGCGCTATTATGAAGGCACGCCGCGCACGCCGACGGCGCCGGGCAATCAATGCTATTTCGAGGCGACCTGGGGTCTCATCTCGCTGCACATCATTCAGAAGACTCAGTCCGCGCCCTATTTCATCTTCGCCACCTTCGAGCAGGCCGACAATATCCTGAATGCAGCCGGCCAGCCGGTCGAGGACGAGGACGGCAACGTGATCGCGCCGCTGCCGGCCAGCTCCACCACGCCGGCGACGCATTACCAGGACAGCTCCGTCGCGCCCGGCAGCGCGGCCGGGCCGCCCAGCGTCAGCCTCGTCAATCCGGCGGCCGGCTATTGCACGACCGGGCCCGGCGTCCGGCCGTCCAGCCAGCTCTATTACCAGAATGAGGCGGATACGCAGGCGGTGCCGAACGCCGGCTATATCTGCGTGAACTTCCGCGACCATGCGACCCCGCCGACGATCATCGCCGCCAACCAGCGCGCGCACGCCGCCATCCGCGTCCAGAATCCAGGCGCGCCCTGGCAATATTACAAGCTGATCAACGTCCAGTTCCGGCCGATGACCAAGAGCCAGCCGGGCGTGCCCTATGCGGGCCCGGACGCGGCCACTTATTATCTCGCCAACAGCGCCGTCGAGACCAACACCGTGCTGCAGAATCTGAGCGGCGGGCTGGTACGCTATCCGCATTATTCGGGACGCGACCGGACCCCGGAAATCGGCGCCAATTCGGACTGGGCCTCGCAATTCCCGCCCTATCCGGCACCACCGTCGCGCCGGCGCAATTCGCCCCGAGCGGCGAACGGGATGTTCTACAACGTCCGCTACGGCGCAAGCACAGCCAATTACAACATGGGCGGATGCATGGGCTGCCACGGCGCGGCGCAGGCGCTCGGCGCGGATTTCAGTTTCATCCTGCTGTTGGGAATCACCGACGCGCCCGACGCGGTGCCGATGAACACCGCGCGCGGGGTGCAGCTAGACGAAGCCCGCTTCCGCGCCCTGCACAACCCCCCGGCGCGACGGCCGTCGCCGCGACGACGCTAGATTTCCATGAGGTCGCGGCCGACGATGATGCGGCCGCGATAGTGGCGCCGGACGCCGGCGATCCACATCGCGTCGGTGATCGCCGGATCGGCCGGGACAAGGTGGCTCAGCACCAAGGTGCCGACGCCGGCCGCCGCGGCCACGCGGCCGACCTCCTCGGTGGTCGAGTGGCTGCGCAGCAAATGCGAGCGAAGATCGGGCGCGTTGCCGTCGCGCAGATCGCCGATCGCCTCGACCAGCATCGCCTCGTGGACCAGCACGTCGGCGCCGCGCGCGAGAGCGATGAGCGCGTCGCTCGGTCGCGTGTCGCCGGAAAAGACGAAGGACCGGTCCGGCGCATCGAAGCGGTAAGCGAGCGAGGGGATCGTATAATGATCGACCGGCGCGCAGCGGACCCGGACCCGCTCCGTTTCGAAGATCGTGCCCCCCGCAATCAGCTCGCGCGCCGAAACCAGCGGCGCCAGCGCGGGGCGCCCTTCCTCGCGCGTCCGCGCTTCGATGTCGGGGGCGTTCGCCTCGATCGCGAGCTGCAGGCTGCGCGCCAGCGGCGGCGGGCCGTAGGCGGCGACCGGGCGCTGCAGGCCCGACCCCCAAGCGATGAGCAGCAGCGCGCCGAGGCCGGCGACATGGTCCGAATGCAAGTGGGTCAGGAAGAGGTTGCGGAGCGTGGCGAGATCGATTCCGGCCAATACGAGCTGCCGGGCGACGCCGTCGGGGCAATCGATCACGAAGGGCTCGCCGTCGACGATCAAGAGGTTGGCCGCAGGCGCCCGCGCGCGCGACGGCGTCGGCTCGCCTTTGGTGCCGAGCAGGATCAGCCGGCTGCGCCGCGCCGGCGATCGTGCGCGCGAGGCGGCGGACGCGAGCAACGCGCCGAGACCGCCGCTCAGCATCCCCCGTCGCGTCCAACCGTCGCTCATGGCCCTTGATCGCCGGAACCCGGCGGCGGCGCCAGCCGTTTTCGTGTCCCAGGAGAAACAGCATGCCAGCCAAGTCCGCAGCCCAGCAGAAAGCCGCCGGCGCCGCTTTGTCGGCCAAGCGCGGCGACACGCCCAAGAGCAAGCTCAAGGGCGCCTCGAAGCAGATGGCCGAATCGATGACCGAAAAGCAGCTCGAGGAGTTCGCCTCGACCAGGCGCAAGGGCAAGCCCGAGCACGTGGGGGATTGAGCCGACCGGCAGGGTCCGCGTACGACTTGTCAACCACTTGAAGCGTAGGAACCAAACCGCTAGATCGTCCCCCATCGAACTAAGGAACATTCCGATGCGCCGGCCTATCGTCCCGTCCCACACAAAATAGCCTACGTCCCTACTTGCGATCCGTGCGCAAGGCCTCGCGGGATTCGGCGTCAAGCAGGCGGCGCCAAGCCAGCCTTATATGCACATCATAATAAGCCTGAGCCGTTTCGATTTCGGCTTGAGGAACCGCTCTGTTCCCGCGTTCGATCTTTCCAATCGCGTCCCTCAAAATGTTCGCCTCCGATGCGAAGGCGACGTCGATCATTCCTTCCAGGTCCAGGAACGGCGTGTCGTCCTCGGCCCGCAGCGAGGCTGCCGCAGCCGCGAGACTCTCAATACGGGCTCGTAGATCGGCCTGCTCGGTCGTGTCGGAGGGAAGCTGGAAGCAGGCCTGCTCAACCAGGAAGTCGGCCAAATTGAACGAGACGGTCTGTCGAATCTTCGGCGAGATTTCGTCGCCTGAGGAGAGGATCAATTCGCTCGCCTCGATGGCCTTCTCCAAATCGCCGCAAGCATGCAGGATGAGGGGGACGCTCCAAACGTCATGGTCCTTGGCGCGGCCCGCCTCAAACTCGCGCGGGGCTATTGTAAGCCATTCGAGCGCCCGGCGCTCGGCACGCTTCCGATCACCGGGCCGGTCGGTCAGCATCGCAAGATAGCCTTCGAGCAAATAGGCTTCCCGAAGATTATTTCGACCGAGCTTGTTGATCATCGAGGCAATGCTCTGGACCGCGGAATCATCGTCTGCGGCCCGTTCCAGCTCCTTAGCCTCCGCGATCAGCATCGCCCTGATCTTCACCGCATCCTCGGACAACTCCTGATCCACCCAGGCAGGCACCGATTCGAACATGGTCCGTCGAAGAATTCGGCGCCAGCGGTTTTCCGCCGCCCACTTTTCTTCGATCATGTCACGAAGGGTTTCGCTGAGAATTTCGATCCCTTGTAGCGATTCGGCGAAAAGACCCATCATCCGGTCGAAACGGCTGTCGTGCGCCGCCCGGGGCTTATAGGTCAGGTCGTGGGTCTTTGCCGCCCACGCATCGTGCAACATCGTCTTGATCTGCAGTTCGCATCGCAAATCCTGATGGTCGGTATGATCGGACAGGAAGTTGAGATGGGTCGCGTAATAACCCCGCTCTTTCTTCTCGTTCCGGGTATTCAGGCGAACGCGGCGCTTGTCGAGCAGCGGTACCACGATCGATTCAAGAAGCTGAATCTGGTCGGGGTAGTGGACTACGACGGTTAGGCCAATAATATCTTCAATTTCTTGGAGATTGTCCGTGCCCGATCTCGATGCGGCCTTGGCAATCTTGGGCGGCGACTTGAATGCCTTTTCCACCAAATCTGTCTTCGTCTGCTTCTCCGCCCGTCCATAAACGGTGCGAACGACACCCGCCCCAAGTTTCTGTTCGGCGTGATTGCATGCGCTTTGAACAGATGCCAACAGCTTGAGATAGGCTGATCCGTGGCGCTGAAGATAGCGCTCGACCACTTCGACAGTCACCAATCCAGCCGGCACCGGTCCGTCTCTCCAAGGGATCAGGTTATTTCACTATCATGCTCGCACGGGCCGAGGCGATTGAGAATTGCATATGTAATGCCGGCGTCGCCTGCATCGTCACCGATCCTGGCGTCAAACATGCCGAGCTGGGCAACTGGCCAATATGCATCCGTCAGCGCTTCACCGGCCTCGGCGTCCGCCTCTTCTCGTCGTCCTCGCCGGCCGGCGCGGTCTGGACGTGGACCGGCGCCTGGCGCGTGCGCGGCATGGCCGCGCCGGAGGCCGAGGCCAGCCGGACGACGACGTCGTCGACATGCACGCCGCCGCGCTCGACCAGGATGTTCTGGTAGTTCGGCTCGTCCTCGCGGGTCTGCGCCGGGATGTCGCCCTCGCGGCGGAAGCGGCGGCGGACATAGGTGGCGAGCTCGCCGGCGGTGACGATGCGGTCGCCGTCGTCGTCCGCCCCGCCCATCAGGCCGCCGCGCAGGAAGTAGGAGAGGAAGCCGCCGGCCTTGAAGCGGTTTGCGACGAGGCTGGTCAGATCCTCCTCCGAGCTGAACAGGCCCATGACGTTGGGCCGGTCGATCAGGCTGCGGAAGCCGCCGGCATAGCAGGCGTCGATGACCAGCATCGACATCCGCCCGCGCACATTGCGGAACAGCGGCGCGAGCTGGGCGTCGGTCAGGGCCGCATCGTAAAGCTCGATCGTCTCGGCGCGCCCGTCGAGCTCCGCCGCGCTGACCGCGACGTCGACCTGGTTGCCGTGGCCCGAGAAGAAGAACAGGAAGACATCGTCGGGCCCGGCCGCCGCGGCGGCGCGCTCGAAGGCCTGGGCGACATTCTTGGTCGTCGCCTGCTCGTTGACGAGCAGCTGGCTTGCGGGGTGGAGCAGGCCGGCGGTGCGCAAGCTGTTGTAGAGCTCGCGCGCGTCGGCGTCGGTGTTGGGCAGCGAATTGACGCGCTCGCCATAATCGGAAACGCCGACCAGCAAGGCGACGATGCGCGGCCCGCCGCGGACTCCGATCTGGCGGGGCAGGCCAGGGCTCTGGGCGAGGCTCAGCCGATAGTCGCCGGTCACGTTCGGCCGGTAGGTGGAGGCAGTGATGACATAGTCGCCATCCTCGGCGAGCACCGTGTCGATCCGGCTGTTGAGCGAGGGCTGGCCATTCTCCTCGCTGTCGTCATTGGCGTCGCTCGAGCCGTCGGGCCGCTGGAGGATCAGATAGGTGTCCATGGCCTCGGCCCCGGTGAGCGAGATCCGGACCCGCTCGCCGCGGCGCGCGGTGAAGCGGTAATAGTCGCTATATTCGCCCGCTGCGCGGCGGCCGTCGCTCCCGGTCAGCCGGCCGTTGACGCTCTGGCCGATGCGGATCGGCGTGGCGTTCTGCGGCCGGGTGGCCGCGACGCCGGCGGCGGGGACAGCGGCCTGAAGCCGGTAATTGCCGGTCTCGCCGGAGCGAAAGCTGGAGACGCCGACGCGATAGGCGCCGTCGGCGGGGAATTCGATCACCAGCCGGCTGTTGACCGAATCGCCTTGCCCTTCCTCGTCGTCGTTGGTCAGGCTGAAGCCGCCAGGCCCGGTGACCAGCAGCAATGGGTCGAAATCGCTGGAGAGGAGCCTGAGGTCGATACGCTCGCCGCGCCGGCCCTGGATCGTGAACACGTCCTCATATTTGCCCGAACGGCGCTGCGCGTCGTTGGCGCTCAATTCGCCGGTCAGGCTCTGCCCCGCCGCGAGCGTGCGCGCCGCCGGCGCCGCATCCTCCTGGCAGATCGCGGAAGGCGGCATGGCGATGGCCGCCACCGCCAGCAAGAAAGCAGTCCCGAGACGTTTCATCCTGAACACCCTCATCACCCTGGCCGCGCCGCAACAGCGCGGCGTCGAGCGCGAGGGCCTGTCGGCGAATCGTGCTGAAGCGGGGATGAATGGAGTAGAGCGCAGCGACGAAAGTCCCTGGCTCCGCGACGAAGCCGCTTCGCGTCGGGCGAACGATGAGGGAATTGGCGCGCCCGGAAGGATTCGAACCTCCGGCCCCCAGATTCGTAGTCTGGTGCTCTATCCAGCTGAGCTACGGGCGCGCGGGAGGGTGCGACATAGGGGGAAGGGCAAGGGCGCGCAACCCCCGCTCGCGGCGGCGAGCGCCGGTGTTGCGGGCGCGGGGCCGGGCGCATAGGGAGGAAAGATGAACAAGCGCGCCGCCCTCCTCGCCGCTCTCGCCGCCGCACTGCTCGCCGGCTGCGTGACCGAGGGCCCCTTCCCGTCGCTGGCCCCGCGGCCGGACGAGAGGCTGGCGATCGAGGAGCCGGTGCGCGAGGCGCCCGTGGTCCCGGACGACCCGGCGGTGCGGGCGCGGATCGCAGCCTTGCTCGCCGAAGCGCGGCAGGGGGACCGGGCGTTCGAGGCGGACTATGGCGCCGCGGCGCGGGCGGGAGCGCGGGCCGGCCCGGTCGGCTCCAACGGCTGGATCGAGGCGCAGCAGGCGCTGTCGCGGGTCGAGGCGGCGCGCGGCCGGACCGGCGACGCCGCCGCCGAGCTCCACCAGCTCGCGCTGGAGCGGGCCGACCAGCCGCTGAGCGCCGCCGACCGCCAGGCGCTCGACGACGCCGTCGCCGAAGCCGACCGGATCGTCACCGGCCAGCAGGTCAGGATCGACCGCCTCAGCCGCTGATCGCCGCCGCGTGGAGCTTCGCAAGCGCCACATAATGGGCAACTCCCAGCGCCATGCCGGTCAGGTCCGCCTCGCCGAGATCGCGGATATATTTGGCGGGGCGGCCGGCCCAGAGCTGGCCGGACGGCAGGCGCTTGCCCTGGGTCAGCAGGGCGCCGGCGGCGAGCATTGCGTCGCTCTCGATCTCGCAGCCGTCCATGACGATCGCGCCCAGGCCGACGAAGGCGCGGTCGTGCAGCAGGCAGCCATGGACCATCGCCAGATGGCCGATCAGCACCTCGTCGCCGATCAGGGTCGCGTGGCCCGCCTCGTGGCCCGGGCGCGGCGAATCGACGTGGAGGACGGAGGCGTCCTGGATGTTGGTGCGCGCGCCGATGCGGATGCGGTTGACGTCGGCGCGAAGCACGCAATTGTACCAGATGCTCGACTCCGGCCCGATCTCGATGTCGCCGATGAGCCGGGCGCCGGGCGCGACGAAGGCGGCGGGATCCACGCGTGGCCGATGTCCACCGAAGCCGATCAAGTTCATCGCCGAAGCTCCCCAGGGCCGATGTCGTAGACGATGGTCGGATTGAGATCGGGAAAGCGCGGATCGTCATAGTCGCATTCCGGCCGCCGGGTCATTCCAAGCCGCTCCATCAGCCCCCAGCTCTCGACATTCTGCGCGAAGGTGATGGCGACGACGCGCGGGGCGCCGAGCGCCTCGAAGGCATGATCGAGCGCGGCGATCGCCGCCTCCTTGGCATAGCCCTGCCCCCAGGCATCCTCGCGCAGGCGCCAGCCGATTTCGTGCACGCCCTCGATCGGGCTTCCGGCCGTGTCGGCGATCTTGATCCCGCAAAAGCCGAGCACTTCGCCGTCCGCCTTGCGCTCGACGACCCAGAAGGTGAAGCCGCGCTCCTTCTGCCAGCGCATCATCCGCTCCCTTATCGCCCCGGTCAGCTGCGCTTCGGTCTGCACCCCGCCCAGCCAGCGCATCACCGCCGGCGTGTTGGTGTGGCGGATGAAGGGGGCGATGTCGGCCTCGCCCCAGTCGCGAAGGATCAGCCGGGGCGTCTCGATCGCCATCGCCGCCTCACCTGCCGAACCGCAGGAGGGAGCGGAAGTTGATGATCGGCAGGATCGAGGCATGGTCGTCGGTCCAGCCCGAAAAGCCCGGCTGCGGCTCGACATCGAGCCAGGCCCCGGCGCGCGCGCCGCTCGCCGCCGTGAGCCGGGCGATCGTCTCGGGCGAGCGGGACAAGGCGATCCACACCGAGATGGTGGCGTTGGCCGCCTTTTCCGCCTCGTTGGGCGAATATTCCATCAGCGCCGCGGTCCAGCCGCCGCGCGCGGCGAGATCGGCGATCACCGGCTGCAGGTCGAGATAGCGGTTGGAGATGTGGAAGAGGACGATGCCGTCGGGGCGGAGCGCCCTGCGGTAGACTTCGAGCGCCTCGCTGGTGAGCAGGTGCATCGGCACCGCATCGGAGGAGAAGGCGTCGACGGCGAGGATGTCGATCGAGCCGGCGGGCTGGCGGGCGAGGCTCAAGCGGGCGTCGCCGAGCACGATCCTGGCCTGGGGCGCGCAGCTCGAAAGGAAGGTGAAGCGGTTGCGCGCGACCTCGACCATCGCCGCGTCGATCTCGAAGAAGGTCCAGCTTTGCCCGGGCTGCGCGTAGCAGGACAAGGTGCCGCTGCCGAGGCCGATCACGCCGATCCGCGCCGGGCTGCCGGGGAACAGGCGGTTGGCGTTGGCGAGCGCCAGGCCGACGCCCGAATTCGGCGCGTAATAGGAGGTCTGTTCCCGTTCGCGGCCCGGCTCCATGGACTGGATGCCATGGAGGGTGGTGCCGTGGGTGAGCACGCGGACGAGCCCGGAGGCGTAATATTGCTCGCGGACCTCGTAGATGCCGAAATAGGAGCGGGTGCGGGTCCCGTCGAAGCTCGTGTCCAGCTGGTCCCAGCCGCCATAGCTGAGCATGAGGGCGGCGAGCGTCGCGGTGAAGCACCAGCGCCGCCCGAGGCAGGCGAGCGCCATCAGCGAGATGACGATCGATCCAAGCATCGTCCAGTTCGACGGAACGCGCTGATGCTGCATCAGATAGACCGCGTAGGAGAGCAACGACGCCGCGGTCGGCAGGGCCAGAGCGAGGATGAACGAATAGGCTTTCGGCCAGGGCACCAGCGGGATCTGCGGCACCAGGAAGGCGGCGGCGAGGATCAGCAGCGGATGCTCATAGGCCCAGTCGAACAGCAGCGGCGCGACGATCGCGCAAAAGAGGCCGCCGACCATCCCGCCGAACGACATTGCGAGGTAGAAATGGGTGAGATGGCCGACCGCGGGCCGAAGCCGGAAGAGCTCGCCATGGAGCGCGACCGCGATCGCGAACAGCAGCAGCAGGCCGAGGCTGACGAGGTAGAGCGGATTGCCAGCGCCGGGGCTGAACACCAGGCCGCCGGCGATCAGGATGATGAGCGGCGCCAGCATGGTGACGAGATTGGCCGGCCCCCTTCGGTGGGCGAAGGCGATGACGAAGCTCAACAAATAGAGGCCGAGCGGAAGCACCCAGAGCATCGGCACCGCGACGATGTCGGTGGTGAGGTGGGTGGTGGTCGATAGCATCAGCCCAGAGGGCACGGCGGCGAGCGCGATCCAGTGCAGCGTCCGCTTCCTGGTCGGCGGCGCCTCCGCCTTCGCCGGCTCGATTTCGACCGCATCGGCCGGTACGGTGAGCGCGCAGGCGGCGACGAGCAGCACCAGCAGCGCATAGATCGCCGTCCACAGCCAGCTTTGCTGCTGCAGCGTCATCAGCGGCTCGACGAACAACGGATAGGAAAGCAGGCCCGCGAAGCTGCCCAGGTTGGAGGCCGCATAGAGCGGATAGGGATCGCCGCGGCTGGTCTCCAGCGCATACCATCTCTGCATCAGCGGCGCCTGCGCCGAGACGATGAAGAAGACCGGCCCGATCGAGGAGATCAGCAGCCAGGGCACCCACAAGGCCAGCTCGCCGGTCGCCGGCAGCAAGGCGGTGGTGAGATCGATCGGGAGCCAGGCATCGGGGATCCCCAAGGCGGTGAGGCCGCCCCGGATCAACGTCGCGTAACCGATCGGCAGCCACAGGGCGAACAGCCCGAGCAGCACCAGATGCAGGCCGGCCTGCCGCCGCGGCCGCCAGCGCGCGATCCAGTGCGCGTAGGAATAGCCGGCCAGCAGCAGCAGCTGGTAGACCAGCATCGCGCTGTTCCACATCGAGGGCGAGCCGCCGACCCTGGGCAGCGCCATGCGCGCGATCATCGGCTGGGTCAGGAACAGGAGGAAGGAGCCGGTGACGATGGTGAGCACGAAGAGCGGGCGCGCAAAACGCTCGTTCACCCGCCCCGCGGCGGCGACGGGCGCGGGCGCGGCCGGAGCGGCCGCCGCCTTGGCCGCCTTGGCCGTCTGGACCTTCCTCTTCGCCATCAGCCGGCCAGCAGACGGGCCGCGACCGGCGCATGATAAGTGAGCACGCCCGACGCCCCGGCCCGCTTGAACGCCATCAACGTCTCCAGCACCAAAGCGTCGCGATCCCCCGCCCCGGCGGCGGCGGCGGCCTCGATCATCGCATATTCTCCGGAGACTTGATAAGCGAAGACAGGGACTTCGAACCTCTCCTTCACGCGCCTTATGATATCGAGATAGGGCAGGCCCGGCTTCACCATCACCGTGTCGGCGCCCTCTTCCAGGTCGAGCGCGACCTCGCGCAGCGCCTCGAGCGCATTAGCCGGATCCATCTGGTAGCTCTTCTTGTCGCCCTTCAGCAGCCCGCGCGAGCCGACCGCGTCGCGGAAGGGCCCGTAGAAAGCGGAGGCATATTTGGCGGCATAGGCCATGATCTGGACGTTGACATGGCCCGCCTGCTCCAGAGCTGAACGGATCGCGCCGACCCGGCCGTCCATCATGTCGGACGGCGCGATGATGTCGGCGCCCGCCTCGGCCTGGACCAGGGCCTGATCGGCGAGGATCTTTTTGGTCGCGTCGTTGAGCACATAGCCGGCTCGATCGACGATGCCGTCATGGCCGTGCGAGGTATAGGGATCGAGCGCGACGTCGGTCAGCACGCCAATCTCCGGCGCCGCGTCCTTGGCCGCCTTGACGGCGCGGCAGATGAGATTGTCCGGGTTGAGCGCCTCGCGCGCATCGTCGCTGCGCAGGGCGCCTGGCGTGTTCGGGAACAGGGCGATGCAGGGGATGCCGAGATCGCGCGCGAGCCGCGCCTGAGCGCCGATCCGGTCGACCGACCAGCGCGACACGCCCGGCAGGGTCGCGATCGGCTCCTCGGCCCCCTCGCCTCCCGTCACGAACAGGGGCCAGATCAGATCCGCCGGAGTCAGCAGTGTCTCGGCGACCAGCGCCCGGCTCCAGGCGGAGGCGCGGGTGCGGCGCAGGCGAAGGGCGGGGAAGGCGGCGGACGGCATCGCGGCAGGACTTAGCGCGCGCATGAGCGCCTGCAAAGCGGTGAAAGACGAACGCCGGTCCCGTGGCGGTTCGCTCCCGCGCTTCCTTGAAAATGGGACGGATCGATGGCATTATGCCGGTGCCGAAACAATATCGGCACGGGGAGCCAACAGAACCCGTCCTTCAACGCGGAATGAAAGGACGAATCGATGACCAGGATCAAGTCTCAAGCAATCTTCGCCGCCGCTCTGCTGGCGGGAGTCATGGGAGCCGGCGCGGCGAAGGCCCAGCCCAACCCGATCCTCTATTTGACCGGCAGCGAGCCCTATACCGCCAACGGCCAGAATTTCATCCGCTACAATTACGACGTGTTCAACAAGGACCAATATCCGGCGGCGATGTTCGCGCCGGCGCCGGCTTTGCCCCCGTGCGGCAACAACCACAATTCGTCGCGCTCCTGGGTCGATTTCTTCACCTCGCGGGGCCAGCGCCTCTATGGCTTCTGCGCCCTCGGCAGCCCGGGAGCGATGGGCCACCTCTGGTTCGCCTTGCCCGAGGGGCAACTTCCGCCAAGCTACGTCTACATCGAAATCAACGACCGCCAGACCAACACCAAATACCGCTCGAACCTGGCCGACACGACGCTTTGAGAAAACACGGACGGTCCCTGGTTACGCCGACGGATTGATCCGTCCGCCGGGCTCGCAATCGGCCTGCGCCTCCTCGACCAGCGCTTCGCGCGGCGGCGGCATCTCCATGCGCGCGTTCCGCCAGCCGCCCTGGAGATAGAAAGCGATCGCCATCGCCATGATCACGAGCGAGCCGACCGGGAAGCTGAGCCAGAGCGAATCGGCGCCGAGCCAGGGATAGGCGCCGAGCGCGAAGCCAAGGCGGACCGGCAGCAGGCCGATGGCGAGGATGACCAGCGGGCCGAGCACCGACCCGTTGGCGCGCACCGTGCCGAACAGGATGATGGTGATCCCGAACAGCAGGAAGCTCCAGGTCGCGAGCAGCTGGATATGCTGGGCGATCGGCAAGGCCGGGCTGGCGCCGCCGAGGAACAGGGCCAAAGCCGGCCGGTCGGCGACGGCGAGCAGGACCACGAGCAGGCCTGTGATCAGCAAATTGTAGAGGATGCCCGAGCGGGTGATCGCGCCGACCCGCTCCCATTTGCCGGCGCCGATATTCTGCGCCGCCATCGCGCTCACCGCCGCGCCCAGCGCCATGGCGGGCATCTGCAAATAGGTCCATAATTGCATGGCGACGCCGAAGGCGGCGGTGGTGTCGACCCCTTCGCGGTTGACCAGGCCCAGGGTGGCGAGCCCCGCGCCGGAGATGACGATCATCTGCACCCCCATCGGCAGGCCCTTGACGATCATGTTGCGGGTCAGCGCGCGGTCGGGGATCAGGTATTTGAGCTCGGGCCCGCGCAGCCGGATCGGGAGGTCCGCGCGGTAGGTGTAGACGAGGAGGCCGATCAAGGCGGCGTAATTGGCGATGACGGTGGCGGTGGCCGAGCCGGCGATGCCGAGCGCGGGGGCCGGGCCGAGGCCGAGGATGAAGACCGGGTTGAGCCCCGAATCGAGCAGGACCGCGCCGACGATGAACCAGAGCGGCGTCATCGAATCGCCGGTGCCGCGCAGGCCCATCATCAGCACGATTGCGAGCAGGATCGGCGGCATGGCGAGGAAGATGACCCGCAGGTAGGAAAGCGCGAGCGGCGCCGAATCGGGCGGCGTGCCGAGCAGGTCGAGCAAGGCCGGCGCGCCGAACCAGCCGAGGATGGCGATCCCCGCGGCCACCGGCACGAAGCCGCCGATCGCCGTGCCGATCACCCGCCTGACCCGGTCGATGTCGCCCCGCCCGAACGCCTGGCCGATCAGCACCGTCGCCGCCATGCCGAAGCCGAAGACGAAGGCCATGAGCAGGAACATGATCATATTGGCGTTGGACGTCGCCGCGAGCGCGCCCTCGCCGAGGAAGCGGCCGACCCAGATGGCGTTGATCGACCCGTTCAGCGACTGCAGGACGGAGGAGATGAGGGTCGGGATGGCGAAGGCCAGCAGCGTCCTGCCGATCGGCCCGGACGTGAGGTCACGCTGCCCGGGGCGCGACGCCATCAGCCGAGCCTGGCGAGCGCGGCGCGATATTTCTCGGCGTCGGAGGCCTTCTCGTCATGGTCGGCGCGCGCCTTCTCCACCGCCTCGGGCTTGGCGCGCTCGACGAAGCTCGGATTGGCAAGGCGCCCGGCGAGGGAGTCGCGCTCCTTTTCGGCGGCGTCGGCCGCCTTGGCCAGGCGAGCCTTCTCGGCGCCGACGTCGATCACGCCTTCGAGAGGGAGGATGAAAATGGCCTCGTCGACGACGATCTGCGCGGCGCCGCCTTGCGCCGCGTCGGTGCTGATCGAGTCGATCCTGGCCAGCCTGCGCAGCGCGGCGGCATTGCGTTCGAGCCGCTTGGCCGTTTCCGTGCCGGCATCATGGACGTGCAGCGGCAGCCGGGCTCCCGGCGGCACGTTCAATTCGGCGCGGGCGGCGCGGATCGCGCCGACCAGGCGGATCAGCCAGTCGATCTCGGGGCCGGCTTCGGGATCGAGGGCGCGAGCATCGGGCACCGGCCATTTCGCAACGATCAGCGGATAGGGCCGCTCGCCCATCGCATTCCACAATTCCTCGGTGACGAAGGGCATGAACGGGTGGAGCATGACCAGGATCTGGTCGAGCACCCAGCCGGCGACCTCGCGGGACTCTGCGTCGATCTCGCCGCGCTCCCCGCCCGAGAAAGCGGGCTTGATCAGCTCGAGATACCAGTCGCAGAAGGTCGCCCAGACGAAGTGGTAGATGGCGTTGGCGCTCTCGTCGTAGCGCAGATCGGCGAGCGCGAGGTCGAGCGCCTGGACGGTCTTCACCGTCTCGCCGATGATCCAGCGGTTGACCGGCAGCCCGGCCTCGGGCGGCCCGATCGCCTGCGAGGCGCCGATGCCGTTGGCCTGGCAAAAGCGCGCCGCGTTCCACAATTTGGTGGCGAAGTTGCGATAGCCCTCAACTCGCTTCTCATCCAGCTTGATGTCGCGGCCCTGGCTCTCCATCGCCGCCATGGTGAAGCGCAGGGCGTCGGCGCCGTAGCGGTCGATCAGGCCCAGCGGGTCGACCGCATTGCCCTTGGACTTGGACATCTTCTGGCCCTTGGAGTCGCGGACCAGGCCGTGGAGGTAGAGCGTCTTCCAGGGCTTTTCGCCCATGAGGTGATAGCCCATCATCGCCATCCGGGCGTCCCAGAAGAAGATGATGTCGAAGCCCGAAATGAGGACGTCGTTGGGATAATGGCGCCCGAGCGTCTCGGTCTCCTCGGGCCAGCCGAGCGTCGCGAACGGCCACAAGGCCGAGGAGAACCAGGTGTCGAGCACGTCGGGATCGCGGCGCAGCTGGACCCCGTCCCCGGCCTGCGCCTGCGCCTCGGCCTCGGATTCGGCGACATGGACATTGCCGGCCTCGTCATACCAGGCCGGGATCTGGTGCCCCCACCAGAGCTGGCGCGAGACGCACCAGGGCTGGATGTTCTCGAGCCAGTTGAACCAGGTCTTCTTCCACGTCTCCGGCACGACGCGGATGTCGCCGCTGCGGACGCCTTCGATGGCGGGCCTCGCCAGCGTCTCGGCGTCGACATACCATTGGTCGGTGAGCCAGGGCTCGATCACGACGCCCGAGCGGTCGCCGAACGGAGTGGCGACGACGCGGTCCTCGACCTTCTCCAGCCGCCCCTCCGCCTCGATCAGCGCAACCACCCGCTCGCGCGCATCGAAGCGGTCGAGGCCGATCAGCGCGGCGGGGATGAGGCCGTCGGCGGTCTGGATCACCCTGGCCTCCCCATCGAGCATGTTGAGCATGTCGGCGGGCTTGAAGCCGGCGCGCTTGCCGACTTCGAAATCGTTGAAATCGTGGCCCGGCGTGACCTTCACGGCGCCGCTGCCCAGTTCGGGATCGGCATGCTCGTCCAGGATGATGGGCACAAGCCGCCCGGTGATCGGCAGCTTCACGCTCTTGCCAACCAGGGCCGTGTAACGGGCATCGTCGGGATGCACCGCGACCGCCATGTCGGCGAGCATCGTCTCGGGCCGCGTCGTTGCGACCGAGATCGCCCCCGAGCCGTCCTCGAGCGGGTAGGAGAAATGCCAGAAGCTGGAATTCACGTCGTTGGTTTCGACCTCGAGGTCCGAGATCGCGGTCTTCAGGCCCGGATCCCAGTTCACCAGGCGCTTGTCGCGGTAGAGCAGGCCCTGATCGTGGAGATCGACGAATGTCTTGAGCACGGCGCGGCTGAAGCCCGGGTCCATGGTGAAGCGCTCGTTCGCCCAGTCGCACGAGGCGCCGAGCCGGCGCAGCTGGCGGGTGATCGCGCCGCCGCTCTCGGCCTTCCATTCCCAGACCTTGGCGATGAACTCCTCGCGGGTGAAATCGGTGCGCTTCTGCTGGCGCTCGTTCATTTGCCGCTCGACCACCATCTGCGTCGCGATCCCGGCATGATCCATGCCCGCGACCCAGAGCGCGTCCTTGCCCTGGAGGCGGGCATGGCGGGTGAGGATGTCCTGCGTGGTCACGTCGAGCGCGTGGCCGATGTGCAGGCTGCCGGTCACGTTGGGCGGCGGCATCACGATCGTCCACGGCTCGGCCTCGTCGCGCGCGGGCCGGAACAGCCCCCCGCTCTCCCAGCGCGCATACCAGCGCGCCTCGATCTCGGCGGGGTCGAATGTCTTGGGCAGCTCGGTCATGAAGAGGGCGCTTAACGAGCTTTCCCCTCTCCGTCACTCCCGCGAAAGCGGGAGTCCAAGCGGAGTCCGGGCGGGCTCAGACCTCGGCCTGGATTCCCGCTTTCGCGGGAATGACGGTCAAGGTTGAGATCTTGCTGCCGGCCGCAGCCACCGATCCAGCCAGCCGTGGACCTCGCGATACCATTGGATCGAGTTTTGCGGCTTCAGGATCCAGTGATTCTCGTCGGGGAAGACGACCAGCCGCGAGGGGATTCCGCGGCGCTGGAGCGCGTTGAACACGCCAAGCGACTGGCTGTAGGGGATTCGGAAGTCGCGCTCGCCATGGATGACGAGCATCGGCGTGCGCCAGTTGCGGACGAAGTTGACCGGGTTGTTGCGCTCGTAGGCGGCCGCCGCCGAGGGCTCGTAATAAGGCCCGCCGAACTCCCATTCGGAGAACCACAATTCCTCGGTCTCATAGGCCATTGCGCGCTGGTCGAAGACGCCCGAATGGCTGACCAGGCATTTGAAGCCCTCGGACCAATTGCCGGCGATCCAGTTCGCCATGAAGCCGCCATAGGAGCCGCCGAGCGCGCAGGCATTGGCGGTGTCGAGCCGCGTATCTTCGCGGCCGGCGGCGGCGAGGCCGAGGCGCAGATCCTCGAGCGGCGCCCCGCCCCAGTCGCGGTTGATCGAGTCGGTGAAGGCCTGGCCGTAGCCAGTGCTGCCGTGGAAATCGACGGTCACCGCGCCATAGCCCGGCGCCGCGAACACCCAGGGATTCCAGCGATAGGACCAGCCATTGCCGAAGCTGCTCTGCGGGCCGCCATGGATCAGCAGCAAGGTGGGCAGCCGCTCGCCGGCGCCCGCCGGCTTGACGATCTGGCCCCAGACCCGGTCGCCATTGGCGCCGGCGAAGCTGAACCGGCGGACCTCGACCGGATCGAGCCCGGCGAGCTTGTCGGCATTGACCCGGGTGACCTGGGTGGCGGCGCCGCGGGCGTCGAGCCGGTAGAGGTCGTCGGGCGCCTGCAGGGAGTTCAGCGTGTAGAGGATGCCGCCGCCGCGCAGCGGGACGACGTTGCCCGCCGTCCCCGCCTGGGTGAGGCGCGTGACCTGCCCGGTGCGGACGTCGACCCGGAAGACCGGCGTGTCGAGCGTGTCGCCAGCGGTGACGTAGAGCGAGCGGCTATCCGGCGCCCAGGCGATCGAGCCGACCGAGCGGTCCCAGGCCTGGGTCAGAGCGCGGGTGGCGCCGGTGCGCAGGTCGCGCAGCTGCACCACCTGGCGGTCGGCCTCGTAGGTCGGCCGCGCCATCGCGGTGTAGGCGAGCCAGCGGCCGTCGGGCGAGACGGCGGGGCCGGTGTCCTGGCCCTGATTGGCGGCGGTGAGGTTGGTGGGCGCGGCGCTGCCGTCGGCGGGCACCGAATAGATGTCCATGTCGGTCGAGATCGGCTCGCCGCGCCCGCCCTGGCGCAGGGTGAAATAGAGGGTGCGGCCGTCGGGGCTGAAGGCGAGCTCGTCGGCGCCGCCGAACGGCTTGGACGGCGAATCGCCATTGAGGTTCTGCGAGACATTCGTGCCCCGGCCTTGCGGCCGGCCGTCGGCCATCGGGAAGGTGAAGACGCGCGAGCGGATGCCGGGCTCGGCCCAGGTGTCCCAATGGCGAACGAAGGTCTCGTCATAGACCCGGGCGCTGCCCCCCGGCCGCGCGGCCGGGGGCGAACCGGTGCAGTCGATGTCCGTGCAGGCGACGGGGCGATCCGCCCACATCGCGATCCGCGCATCGTTCGGCGCGAGCAGGAAGCCGGCGACGTCGGTGTTGAAGTCGCTGACCCGCTCGGGCGTGCCGGCCGGAAGCGCGACCCGCCAGAGCTGGTCGCTGCCCGAGGCGTTGCTCAGATAATAGAGCCAGCGGCCGTCGGCGGAAAAGCGCGCGTCATGCTCATTATGCTCAGGGACCGAGGCGATCCTGACCGGCGCCGCATCGGGCGCGCGCAGATCGACCAGCCACAGATCGGTGCGGCCGCGATTGGCCGCCAGGTCGGTCTCGCGCAGCTGGTAGACCGCCCAGCGCCCGTCGGGCGAGACCGCCGGCGCCGCCAGCCGCCGCAGAGTGGCGAGATCGGTGGCGGTGATCGGGCGGGCGAACGCGGCGGGGGCCTGGGCGAGAGCGAGCGCGGCAAGGCTCGCGAGCATGAGCTTTTTCATGGAAGCGCGAGTAGCATTCGTGTTCTCAAGAGTCATCCCGGCGAAGGCCGGGACCCATGAACCCGGATCGGGAAATGACGGCGACCGCGCCCGGGCAATTCCTCAACCGCGGGAGGTCAGAGATTGCGCCCCGTCAGCCGGGCGATCTCGCGGGTGACCAGGTCCTCGACGATCTCGGGCAGGCGCTGGTCGAGCCATTCCTTGAGCATCGGCTTCAGCATCTCGCGGACCACCGCCTCGAGCGCGCCGGGATCGGGCGGGCTCTCGCCGCGCTGGCGAAGCGCCGACAGGCTGGCGAGCCGCTTGCTGCTTGCGGCGGCGGCGCCTTCCGAAAGCAGGCTCGGCCCCTCGGTGACCGGCTCGTCCAGCTCGAGCACGTCCTCCCCGGCGGCGGGCGGCTCGGCGGCGCGGGCCATGCGCTTGGCCGGGCGCGTCGCGGCGGTCGAGGCGACGGCGCGGCCGTCCTCGGCGATCACGCGCTTGATGGACGCGAGGATCTCCTCCATCGACGGGTCTTGCTGAATGTCGCCCATGATGAAGCGGTTATCGCTTATTGCGGAGCCTGTGTCACGGGGGGTTCTGTCACCGGGCTGCTCGAGTTGGGCGGCGCGGTGCGGGTCGACACCGGATGGAGGGTCGGGCCGTCGTCCCAATCGTTCCAGCTGCGCGAATAGCGGTCGTAATTGACCACCGGATCGTAGAGCGGGCCGCCGTCGAGGTTGAGGTCCTCGGCTTCGGCCTGGCCCATCGTGTTGAGCAATTGGAAGCCGGCGACATAAGCGTCGCGGCGCGCGGTGACGAGCAGCACCTGGCTGTTCAGCAGCTCCTGTTCGGCGTTGAGCACGTCGAGCACGTTGCGGGTGCCGACGGTCTGCTCGGCGCGGGTGCCTTCGAGGGCGAGCGTGTTGGCGGCGACCGCGATCTCGTTCGAATCGATCGCCTCCAAGGCGGCCCGGTAATTGGCGAAGGCGGCGCGGCTGTTGGAGATGACCAGGCGCTCGACCGCCACCGACTGCTCGAGCAGCTGGCCGCGAAACGCCTCGGCCCGCCGGACCCGGGCGCCGGCGCCGCCGCCCTGGTAGAGCGGAACGGTCAGCGACAGGCCGACGCCGGCGCTGGTGATCGAATTGGGCAGGAAGCCTTCGGGCGTGCCCGCCACCTCGTCGGCGCGGCCAAGCGAGTTGCGGTAGACGCCCGAGCTCACCGCCGAGATGGTCGGCAGCCGCTCGCCCCGGGCCGCGCGCACGTCATAGCCGGCGGCTCGGGTCTGGTGGGCGATCGAGGCGAGATCGGCATTGTTGCCGAGCGCGATCTCGGTCGCCTGGTCGGCGGTGCCGGGCAGGACCGGCAGCGGCGGCGGAGGCTGCAGATCCTCGGGCTCCTCGCCGATCACCCGGCGGTAATTCTCCTCGCTGGTCTCCAGCCGGCCCTGGGCCAGCGCCAATTGGCTGCGCGCCAGCGCCAGGCGCGCGTCGGACTGGGCGACGTCGGTCCGGGTCAGGTCGCCGACTTCGAAGCGGTCGCGGGTCGCCTGCAGGTTGGTCTGGAGGACCCGGACCTGATTCTCGTTGAGCTGGACGATCGAGCGGTCGCGGATCACGTCCATGTAGGCGGCGACCGCCTCGGTGAAGATGTCGCCCTCGGTCGCGCGCAGATCGGCGCGGCCGGCATCGACCCGGGTGTTGGCGGCGCGGACGCCGTTGCGGATGCGCCCGCCGGCATAAAGCGGCACGCTGGCACTCGCGCCGGCGGTGAAATCGCGCCCGTTGCGGCCGACGCCCCGGCTTTGGGTGTTGATCGAGAGCAGGTCCTGGTTGAGCCCGGCATTGGCCGAGACCTGCGGCCGGCCGGCGGCGCGGGCGATGTCGACATTTTCGTCGAGCTGCCTGAGCCCCTGCCGCTCCGCCATGATCGTCGGATTGGTCCGGTAGGTGCGCACCAGGGCCTCGCGCAGCGATTGCTCGCGGCCATGGTCGACGGGCGGCGGCGGCGCGGGCACGGTCACCGGCCTGGACGCCGGCGCCGCCGTCTGCGCCAGCGCAGCCCCGCCGCTCAAGGCGATGGCCGCCACCCCCGCTGCCGCCAGCAATCCTCCACGCATCAAAACCACTCCGTCCTCAAAATGTGAAACCGCGGGGCTTCTCGAAGCCCGGCAGCACCGCCGCTTCCGCGTCGGCATAAACGGTCATCCCGAACGCGCCGGCGACGACTCGGCCCAGCGCGAGCCGGGTGACGCCCCGATCGAACAGGGCCAGCGAAATCCGCCCGCCATCGGCCGCCTGATCGACGATCATGCGCGGCAGATGCTCGATCGCGCCGTCGACCAGGATGAAATCAAAAGGCGCGCTCTTGGCATGGCCCTTGGCCAGCGGCCCCTTGACCAAAGCGACGCCCGTCCCCGCCAGCGCGCGTTTCGCGAAGGCGGCAAGCTCTTCGTTCTCCTCGAGCGCAGTCACCGAGCCGGCGAGCCGCGCAAGCAAGGCGGCCGAATAGCCGGTCGCGGCGCCGATGACGAGCACGCGCTCGTCGCCGTTCAGCTGCGCCTCGGTCAGCATCCGGCCGAGCGCCATCGGCGGATTGAGCGCGCGGCCGCCGCCGAGCGGCACCACGGCGTCGGCATAAGCGAGCGCCGAGCGCTCCGCCGGCACGAAGCGCTCGCGCGCGACCTCGCCCATCGCGGCGATCACCCGGGGATCGTTGACCCCGGTGGTCCGCAGCTGGCTCGCGACCATCGCTCGGCGCATCGGTTCGAAAACATGCTCGGTCATCGTTGCTTCGCTACTCGCACAACTGTTTTAGTGATGCAACACACTTGTTCGTCTTCGGGGCTTTATCGGACAAGGCCGGGAAGGCCAAGCGTAAGTCTTGAATGGGCATCGCCGGGACCAGCAGCAAGAGGCGTGCCAGCGCTTTTCACAGCGCCGCAGTTCCAGCCGCTCCCCGAACGGCGTCCGAAACCGGACAATATGTCCGGCGGCGGACAGGACCGCGCGCTCAGGCCGCGGCGGCGTCGGCCTGCATCAGCCCCAATATATTGCCCTCGCTGTCTTTGACGTAAGCGAGCCAGCCCACTCCCGGCACCGCCATCCTGGGCAAAGCCACCGAGCCGCCATTGGCGCCGGCCCTGGCGACAAAGGCGTCCAGATCGTCCACGTCGACCGTGCACACCCAGCTGTTGACCGGCTCGCCGCCGGCGGGAGCAGGGCCGTGGCGGCGCATCATGCCGCCGTCTATCCCCGGCCCCTCCCCGGTCAGGACCAGCCGGTACTGGCCGTCGCCCCAGCTCTGGAACGTCCAGCCGAACATCGTCTCGTAGAAGGCCTGGGCGCGGTCCATGTCGTCGGCGTGGATCTCGAAGTGAATCGGGCGCGGCATCCTTCCCCTCCCCTTGGCGGCAGGGGCCCGGTATAGCGCAAGCGTGCCCGATCCGAACCAGCCTTTCGATCCTCGCTTGCGCCTCCTGCGCCGCGGCCACGCCGCGCGGGCGGCGCGCGACGCCTGCTACCTTCACCGCCGGGCGGCCGAGGAGCTGCTCGAGCGGCTGGCCCTGGTCGCGCGCCCGTTCGCGACGGCGCTCGACGTCAGCGCGCATCCAGCGCTCGCCGAAGCGCTGCGCGCGCGCGGCCTCGCGGTGGTCGAGGCCGGCGAGGCGGACCTTCCGGCGATCGGCGGGCCGTTCGACCTGGTCACCTCGCTCGGCCTCCTCGACACGATCAACGATCTGCCCGGCGCGCTCGCGTTGATCCGCCGCGCGCTCAAGCCCGACGGCCTGTTCCTCGCGGCCTTCGCGGGCGCGGGCAGCCTGCCCCGGCTCAGGCGGGCGATGCGCGCTGGCGAGCAAGCGCAAGCCCTCGACCCGTCGCCGCGAATCCACCCGCAGATCGACGTGCGCGCGGCCGGCGACCTCCTCGTCCGCGCCGGCTTCGCGCTGCCGGTCGTCGACCGCGACGTTGTCGACGTCCTTTACCCCTCCCTGGCCGAGCTGGTCGCGGACCTGCGCGCGATGGGCGCGACCAACAGCCTGTCCCGCCGCTCGCGCCGACCCTTCACCCGATCTGGCCTCGCCGCCGCCGCCGCCGATTTCGGGACGGGAACGGCGGAGCGGTTCGAGATCGTCTATCTGAGCGGCTGGGCGCCCGCGCCCGATCAGCCGGTGCCGGCGCGGCGGGGCAGCGCCACCGCCTCGCTCGCCGACGCGCTCAAGCCGCGCTGATCGAAGGCGATCAAGGCGAGCAGGATGATGGGCGCGAGCGGCGCCAGGTTCGGCCCGCCGCTCCAGCCAAGCGCCTGAAGCAGCCCGAGCAGCAGCACCGCCCATGAGGCGGCCAGAAGCAGCAGGTGGCGGCCGCGCGCGACCAGCCAGGCGAAGGGCGCGACCAGGATCAAAGTGTCGTAGCCGAACATATAGGGGCTCGCGAGCGCGGTCGCGGCGGCGAGCGCGCCGATGCGCGCGCCCCAGTCGGCGTTGCGATGCCAAACCCAGATCGCCGCGGCGAGCGCGGCCAGCGCCACGAGGCCGTGCAGGATCCAGGCCGGGCCCGCGCCCAGGCCGGCGAAGCGCGCCGCCGCATAGACGCTCGCCATCCGGTGCCACCCGGCCAGCCCCTCGCTTGCGACCGAGGCGAACAGGCCGGCCTGGCCGATCCAGGCCTCGTAAGTCCGCCAGCCGAAGGCGATCAAGCCGACGAGGAGCAAGCCGACAGAAGAGACGGCCGCCCCCGCGATCGCCCGCCATTGCCGGCCAGCGAGCAGGACGAAGGGAAGCACAAGGCCGAGCTGCGGCTTGACCACCAGCAACCCGAGCAGCAGCCCGGCGGCGAAGGGTCGCCTGGGCAGCAAGGCAGCGCCGCCGAGGAACAAGGCAGCGGTGAGGAAGCCGGCCTGGCCGGTGATCGCGTTGATCAGGACCGGCGGCATCGCCAGCGCCGGCCACAGGAAATCGAACCGCCACCGGCGCACGGCCAAAGCGTAAAGCGCGAAGGTCGCAGTCACCCAGGCGACCGCCCCGGCCGGATAGGAAAAGAGGGCGAACGGCGCCACCAGCAGCATGAAGCCGGGCGGGTAGCCGAACGGCAGCCCGCCGACCATCGTCGCCTGGAGCTCGACCGCGCGGTGCGCCGCGAAATCGTAGGCGGCGGGCGGATTGCCCTCGAGCGCGAGCCGCGCCGCCGCCCAGTAAGAGATGAAATCCATCTGATAAGGGTCGCGCAGCACCGTCACCAGCGCCAGCACCGCGACAAACGCAAACAGCAAGGCCACCGCCATCGCCGGCAGCCTGAGCCGCTCCAGGATCGGGCGGGTCATGACGCCCCGCTTTGGGCGATCAGCGCCCCGAGCAGGACGATGAGCGGCCGGTCGGCCGGCGGCATTTCGGCCGGGTCCATGTCCGCGGGCGCCAGCCATTTGAGCGCGCTCGCGTCGAGCGGCCGCGGCTCGCCGCGCCACGACCGGCACAGATAGAGGAGCAGGATCATGTGGCGCTCGCCGAGCGGCGCGGAGGCGAAGCAGGCTGGCGTCAGCGCGCCTGCTTCGGTGCCGATGCCGAGCTCCTCGGCAAGCTCGCGGACCAGGGCCGCCTCGGGCAGCTCGCCCTGCTCGACCTTGCCGCCGGGAAATTCCCACAGGCCCGCCATGGCGCGCCCGGGGGCGCGCCGCTGCAGCAGCACCCGCTTTTGCGCGTCGATCAAAGCCGCCGCCACCACGGTCATTGTCGGAATTTTTTCCACAATCGCCTTCCCTGGAAAGACTCTGTTAACGGTATGCCCGTTAACGCCTCGCGGGCAAAGGCAAGGATGCGGGCGATGCGGCGACTTAGGGACATAAGCAGGGACCAAAAGGGCGCGACGGCCGTCGAATACGGCCTCATCGTCGGGCTCGTCTTCCTCGGCATCGTCAGCGGCGTCGCCCTGCTCGCCGGAACGACCACCGGCATGTGGAACAACGTCTCCAGCGACGTGCGCGCCGCCCAGTCCTGACCCGGCCGTACCGCTTTTCCGTCGGCGGCAATCACGGACCCCGGTTCCAACACCCCGTAAACTCGAACTCCCCGAATCTCGACTCGCCCCGGTATCGGGGCGTCGGGAATCGAGAAATTCGCCATGCACTATCTGCGCAAGATCGTCGGGAACGCCAAAGGCGCCGCCGCGATCGCATATGGTCTGATCGCGGCCATGCGAGGCCTTGGCAAGGGCTGATCCCATTGCAGGCTTCGACGCAGGGCGGCGGAAGCGATTCCCCCGCCTTTCTCATGGGCGCCGCACGAGGATACGCGCCCGGCGCACCGGCCCATTAAATATTTGGCAATAACCCTCGCATAAGGAGGGCGTAGCTGACCCACAGAGCCAAGCGCGGGCGGCCAGGAAGTGTGGACTTCCGCAAGGAACGTGGAACCAAGGAGACCGGAAATGCAGTTCATTCGTAAACTCATCAAGAGCAGCAAGGGCGCCACCGCTATCGAGTACGGCCTGATCGCCGCGCTCATCGCCGTCGCCGCCATCACCGCCATGCAGGGCCTCGGCACCAGCATCCGGACGACCTTCAACAACGCTTCTTCGGCGATGAACGGCTAATCCCGCTCTACCGATAAGAGTTGCGAGGGGCGGCGGAAGCAATTCCGCCGCCCCTTTCGTTCGTGCGTCAGGCGACGTCGAGAAACTTCTGACGGCGTTCCGCGCGGACCTCGCCGGGGGAGAGCAAAGCGAGCGCGTCGAGCTCCTCGCCGATCGCAGCGCCGAGCTCGGCGATCATCGCTTCGGGATGGCGGTGCGCGCCGCCCACTGGCTCGGGCACGATCCGCTCGATCACGCCCAATTGCTTCAAGTCGGCGGCGGTCACCCGCATCGCCTCGGCGGCGTCGGCGGCCTTGTCGGCGGTGCGCCATAGGATCGAGGCGCAGCCTTCGGGCGAGATCACCGCATAGATGGCATGTTCGAGCATCAGCACCTTGTTGGCGGCGGCGATCCCGATCGCGCCGCCCGACATGCCCTCGCCGGTGATCGCGGTGACCAGGGGAACGCCGATCGCCAGGCATTTTTCGGTCGCGCGCGCGATCGCCTCGGCCTGGCCGCGTTCCTCGGCCTGGACGCCCGGAAAGGCGCCGGGCGTGTCGACCAGGGTCACCACTGGCAGGCCGAACCGGTCGGCCAGGTCCATCAGCCGGATGGCCTTGCGATAGCCTTCCGGCCGGGCCATGCCGAAATTATGCTCGAGGCGGCTCGTCGTGTCGTCGCCTTTCTCCTGGCCGATCAGGACGATGCGCCGTCCGTCGAGCCGCCCCAGGCCGCCGATCACCGCCGAATCGTCGGCGAAGTTGCGGTCGCCGGCGAGCGGCACGAAATCCTCGATCAGGCCGGCAACATAGTCGCTGAAATGGGGCCGCTCGGGATGGCGGGCGACCTGGGTCTTCTGCCAGGGCGTGAGCTTGGCATAAGTGTCGCGCAGCAGCCGCTGCGCCCGCTCCTCGAGGCGGCTGATCTCCGCCTCGATATTGGGCTCGCTCGCCGACGCGGTTTCGCGCAGCTCGGCGATCCGCGCTTCGAGCTCGGCGATCGGCTTTTCGAAATCGAGAAAGGTGGCCATGCGGCGCCGGGGGTTAAGCGCGCCGGGGCTTCACGTCAACGCGCGGACGATCCGCAAGCGGATGGCGCGCGTTGACCAGATCGATCAGGCGGCGCGAATCGACGTGGGTGTAAATCTGGGTGGTGGCGATGTCGGCATGGCCGAGCAGCATCTGCACCGCGCGCAGATCGGCGCCGCCTTCGAGCAAATGGGTGGCGAAGGCGTGGCGAAGCACGTGCGGGCTGATCCGCTCGGGCGGGATGCCGGCGGCGGCGGCAAGCTCGCGGACGAGCTGGTAGAGGCGCACCCGGCTGAGATGCTTCTTGCCCGACTGGAACAGGAACGGCGCGTCGCGCGGGACATGGGCCGCATAAGCCGCCACCGCCGCCCGGGCGCGGTCGGAGATCGGCACCAGCCGCTCGCGCCCGCCTTTGCCCTTGAGGATCAGGAAGGGCTTGTCGGGCGAGACCGCATTCCTCGGCAGCGACACCAATTCGGTGGCGCGGAGGCCCGAGCCGTAGAGCAATTCGATCAGGGCGGCGAGGCGCAGCGCCGGCACGCCGCCCTCACCCTCCCCGCCGAGGCGTCGCTCGATCTCGGCGAAGAGGGCGTCGACCGCCCGGTGATCGAGGATCCTGGGCAGCGGCCGCTCGGCGCCGGGACGGGGCAAAGCCGGCGAGGGATCGTCGGCCCGCATCCCCTCGTCCTGGAGGAAGCCGTAGAAGCGCCTCAGCGCCGCCGCCTTGCGGGCGACGGTGGCGCGCTTCAAGGGCATCCAGGCCTCGGCGAGGCCGCGCAACGCCTCGGCCCTGGCGCCGGCGAGCCGGCCCGCGAGCAATTCGGACGCGCCCCTCAGGTCGCGCTCGTAGGCGAGCAATGTGTTGCGGGCGGCGCCGGCTTCGGCGGCCATCATTTCGAGGAAGGCGGCGATGAGCTGGCGGTCCTCGCCGGCGGCATTCACAGCCGCGCCACCGCCTCGGCGGCGATCATTCGCGCCTCGAAATCGAGGCCGACCGCGCGCAGCGCCCGGAGGATGTGGAAGAGATAATGCGGCGGCACGCCCGACCAGTCGGCGGTCTGCATGCCGATCCCGGCGAGCAAGGCGACCGTGCCCGGCGCCCGCTCGCGCGCCGCCTGGTCGATCGCCTGGGTCCAGAGGTCCTGCCCCTCCTCCCGGAAGCCGGCGGACGCGGCCTGATCGGCGCTGATCCGGCCCAGGCCGGCGAGCGCGGCGACGAGCATCGGCCCGCGCCGGCGCCCCGGGCTGTCGTCGGCATCGACGAAGGCCTGGATCCGTGAGGCGTCGAGCGAGACGGCCGGGCGCGGCGCGCCCAGAGCGAGCATCGCCCAGGCGCGGCCGGACGTGCCGCTCTGCTCGACCACCCCCGCCCAGCGGGCGGCGGCGGCGTCGAGGCCGGCGCTCAGCATCGAGGCGACGAGATTGTCGGCGTCCCCCACAAACGCGTCGGAGACCGGGATGCGCGCGGCGGCGCCGGCGGTGAGGATCAGCCGTGCCTGGCGCTCGACCATTGCCTCGCTCTGGGTCCACAGGCTCCTCAGCGCCTCCATCCGGCGCCCGGTATCGGCCTCGACCCAGGCGGCGCGAAGCCGCGCGCCGACCGTGCCCGCGGCCTCGGCGGGGTCGGTCTGGTCGAGCGCCAGGCTGTAAATCTCGACCAAGGCGTTCGAGGAGAGGACGCCGAGCGCGGCGGCGTTCGAGGCGGCGGCGAGGCGCTGCTCGATCGGCACCATCGGCGCGCGCGCCAGCCAAGCCTGGATACGCGGGCCGGCGCCCACCATCAGCGGCGCGGGGATGACGAGCCCGGTGGCGCTGGCCAGGCCGAAGCGCCAGGGTGTGATCCGGCTGACCCCCTCCCAATCGACCTGGATCGCCCGGCGCGTCTCGGCGCCGGCGCCGACCACCTTCTCGGCGAGCTGGAGGTCGATGCTGGTGCCGTTGCGGTCGCGGACCTGGTCGATGATCGCGCCGGCCCGCGCCGATTCGCCCTCGAGCGCGGCGCACATGCCGTCCGCCAGAGTCCAGACCTGGGCGTCGGAGAGGCTGCGCGCCGGCGCGACCAGCGGGCAGAGCGCGCCCGGATCGGCGGTGGCGAGCGCGGTTTCCGACGCCGCCTCGATCATGCGCGCCGTATAATTTTCGATGTCGACGGCTTGGACCAGCATCCGCGCCGCGTCCGCCTCGCCCATGTTGAGCAGCAAGGCGGCGCGCTCGGCGACCCAGTCGACCGGCTGCAGGCCGGCGGGCACTGGCACGTGCGACAGCAAGGCGCGGCGCAGCAGGATCGAGGCCCAGCGCGACGGCAAAGGCGCGTCGAGCCGGCGCATCAGGCCGCGCAGCAGGAAGCCGTTGGTCCGCCCGAACGCTTCGGCGCCGAGCCCGAAATTGCCGGGCTCCAGCGGCCCGACCATGTCGGTGGGGCGAGTGTGTCCCTGCGGAACCGTGAAATAATTGCTCGGCCGCGGCAGCGCGCTGGTGGTGAGGGGGACCTCCTCGACGGCTGGGCTCTCCTCGGCCGCCACGCCATTCTCGACAGCGGTCCCGGGCTCGGCGGTGTTGGCCGGCTGGCCCTCGCTTTGCGGCTGCGGCTGGACGCGCGGCTGCGGCGGCCCCTTCTCGACCGGCGGCGGCAGGCTCTTGGGATCGTTGAAGCCCGGCGGCAGCAGCGATTCGGGCCGATCCTGGCTCAGCGCCGGGATCGCGATCAGCAGCGCGGCGCTACCGGCAAGAAGGACGCTTCTAGCGGGGATGAAGCTCATTGGTCACGTCCTGCTCCATGCGCTGGAGCGGCACCTCGTCGCTCCGCACTCCGAGATAGATGAGGAAGCCGATAAGGGCCGCGGCGAGCAGGAGCAGGATCATGCCGACGGGCGAGCGGCGGCGGCGCTGGGGCGGGAAGCTGGTTCTGGGCATGGCGGGCCTTTTGCCCCAGCGGGACGCGGCCTGTATAGCCCCCGCTTCATGCCCGACGCCTCCAGCCAGCCAAAAAAGTCGATCGCCCTCGTCGGCCTGATGGGCGCGGGCAAGACCAGCATCGGCCGGCGGCTGGCCAAACGCCTCTCTTTGCCCTTCGCCGACGCCGATGCCGAGATCGAGGCGGCGGCGGGCCTGAGCATCGCCGAGATTTTCGAGCGGTTCGGCGAGGCCCATTTCCGCGACGGCGAACGGCGGGTGATAAAGCGGCTGATCCAGGGCCCACGCCAAGTGATCGCCACCGGCGGCGGCGCCTTCGTCAACGACGAGACTCGCGCGCTGATCCTGGCGCGCTGCGCGACGATCTGGCTCGACGGCGACGTGGACGCCTTGGCGGCGCGGGTCGGGCGGCGCGGCCACCGGCCGCTGCTCAACGGCAAGGACCCGCGCGCCCTGCTGGCCGCGCTCGCCGAAACTCGCGGGCCGATCTACGCGCAGGCCCACTTCCGGGTCCGCGGCGACACCGAGCCGCCCGAGCGAATCGTCGATCGCATCCTGGCCCTGCTGGCGCCGGCATGATCCGGATCGCTGCTTTTCCCTATCCCGTCCTGATCGGCGCCGGGCTGATCGGCGAGGCTCGGCTCCCGCCAGGCCGGCTGTTCCTGGTCACCGACGGGAATGTCGCGCGCGCCGGCTGGCCGGAGCGGCTGCGCGCCGATTTCGCCGGCCGCTTCGTGGTGGAGCCGGGAGAGGGCAGCAAGAGCATGACGACGCTCGAGCGCCTGCTCGATGCGCTGATCGATGCGGACATCGGCCGAGGCGACCATGTCGTCGCGCTCGGCGGCGGCGTGGTCGGCGATCTGGCCGGCTTCGCGGCGGCGGTGCTGAAGCGCGGCTGCGCCTGGGTGGCGGTGCCGACCACGCTGCTCGCCCAGGCCGATTCGGCGGTGGGCGGCAAGACCGGGATCAACGCGCGCCAGGGCAAGAATCTGATCGGCGCCTTCCATCCGCCCGCCCTGGTGCTGATCGACCCCGATGCGCTCGGCACCCTGCCCGCCGCGGAGCTGCGCGCCGGCTATGCGGAAATCGTCAAATACGGCCTGATCGGCGATCCGGATTTCTTCGCCTGGTGCGAGGCCAATGGCGCCGCCTTGCTCGCCGGCGACGAAGCGGCGCGGCTCCATGCGATCGAGGCCTGCGTGCGCGCCAAGGCCGGCTACGTGCTCGGCGACGAGGAGGACCGGACCGGCCGGCGCGCCTTGCTCAATTTCGGCCACAGCTTCGGCCATGCGATCGAGGCGGAGACGGGGATGGGCCATGGCGAGGCCGTGGCCATCGGCATGGCGATGGCGTTCCACCTCTCGGTCGAGCGCGGCCTCTGCCCCGCCGGGGATGCCGAGCGGGCGATCGCCCATCTGGCCTCGGTCTGGCTGCCCACGAGCACGGACATCGACCCAACCCGCCTGGCCGCGCGCATGGCCCATGACAAGAAAGGCGCCGCTCTGGTGCTGACCCGGGGAATCGGCAGGGCCTTTATCGACCCCGCGCCCGGCCCGCCCCCATCGAGTCATTCCGGCGCCAATATCGCGTCGAGGTCCATCGCGCGTCCTAGCGGTCGTCATTCGCCTGCTCGGGAGTGATGATGACCCGGTCGATCTGGGCGCGGATGTCGTTGGCGGCGAATTGCGCCTTCAGCCGCTCGCGGTCGCGGGCGCGGTAGAGGGCCTCGGTGCGGTCGATCTCCTCGATGTCGACGCCGACATTCTCCATCGCCATCCGCGCCATCCTGGCCGCCGATTCCATCACCTCGCGCACCACGCCCGCCACCGGCGCGTCCTTGAGCTTGAGCAAGGCGCGGCGATCGAAGGCGCGGACGAAGATCGCGGCATTGGGGAAGGTCTCGTGCACCGCCTCGGCCAGATCGGCGCCGACCTGGTCGCCGTCGATGCAATAGAGGATCAGCTCGGCCTCGGCCGCGCCGGCCTGGCGGAGCAGGTCGATCCGGGTGCCGTCGCCATAATAGACCTTGGCGCCGAAGCTGCCGGCGACCTCGATCATCTCGATGTCGGTGTCGATCAGGGTGACCTGGATCCCCTGCGCGACCAGCATCTGCCCGACGGTCTGGCCGAACCGGCCATAGCCAATGATGATCGCGCTCGACCCGTCCGGGCTCGGGCCCTCGGGCTCTTCCTTGCCGACCGGCTCGGCGCGGAACTTGCTGGTCGCCATCATCAGGAAGGGCGTGGTCGCCATCGACAGGGTGACGATCGCGCCGAACAGGCTTGCGGCCTCCGGCGTGATCAGTATCGCGCTCTGCGCCTGGGCGAACAGGACGAAGCCGAACTCGCCGCCCTGGCTGAGCAGCAGGCCGAGCGCGAGCGCCGGGCGCCAGGCCATCCTGAAGACCATGGCCAGCCCCATGATCGCCCCGGCCTTGATCGCGATCAGGGCGGCGGCCATGCCGATCACGAAGAAGGGCCGCTCGGCGATGGCGTGAAGATCGAGCAGCATGCCGACGGCGAGGAAGAACAGGCCGAGCAGGATCGAGCGGAACGGCTCGACATCGGCCTGGAGCTCGTGCCGGTAGGGCGAATCGGCGAGCATCACGCCGGCGATGAACGCGCCCAGAGCGGTCGACAGGCCGAGCAGCTCCATCACCGCGGCGCTTGCGATCACCGTGAACAGGCCGGCGAAGACGAACATCTCGCGCTCGCCGAGATTGCCGATCAGCCGGAACAAAGGCCGCAAGAGGAAGCGGCCGGCGAGCACCAGCCCGACGATCGCCCCGATCGTGTTCAGCCCGAGCAGCCAGCCGGGCGGGCCGGCGGCGTCGGCCGGGTTGCGCGACATCGCAGCGACGATGGTGATCAGTGGCACGATCGACAGGTCCTGGAAGAGCAGGATCGAGAAAGCGCGCTCGCCGAACGGGGTGCGCAGCCGTCCCGCCGACTGGAGCAGCGGAAGCACCTGCGCGGTCGACGACAGAGCAAGCGGCATGCCGAGCGCGAGCACGGCGGCGAAGGTCAAGCCGGTCGCCAGCCAGACCAGGCCGGAGATTGCGATTCCGCAGATCACGACCTGGAGCAGGCCGAAGCCGAAAATGTCGTGCCGCATCCGCCACAGCCGGCCCGGATTGAGCTCGAGCCCGACCAGGAAGAGCAGCAGGGTGATGCCGATCTCGGCGATCTGCATCTTGCCCTCGGCGCCGCTGACCAGATGCAGCGCCTGCGGCCCGACGATCGCGCCGGCGACGAGATAGCCAAGGGTCGCGCCGAGGCCGAGCCTGCGGAACAGCAGCACGAAGCCCAGCGCGGCGCCGAGCAGGATCACCCCGTCGCGCAGCAGCAGCGCGGTGCCGTGGGCCTCAGGCGGCATCGGCGCGCGCCGCCCGCGCGGCGGCCTCCGCGGCGGCCTCGAAGGCGAGCAGGATCGAGGCATGCCGCGCGGTGAACCGGCGCGCGTCGGCGAAGACGGCAAGGCCCGGCCAGTCGCCCGGATCCTCGCGCGTTCCGGCGAGGTAGGCGGCCAGCCTATCGCGCGCCTCGGCCAGCGCGGTGGCCCCGCGCCCGACCGCCTGCGCGCCCATCAGAGACGCCGAGGCCTGGCCGAGCGCGCAGGCCCGCACCTCCTGGCCGAGCATCGCCACCCTGCCCTGCCCGTCGAGGACGAGATCGACGACCACCCGGCTGCCGCAGATAGGCGAGCTTTTTTCGACCGTGGCCTGGGGACGATCGAGCCGCTTGGCATGCGGGATCGAGGCGGCGAGGCGCAGGATGTCGCGAGTGTAGAGGGCCGAGGTCATGATCCGGCCCCTATAAAGGGCGGCGGCGGCGACACAATCCGGCGGAACGTGACAAGAATGACGCCGGATGCGTGTTTCTTCGCTGAAACTGTCACGTTCCGGCGGCGGGCGGGCCGATGCGCGCGGCGCGGCGCGAGGCTTGCGGTTTGGGGAAGGGTGGCGGTCGGCACGGTCCGTTCCCCTCAGGAATCTGGAGCGGACGGACTCCTACAAGTCAAGCTATCAGCCGTCATTGCGAGGAGCGAAGCGACGCGGCAATCCAGTGCGGCTAGATTGCTTCGCTGCGCTCGCAATGACGAGCAAGGTCTAGGCCCGGCGCCAGATCGTGCCGCTCGGCCCGTCCTCCAGCAGGATCCCCTCGTCGGCCAGTTCGTCGCGAATTCGGTCTGCTTCGGCGAAGTCGCGCTTTGCCTTCGCTTCGGTCCGGGACGTCACCAGCGCATCGATGCGCGCATCGCCCGCGCCCTGGAACCAGGTCGAGGCGCCGCTTTCGAGCAACCCCATCACGGCGGCGCTGGCCCGCAGCGTGGCGCCGTCCTCGATCGCCGACAGGCGGGAGAGCGCGAGCGGGGCGTTGAGATCGTCCGCCAGAGCCTCGAGCACCGCCGGGTCGGCGCGCCCGGCCTGTGCCTCGCCGGCGACGCGGTAAAGCCGGTCCAGGGTCGCCTTGCTCTGGGCGATCAGCGCGTCCGACCATTCGAGCGGTTGGCGGTAATGGGCCGAGAGCAAGGCAAAGCGCAGCACCTCGCCCTTGTGCCCCTGCGCCAGCAGCTCCCCCACCGTCACGACGTTGCCCAGGCTCTTCGACATCTTCTCCGAGCCGGCCATGGACAGGAAGCCGTTATGCACCCAGTAGCGGGCCAGCGGCGTCCCCTGATGCGCGCAGCGGCTCTGGGCGATCTCGTTCTCGTGGTGGGGGAAGATGAGGTCGAGGCCGCCGCCGTGAATGTCGATCGTCTCGCCCAGATGCGCCGCGATCATCGCCGAGCATTCGATGTGCCAGCCAGGCCTGCCGCGGCCCCAAGGCGAATCCCAGCCGATCATGCCGTCCGGCGAGGGCTTCCACAGCACGAAATCGGCGGGGTCCTTCTTGTAGCTCGCCACCTCGACGCGGGCGCCGGCGATCATCGCGTCGCGGTCGCGGCGGCCCAAGGCGCCATAGCCTGGGTCCGAAGGGACGTGGAAGAGGACGTGGCCGTCCGCTTCATAAGCGTATCCGGTCTCGACCAGCCGCGCGATCATCGCCACCATCCCGGCGATGTTGTGGGTCGCATGGGGGGCGAGGTCCGGCGGGCGGACCCCAAGCGCGCCCATGTCGGCGAGGTAGAAATCCTCGTAGCGCCTGGTGATCGTCGCGGGCTCGACACCCTCCGTCCTGGCGGCCTCGATGATCTTGTCGTCCACGTCGGTGACGTTGCGGGCATAAACGAGGCTGTCCGCGCCGTAGACGTGGCGCAGCAGCCGGGCGAGCACGTCGAACACAACGGCGGGCCGGGCATTGCCGATATGGGCGCGGTTGTAGACCGTCGGGCCGCACACATACATGGTGACGCGCTTCGGATCGGCCGGCTCGAAGACGCGCTTCTCCCGCGCCATCGTGTCGTGCAGCCTTATCCGGGTCACTGGCCGTTCCCGGCGCTCTCGTTTCCATCGGCAGGCGGCCCGCGCTGCGCCTCGACCAGGTCGACGACGGTGGCGCCGCTCGATTTCAGCAGGCTGTAGGTCATCGACTTGCGGACCCAGTCGGGCCGCGCCGCGCGGCGCCCGTAGACCGTGTCGTAGACCAGATTGAAGGCGAGGAAGAGCAAGGTGATTCCGATCAATCCCTTGACCGCGCCGAAGGCCGCGCCGAGCACGCGGTCGAGCGGGCCGACCACCGACTTGCGCACCCGGGCGCCGACCCGGCGCGAGGCGAGCTTGCCGGCGAAGAAGACCAGCCCGAAGATCAAAACGAAGGCGAGCACGGCGGCGCCGGATTCGGTGCCGACCACGCCCTCCAGAGCGCTAGCGACGGGCGCGTGCAGCAGCCGGAGCGCGAGGATCGCCAGGAACCAGGCGAACAGCGACAGCAATTCGGCGACGAAGCCGCGCAGCCAGCCGAACACCAGGCCGGCGCCGACGAGCAGGATGACGAGGATATCGAGAGCGGTCATGCCCGTGTGCCTAAAGGAGGTTCCGCAAGTTTGGAAGCGTTGCCGAGTTTGTGCCCGCACGTCCACCGCACCTCGGGATCGGGTTGAAAAGCGAGCAGCAAAGCGAGCGCGGCGAGCATCGCGGCAAGCTAGCAGATGCACGGCCCGGGGAAAGGCACCGCGCTCAGCCGCGCCCGAGCAGATGATCGACCAATTGCCCCAGCGTGCCGAAGCCCGAGGCCCGGATCGCCCCCTTCCCGTCCGCCACCGCCGCCGGAACCAGCGCCCGCTCGAAGCCGAGCTTGGCGCTCTCCTTGAGCCGCAAATTGGCATGCGACACCGGCCGGAGCTCTCCGGAAAGCGCCACTTCCCCGAACGCCACCGTCTCGGGCGGCACCGGGCGCTCGGCCAGCGCGGAGACCAGGGCCGCCGCCACCGCCAGGTCGGCGGCGGGGTCGGTGACCCGATAGCCGCCGGCGACGTTGAGATAGACCTCGCAGGTCGAGAAGCTGAGCCCGCAGCGCGCCTCGAGCACGGCGAGGATCATCGCCAGCCTTCCCGAATCCCAGCCGACGGCGGCGCGGCGCGGGGTGGCGCCGCTGGCCAGGCGGACAGTCAGCGCCTGGATCTCGACCAGGACCGGCCGCGTGCCCTCCAGCGCCGGGAAAACGACCGCGCCGGGCACCGCCTCGCCGCGGTCGGTGAGGAACAGGGCCGAGGGATTGGCGACCTCGGCCAGCCCTTCGTCGCCCATGGCGAAGACGCCGATCTCGTCGGTGCCGCCATAGCGGTTCTTGGTCGCGCGCAGGATTCGATATTGGTGGCTGCGCTCGCCTTCGAAGCTCAGCACCGTATCGACCATATGCTCGAGCACGCGCGGCCCCGCGATGGCGCCGTCCTTGGTGACATGGCCGACCAGCACGATCGCGGCGCCGCTCTCCTTGGCGAAGCGGATCAGTTCGTGCGCGGCGGCGCGGACCTGGCTGACCGTCCCCGGCGCGCCCTCGATCAGGTCCGAATACATGGTCTGGATCGAGTCGATGACGACCAGAGCGGGCGGCGCGCTTTCGCCCAGGGTGGTCAGGATGTCGCGCACCGAGGTCGCCGCGGCGAGCCGGAGCGGTGCCGCGCCGAGCCCGAGCCTGCGCGCGCGCAGACGCACCTGGTCCGCCGCCTCCTCACCGGAAATATACGCCACGGCAAGGCCTTGCGCGGCGACCTTCGCGGCCGCCTGCAGCAGGAGCGTCGACTTGCCGATGCCGGGATCGCCGCCGATCAGGCTCGCCGAGCCGGCGACGAGGCCGCCGCCAAGCGCCCGGTCGAACTCGGCGATGCCGGTGCGCACGCGCTCGGGGAGACGCACCTCCGCGTCGAGCCCGACCAGGTCGACGCGGCGCCCGCCGGTCCTGAGATTGTGCCGGGCCGAGAAGGGCGTCACCACGCCTTCGCTATCCTCGATGAGGCTGTTCCACTCCGCGCAATCGGCGCACTGGCCGGTCCAGCGGCTGCTGATCGAGCCGCAAGCCTGGCAGACATAGCGTTTCTTGGGCTTGGCCATTATTGCGGCTGGCAACGCGCCAGGCTGCGCGCCTGCGCGATCCCTTCGGGCGAATTCGGCGCGTCGCCAGCGCCGACGACGCCCGTTTCCTCGCGGATCAGCTCATACCGGCCGGGCGCCTGCCTGAACCACACCAGATAGCCGCAATTGAGATAGAAGCCGCTATAGCTGCGCTCGTAATCGGCCGCGACATAGATTCCGGGCCGATCCGCGCCATCGGGGTTCACATACCAGGTTAGGCGGACGATCCGGTGCCTGCCCGGCCTCCCCGCCTGGGCCCGGAAGCTGCGCAATTCGGCGGCGCGCTCCGCCAGAGGCGTCGCCGCCTGCTGGCTCGCGGTCCACATGGCGTGAACCCGCGCGGCGTCCCCCGCATCGACGGCCGCGAAGTAGCGCTCCGTCGCGGCACGCGCACCCGCCTCATCACTTTCCGTGGCCCGCCAATCGGCCGGTGCCGGAGTCTCCATGGAAACCGGCGGCGGCCGGTCGGCGCAGCTCAGCTCCTGGCTGACGTCGTACAGCCCGCTGCGCCGGCCGTCCGCGCCGACCTGCTCGCGTCCGGAGAAGCGATAGCGGGCGAGCATTGGATAACGGCCGGCGCAAATCTGCCGCGCGCGCTCGGCCAGCAGCCTTTGTCCCTCGGCCGTCTCCGGGCTGACCGGGATGGTCAGCCTGAAGTCGTCGGGCCCCGCATGCAGCAGGACCAGCAGCGCGACTCCCAGCAACGACGCCATGTCGTCTCACCCCTTTCGACTCGGTGAGTTGTCTAACGAAACATAATGAGAACATCCAGCGAAATCTGGACGCGCCGGCTTGCTAGAGCGCCCACAAGGCGAAGCAGGCGAGGCCGGCCGCGCCGAGCGGGGCGGCGGTGCGGTCGGGCAGGCCCATCGGCCCCATGCGCTCGGCGACGGCGGCGGCGGCGGCGGCCAGCATCAGCGCCGGATGGTGGCCGGACGCGGCCGGGATCAGCATCAGCGCCCAGCAGGAGGCGAGGCAAGAACGGCCATGGTCGAAGCCGTAGCGAAGGCAGGCGAGGTCGGCGCGCCTGCCCGTCGGCGGCAGCGGCACCGTCCGGTGGCAGCGGCGCAGCGCCTTCTGCTTGGCCGCCGACCCCTGCCACGCCGCGGCGGCGGCGAAGGCCAGAGCGAGCGGCAGCAGCACCGCTCCCCCACCCGCGACGTGCACCGCCAAGGCGGCGGCCAGATAGAGCGGGGCCACGGCGCACCAGATGGCGACATAAGCGAGCATGAACAGCCCCAGCGCGCGCCGCCGCCGCTCCCGAAAGCTGCGCAGGGCGACGACGCGCAAGGCGGCGGCGGTCATCGGCACCATCATCGCCCCGATCATCAGCAGCCAGTGGCCGAGCGCCCACGACCATTGCAGCTCGGCAAGCGCGCTGCGCAGGCCGAAGGAAAGGCCGGAGAACAGCCCGGTCCCAGTGATGCAATAAAGCGGCGCCGAGGGCGCGGTCCAGGCGAGCAGCAGCGCCGCCCAGCAGGCCGCGCTGACCGCATAAGCCGGCGCCTCCGCCCGCCCGGCGGCGAAGCGCCCGACCGCCCCGCTTTGGCCGGAGCGGACCAGCAAGAAGGCCGGCCAGCGCATCCGATCAGGCGTGGTAGACGCTGATCCGGCCGATCCGGACGTCCGAGCCCTCGGCAACCGGCCGAAGCGGCACGAATGCGACGTCCAGAGCCGATTCGTTCCACTTGCCTTCGCCTTGCAGCTTGTTGGCAAGGTCGGTGATCTCGCGGACGATGGTCAGGCCGCTGCCGCCATGAGTCCCCTCATCGCTGCTCTGCTCGGCGATCCCGAACAAAGGCAAGGTGCCGACGAAATTCCCGTTGACGTAGATTTCGTAGCTTCCGGGCGGTCCGCTACCGGTGATGTTCTCGATGTTGAGGAAGGTCCTGCCCTCGCCGGCCCCGCCGACCGATTCGAGCGCGCTGGCCGCGGCGATCGGCACGCGCGCGCTCGCCTTGCCCGATCCGAGCGGGATCGATTCCTCGGTGGCGCCGGCAAGCTCGGCCGGCGGCGGCGTCGGGTCGACTGGCATCGGAGCCTCCTGAATGCCTTCGAGGACGGACACGCCGGGGAAAGGATCCGAAATGTCCTGATATTTATAGCCGTTGGCGGTGGTGCTGCTCATGCTCGCCGGGCGGAACGAGACCGGCGCGCCATTCTCGTCGTGCATCTCGAAGACGAAGTTGCGCCAGGAGTTGGAACTGGGGTCGCCAAGGCTGGAGGGGCGCGCCCGCCAGACCTCCCAGAGACGGTCGATATTGCAATGGTGAAGCCAGAACAGAGGATCGAGCCCGGCGGTGTTGAAGCCGCCCATCAGGCCGCCGACCGCGCCGTGGATGTCGTTGTGGGGAGTCATCTCGCACGCCCCGGGCGTCGAGCCGTTATGGGCGAATCCGGTCTCCAGGCCGCCGAAGCCGGGAGTGCCGCCGGACGAGCCGGTATATCTGCGCCGCTGGACGCACTCGACGCTGACCTCGGCGGGATTCGTGACGACGATTCCGTTGGCGCCGCCGTTGCGGCCGGGCACGAACAGGGAATTGGGCTGGCCGCCGACGGTCGCCTTGAGGAAGGCCGGCGGGATCCGCTTGACGTCGAGCCTGCCGATGCTGGCGCGGCTATAGTTCCAGTAAGGAAGCGCCCAGTCGGCGGGGCCGCCGAGGGCGACGATCGCGGCCCGGCAGATCCGCTCGAAATAGATCAGATAGCCGCGGTGCCAGGGCTGGAAAAACCAGCTGCCGTGCTGGCACTGGTTCCAATATTTGGCGCGGTCGGCGGCGGAGGGAAGCTGCGCCGCGGGGACGACCGGCGCCGGCGGCGGCGGCGGATAGCCGTGAATGGCGGCCTGATAGCGCCAGCTCGTCGGATCCTTGATTTTGCGCTTCTGCATCTCGGCGACGGCCTTGCCGTACCATTCCAGCGTCTTGTCGCCGGCCGGAAGCTTGTAGACGTCCTTGCGAATCCGAACCGGGACCCGAATTGGTGGCACCCCCATCGCGCTTCTCCCGCTGGTCTTGCCGGAACCTGCTGCGCCGGCGATTTTACGCAACGCAATTCAATGACGATTTGAAGAGTAGCTCAATCCGGCCGCAATTGCTCCGAAAATCGTCCCGCTTCGGTATCGGGCGGCGGCGATGGCGCGCGCCGAATCCGCGCACGAAAACCGCCGCGAGGGAACAGCCGCGCGTCCCTGGCATTCATCCAGGAGCAACCAGCGGGAGAGTGACGTGTTCGTCCAGATCAGAACCGACAATCATATCAAGAGCGACGCCGAGGCCAATGCACGACTTGAGGAGAAGGTGCGGTCCAAGCTTCGCCGGTTCGATCAGCGGATCACCGGCGTCGAGGTCCACGTCACCGACATGAACGGCGCCAAGGGCGGCGACGGCGACAAAAGGGTCAGCCTCGAGGTCCGGGTCAACGGCCACGAGCCCGTCGGAGTCCATGCCGATGCGGCGCGGGTCGAGGCCGCGGTGACGCTTGCGGCGGACAAGGCGGTGCGCGCGCTCGATCATGCGCTCGGCAAGCTCAAGACCCATTGAGGTTGCGCTGAGCCGAACCGCCCGTCACAGAGGCGCCCGATGATCCGGGTGGCGTCCTACAATATGCGCAAGGCGATCGGGACCGACCGGCGGCGGCGGCCGGAGCGGACGATCGAGGTGCTGAACGAGCTCGACGCCGACGTGATCGCGCTGCAGGAGGCCGATCGCCGCTTCGGCTCGCGGGCGAGCGCGATCCCGGTCGCGCTCTTGGAGGCGCATAGCGACTATAAGGCGGTCGAGCTCGACATCCGCGCCGGCTCGATCGGCTGGCACGGCAACGCCTTGCTCGTGCGCAAGGAGATCGAGGTGCTCGAGCACCATCTCTTCGACCTGCCCTCGCTCGAGCCGCGCGGCGCGGTGCTCGCCGACGTCGTCGTGGACGGGATTCCGCTGCGCTGCGTCGGCATGCATCTCGACCTGAGCGGCCTTTGGCGGCGGCGGCAGGCGCGGGCGATCCTCGATCATTTGAGCGAGCGCGCGGGCGAGCCCTCGGTGGTGCTGATGGGCGATCTCAACGAATGGAGCACGCGCGGCGGCTGTTTGCGCGAGTTCGCCGCCGATCACGATTTCGCGCCGTGCGGGCTGAGCTTCCATGCCCGCCGGCCGATCGCCTCCCTGGACCGGATCATGGTCAGCCGCGACCTCAAGGTGGCCGACAGCGGCGTCCACAAGACCGCCTGCTCGCGCCGTGCCTCCGATCACCTGCCGATCTGGGCCGACCTCGCCCCGCGAATCAGGGCGCTCGGCGGCGCTCTCTAGAAGCGCCGGGGCGGCGCCGCTCGCGCTGCTCGCCGACCGGCAGCCGCCGCTCCACCCGGCGCCCTTCCGACCGCGCCGTGTCGGCCTCGGCCTCCTCGAGCGACGGCGCGGGCGCGTCGCGGCCTTCGAGGTTGAGCCAGTCGCGCGCGGGCAGGCCGTAGACCATGTCCATGACCTCATATTCGATGCCGTTGGGGCGCGCGCTGGCCGAGTTCCACAGGACGACAACGCCGGCGCGGCGGGCGGGATCGAAGAGGATCATCGAGCGATAGCCCTTGACCCCGCCATGATGGCCGATGACCCGGTGGCCGGCATAATCGAAGATCCGCCAGCCGAGGCCATATTGCGAGGTCGCGGTGCGCTCGCGGAAGCGGGCGCGGCGCCGGGTCTCGCCGGGCGTGTTGACCCGGGCCAGCTGGACCGCGGCGAGGAGGCTGGGCGGCAGCACGTCGGGGGCCAGGCCCATCTGCGCCAGCATCCAGATCGAAAGGTCCTGGATCGAGCCGTTGACCCCGCCGGCGGCCGGCACCCGATAATAAGCCTCGCTGATCTCGAACGTCTGCGGATTGCCGCCGACATGGCCGCGCGCCCAGCTCGGCGAGGCCATCAGATCGGCCCGGCTGGTGCTCGCCCCGGTCATTCCCAGAGGCCCGAAGAAACGCTCGCGAAGCACCTGGCCGTAGGGCTTGCCGGTGACCCGCTCGACGATCTCCGACGCGGCGTCGTAGGCGACGTTCTGATAAGCGTGGCAGGCGCCCGGGACGCAAATATTGTGGGCCAGAGCGAGCATGCCGCGAAGCACGTGCGGATCCATCCCCTCCTCGAGCCGCGGATCCTCGGCATGGGCGTAGAGGCCGAGCGTGTGCGACAGCAGATTGGCGATCGTCGCCCGATGCTCATAGCCTTCGGGCAGCCGCAGGGACGACGCGTAGCGGCCGACCGGATCGTCGAGCGACAGCCGGCCGTCGGCGGCGAGCCGCGCGACCATGTCGGCGGCGACGCCCTTCGACACCGAGGCCCAGCGGAACACCGTCGACGGCGTTACCGGCTCGCTGCCGCCCACCCTTGTGACTCCATAGCCCTTGAGGAAGCGAATCTGTCCGTCCTCGACCACGCCGACGGCGAGCCCGACCATCGCCCGGTCGCGGATCAGCCGCTGCAGCCTCTGGTCGAGCCGCGCATAATCGACCGCGCCCCGGGGATGGGCGGCGGCGGCGCCGACCGGGATGGTGAAGCGGGCGGTGCCGGTCTTGGCGGCGGGCTCCGGCGGCGCGGGTGACAAGCGGCTCCTCAATCCCCAGGCGAGGATCACGGCGATGAGGCCGATGACGACGAAAGTGACGATACGGCCCCGGGACACGGGCGCCGCCCTAGCCCGCTCGCCATGCGAAGGAAAGCAGCGAAAACGGGCCTTTGCCCACGCGCTCGACAGGGGGCCGCCTTCCTGCCACCCTGAGCGCCATGCGGGAGAAGGAACTGCGGATCGCCCTGGTCTGCTATGGCGGCGTCAGCCTCGCCGTCTACATGCATGGCATCACCAAGGAGATCTGGCGCCTCGCCCGGGCGAGCCAGCGGGTTCATTCGAGCGCGTCGCGAGAAGCGGACGCACCACGGGCCGGCGACGTCTATTCCACGCTGCTCGACGCCATCGCCACACAGGCCGACACCGACATCCGAATCATCGTCGACATCCTGGCCGGCGCAAGCGCGGGCGGGATCAACGCCGTCTTCCTGGGCCACGCCATCGCCACCGGCGACGCGCTCGATCCGCTCACCGATTTGTGGCTCGATTCGGCCGACATCGACTCTCTGCTCGCGCCCGGCGGCAATGCGATGTCGCGAATCGCCAAACTTGCCGCCGTGCCCGTCGCCTGGGCGCTGACCCAGCGTTCGGGCACGATCGACAAGACCGTCGAGAGCGGCCACCGCGCCGAGATCAAGGCCAAGCTCGCCAAGCTGGTGCGCGCGCCCTGGTTCGCGCCGCCCTTCGGGGGGCCCGAGCTCACCAACCTGCTGCTCGGCGCCTTCGATGCGATGCAGGCGGGGCCGAAAGGCGCGCCTCTCCTGCCCGATTACCAGCCGCTCGACCTCTTCATCACCGTCACCGACTTTCACGGCTATCCCGAGCAGCTCCGCCTCAATTCGCCGCCCGAGGTGATCGAGACCGAGCACCGCCTCACCCTCTCCTTCCAGGATCCGGGCGGCGAGGGACGGCGGCTGGCCGACCCGGCCGAGCTCGTCTTCGCGGCGCGCGCGACCGCGAGCTTCCCCGGCGCCTTCCCGCCATTCCGTGTTAATGAGCTCGACCAATGCCTTGAGAAAAAAGGCCAAAGCTGGCCGGGCCGCGCCGCCTTCCTGGCCCGGGCCTTGCCCCGCCGCTTCGCCACGGGCGGCGCCGAGGATGCGGTGCTGATCGACGGCTCGGTGCTCCACAACGCCCCGTTCCGGCCGGCCGTGGCGGCGCTCGAGAAAAGGCCGGCGCGGCGCGAGGTCGACCGGCGCTTCGTCTATATCGACCCCAAGCCCGGCATGAAGAGCGTCAGGCTCACGGGCGGCGGCGAGGCCGAGCCGCCGGGCTTCTTCGCCACCTTGTTCGGCGCGCTGTCCGACATTCCGCGCGAGCAGCCGATCCGCGACAATCTCGAGGCGATCGACCGGATGTCGGCGCGAATCCGGCGCCTGCGGCGAATCACCGAATCGATCCGCCCCGAGGTCGAGGCCGCGATCGAGCGCGCGGTCGGCTCCAGCTTCTTCCTGTCGAGCCCGACGCCGGCGCGGCTCGCCTCCTGGCGCGCCCGCGCCAACAAGCTCAGCGCGCGCGAGGCCGGCTATGCTTATGCCGCATACGGCCAGCTCAAGATCGCGACCGTGGTCGAGGAGATGGCCGCCACAATCTTCCGCCTCGGCGGCGGCGGCGACACGGCGCGCCGGGCGGCGGTGCGCGAGGCGGTCTGGGACCATGTCCGCGCCATCGGCCTCGCCGATCCGGACGCTGTCACCTCGAAGGGCGCGCGCGACGACGTCGTCGCCTTCCTGGTCGATTTCGACCTCACCTTCCGCACCCGCCGGCTGCGCTTCGTCGCGCGGCGAATCACCGAGACCACCGAGACGATGGAGGCGCCGCGCGAGGAGCAGGAGGAGGTGCTACGAATCCTCCACGCATCGATCGCCCGCTACCGCGCCCGCGAGCCCGACAGCGCCGGGGAGGAGGCGCGGCGCGCCTTCGCCGCGGCCGCCGAGGATCCGGCGGCGGCGGTGGCGGCTTTGGCCGACATGCTCGGCCTCGAGGCGCTCGACGGCGAGACGGACGGGGCGCTGAGCGCGGCCCTGCTGACCTTGCCCAAGGCGGACCGGCGCGCGCTCATCCTCTCCTATCTCGGCTATCCTTATTACGACATCGCCACCTTGCCCTTGCTCCAGGGCGAGGGCCTGGACGAGTTCGACCCGATCAAGGTCGACCGGATCTCGCCCAACGACGCGGTCGCGATCCGCAAGGGCGGGCCGCACGCGACGCTGAAGGGGCTGCAGTTCAACAGCTTCGGCGCCTTCTTCAGCCGCGCCTATCGCGAGAACGACTATCTGTGGGGCCGCCTGCACGGCGCCGACCGGCTGGTCGACATCGTCAACTCGGCCGTGCCGGAGGAGAAAAGGCTCGGCCCCGACACGATCGCCGCGTTGAAGCGCGACGCCTTCCGCGCCATCCTCGCCGAGGAGAAGGGCCGGCTGACCCAGATCGACGCCTTGTTCGCGGAATTGGACCGGGAGATCGGCTAGCCAGAGGGAGTTATCTCCCCGTGGCGGAGGCACTGGACGCCGCCGCCAAATTCCACGAAAGTAGCGCCATGCAATTCCTGAAAACCCTGTTCTGGGTCGTGTTCGCGGTGGTGATGGTGCTGTTCGCCCGCGACAATTGGCAGGTGGTCCACGTCAATCTGTGGGCGGGCCTGATCGCCGACATCAAATTGCCGGTGCTCGTCCTCTTCGCCTTCCTTGCCGGCTTCCTGCCGACCTTCATCATCTACCGCGCGCGTCTGTGGTCGCTGAGGCGGCGGCTGGAGACGCAGGGGCACAACAATGTCGGCGGCCCGGCGCCGGTCCCGGTCGCGGTGCCGACTCCGGTCCGCACCAGCTCGGCCCCGAATGGCCTCGCCGAGCGGCCCGCCGAGGAGCGCGAGGCCACCGACGCCAAGGCCTGGCCGACGCCGTGACCAGCCCCGTCTTCGTCGCGATCGACACGCCCGATCCCGACCGCGCCAAAGCCATTGCCGGGAAGATCAAGACCCATGTCGGCGGCCTCAAGCTCGGCCTCGAATTCTTCTCCGCCAACGGCGCGGACGGGGTGCGCGAGATGGCCGAGTTCGGCCTGCCCATCTTCCTCGACCTGAAGCTGCACGACATTCCCAACACGGTCGCCAAGGCGGTGCAGGCGCTGAACCCGCTCGATCTCTTCATCCTCACCATCCACGCCGCCGGCGGCCGGGCGATGATGGAGGACGCCAAGGCCGCCGCCTCCTCCGGCACCAAGGTGATCGCGGTCACCGTGCTGACCAGCCTCGATGAGGCGGATCTCGAAGCGACCGGCATATCCGGCGCGCCGTCGGCCCAGGTCGCCCGGCTCGCGGCGCTGGCCCGCGAGGCGGGGCTGGACGGGGTGGTCTGCTCGGGCGCGGAGGTGGCGGCGCTGAAGAAAGCCTGGCCCGACGGCTATTTCGTCGTCCCGGGCGTCCGCCCCGCCGGCGGCGCCGCCGGCGACCAGAAGCGAGTCGTCACCCCGCGCAAGGCGATGGACGCCGGCGCCTCGATCCTCGTCGTCGGCCGCCCGATCACCTCGGCCGAGGACCCCGACGCGGCGGCCAGGGCGATCGCCGCGACTTTGTAGATCCTCCCCGTGCCGGGGGGGACCTTTCTGGACTTAGCCGCGCACCCGGCTTATCCGCCCCTCCCCAAGGAGCAAGAACATGAGCTGGCTCACCCGGGTTCGCAACTCGATCCCCTTCCTGCCCAAGCGCGAAACGACGACCGAGACTTTGTGGCACAAATGCCCGGAGTGCGAGGCGATGGTCTTCCTCAAGGAATATGAGGAGAATCTCTACGTCTGCCCGCGCTGCGACCATCATGGCCGGATCGGGCCGGCCCGGCGCTTCGAGATGCTGCTCGACCCGGGCTTCACCGTGCTGCCGCCGCCCCAGGTCGCCGAGGATCCGCTCAAGTTCCGCGATTCCAAGCGCTACACCGACCGCATCAAGGCCGCCCGCGCCGCGACCGGCGAGCGCGACGCCTTGCTCAACGCCCGCGGCGCGATCGAGGGCCATAAGACTGTGCTGGGAGTCCAGGATTTCGCCTTCATGGGCGGCTCGATGGGGATGGCGGTCGGCGCCGCCTTCGTCGCCGGCGCGCGCGCCGCGATCGCCGACAAATGCCCCTATGTCATCGTCACCGCAGCCGGCGGCGCGCGCATGCAGGAAGGCATATTGTCGCTGATGCAGATGCCCAAGGCGACCGTCGTCATCGCCGAGCTGAAGGAAGCGGGCCTCCCCTACATCGTCCTGCTCGCCGATCCGACCACCGGCGGCGTCACCGCCTCCTACGCGATGCTCGGCGACGTCCAGCTCGCCGAGCCCGGCGCCCTGATCGGCTTCGCCGGCCAGCGCGTGATCGAAAGCACGATCCGCGAGAAGCTCCCCGAAGGCTTCCAGCGCGCCGAATATCTGCTCGCGCACGGCATGGTTGACATGGTCGTGCACCGCAAGGATTTGCGGGCACGCCTCGCGCTGCTGCTCGATTATCTGGCGCCGCGGCGGGAGGCGGCGTGATCCCCAAATCCTCCCCGGAACGGGGAGGGGGACCGCGGCGCGAAGCGTCGTGGTGGAGGGGTCGCGAGCGATAGCGAGCATGGGGAGTCCGCGATCCCTCCACCATGATGCGCATGGTCCCCCTCCCCCGTTCCGGGGAGGATTGAGTGGATAGAGCCGCTTCCGATAACCCCCAGGTCCAGGCCCAGCTCGACCGGCTGGCGCTGCTCTCCCCCGGCCGCGACATCCTCGGCCTGGAGCGGATCTCGGCGCTGCTCGAAAGGCTCGGCAATCCCGAGCGCAGAATGCCGCCCGTCTTCCATGTCGCCGGGACCAATGGCAAGGGCTCGACCTGCGCCTTCCTTCGCGCCGCGATCGAGGCGGCGGGGCTCAGCGCCCATGCCTATACCAGCCCGCACCTGGTCCACTTCAACGAGCGCATCCGCCTCGCCGGGCGGCTGATCGAGGACGCGGCGCTCGCCGCCTTGCTCGCCGAGACCCTCGACGCCGCCGGCGACATGGAATTGAGCTTCTTCGAGGCGACCACGGCGGCGGCTTTCCTGGCCTTTTCGCGCGACCCCGCCGATGCCTGCATCGTCGAGGTCGGGCTTGGCGGGCGGCTCGACGCGACCAACGTCGTTCCCGCCCCGCTCGCCTGCGGAATCGCAGCGCTCGGCCACGATCATCACGCCTTCCTCGGCAACACGCTCGAGGGGATCGCCGCGGAAAAAGCGGGCATCGCCAAGCAGGGCGTGCCGCTGCTGACCCAGCTCTACCCGGCCGCCCTGGCGGCGCGCGTCGGCGAGGCCGCACGGACGGCGGGCGCCCGCTGGCTGCCGCGCGGCGGCGGCTGGGACGCAGCGATCCGCGCCGGCAAGCTCCATTATGGCGATGCGCGCGGCGGCTTCGATTTGCCCCTGCCGCGCCTGCCCGGCGCCCATCAGGCGATGAACGCCGGGCTTGCGGTGGCGATGCTTCGCCACCAGGAACGGCTGGACGTGCCCCAATCGGCCCTGCGCGCGGCGATGGGCTGGACCGAATGGCCGGCGCGGCTGCAGCTGCTGGCGCCGGGACCCGTGCGCGATCTGCTGCCGGGCGGCGCCGAATTGTGGCTGGACGGCGCCCACAATCCCGCCGCCGCGCGCGCCGTGGCGGACCATTTCCGCGCCCATGTGCCCGCCGGCCGGCCCTTTCACCTCGTCATCGGCCTGCTCGCCAACAAGGATGCGCCCGGCGTGCTCCACCGCTTCCGCGGCCGCGCGGCCCTCGTCCACGCCATTCCGGTACCCGGCCACGATCATCATGCCCCCGAGGCGCTGGCCGCGGTCGCGCGCGAGGCCGGGCTGGACGCGATCCCGGGGGCCGGGGTCGACCAGGTGCTGCGGGCGATCGCCGGCGAGGCCGATCCGGCGCGGCCGCCGATCGTGCTGGTGATGGGCTCGCTCTACCTGGCCGGCGAAGTGCTCGAGGCGAACCTTCAGCCGCCGGCCTGACCGCGCTCCTCGCGCAGCTCGGCCAGCGTCTCGGCGGCCCAGGCGTACATGTCGGCCTGCCTGGCGCGCTCGTGCCGGTCCATGCGCCGCGCCCTGCGCTCGGCCTCGATCAGCGGCGCCATCGCCTCGGCGTCGCGGCCGAGCGTGATGAGCAGCGCCGCCTTCCGGCATTGCGCCTCGGCTCCCGGCATCCGCTCGCCCACATCGGCGTAGAGCGCGAGCGCGCGCTCGGGTTCGCCGGCCTCCTCGTGCAGCCGGGCGCGAAGCAAGGCGGCGCGGTCATTGTCGCTCTGCGAGGCCGAAAGCGGCAGCGAGTCGAGGAGGTCGCGCGCCGCCTTGAACCGCCCCGCCTCGAAGCAGGCCCTGACCCGCTTGAGCCGGATCGCGCGGTCGCTGCCGCCGGGCGCCTTGGCCTCGCCCGCCTCGTAATGGCCGATCGCCTCGGCCCACAGGCCGCGCTCGGCGAGCGTGTCCGCGAACAGGGTGCGGTTGGCCGCTGTGTCCGCGGTCTCGAGCGCCATGCGCGCGGCGCGAAGATCGCGCTCGGGATCGATCACCTTCACCGCCGCGCCCTTCACCTTGCGCGCCGCGCGGCTCGCGCCGGAGCGCGGAAGCACCTCCATCACGACGTAAGCGAGGCTTCCAACCACGGGAAAGAAGACGATTATCATGATCCAAAGCCCGCTTCCGCCCGACCGCACGCAATGCACCGCGCAGGCGATCTGGAGAGCGACGATGGCGACGATGATCGGCACGGGGCGCTAGCCGGCGGGCTTTTCCGGCGCCGGCTTGTCCAGCGACGGCGCGTCGGATCGGACGTCGCCCTGCTCGTCTTCCTTGCCGGCGGTGCCGACCGATGCGTCGATCAGGCCGCGCCGCATCATCCACCAGAACAGGACGATGCCCGGCAACGCGATCGCCGTGGTCATCCAGTAGAAGTTCGCATAGCCGACCGCCTTGACGACGCTGCCCGCGGTCGTCGCGGTGAGCAGCCGGCCGACAATGCTCGCCGCCGCCGAGATCAGCGCATATTGCACGGCCGTGAACCGCAAATCCGTGAGCGCCGAGAAATAGGCGACGAGGGCCACGCCGCCGATGCCGCTGGCCACATTCTCGAAGGTCATCGCGGCAGCCAGACCGAGATTGGTGTGCCCGACCAAAGCGAGGATCGCGAAACTCGCGTTCGACACGCCCATCAGAACGAGACTGAGCATCACGGAACGCTTCAGACCAAGCCAGGCATAAAGCGCGCCGCCGAGAAAGATGCCGATCAGAAAGGCCCAGAAACCGACGCCGACATCCCAGATCGCGATTTCGTCATTCGTATAATGCTGGGCATTCAGCATCGCGCGCAGCACGAGATTGGCAAGGGTATCGCCGATCTTGTGGACCAGCACGAAGACGAGGATCAGCAGGGCGCCGCTGCGTTTGAAGAATTCAATGAATGGGCCGATCACGGCAACCCATGTCTGGGCGAGGCCCTTGCGCTCGGATGGCGCGCGATGCCGCTCCGGCTCGCCGACGACGAGGCCGGTGATGATGGCCGGCAGCGCGAACAGGGCGCAGGCGAGATAGGCGCCCGTCCAGCCGATCCTGGCCGCCAGCACCAACGCCAGCGCGCCGGCGAGGCTCGAGCCGATCCGCCAGCCATATTGGGTCATGCCCGCGCCCACGCCGAGCTGGCGGGGCTCGAGCAATTCGATTCGATAGGCGTCGATGACGATGTCGTAGGTGGCGCCGGCGATGCCGACCAGGATCGCCGCCACCGCCGTCGCGCCGAGACCTGCCGCCGGATCCTGGAAAGCGAGATTGGCCACCGCCGCCATCACCAGCAGGCCCGCAACGATCAGCCAGGACACGCGCTGTCCGAGCCGGTGAAGGACCGGGATGCGCACACCGTCGACGATCCAGGACCACGCCCATTTGAAGTTATACATCAACAGAGCAAGGGAAAAGGCGGTCACCGTCTGGATGTCGATGCCCTCTTGCGAAAGCCGGCTCGTCAGCGTCGCGCCGATCATCGCGTAGGGAAAACCGGAAGAAATCCCGACGAAGAAGGCGGCCATCGGGCCACGCTCGAAATAGGGCCGAACCTGCCTAGGCATCCGGTGGCCCTGATATCTCGCGAAGAGATAACCGAGAGCGATCAACGCGACGATGATGATCGCGGCAAATAGGCTCCTGCTCATGCCGCTCTTGTAACGAGTCGGACGGGGCCGGGAAGTCCCGATCGCTTGCCTTCGCGCGCATCCCGACGCACAATCGCGCCTTATGGACATGCCCGCCCGCCAGCGGCCGACCGAAGGCCAGCTCAACCTTGCCCGAATCCTCGCGGTCGGCGAGGCGACGCAAGGGCGCGGCATCACCACGGTCCCGGCCTCGGCCTATACCGATCCCGCCCGCTTCGCGCTGGAGAAAGCGCGATTGTTCGACCGGCTACCGCAGGTGATCGCGCCCTCGGCCCTGCTGCCAAGGCCGAACAGCGCGGTCGCGCACGACGCGATGGGCCTGCCCTTGCTGCTCACCCGCGACAAGCAGGGCGTCGCGCACATCTTCTACAACGTCTGCCGGCACCGGGGCACGCGGCTGATCGAGGACAAGGAGACCCTGTGCTCGCCACGCATCGTCTGCCCCTATCACGCCTGGAGCTATGCGCTCGACGGCGCGCTTGCCGGCATGCCGCGGCCGGACACCTTTCCCGGCCTCGACAAGGCCGACCACCATCTGAGGGAGCTGCCCTCGCGCGAAGCCGGCGGGCTGATCTGGTTCGCGAAGGAGGATAGCGATTTCTCGGACGCCGACGCGCTCGCGCCCGAATTCGACGCCTTCGGGCTTGCCGGCCATCATCTCTTCCGCCGCCGCCTGCACGACGTGCCGGCGAACTGGAAGCTGATCATGGACGCGTTCCTGGAAAGCTATCACGTCCAGCGGCTCCACGCGCAGACCATCGCCCGCTTCTTCACCGACGGCATCACCGTCGGCGATTTCATCGGCATCCACCAGCGCTCGGCGGTCGGCCGCACCGACTATCTGGCGCGGATCGACCATCACGACTGGCCGGCTTTGCGGGCGGTGATCACCTTCGCCTACCAGCTCTTCCCGGCGACGATCATGATCATGAGCCCGGATTATGTGAACCTGATGGTGCTGATGCCGCAGGCGGTGGGCCGCACCATCGTCGAGGATTTCATGCTGATCCCCGAGGCGCCGAAGACGCCGGAAGAGATCGACCATTGGGAGCGCAGCTGGACGCTGCTCGACGAGGGCGTGTTCGGCGCCGAGGATTACCGCGCCGCCGCGCTCGGCCAGAGCGGCCTCGAATCGGGCTCGATCGACACTTTGACCCTCGGCACGCTGGAGACCGGCATCCGCCATTTCCACGACCAGGTGGAGAAGGCGCTCCTCTAAAGATCCTCCCCGTTCCGGGGAGGATCTTTTGAGTTACGCCCGCACGTAAAGCGTCAGCTGCTCCGGCAGCCGCCCCGGATCCCGTCCCTGGAGATGCTCGTCCACCGCGCCCAGAGCGGCGAGCAGGATGCGCTCGGTATAGGGCTTGGCGAGGCAGCCCAAGGCCAGCGCCTTGGCGTCCTCGGCGCAATTGCCGGTGACGAACAGCACGGCGATGCCGCGCGCGGCGGCGGCCCGCGCCACGTCGGTGCCGTCGCCGTCGCCCGACAGGCTGATGTCGGTGAGGACGAGGTCGATCGCCTCGCTTGCGATCACCAGGGCCGCATCGGCATAATTGTCGACCGTGGCGACGATCTCGTAGCCGGCGTCCTTGAGCATATATTCGTTGTCGAACGCGACCAGGGGCTCGTCCTCGACGATCAGGATGCGGCTGATCCGCCTTTCGCGTTTGCCAAAGAGCATGTAGGGCGCACCCCTCCCGGATTGATGTCCTCGCCTAACGAGCAATTTGGGGACTGGTGCCGCCGCTGGCAATCGCCTGGGCGCAAATAGGCTTCGAACCGCCCGAGACAGGCAATTTCATGACCGCCAAGGACCCCCCGAAAGACACCCAGCGCATCGCCAAGCTGCTGGCGCGCGCCGGCATCGCCTCGCGGCGCGAGGTCGAGCGGATGATCGGCGAGGGGCGGATCGCGATCAACGGCAAGGCGGTCGAGACGCCCGCCACCCTGCTCGCCTCGCTTCACGGAGTCACCGTCGACGGCAAGGCGGTCAAGGCGCCAGCGCCGGCGCGCCTGTTCCGCTATCACAAGCCGGCCGGCCTGCTCACCGCCGAGCGCGATCCCAGGGGCCGGGCGACCATCTACGACCGGCTGCCCAAGGACCTGCCGCGGCTGATGCCGGTCGGCCGGCTCGATCTCAACACCGAGGGGCTGCTGCTGCTCACCACCGATGGCGAATTGAAGCGCCAGCTCGAATTGCCCGCGACCGGGGTCGAGCGCAGCTATCGCGCCCGCGTCTTCGGCGAGGTCAGCCAGGCCCAGCTCGAGGATCTGATCCACGGCATCGAGATCGAAGGCATCCGCTACGGCGCGATCAACGCCAATCTCGAGCGCCGCACCGGGCGCAACGGCTGGGTCGAGATGCGCCTCAGGGAAGGCAAGAATCGCGAGGTCCGCCGGGTCCTCGAGCATCTCGGCCTCAAGGTCTCGCGCCTGATCCGCACCGCCTACGGCCCCTTCCCGCTGGCCGACCTCCCGGCCGGCGCGGTCGACGAGGTCCGCCAGCACGATCTGGTGGCGTTCCGGAAGGAGCTTTCCGGGAAAAATCCTCCCCGGCACGGGGAGGGGGACCAGCCGCAGGCTGGTGGAGGGGGGCGCGCGCAGCGAGCGAGAGGCGCTGGGCCCCCTCCACCGCGCTCCGCGCGGTCCCCCTCCCCGTCCCGGGGAGGATTTAGAAAATGAGGATCATCGCCGGCCAGTGGCGCGGGCGGCGGATCGACGCGCCGGGGGGCGAGGTCACCCGGCCGACCAGCGACCGCGCCCGCGAGGGCCTGTTCTCGATGCTGGCGAGCCGGCTCGGCAGCTTCGCCGATCTCCATGTCGCCGATCTCTTCGCCGGCACCGGCGCGCTCGGCCTCGAGGCGCTGTCGCGCGGCGCGGCCTTCTGCACCTTCGTCGAGAAGGACCGCAAGGCGATCGACATGCTCAAGGCCAATGTCGCCCGGCTCGGCGCCCAAGAGAGCAGCGAGATCCGCGCTCAGGGGGTCGAGCATGCGCCGGCGCCGGCGCGGCGTTGCGACTTGGTCTTCGCCGACCCGCCCTACGAGACCGCCATGGCCGGGGCGGCGCTGGAGCGTGCCGCGCTCTGGCTCGCGCCGGGCGGCTGGATCAGCCTGGAATATCACGGCGAGGCGCCGCCCCTCCCCGCCGGCCTCGAAATCGCGGCCGAGCGGCGTTTCGGCAAAGCCAGGCTGATCTTGGTCAGGGACGCGGTTTCGGCCGGCTGAATCGCCCTTTGGAAACAGCCGCAAATAGATTAGCCTTCCGATGCGGCACGGGCAAAGGCCCGGCCAAGAAAGGAGCAAGACGATGTTGGAGCCGAAGCCGAAAGATCCGACGGACCCCACCGAAAAGCCGTCCAAAGGCGGCAAGCCGGGCGGCAAGCCAGGCAAGAAGAAATAGCCCAGATCCCGGCCGCGACCGAAGCGCGTCGCGGCCGGACCGGGACGGCGGCAAGCGGCGCGGCGGCTTGCCAGCCGCCATTCATCTGGCCTAAGCCATTGGGAAGGCAGCTTAACCCAGAAGCGGCCAGGCCCGAATATGAGCGCAGAGCTGAACGCCACGAATGACCGGCTCAAGGCGGGCCTTCCCACCTTGGCGGTTCACCTCCTGCTTCTCCTCGCCTTGCTGCGCGGTCTCGGCGCCGAGATCGCCGCGCCCCCTCCCGAAGCGATCACGCTGATCGACGTGGCGCCGCCGCCGCCCGCCGTCGCTGCGATCCCGGCGGTCCGCGAACGCAGCCGCCGGCCCGAGGGCGCCGCCTCCCCGCCCAATCTCGAATCGCAGCGCACCGACATCGTCGCGCCGCCGCCGGTCCTGCCGCCGCCGCCGCAGCAGGTCGTCACCGCCGCGACCGCCGGCACCGGCGCCGATCCGGCGGCGGGCTCGGCGGAAATGCCCGGCCCCGGCACCGGCAGCGGCGGGGTGGGCAACGGCACGGGCAGCGGCGGCCGCGGCACCGGCCCGGGCGGCGGCGGCGACGGCGACGGCGGCGGGACCCCGCCCCGCCGCATCCGCGGGGAGATCAGGGACCGGGACTATCCGCGCGCGGCCGGCGCGGCCGGCGTCGGCGGCAGGGTGTCGGTGATCTACACGGTCGAGGCCGACGGCCGCGCCACCCATTGCGCGATCACCGATTCCAGCGGCAGCCCCGAACTCGACGGCACCACCTGCCGGCTGATCGAGCAGCGCTTCCGCTTCAGGCCGTCGCAAGACCGAAGCGGCCGGCCGATCCGCTCCCGGATCGTCCAGGACCATATTTGGGAAACCCACGACGAAGCGCCCGTGCACGAACCCCCGGTCCGCCGCCGGCGCATCCTGTGGTAGCGCGCCGGCCTGCTCGCGGGCGAATGCGGCAGTGGCCGCCGCTCGCCGCGCTTAGCTTCAGGGCCTTGCCTTCGTCCCAATCCAAATTGATCTTCAGCGGTGCGGAATCGGCCTCCAGTCCGCGGGCCTGCAATGTCAATTTCAGATGGACCGGCGGCTCGTAGGACGTCTCCGGAATTGCCCATTGAATCGCTGGCTGCAACCACAGCTTATTATCGTCGCCTACCTCGCAGAGATCGCAGTCTCTGGGGAACCCCAGACCCAAGACCTCGCCTGCCTGTTGTGCGAATCGCCATCGGATGGGCGCCTCGCCGATCCACGGTGGATCGAGGCTGCCGTGCACTTCGATCTTCAGCAGGAACACGCGCACCGCGGTGACGGGCGCCCAGCGGTGCGGATTCGAGACCCGCAAATGGTACCACGGGCCGGTCCTGCCCTGACCCCGGCGAAGTTGTCGATCATGAGATCGAGCCGCGGCGGCACCAGCTTGCGCCGTATTTGCGAACCGAACAAGGGCACTATGACCGCGGCGAGAGCTCCCGCGCCGCTGGCGATCTGCGCCCAGTCCCCCACGCCCATGGTTAAACCTCCGACGCTTTGCGTTGAAGGGCCGGCATATAAGCCCGGTCCGCTATTCCTTGCCATAGGAACCGCTCCAATCGGCCTGCAAGCAAGCCTCGCACGGCCTCGGGCAGAATCTGCGGCGCTTGCCCGCGCCGCCGCCGTTCCCTACCTGTTCGCCGGTGACCGACCTCCCCGCCACGCAGCACGAGCCCCCCTATCTCGCCGGCCTCAATCCGCCGCAGCGCGAGGCCGTGCTGACCACCGAGGGGCCGGTGCTGGTGCTGGCCGGCGCCGGCACGGGCAAGACCGCGGCGCTGACCGCGCGGCTCGCCCACCTGCTCTACACGCGCAAGGCCTGGCCCTCCGAGCTGCTCGCGGTCACCTTCACCAACAAGGCGGCGCGCGAGATGAAGGAGCGGGTCGGGCGGATCGTGGGCGAGGCGGTCGAGGGCATGCCCTGGCTCGGCACGTTCCATTCGATCGGCGCCAAGATGCTCCGCCGCCACGCCGAGCTGGTCGGCCTCAAGAGCAATTTCACCATCCTCGACACGGACGACCAGCTGCGGCTGATGAAGCAGCTGATCGCCGCGGCCGACGTCGACGAGAAACGCTGGCCGGCGCGCCTGCTCGCCTCGATGATCGACCGCTGGAAGAACAAGGGCTGGACTCCGGACCAGGTCGATGCCGGCGAGGCCGAGGCCTATGCCAACGGCAAGAGCGCCAAGCTCTACGCGCTCTACCAGGCGCGGCTCAGGGATCTCAACGCCTGCGATTTCGGCGATTTGCTGCTGCACATGCTGGTCATTCTCAAGACCCATCGTGACGTGCTCGAACACTATCAGCAGCGCTTCCGCTACATCCTCGTCGACGAATATCAGGACACCAACCAGAGCCAGTATCTGTGGCTTCGCCTGCTCGCGCAGGAGCGCAAGAACCTCTGCTGCGTCGGCGACGACGATCAGTCGATCTACAGCTGGCGCGGCGCCGAGGTCTCCAACATCCTCAAGTTCGAGCAGGATTTTCCGGGCGCGAAGATCATCCGGCTCGAGCAGAATTACCGGTCGACGCCGCACATCCTCGCCGCCGCCTCGGGCCTGATCGCGCAGAATGCGGGCCGGCTCGGCAAGACCTTGTGGACGCAGGAGAATGACGGCGACAAGGTCCAGGTCATCGGCGTCTGGGATGGCCCCGAGGAAGCGCGCCGCGTCGGCGAGGAGCTGGAGACGATCCAGCGCCGCGGCGACCATGGCCAGCCTGGCCGGCTCGACAGCTGCGCCATCCTCGTCCGCGCCCAGTTCCAGACCCGCGAGTTCGAGGACCGGTTCATCGCCATCGGCTTGCCCTACCGCATCGTCGGCGGCTTTCGCTTCTACGAGCGCGCCGAGATCCGCGACGCCCTCGCCTACCTGCGGGTCATCGCCCAGCCCGCCGACGACCTCGCCTTCGAGCGGATCGTCAACGTCCCGAAGCGCGGCCTTGGCGACAAGGCGATCGCCAGGCTCCACACCCTCGCCCGCGCCGAGGGCATCCCCCTCAGCCTCGCCGCCGCCCGCATCCTCGACACGGACGAGC
>DASYKV010000003.1:0-38849 GCA_035994965.1 Allosphingosinicella sp.
CACTGGTATGTCGGCCGGCTGTCGGCCGAATGCGGTTTCTGCGGCACCGCGCTGCCGCTCGCCGGCGCCGCCACGTTCGGCGTCGGCATGGTTCGCCGGGGCCCGTCGCGCCGCGATCTCGCCACCGCCGCCTGAACAATCGCGCGCCGCCCTGCCGGGCCCGGCTCGCGGGCGGCCGCGCTTGCCCTCTTTGTCAGCATTGCTATAGACGCCGCCTTGCCGTGGCCCGGCGGGCGTGGCGGAACTGGTAGACGCGCTGGATTTAGGTTCCAGTGGGCAACCGTGGGGGTTCGAGTCCCTCCGCCCGCACCAGCTTTCATGTCCGAAACGCGCCGGCCGCAACGCTGATACGAAGGTTTGAGCCCAACCATGCAGACTGTTGAAACGCTGAACGAAGGCCTGAAGCGCGCCTTTCGCCTGACCATCCCCGCCCGCGACATCGATGCCCGCATCGACGCCGAGCTGAAGTCGATCGCGCCTCAGGTGCGCATGCCCGGCTTCCGTCCCGGCAAGGTGCCCGCCAATCTCGTGCGCAAGATGCATGGGCCGGCGCTCGAGCAGCAGGCGCTGCAGACCGCGGTCCAGGAAGGCGTCGAGCAATTGATCGCCGAGCAGAAGATTCGCCCCGCCATGCAGCCCAGCGTCGCGCTGGAGGACGGCGGTCCCGGCAAGGACGCGATCGTCACCGTCGAGGTCGAGATGCTTCCCGACGTGCCCGACCCGCAGATCGATGCGCTCAAGATCGAGCGTTTGCGAGTCGAGGTCAGCGACGACATGCTCGACGAATCGGTCCAGCGGCTTGCCGAAGGCCAGAAGAGCTTCGAACCGGCCCCGGCCTCGCACAAGGCGAAGACCGGCGATCTCGTCGTCATGGATTTCGACGGCAAGGTCGACGGCGAAGCGTTCGAAGGCGGCAAGGGCGAGGGCATGTCGGTCGAGCTTGGCTCGGGCCGGCTGATCCCGGGGTTCGAGGACCAGCTCGTCGGCGTCAAGGCGAATGACGAGCTCCTCGTCAGCGTCACCTTCCCGGCCGATTACAATGTCGATTACCTCAAGGGCCGCGCCGCCACCTTCGACGTCGTCGTCAACGAGGTCCAGGTGGCCAAGGCGATGAAGCCGGACGACGATTTCGCCAAGGCGATGGGCCTCGAGGGCATCGGCCAGCTGCGCGACCTGCTGAAGGGCCAGCTCGAGCAGGAGCTGAACGGCCTGACCCGCACCCACATGAAGCGGCAATTGCTCGACCAGCTCGCCTCCGCCCACGATTTTCCGGTGCCCGATTCGATGGTCGAGGCCGAGTTCCAGCAGATCTGGCAGCAGCTCGAGCAGGAGGCGGGCCAGGAGGCCGATCCCGAGGCCGCCCGCAAGGAGATGGAGACGGAGCGCGGCGACTATCGGACCATCGCCGAGCGCCGGGTCCGCTTGGGCCTGCTCCTCTCTGAGATCGGCCAGAAGAACGACATCCAGATCAGCAATCAGGAGATGAACCAGCTGATCATGCAGGCCGCCCAGCAGTACAAGCCCGACGACCGGCAGAAGTTCGTCGAATATGTCCGCGCCGAGCCGATGGCCGCCGCCCAGCTGCGCGCGCCCTTGTTCGAGGACAAGGTCGTCGACTTCCTCTTCGCCGGCGCCGACATCGCCGAGCGCGAGGTCAGCCGCGAGGACCTGGAGGCCGCGATCGAATCCGAGGACACCCACGTCCACGGCCCCGGCTGCGGCCACGACCACAAAGGCGAGGCCAAGCCGAAGAAAGCCTCGGCGAAGAAGGCGGCGCCCGCCAAGGCCGAGGCTGCGAAGCCCGCCAAGAAGGCCGACGCCAAGCCCGAGGCGGCCGGCAAGCCCGCCAAGAAGCCGGCGGCCAAGAAGCCCGCCGCTAAGAAGGCCTGAATATTGTCGAAGCGCTTCCCTTCCCTCTAAAGGAAGGGAAGGCCTTCGACAGGCTCAGGCCGAACGGGTAGGGGGCTCCAGATGGCAAAGACACCGGCCAAGATACCGCCTCTCCGCGTCGCGGTCCTGCTCCCCTGCTACAATGAGGAGACCGCGATCGCGCAGACGATCGCCGGCTTCCGCGCGGCGCTGCCGGACGCGGACATCTACGTCTACGACAATAACAGCAAGGACCGCACCCGCGAGGTCGCGGCCGAAGCGGGCGCCATCGTCCGCTCCGAGAAGATGCAGGGCAAGGGCCATGTCGTCCGCCGCATGTTCGCCGACGTCGAGGCGGACGTCTACCTGATGGCCGACGGCGATGCGACCTACGACGCCGCCGCCGCCCCCGATCTGATCCGCAAGCTGCTCGACGAGCAGCTCGACATGGTCGTCGGCGCCCGCAAGTCGGCGGTCGAGGAGGCCTATCGCCGCGGCCACGCGCTCGGCAACAAGCTCTTCACCGGCCTGCTCTCCAGCCTGTTCGGCCGCTCCTTCACCGACATCTTCTCCGGCTATCGGGTCTTCTCGCGCCGCTTCGCCAAGAGCTTCCCGGCGCTGTCGCGCGGCTTCGAGACCGAGACCGAGATCAGCGTCCACGCGCTCGAGCTTTCCATGCCGGTCGGCGAGATCGTCACCACCTACGGCGCCCGCCCCGAAGGCTCGACCTCGAAGCTCTCGACCTGGCGCGACGGCTGGCGGATCCTGCGCACCATTCTCCATCTCTACCGGATCGAGCGCCCAGTCCTCTTCTACGGCAGCTTCAGCCTGTTCCTGATCGGGCTCGCCGTCGTGCTCGCCATCCCGCTCGCCATCACCTATTTCCAGACCGGCCTGGTGCCGCGCTTCCCGACCGCGATCCTCGCCACCGGCCTCGTCATCCTCGCTTTCCTGAGCTTCGCCTGCGGGCTGATCCTCGACACGGTCGTGCGCGGGCGGCGCGAGGTCAGGCGGCTCCATTATCTGAGCTTCCCTGCGCCGGGGGCCGGATCATTGTAACACTAATGCAACGATGACCGAAGATTCGTCGCTTGCGGTCCGCTCAACGCGCCTTTTCGCTCCGCAAATCCTGGCAACGGGCTTAGTCTTCTTTGCAAGGGGCGCCCGCCCGCGACGGTCGCGAGCCCGCCCTATTGGGAGCGTACGGGCCATGACCAATCTTTCCGCCAGCCTTCGCTTCGGCAGCGCCCTTCTGGCGATCGCCGCGGCCACGCCAGCCTTGGCCCAGCCCGATCAGACCGGCGATCCCAATGCCGCCCAGGGCGACCAGAATGTCATCGTGACCGGCTCGCGCATCCGCCGCGACCCGCTCGACCAGGATCAGCCGGTCACCTTCGTCGACCGCGCCGACATCGATCGCACCGGCCTCACCTCGACCGCCGAGGTGCTGCAGCGGCTGCCCGGCTCGGGCGGCGCGCTCAACAGCCGCTTCAACAATAGCGGCAATTTCGGCAACCCGCCCGACGGCGGCGGCGTCGGCGCCGGCGCGGCCGAGGTGGATTTGCGCTATCTCGGCTCGCGGCGCGTGCTCGTCCTCGTCGACGGCCTGCGCTACGTCAACGGCGCCTCGGCCAGCGGCGTCCCCGGCTCGACCGACCTCAATTCGATCCCCGAAGGGATGATCGAGCGGGTCGAGGTGCTCCAGGGCGGCGCCTCCTCCATCTACGGCTCGGACGCGATTTCGGGCGTGGTCAACATCATCAGCCGCTCCCAGCAGGAAGGCTTCGTCGCCTCCGCGCAGATCGGCGTGTTCGACGCCGGCGACGGCTTTTCCCAGAATTACGGGCTGAGCTGGGGAATCGGCAGCCGCGACAGCCGCACCCGCTTCGTGATCGGCGTCAATTATGTGAAGCAGGACGAGGTCAGCTCGGCCGACCGCTCGATCTCGCTCTTCCCGACGCCGGGCACGACCGCCTGCGACAATAGCTGCAGCTCGGGCACGCCGAACGGCCGCTTCATCGTGCTGGGGCAGGATTTGACCCTGATCGCGCCGGTGCTCAACCGCCCGCCGGTGCTGGCCGACTATCGCAATTTCGCCGGCGCGCCCGACCGCTACAATTTCGCGCCGTCCAACTTCGTGCAGGTTCCGCTCGAACGCTATGGCGGCTTCGTCAATCTCACCCAGGAATTGAGCGACAACGCCACCTTGCGGCTGCGCGCGGTCTACAACCGCCGCAATTCGTCGAACCAGGCGGCGCCCTTGCCGCTGTTCGTCGGCCCCGATTCCGGCAACGGCAATTTGCTCGACAACATCACCATCGACGCCACCAATCCGTTCAATCCGTTCGGGACCCTGCGTTCGGGCCGTAACCTCGACGGCACGTCCAATGGCCAGGTCGCCAATTACGCCTTCATCGGCCGCCGGGTCGTCGAGAACGGGCCCCGCCGCTACGACCAGAGCGTCGACACTTATTATGGCGCCGCCACGATCGAAGGCTCGTTCGAAGCCTTCGGCCACCCGTGGAACTGGGACGTCAACGGCGTCTGGGGCCGCAACAAGGCCGAGCAGGAAGTGCACGGCAACTTCAACGCCGCCAACCTCGCCCGCGCTCTGGGCCCGGTCGCGGCCTGCACCGCGCCCTGCGTGCCGTTCAACATCTTCGGGGGAGCGGGCTCCATAACCCCCGCAATGCTCGATTATGTGGCGTTTACGCAGCGCGACAGCAGCCGGCAGCGGCTTTGGGACTTCTCGGCGAACATCACCGGCGGCTTGTTCGACCTGCCCGGCGGCGCCGCGAGCATCGCCATCGGCGTCGAGCATCGCGACCAGTCGGGCCGCTTCGACCCCGATCCGATCGTCGCCGCGGGCCTCGGCTCCGACATCCCCGCTCTGCCGACCGCGGGCGGCTTCAACGTCGACGAGGCCTATGCCGAATTGCGCCTGCCTCTGCTTCGCGACGTCGGCGGCTTCCACCGCCTCGAGGTGACCGGCGCCGCTCGCTATTCCAATTATTCCACATCGGGTTCGACGACGACGTTCAGCGCCGGAATCAACTGGGAGCCGGTCGAGGGCCTGCTCTTCCGCGGCAATTGGGCCGAGGGCTTCCGCGCCCCCAGCATCGGCGAGCTGTTCGGAACGCCGTCGCGCTTCGACCAGGAAGTGGTCGATCCCTGCTCGGCGGTCGGCGGCGTCGTCCCGCCGGCGGTCGCGGCCAATTGCATCGCCGACGGCGTCCCCGCCAACGGCTCCTACGTCCAGCTCAACGCCCAGCTTCCGGTCATCACCGGCGGCAACGTCAATCTTGACGCGGAGAAGTCGGAGAGCTGGGGCTTCGGCGCGGTCTGGCGGCCGAGCTTCCTGCCGCGCCTCTCGATCGAGGCCAATTATTTCAACATCAAGGTCGACGGCGCGATCCAGTCGATCGACGCCGGCACCCTGCTCGGCCGCTGCGCCCAGACCGGCGACGCTTTGTCCTGCGCGGCGATCGACCGCACCGCCTCGGGCGCGATCTCGCAGATCCGCGGCTTCCTGCAGAACATCGCCGGAATCGAGACCGACGGCCTCGATTTGACCCTGATCTACCGCGGCGGCCAGGGCCCGGCGGGCACGTTCAACCTGACCTGGAACAGCACCTTCCTGTTCAACTACCAGGTCACGGTGCCGGCGACGGTCGGCGTGACGGTGATCAACCGCGAGGGCACCGAGCAGGGCAGCCCCGACCAGGCCTTCCCCAAGTTCAAGTCGACTGGAATCATCGACTGGAACCTCGGCCAGGTCGGCGCCTCGCTGACCGGGCGCTACATAGCGAGCGTCGAGGAGGGCAATGGCAACGAGCTCGATTCGCGCTTCTACGTCGACCTCCAGCTGCGCTGGTCGCCAAACTGGTTCGGCGACGGCCTCGGCTTCGCGATCGGCGCCAACAACCTCTTCAACTCCGATCCGCCGGCCTGCTTCACCTGCGGCCTGAACAACATGGACCCGACCACCTACGACGTGCCGGGGACCTTCTTCTACGCGCGGGCGACGCTGCGGTTTTAGCGAGGGTCAGGGGGCAGTTGCTCGCAACTGTCCCCATTCGCGCCGGCAGTCCGTCTTACTCGCGAGCCCGCTGCCGTTCCAGCGAGTCCATGAAGGCGTTCATCTCGCGCTCCACCTGCGCTCCGTTCGAGAGCCAGATGAAGTGATTGGCCAGCGGGATCCGGACCACGCGGGCGCTCGGGTTCGACGCCTCGAACTCCGCCGCCTGCGCGGACGCCTCCGCTGCCCGCCTGCGGGAGGCCGGGGTCTCGCAGTCTGGCGCGCACTGGGGCGGGACGGCCGCGATGGCGAGGATCGGCACGTCGATGCGGGTGTAGATGCGCGCGCCGCGCACCATCGCCGATTGGATGGAGAATTGCGGCGACGACTGGACCTCGGCCGGGCGATCGGCGGCGCCCTCTAGGGCGCGCTCATACCAGTCCAGGCCCCGCTGGAGCCGAGCCAGCTCCGCGCGCAGCTTGCCGGCCAATAAGCGCGCCTCGCTGGGCTGAGCCGAAGTCAGCCTGCCGAGATCGCGCCTCACCTCGCCGGCGATCGGGTAGAGGATTTCGGAGCGTGGGCCGTAATAGGCCTGGCTGTTGGCGGCCTCCAGGTAGATCAGGCCGGCGATTTCCTTCGGATAGCGCGTGCCGATCTCGCTGAGCTCCTGTCCCGCGATCGAATGTCCGGCGATGACCGGCCCGACCAGCCGCATCCGCCTGATCACGGCGATGATGTCTGCGCCAAGCCGCTCGGGCGTGTAATTCGCCTCCGTCGCGGCGGGATGGCTCGAGCGGCCGAACCCGCGGCGCGTGATCGCAACGACCCGGTGCCCGCTGATGAACCGGCGCGCGAGGAGGTCCAGGTCGTGAGCGGTCCCGCCAAATCCGGCCAGGAAGACGATCGGCCTCCCCGATCCTCCCCAGTCGAGCACCTCGAGCTCGACCCCCCGCCTCGACCTCCACTCTCCGGCTTCGAGGCACGGCGGCGGCCGAAGGAAGGGAGGCGCAGAGGAGCAGCAGGGAGAAGGCGCACCGGCGGAAGCGGAACCGAAGAGTCATGAAAACCCGGTCTCCACATTGGGCTTGGGGCCGGCGTGCATCGCACGGGTGCGGCGGAGCTTTGGCACCGCCGCGGCGGGGGTCAACGCGAAATCGCGACAGTCGCGCGACCGTCGCCGGGCCGGTCCAGCGCGATAAGCGTGGCAGGAATGGGGACACGGAGGCGTGTGTCCCCGATCGTCCGGGCAAAGGCGAGACCGCCTTACGCTATTGGCGGACGAAAGGCGGGCCCTCCGCATCAACCTGAAGTCGTGAAGAGCAGCGGCGTGAATATTGCGCTACTTATGCATCTCAGGTCGGGACCCAAGGATGGTCGCGCGAAGCATTTTCCCCTATGTCGAGTCGATCAATAGGGAGGGGATACATGCGCAAGATCTTCATGACGGTGCTGGCGCTCGCGGTTGCGATGCCCGTCACCTCGTTCGTCTTTCCGGCCGCGACTGCCCAGGCGCAGGCCCCGGGATGCGGCGCTGGATATTACAGGAACGCGCGGGGCAATTGCGTTCGCCGGCCCGTCCGCGCCAACCGTCCTCCCGCAGGGGCCAGCGCCCGCTGCCGGGACGGCACGTACAGCTACAGCCAGAGCCGCCGGGGAACGTGCAGCTGGCACGGCGGGGTCGCTCAATGGCTCTAGCAATGATGGGTCCGGCGCCGCCGCCGGAACTGCCGCGACCATGACCCGCTCTCGTGCCGGCATGCGCCTCGCCAGGCACGGGCTCGCGGCCCTGCTCGGGGCCGCGATGCTGGCAGGGTGCGGGATCGGCGCCAGCGCCAAATGCCGGGACGGCACGTACAGCCACAGCAAGCACCGCTCGGGGACGTGCTCCCACCATGGCGGCGTGGCGGAGTGGTATTAGCGGCAGGCGTGGGGGGAATGGCGACACATAGGTGCGTGCCCCGGTCCGATAAAAATCCTACCTAGCTGTCACCATGCAGGCAGCGGCGCCGCGCCGGCTATGGGCATCTCCCGGTCCCCGCGCAGGTCGGCTTGAACATCTGGACCCGGTCGACCACCTGCCGCGCTTCCTGCTTCGCAAGCTCGCGCTCGGCGGCCGTGCGGCAGCGCCTGATTCCGCCAAGGCGGCTACCCGTCGGGATGGTGACGTCGCAGACCCGCTTGGTGCTGTATTGCGACTTCGTCCCGGCGGGCTGCTGGGCGCCGACGACGGCCACCGGGACGGCGATGACGGCGGCAGCCGCGATGAACGCGCGAATGATCACAAGCATCTCCCGTCTGTCTGCGCGGGCAGGGAGATCTGCCTAACATCGGCCGCGTCAGCCATCAAGAACATCGGATCGAGCGCGCGGGAGCGGCCCGGCCGGCAAACGGGGGCGGGCTCGCCGGATCGCGCCGGTGCGATGATCTGGGCGATCAGCGAGCTGATCAGGCCGGACCGGGCGCCGCGCGTGCGCGCCTTGTGAGCCTTCATCCAAACTAAAAGACCGCCGCCGCGCGCCATCGACTCTTGGCGGTGACTGGCGCACCCTCCCGAAGTGGGACCCGAGTCGGGACAAAAGGGGAGGCGGGATCATGGTCAACCTTCGTGGAATGCGGCGTCTTCTTGTCGCGATCGCCGCGGTGGCCGTCCTGGCGGGAAGCGGGGCCCGGGCCTGGGGGCCGGTCGGTCATGCCCAGGTCGGCGCGATCGGCGACGCCCTGCTCAAGGGCCATCCCCGCGCCGCAGCGCAGGTCCGCGTCATCCTCGGCTCCGTCACTTTGGCGCAGGCCGGGCCCTGGGGCGACTGCATCCGCTCGGTGACCGGGCCCGCCGACGGCTTCCGCTACCAGCCGCTGCCGCAATATCGGCCGCCCTGCGTCGTCTTCGAGACTCCCGATATGCTCGCCTCGATGATCGACTATGCCCGCAACAACTGGACCAATTGCAGCTACACCCGCAACGACGGCTGCCACACCCAATATCATTTCGCCGATCTGGCCCTCGAGAGCGCCGGCTACCGCTTCGGCGACGTCGGCACCACCGACTATGACATCGTCCACGCTATGGGCGCGGCGGTCGCGGTTCTGCGCTCCGACGAATGCGGCGGGCCCGGGGCGGCGACGGCGCGGCCGGCGACTCCGGCGCCGTTCAACTTCACCTGCCGCCAGGCGCTGCTCATCCTCACCCACCTCGTCGGCGATCTTCACCAGCCGCTTCATGTCGGCGGGGTCTATCTCGACCCGGCCGGGCGCCAGGTCGACCCCAACAGCTCGTCCGCCGAGCGCGCCCGCGAGCATGACACGACCACGCTCGGCGGCAATTCGCTGGTCTGGGGCGATCCGGCCAACCCCGACAAGCTGCACTCGGCCTGGGACGGGGGCGTCACCGCCTTGCCCTACGATCAGCCCTGCGCGCGCCGGACGCTGGGGCCCGCCTGCCTGTCGCTGGCGCGGGCCCGCCGGGTCGCGCCGGCCGCCGGGCCGATCGCCGGCTGGCCCGAGCTCTGGGCGAACGACTCCCTGCTGCGGGCGCGCTCGGTCTTCGCCGGGCTGAGCTTCGGCCCCCGGGAGGGGCGCCGCTGGCCGGTCGTCTTCGCCGACCGGGCAGCCTATCTGCGCACGATGCAGACGACGCAGCGCCAACAGATCGAAAAAGGCGGCGCCCGCCTCGCGCAGCTGCTGGTGGCGATCTGGCCCGACCGGTGACGCTTCAAGGGGGACAGTTACGAGCAACTGTCCCCGCGATAGCGCAGCGCCTCGACCAGCAAGGCGAAGGCGGCGGTGGGTTGGCGGCGGCTGGGATAATAAAGGTGGTAGCCGGGGAAAAGCGGGGACCAGCCGGCGAGCAGCCGGACGAGGCGGCCGGAGTCGAGGTGGGGCCGCACCTGGTCCTCCGGCAAATAAGCGAGGCCCATGCCGGCGAGCGCGGCCTCGAGGACCATGGCGATGCTGTTGAAGACGAGCTGGCCCTCGACCCGCACCCGAAGCTCGCGGCCGTCCTTCTCGAACTCCCACGCGTAAAGCCCGCCGCGGGTCGGCAGGCGCAGGTTGATGCAATTGTGCGCGGTCAGGTCCTGCGGCCGGCGCGGCTTGGGCCGGGCATCGAAACAGGCGGGCGCGGCGACCACGGCCATGCGCGCATCGGGGCCGATCGGCACGGCGATCATGTCGCGGGCGACGACCTCGCCCAGCCTGACTCCGGCATCGTAGCGCTCGGCGACGATGTCGATCAGGCGGTTGTCGACGAGAAGCTCGACATGGACGTCGGGATGATCCGGCAGCAGCCGCGCCAGAGCGGGCCACAGGATCGTCGCGGCGGCATGCTCGTCCGCTGTGATCCGGATCGTCCCGGCGGGCTTGTCGCGAAGCTCGCCGAGGGCGGCGAGCTCGGCGTCGATCTCCTCGATCTTCGGTCCGACGGTTCGCATCAGGCGCGTGCCGGCCTCGGTCGGCGCGACGCTTCGGGTGGTTCGGGTCAAGAGGCGTATCCCGAGCCGCTCCTCGAGGCCGCGGATGGTGTGGCTGAGCGCCGAGGGCGATACGCCGAGCCTGGCCGCCGCCCTGGTGAAGCTGCGCTCCCGAGCAACGGCGAGGAAGGCGGCCAGATCGCTCATTGCCTCGCGTGCCATTGCTGAATTCCATTCACAGGTTCATGCCGGTTTTAGCATCTAATCTTGAGCAATCCAAAGCCCTAGATAGCCGCCATGAAGATCATCCGAAACGGCTCGCAGCCCTCGGCCCGGGGGCCGGCCTCATGGTTCGCTGGCACGGTCCGCATCGACATGCCATTCCAGGCGGCCGAGCCGGCGCGGGCGGGCGGCGCCATCGTCACCTTCGAGCCCGGCGCGCGCACCGCCTGGCACAGCCATCCGCTCGGCCAGATCCTGATCGTCACTTCGGGGCGCGGCTGGACCCAAAGCGAAGGCGGACCGATCGCCGAGATCGCCGCCGGCGACATGATCTGGTGCCCGCCGGGCCACAGGCACTGGCACGGCGCCACGCCGACCACGGCCATGACCCACATCGCCATCGCCGAGATGCTGGACGGCCGGGCCGTCGACTGGATGGAGCACGTCGCCGACGCGGACTATCTCGCCGGGCCGGGCCGTCTTCGCGGCCTCGGGGTCGAGCCCTCTCTCGGGCAATGAAGCATTCGCGCACCAGATCGGGATCGGGCTCGCCGTCGGCACGGCGATGCTCGCCCTCGCGCTCGTTCTCGTCCTGATGCTGATTCCAAGGAGCAGACAAAATGCAAAAGCGTAAACTCGGCAAAAGCGGCCTCGAAGTCTCGGCCATCGGCCTCGGCTGCATGGGGCTCAGCTACGGCTACGGCCCAGCCGCGGACAGAACCGATGCGATCGCGCTGATCCAAGGCGCGTTCGAGCGGGGCGTGACCTTTTTCGATACCGCCGAGGCTTATGGCCCGTTCGTCAACGAGGCGCTGCTCGGCGAGGCGCTGGCGCCGTTCCGGGACGAAGTCGTGGTCGCCACCAAATTCGGCTTTGCCGGCGGCGAGGTCGGGCGCGGCATGGACAGCCGGCCGGAGCGGATCAGGGCGGTGGCCGAGGCGGCGCTGAAGCGGCTCGGGACCGACCGGATCGATCTCTTCTACCAGCATCGGGTCGATCCCAATGTGCCGATCGAGGACGTCGCCGGCGCGGTGAAAGAGCTGATCCGGGAGGGGAAGGTGGGTCATTTCGGCCTGTCCGAAGCCGGCGTCGAGACGATCCGGCGCGCCCATGAGGTGCAGCCGGTCGCCGCCCTGCAGAGCGAATATTCCTTGTGGTGGCGCGAGCCGGAGGCGGAGCTGCTGCCGGCGCTCGAGGAGCTCGGCATCGGCTTCGTTCCGTTCAGCCCGCTCGGCAAGGGCTTCCTGACCGGCGCGATCGGCGCGGACACCGCATTCGCCGGCAACGACTTCCGCAACCTCGTCCCCCGCTTCACGCCCGAGGCGCGCAAGGCGAACCAGGCGCTGGTCGACCGCCTGAGCGGGATCGCGGCGGCCAAGGGAGCGACTCCGGCGCAGATCGCCATCGCCTGGCTGCTCGCGCAAAAGCCGTGGATCGTGCCGATACCGGGGACGACCAAGCTTCACCGGCTCGAGGAGAATCTGGGCGCCGCTTCGGTGGCGCTCACGGCCGAGGATCTGAGCGAGATCGAGGACTCGCTCGCGGGCATCGAAGTGCAGGGAAATCGCTATCCGCCGGAACTGGCGGCACGGGTCGGCCGCTAAGAGCTGGCCTTATCGTCATTGCCGTGGAAACGAGAATCCAGTTACGGCCCGGTTGCCGTCCGCGAGAACCCGGGCGCCACGCTGGATTCCCGCTTTCGCGGGAATGACGGAGAATCGGACGCACCCCGTCTGTTACGATTGAAGAAGGAATTCCGATGATCACCAAAGCCTATGGCGCTCATGCCGCCGACACGCCGATCGAGAAGATGGAGATCGAGCGGCGCGCGCCCGGCCCGCGCGACGTCCAGATCGAGATCGCTTATTGCGGCATCTGCCATTCGGACCTGCACACCGTGCGCTCGGAATGGGGCGGGACGCTCTATCCGTGCGTGCCCGGCCACGAGATCGTCGGCCACGTCAGCGCAGTCGGCGCGGAGGTCAGCGGCTTCGCGGTCGGCGAGACGGTCGGTGTCGGCTGCCTGGTCGATTCCTGCCAGCATTGCCCGGCCTGCGCCGAGGGTCTCGAGCAATATTGCGAGACCGGCTTCACCGGCACCTATAACGGCGCGACCGCGGACGCGCCCGGCCATACGCTGGGCGGCTATGCGCAGCGGATCGTGGTCGACGACCGCTTCGTGCTCAGGATCCGCCATCCCGAGGACCAGCTCGCCGCAGTCGCGCCCCTGCTGTGCGCGGGCATCACCACCTATTCACCGCTGCGCCACTGGAACGCGGGCCCGGGGAAAAAGGTCGGCATCGTCGGCATAGGCGGGCTCGGCCACATGGGGGTCAAGCTCGCCCACGCCATGGGCGCGCAGACGATCGCCTTCACCACTTCGGAGAGCAAGCGCGAGGATGCCCGCGCGCTCGGTGCCGACGAAGCGGTCGTCTCGGGCAATCGCGACGAGATGAAGGCGCATGCGGGCAGCTTCGACCTCATCATCAACACGGTCGCGGCGAGCCACAAGCTCGATGCCTTCACCAGGCTGCTGAAGCGCGACGGGACGATGGTGCTGGTCGGCGTGCCCGAGCATCCGCATCCCTCGCCGGACATTTCGGCGCTGATCTTCAAGCGCCGGTCGATCGCCGGCTCGCTGATCGGCGGCATCGCCGAGACCCAGGAGATGCTCGATTTCTGCGCGGAGAAGGGCATCGTCGCCGATATCGAGATGGTCCGCGCGCAGGAGATCGACGCGGCCTACGACCGGATGCAGAGGAGCGACGTCAAGTACCGCTTCGTCATCGACAACGCCTCGATGGCGGAGTGAGGAAAGGTGAGTGACAGTTAGGGAACTGTCCCCGGGACACTTACCTAACTGTCACCGGGACACTTAGGTAACTGTCACCATGGTCGGTGGAGGAGGGAGCATGCCCAAGGGGTCGTGCCTGTGCGGCGCGATCGGCTTCGAGGTGGCGGGGGAGCTGGCGCCGCCCGACGCCTGCCATTGCTCGCAATGCCGCAAGCAATCGGGCCATTATTGGGCGTCGACGAACGTGCCGCGCGAGGCGTTGACGATCGCAGGCGAGGAGCATGTCACCTGGTATCGCTCGTCGGACAAGGTCCGGCGCGGCTTCTGCTCGGTCTGCGGGTCGGTGCTGTTCTGGGGGCCTCCCGACTGGGCCAAGATCGCCATCGCCATGGGCGCCTTCGACGCGCCGACCGGCACGCATCTCGAGAAGCACATCTTTACCGCCGACAAAGGCGATTATTACGACATCGCCGACGGCGTGCCGCAGGAGCCGGAGCCGCCGCGCTGAGCGCAAGGGCGGCTCGCGGGACGGTTGGTGACACTTACCTAAGTGTCACCGTGACACTTAGGTAAGTGTCACCGGGACAGTAAGGCGGTTGGAACAAACGATGGCGCCTCCTATCTACCGCTGACAGGCTACGCGCGAAGGGAGCATCATCATGGCCGGCGGCTGGGCGCGCGACGGTGCGGTTCAGGAGCAGATCGACGACACCGTGCTGGACGCTGTGATGGGCGCCCGTGCGCGGCTGCCCGCGGGCGAGGGCTCCGAAATTTGCGAGGATTGCGGCGAGGAGATAGCAGCACGCCGCCGCCTCGCTCTGCCGGGCATTCGGACCTGCATCGCCTGCCAATCCGCCCGCGACGCCCGCCACATCGCCGCCGGCATCAACCGGCGCGGCAGCAAGGACAGCCAGCTGCGCTGAGCCCGCCCGGATGACGCTCACCGATATCCGCCTTGCCCGTGCCGCCGAACGCGCGGCGCTGGAAGAGCTGCAGCGGCGCGCCTCGCTGGCGCTGCCCGATTATCGCGCGCAGCTGGAGGCGCATCCGCAGGCGATCGAGCTGCCCGCCGCCTTCATCGCGGAGGGGCGGGTGCTGGTCGCCGAGGACGAAGCGGGCGTCGCCGGCTTCGCGGCCTGGCTGGACGGGGAAGGCGCGGACGAGGCCGCGCTGGACGGGCTGTTCGTGGAGCCGGATCGCTGGCGGAGCGGGGTTGGGCGGGCACTGGTCGAAGCCGTCGCCGCCGCGGCGGCCGGCGCCGGCAGGATGCGGCTGACCGTGGTCGCCAATCCGGGCGCGGTCGCCTTCTACGCCAGCTGCGGCTTCGTCCCGGCCGGCGAGACCCGGACCCGCTTCGGCCCGGCGCCGGTCATGGTCCGTAGCGCAGGCCCTTGAACCTTCGCCCCGATCCTCCGATGTAGGCTCCACCTTTGACACCAGCAGGACCCAGCCGCCGCCATGGACCATGAAGACATCATCAACGGCCTCGTGCCGATCGTCATCGAGCAATCGAACCGCGGCGAGCGCAGCTTCGACATCTATTCGCGGCTGCTGAGGGAGCGGATCGTCTTCGTCACCGGCGGGGTCGAGGATCATATGTCGACGCTGGTGACGGCGCAGCTCCTCTACCTGGAGAGCGAGAATCCGAAGAAGGACATCTACATGTACATCAACTCGCCGGGCGGGGTCGTCACGGCGGGCATGGCTGTCCACGACACGATGCAGTACATTCGGCCACGCGTGGGCACGGTGTGCATCGGCCAGGCCGCCTCGATGGGCGCCTTCCTGCTCTGCGCCGGCGAGCCGGGCATGCGGGTCGCGCTCACCAATGCGCGGATCATGATCCACCAGCCGTCGGGCGGCGCCCAGGGCATGGCCTCCGACATCGAGATCCAGGCGCGCGAGATCTTGCGCATCCGCCACCGGATGAACGAGCTCATGGCCCAATATACCGGCCAGTCGATCGAGGAGATCGAGAAGAATGTCGAGCGCGACAAATTCTTCTCGGCCGAGGAGGCCAGGGTCTTCGGCCTGGTCGACGAGGTGTTCGACAAGAGGCCGGTGCCGGCGGACGGCGAGCCGGCGGCGGTCAAGGCGGCGTAGCGCGAAGCCGCCCGTAAATAGCGCGCGCTATTTACGGAGTCGGCGCCCGCCGGCCGGCGGGGCGGCGGACATTACGGCCGCCGAACCCGACCGACGGCGCCAGGGGACAATGTCCTCTGGCGTTTTTTGCGAAGCTGCCTAGCGCCAGATGCGGCGACAGTGATAAACGCTTTCCGTCATGCCGGACGCGATCCGGCATCCATCTTCGCATCTTTGCGCCTCAACCAAATTATCATGGGCCGCGTAGGCACAAACCCGCCTGTCGGACAGACGGGCGGTTCGATCTTTCGCGCTCTCCAGACCGGCAGAAACCCCGTGAGAGCGCGGAGCACTGCCGCCACCCCCAGCAAGATCGCTAGGATGATTTGCGCGGCGCTGCTGAGTTCGAGTTCCATGCCCTCACGTCTAATCAGGCCCGATCAAGTCATATTGAAACCCGATCGGGATTGCCTCAGGAAATGCTTTGTAAAAATTGCGATCAAATTGCTCCTTATTGGCAGAGACTTGGCCGATGCCGATCACCTGCCAGAGATGCTGTCGAAGCGCGGAAAGCCCGACCTTTTCTTCGAGGAATTGGAACATCTTATACTTACGACCGCCGCTGGCATAAACAGCAGGATTTTTCTTATCTAGCTCCGCCAAGATAGCGCCATTACTGTGAGCCAAGGGGAAATATATATATTTTCGCGTGAACTTTCCAAAGAACTTAGGAGACTTAGTACTGTCAGGGTTGATCCGCCTGAGGCCATATAACCGGTAAATCATGTCCAGATATTTGTCGGGAAACTCCTGTTCCCACTGCCGGCACTCATCCAAGATGAATTTCTGAAAAAGTTTCTGATATTCGCCGAGCGTGACGTCGGGCCGATAGCCGACAGCGTTATCAACCAGCGCCGTGATGCCGAGTTTCGCGGCGGCGCGCATGATGATTTCAGCGCGGGCGAATAGAAAGTACTGCTTCCCATGCAACTTTCGGTTGAGCCAAGCCGAAACGATAGCCTTGCAAACTTCAATGAGGGTGTCCGCTTCATACCCATCTGCGGTCGCACCTGAGTCAGCTCCTGAATCGGGGTCTATGATCTTAAAATAAATGGGATTTTGAATGGTTTCCCACAGCTTTTCGCCAATTTCGGATCGCACCCCGGGACGGGTCATGGATCGGAGAAAGGCATTTCCGCCGGAGCTCTTGAGGGTAAACACAGCGGCCATACCCTTTTTAGAAATCACTCGACGCCCGTCATTCAAGCGATAGGCTTGGACAGTTACATCCCCAATCGTGAGTGGCCCTTTGAGGCTTGCAGTAGGAAGTGCGTTAGGATCGTTGATTTTAGCCCAACGCGCCCTCGCGGCCTGCGATGCGATCTCGCGTCGCTGCTCGGTAGAAAGGGCAAGTGCCCGCGCCTCCCCGCCCCTCGATTGAACTGAACGCGTCACGCCGTCCTCCATGCTTGCTGGAGTCCACAGGGTATCATGCTTGCTGTCTCTTGCAAGCACTAATTCTGAAGAAACGATCACCCCTGCTTGCTGATCATCGCGTCACAGGTGCTTTTTGAGAAATCTCTCCCGCACCTCCGCTGCCCACTCGGAGGTCCAGCGCGCTCTGCTTGTCGGCGTCACCTAGCGCAGCTGCGGCCTTGACCGCATCCGCGCGTGCCATCGGCAGATCGAGCCGTCTGCCAGGCCTGCCCGGACGATCGAACAACTCAGCGACAGTGATGACCTGCAAGCCGTCGTCCTCGCGGAGGAGCAGGGGGTTCTTGTATTTGCCCGCCGCCGCGATCTCGTCGCGCATCGCTTTGGTTTCTAAGCTGGTGCAGATGAGGAAACCGAACTCGGCCTTCTCTCGCTGTCGGTCGGAATTGAGCGTGGCGAGATCGGCGCGGGTGCCGGGGCGTGATTTGACCTGGAAGATCGCCTTGCCGTTCTCATCCTTATCCTTGAGGAAATAGGCGATGCCATCGATGCCGCCGTCGGCGCCCTTCGTCGAGCTTTCTGATCGAATCGAGCGATTTGTATTCAGGAGACATCACATCGTCGTAAAAGCCAGGAATTGCCCAATGACGGTTCTTAGGTCGTGGATCGAATCGCCTCGACGGCGCGCCAGATGGTCCAGCAGTCCAGCCGGCACCCGTGAGAACATTGCCCCCAGAAGTAAACTTGAACCGCCCGTCCGGTTGTCTGGTGTATCGGCTTTCAACGTGTCCTTTCATGTAAGGGCGTCGAACAATGTTGAAGGTGAAGCTCGACGTCTTAGTGTAATAAACAATTGTGTCGTGTACCGGCCCAAATGAAGCTCTCGGACTATGGTGCCCCGTCCGTTTCCAAATGATTTCATTCTGGAAATAGCCGCCCTGACCAACAATCACGGCGTCCAGCACGAGCTTGAGATAGTGGGAGGCGGTGGGATCACAGTGGAGGTAGAAGCTGCCCTTCGGCTTTGGCACGCGGTGGATCTCAACGATCCGGAGCGTCATGTGGACGAGGTAGGCGAGTAGCGAGCCGCGCCCCAGCACTTTCTCAAACCCGCGGATCAGCTCGACCGTCTGCTCCGTCCAGCGCGTTTCGCCCGCGCGCGGGGGTCAGCCGCTCGATATCGAGGATGTAATCGAGCCCCTCGACCGCCTCGTCGCCCCAGTTCCATGTATCGACGAAGGCCTGCGCCTGCGCGCGATCCTCGCTCCCCTGATTGTTGTAGATCTGGAAACAGTTGCGCTTCGAATTGAAAGGCGGATCGATGTAGCAGAGGTCGACGCTCTCGCTCGCGATTTTCCTCCCCAACACGTCGAGATTGTCGCCGTAATAGAGGGCTTTGCCAGTGGCAAGACGACCGTGCCGTCTTCGCCACGCCGAAAACCAAAGGCGGCAGGGTACCGTCGTGCCGTGACGTTGGTTGGGCCGTCCCGCCAGCCGGGCGTGCGCTCCTTCAGCAAGCTCAGGGACAGGCTAGCTGTTAGCTGCGCTGTTCGCGCTACTCTCCCGCGGCCTCTCATTTTCCTACAGCCCTCAGTCTCTGCTATAATCCGCCCATGCATATCGTCCGCCCTGCCTCCTCGCCGCCGTCCCACCGCCGCTCGGGAAGCTCTCGGAGGGCCGGCGTATCATCAACTTCGTCAACTTCCGCGGCCGTTCGGCGTGCAACGCGCCCATTGACTTGGGCCGCCAAGCCCCCCGTCGGGAGGCCTACTTTTCCGCCCCAGGGGAGCTGAAACTTATGAAACTTTCGTTCAGGTTCGGCGGAATCGGGAGGCGGTGTCGACCCCTTGCACCGATCCCTCCGCCACGCCACATGTCGCACAGCACGGGCCTGTCCTGAGCTGTTGAGGGGCCATCTTAACGATTAGGCCATTGTGTCGGTGTAAGTTTCCCGTCAGGATACGGGACCCGGATTGAGGAGAGGGGGCGCGGCGCCTCCGTAAGAGAGTTTATGACGAAATTGAGCGGCGGCGACAGCAAGAGCACTCTCTACTGCTCGTTCTGCGGCAAGTCGCAGCACGAGGTCAGGAAGCTGATCGCCGGCCCGACCGTGTTCATCTGCGACGAATGCGTCGAGCTGTGCAACGACATCATCCGCGAGGAGACTAAGTCCGCCTTGGTGAAAACCAGGGACGGGGTGCCGACGCCGGTCGAGATCTGCAACGTGCTCGACGATTATGTGATCGGCCAGACCCACGCCAAGCGCGTGCTCTCGGTCGCGGTCCACAATCATTACAAGCGCCTCGCCCACGGCGCCAAAGGCGCCGACGTCGAGCTCGCCAAGTCGAACATCCTGCTCGTCGGGCCGACCGGCTGCGGCAAGACCCTGCTCGCGCAGACCCTGGCCCGCATCCTCGACGTGCCCTTCACCATGGCCGACGCGACGACGCTCACCGAAGCGGGCTATGTGGGCGAGGACGTCGAGAACATCATCCTCAAGCTGCTCCAGTCCAGCGACTATAATGTCGAGCGGGCGCAGCGCGGCATCGTCTATATCGACGAGATCGACAAGATCAGCCGCAAGTCGGACAATCCCTCGATCACCCGCGACGTTTCGGGCGAGGGCGTGCAGCAGGCGCTGCTCAAGCTGATGGAGGGCACCACCGCGTCGGTGCCGCCGCAGGGCGGGCGCAAGCATCCGCAGCAGGAGTTCCTGCAGGTCGACACCACCAACATCCTCTTCATCTGCGGCGGCGCCTTCGCCGGCCTCGAGAAGATCATCGGCGACCGCATGGAGGGCAAGTCGATCGGCTTCGGCGCCCATGTCGCGGCGCCCGACGAGCGGCGCACCGGCGAGGTGCTTCGCCATACCGAGCCCGAGGATCTGCTGAAGTTCGGCCTGATCCCCGAATTCGTCGGCCGCCTGCCCGTCATCGCGACGCTCGAGGATCTCGACGTCGATGCCTTGGTCAAGATCCTGGAGGAGCCCAAGAACGCCCTGGTCAAGCAGTATCAGAAGCTGTTCGACATGGAGGACGTCAAGCTCACCTATACGGACGACGCCTTGGTCGCCACCGCCAAGAAGGCGATCGAGCGCAAGACCGGCGCCCGCGGCCTCAGGTCGATCATGGAGAATATCCTGCTCGACACGATGTTCGATTTGCCCTCGATGGACAGCGTCGACGAGGTGCTGATCGACAAGGACGTGGTCGAGGGACGCAAGGAGCCGGTCCGCGTCTATGCCGAAAAGGCCGAAGACGCGGCGTAAGCTTCCTCCTTCAACATATTTACATCATTAAATTTCTCAGTGGCGGCTCCCGGCTGCTTTTCCCCCGATCAGAAAGCAGAACATGGCGACCAGGACCCCGGCCGGCAGAGACCCGGCGGATTTTGACGAGAGCGTGCGGCTGAAGCCGCTGCCGCTCCTGATCTTCAGCTCGCGCTGGCTGCAGCTGCCGCTCTATGTCGGCCTGATCGTCGCCCAGTTCGTCTACGTCTTCCTGTTCGTGAAGGAGCTGTATCACCTCATCACGCACGCCTGGGAGTTCAGCGAGCAGCAGATCATGCTTCTCGTCCTCGGGCTGATCGACGTGGTGATGATCTCCAACCTGCTGGTGATGGTGATCGTCGGCGGCTACGAGACGTTCGTGTCGCGGCTGCGGCTGGAGCGCCACCCCGACAATCCCGAATGGCTGAGCCACGTCAATTCGGGCATCCTCAAGGTCAAGCTGGCGATGGCGATCATCGGCATCTCCTCGATCCACCTCCTGAGGACCTTCATCGAGGCGGGCGCGCTCGGCCAAGACGGCGCGCGCATCAGCCCGGAAGGCGTGATGTGGCAGACGATCATCCACATGGCCTTCATCGCCTCGGCGATCGGAATCGCCTGGGTCGACCGGATGACCCAGCAGAAGAACTAGCCCCGGTTGCGGCGTCAGCGGGCGATGAACCGGGTGGCGACATTGTAGCGCCGGACCTGCTCCTGGGTCAGGCAGCGCCTGGTCTCGCGGCTCTGCGGGGTGGCGGCGACGGGCACCTGGTACATCACCTCGGTCAGCAGGCTCGGCGCCACGCCCATGCCGACCAGGAAGACATTGTCCTCGCTCGCGAGCATGGCCGAGCCCTGCTCGATGCCGTTGATCAGCCGGGTCGCGCGGTCCTCGTCGACCGTCATCTCGCCGCGGATCGCCTGGCGGTCGGCGGTGTAGGTGAACATATGGACGATGAAGAGCCCGCCCGGATCCACGAAGCGGACGGTGCCTCCCATGAACAGGAAGTTGCAGGCGGAGAAGCAGGCCCAGCCGGCCGGGATGCGGGTCTGGAAATTCTGGGTGCGGATCAGGCGGCCGGCCTGGTTGCCGACCTCGGCGTTGCCGCCGGGCGAGCGCAGCCAGATCTCGTCGCCCTGGAAGCCGTTGAGGGCGGCGGCGAGGCGCGGGATCAGGTCGTCGTCGACCACCCCTTCGGCGAGCAGCACCGGGCGCTGGCCGGGCCGCTGCAGGACGGTGAAGGTCATCTGGCGGTTGGCCGACCAATTGGGATTGAGCGGACAGGTCGGGTTGCTGGGGTCCATCGCGGCGCGCTGCGCCCCGGCCGCGGTGCCGGCGAGCAGGCCCGCCACGGCCGCGAGCGAAGCGAGGACGCGGAAGCGCCGCGGCCTAGACCCGGACATAGCGGTTGGTCGGGGGACGGCGGCACATGCGCTTGGGCACCTCCGTCTCCTGGCCGTCGACGATGATGACGTCGGAGACGCTCATGCAGTCGCCGTCGGGCGTGCCGCTGTCGACCGCGGTGACCGTCGAGGTGCCGCTCACCCCCGGCCGGGTCTCGCTCTGCCAGGTCGAGCTCGCGCCGGCGCCGCCGCGCTCCGCACGCTGGACGGCCGTCTCGGTCGCTGTCGCCGCCTGCCTTTGCTCGTCGCAATCGAGCAGCCGCATCACCGCATCGCCGAGCATCGAGCCCATCGGCGCGATGATGTTGGCCGCGGCGCCGCCGCCGAACCGGCCGAGAGCGCCCCTGGCGATGCCGCCGAGCACCGAGCCGCCGCGGCGCCGGTTCTGGTTGCGCTGCTGGCATTGCTCGCCGGTGCGGGATTGCGCCGCGCCGGTGGCGGCGGTCGCCGCCGGGGCCGGGGCCGCGAGCGGCACGAGCATCAGCGGCACAGTCAGAAACAAAGCGCGAAACATCGCGGAAACTCCCCAATTCTCAGGCGAAAATCCTAGGCTGCGCCTCTTAGCCGGTCAATTGCAAAGCATTGCTTAGCATCGCGTGAACGCGGTTCATTGATGCGACCCGCCATTCGTCCCATATAGGGTGCGAGCCTGGGTCCTCTGGCCCGGCATGTGGAGTTTACATGAGCCTCTCCCTTCCCGTCCTGCCGCTGCGCGACATCGTCGTCTTTCCGCACATGATCGTGCCGCTCTTCGTCGGCCGCGACAAATCCGTCGCCGCGCTGGAGAGCGCGATGGCGGCCGACAAGTCGATCTTCCTGGTCTCGCAGCTCGATCCCGCCGAGGACGATCCCGACCGCGAGGCGCTCTACGATCTCGGCGTCGTCGCCACCGTCCTGCAGCTCCTGAAGCTTCCCGACGGCACGGTGCGCGTGCTGGTCGAGGGCAAGCATCGCGCGATGCTGAAGACGCTCAGCCAGGACGCCACCCATCTCAACGCCGAGGTCGATGAGGTCGAGACGGTCGAGCCCGAGGGCGTCGAGGTCAAGGCTTTGGTCCGCTCGGTGATCGAGCAGTTCGAGAATTATTCCAAGGTCAATCGCAAGCTGCCCGCCGAGACCGCGATCCAGCTCGGCCAGATCGAGGAGCCCTCGAAGCTCGCCGACGCGGTCGCCGCCAACGTCAACATCAAGGTCTCGGACAAGCAGGCCTTGCTCGCCGAATTGGATCCTGTGCGCCGGCTGGAGATGGCCTTCGCCTTCATGGAGGGCGAGCTTGGCGTGATGCAGGTCGAGAAGAAGATCCGCAGCCGCGTGAAGCGCCAGATGGAGAAGACCCAGCGCGAATATTATCTGAACGAGCAATTGAAGGCGATCCAGCGCGAGCTCGGCAATGCCGGCGAGGAAGGCGAGGGCGACGAGCTTGCCGAGCTGGCGCGCAAGATCGAGCGCACCAAGCTTAGCAAGGAAGCGCGGACCAAGGCCAATTCGGAGCTGAAGAAATTGCGCGCGATGGCGCCGATGTCGGCCGAGGCGACGGTCAGCCGCAACTATCTCGACGTGCTGCTCGGGCTGCCGTGGGGCAAGAAATCGAAGCTGAAGCACGACATCGCCGAGGCCGAGCGGATCCTCGACGAGGATCATTATGGCCTGGAGAAGGTCAAGGAGCGGATCGTCGAATATCTCGCGGTCCAGGTGCGGACGAACAAGCTCAAGGGCCCGATCCTCTGCCTGGTCGGCCCGCCGGGCGTCGGCAAGACCTCGCTGGGCCGCTCGATCGCCCGCGCCACGGGCCGCGAATTCGCGCGCCAGTCGCTGGGCGGGGTGCGCGACGAGGCCGAGATCAGAGGCCACAGGCGGACCTATATCGGCTCGCTGCCGGGCAAGATCGTCACCAACCTCAAGAAGGCCGGCACCTCCAACCCGCTCTTCCTGCTCGACGAGATCGACAAGCTCGGCCAGGATTTCCGCGGCGATCCGGCCTCGGCCTTGCTGGAGGTGCTCGACCCCGAGCAGAACAGCCGCTTCCAGGACCATTATCTGGAGCTGGACTACGACCTCAGCGACGTGATGTTCGTGACCACCGCGAACAGCATGGACATGCCGCAGCCTCTGCTCGACCGGATGGAGATCATCCGACTCGAAGGCTATACCGAGGACGAGAAGGTCGAGATCGCCAAGCGCCACCTGATCCCCAAGCAGATCGAATCGCACGGCCTGAAGGACGGCGAGCTGGTGCTGACCGAAGGCGGCCTGCGCGCGCTGATCCGCCATTACACCCGCGAGGCCGGCGTCCGCACGGTCGAGCGCGAGATCGCCAAGCTGTCGCGCAAGGCCTTGCGCCAGATCCTCGAGGGCAAGGCCGAGAAGATCGAGATCACCGCCGACAATCTCGGCGAGTTCCTCGGCGTCCGCCGCTTCCGCCACGGCATGAGCGAGGAGGAGGACCAGATCGGCGCCGTCACCGGGCTGGCCTGGACCGAGGTCGGCGGCGAATTGCTGACCATCGAGGCGGTCACCGTGCCGGGCAAGGGCCAGATCAAGACCACCGGCAAGCTTGGCGACGTCATGCAGGAGTCGATCCAGGCCGCTTTCTCCTTCGTCAAGGCGCGGGCGCCCTCCTACGGCGTCAAGCCGAGCGTGTTCAGCCGCAAGGACATTCACGTCCACCTGCCCGAAGGCGCGGTGCCCAAGGACGGGCCGTCGGCGGGCATCGGCATGGTCACCGCGATCATCTCGACGCTGACCGGCATTCCCGTCCGCCGCGACGTGGCGATGACCGGCGAGGTGACTTTGAGGGGCAGGGTGCTGCCGATCGGCGGCCTCAAGGAGAAATTGCTCGCGGCCCTGCGCGGCGGCATCACCAAGGTGCTGATCCCGGCCGAGAACGAGAAGGACCTCGCCGAGATTCCCGCGGTGATCAAGGAAGGGCTGGACATCCATATCGTCGCCCATGTCGACGAGGTGCTGGCGCATGCGCTGGCGACTCCGATCGTGCCGATCGAATGGACCGAGGCCGACGATCTCGCGGCCTTGCCCCCGTCCGAGATTGGCGGCGGCGAGGACGGGGCGGGGCTTTCGGTCCGTCATTGAGGGCTGTTTCCCCACCGGAGTCATCCCGGCGCAGGCCGGGACCCATAAGCACCGGGTCCGACGGGGCGTCCGGACGCCCGCGCCCTAACATGGGATAGCCGCGCTCATGGGTCCCGGCCTGCGCCGGGATGACTCTTTCTTGTTTTTTCGCGATTGCCGCCGCGACTGTGCCGCTTTGCGCCTCTTTCCTTTTGACTCCTGTCCGCGTGCTGGCGTTTAATCGCCGCTTCGTGGGTTAGGCCTCCACGAGTCTCCAGGAGGGGTTCGGGACAGATGAACAAGCAGGATCTCATCGTGCAGGTCGCCGAGGCGACCGGGCTCGGCCGGGGCGATGCGTCGCGCGCGGTCGAATCGGTGTTCGAGACGATCAGCAATGCGCTGAAGCGCGGCGACGAGGTCCGGCTGGTCGGCTTCGGCACCTTCTCCTGCTCTCGCCGCAAGGCCTCGACGGGCCGCAACCCGCGCACCGGCGAGCCGATGCAGATCAAGGAGTCGACCCAGCCCAAGTTCAAGGCCGGCAAGGGGCTGAAGGATTCGGTCAACGGCTAGGCGCCCTATGGGGACAGTTACTTTCACGCGTGGCGGCTCGAGGCCTCGCGCATCGGCGCGTGAAAGTAACTGTCCCCGTTGCCACGCCAACCGGCGCCCGCTATTGGCCGCCTTCCGCCGGGCTACCACCTCGGCGGCTCATGACCAGGCGTGGGCGCGTAGCTCAGTGGTAGAGCACTGTGTTCACACCGCAGGGGTCGCAAGTTCAATCCTTGCCGCGCCCACCACGCCTGCCGCATGACCGCCTTTCTCGACATCGAGGGCCTCACCAAGCGCCATGGCGGGCGCGCCGCGCTGGACGGGGTGAGCCTCGCCGTCGACGCGGGCGAGTTCGTGGCTTTGGTCGGGCCGTCGGGGTCGGGCAAGACCACTTTGCTCAAGTCGATCAACCGCCTCGCCGAGCCCGACGAAGGCATTGTAAGGATCGACGGCCGCGACGTCCGCGACATGCCGCTCGCCGCGCTTCGCCACGGCATCGGCTATGTCATCCAGTCGATCGGCCTGTTCCCCCACATGAACGTCGCCGAGAATATCGGCATCGTGCCGAGGCTGATGGGGCAGGGCGCCGCGGACCGCTCGGCGGAGCTGCTGGCGCTGGTCGCGCTGCCGGCGGAGATGGCGGCGCGGTTCCCACGCGAGCTTTCCGGCGGGCAGGCGCAGCGGGTCGGCTTCGCCCGGGCGCTGGCGGCGGGGCCGAAGCTGATGCTGATGGACGAGCCGTTCGGCGCGCTCGACCCCGTCACCCGCGACGCCCTCGGCCAGGCCTATCGCGATCTCCACGACCGGCTCGGCCTGACCACGCTCATGGTCACCCACGACGTCGCCGAGGCGCTGCTGCTCGCCGACCGGATCGTGGTGCTGATCGACGGCCGCGTCCGCGCCGACGCCGCGCCCTCGGCGCTGCTCGCCAATGACGACCCGGACGTGCGGGCGATGATCGACGTGCCGCGGCGCCAGGCGGCGCGGCTGGCGGCATTATGAGCCCCGCGCTCGCCGAGGCGCTGGCCGAGCTTCCCGAGCTCGTCCGCTCGCATCTGCTGCTGAGCGGCTGCGCGGTCGGCATCGGCGTCGCGCTCGGCCTGCCGCTCGCCATCCTCGCCGCGCGCAGCCGCGCCCTGCGCACGCCTCTGCTGGGCCTTGCCGGGCTCGTCCAGACCATCCCCGCTCTGGCCCTGCTCGCGCTCTTCTATCCGGCGCTGCTGATCCTCGGCCAGGCAACCGGGCTCGCCATCCCGGCGCTCGGCTTCCTGCCCGCCTTGATCGCGCTCAGCCTCTACGCCTTGCTGCCGATCCTGAGGAATGGCATCGCCGCGCTCCAGGGGATCGACCCCGCGGTGATCGAGGCCGCCGAGGGGCTCGGCATGACGGGGCGCCAGCGCCTGGCGATGGTCGAGCTGCCGCTGGGCGCGCCGGTGATCCTTGCCGGCATCCGCACCGCGGCGGTCTGGACGATCGGCGCCGCGACGCTCGCCACCACGGTCGGCCAGCCGAGCCTCGGCAACCTCATCTTCTCAGGGCTGCAGACCGAGAATTGGGTCCGCGTCCTCACCGGCTGCGCGGCGGCGGCCGCGCTCGCTCTGGCGGTGGACGGCCTGCTGGCCCTGATCGAGGCCGGCCTCAGGCGCCGCTCGCGCTGGCGGGTGAGGCTCGGCCTCGGCGCCCTGATCGTCGCGCTCGTCCTTGCCGTCCTGCCCTTGCCCGGCGCGGCGCCCGCCGGGCAGCAGACCATCGTGATCGGCGCCAAGAATTTCTCCGAGCAATATATTTTGGCGAGCGCGATCGAGCGGCGGCTGCAGGAAGCGGGCTATCGCACCGAGCGGCGCGACAATCTCGGCTCGACCGTCGCCTACCAGGCGCTCGCGGCCGGGGATATCGACGTCTACGTGGATTATTCGGGGACCTTGTGGACCAACATCCTCCAGCGCACCGACACGCCGGCGCCGGCGGCGATGCTGGCAAGCCTGACCACCGAGCTGCGAAACCGGAACGGCGTGCTCCTCCTCGGCCCGCTCGGCTTCGAGAACGCCTATGCGCTGGCGATGCGCCGCTCGCGCGCCGAGGCGCTCGGCCTCACCACGCTCGACGATCTCGCCCGCGCCGCGCCCCGGCTGAGGCTTGGCGCCGATCTCGAATTCCTGACCCGCGCGGAATGGCGCGCGGTCCAGGCCGCCTACCGCCTCGGCTTTGCCGGCCAGACCTCCTACAGCCCGACCTTCATGTACCGCGCGGTCGCCGACGGCTCGGTCGACGTGATCACCGCTTTCTCGTCCGACGGGCGGATCGCCGCGCTTGATCTCGTCACCCTGGCCGATCCCCGCCGCGCCTTGCCGGGCTACGACGCGGTACTGCTGGTCTCGCCCCGCCACGCGAACGACCAGAGGCTGCTCGCCGCCTTGAGGCCGCTGATCGGCGCGATCCCGGTCGAGCGCATGCGCCAGGCCAATCTGATGGTCGACCGCGATACGGACAAGAAGACGCCGGCCGAGGCGGCGCGCTGGCTCGATCCTTAAAGCAGGAAGAGTCATCCCGGCGAAGGCCGGGACCCATGGACATTGGGGTATGAATTAGCCGCGAGAACGCTTTCGCTGTCCTTCGACCTGCCGTGTTCATGGTCCCGGCCTTCGCCGGGATGACTCCCTAGGAGAGCAGCGCCGCGACGATCTCGAACGAGCGCAGGCGCGCATCGTGGTCGTAGGTTTGCGAGGTGATCATCAGCTCGTCGGCGCCGGTCCGCGCGACGAACTCGCGGATCGTGGCGTGCACCTTGTCCGGGCCGCCGATCGCCGAGCAGGACAGGACGTGGTCGAGCCCGGCGCGCTGGGGCGGCGTCAGGCTCTCGTAATAGCCGGGCGCGGGCGGCGGCAATTGGCCCGGATTGCCCTGGCGCAGGGCGATGAAGGCCTGCATCAGCGAGGTGGCCATCAACGCCGCGGCCTCGTCCGTGTCCGCCGCGAAGGCGTTGTAGCCGAGCATGACATAGGGCTCCGCGAGCTGCGCCGAGGGCTGGAAGGTGGTGCGGTAGACGTGGAGCGCCTCCATCATCTGGCCCGGCGCGAAATGCGAGGCGAAGGCGTAGGGCAGGCCGAGCTGCGCGGCGAGCTGGGCGCCGAACAGGCTCGAGCCCAGGATCCAGATCGGGATCGAGAGCCCTTCGCCGGGGATTGCGCGGACGCGGGCCGGCTCGGCTGGCTGCAGATAGGTCATCAGCTCGACGACATCGCGCGGGAATTGGCCGACGTCGGCATTGAGGTTGCGGCGCAGGGCATAGGCCGCCGCCTGGTCGGTGCCGGGCGCCCGCCCCAGCCCGAGGTCGATGCGGCCCGGATAGAGCGATTCGAGCGTGCCGAACTGCTCGGCGACCTGCAGCGGCGCGTGATTGGGCAGCATGATCCCGCCGGCGCCGATCCGGATGGTCGCGGTGCCGGCGCCGACATAGGCAAGCGCCACGCTGGTCGCCGCGCTGGCGATGCCGGGCATGGAGTGATGCTCGGCCATCCAGAAGCGCCGGTAGCCCCAGCCTTCGGCCGCCTGCGCGAGGCCGCGGGCGTTGTGGAGGGCGTCGGCGGCGGTGCCGCCCTCGATGATCGGGGCGAGGTCGAGGATCGAGAAGGGGATCATCGCCGCGATATGGGGTGGCGAGGGCGGAGCGCTAGAGCGGGATCGAACCGAGTCATCCTGGCGAAGGCCGGGACCCATGAACGCGGTCGCGCGAGCACAAGGCGAGGACGGTTCGCTTCACTCCAAACCATCGTGTTCATGGGTCCCGGCCTTCGCCGGGATGACTCCTTGTGAAATCACGCTAGACGGAACGCCTATGCCCGCACGCCGCGCCATCCCCCCGGTCTTGACCCTCACCTTCCTCCTGCTCGTCCCCGCAATCCATAACGGCTTTCCCCTGATCTTCCCGGACAGCGGCACCTACCTCCTGATCGCCTTCGGGCCCGAATATGCGCTCGACCGGTCGAGCTATTACGGCTTCCTGCTCAAGCCGCTGGTGACGCTCGGGCCGGGCGTGATCGGCCTGTGGATCGCGGTCGCGGTGCAGGCGCTGGCGGTGGCCCTGGTGCTGTGGGCGGCGGCGGGGCGGCTCGATCCGCATGGATCGGGGCGCTGGCGGCGGCTCGCCTGGATCGCGCCGGCCGCCTTGCTGACCGCTCTGCCCTGGCATGCCGGCCAGCTCATGCCCGACGCGCTGACGGGCATATTGGTGCTGATGGTCTGGCTCGCCGCGTCGCGGGAGCCGGGGGCGAACGGCAATCTGCTGCTGTGGACGGGGATCATCCTCGTCGCGCTGACCCATTATACCCATTTGCCGCTGCTGCTGGCCGTGGCCGCGGCGACTCTGGCCCACGGCCTCGTCGCCGGGCGCGGCTGGCGGCCGGTCCTTCGCCGCTTCCTGCCGGCGCTTGCGGCCGGAGGCCTGGTCCTGGCCGGCTGGATCGTCGCCAACGGCGCGGTCTTCGGCCGCTGGACGATCTCGCCGACGGGCTCGGTCTTCCTCTATGCGCGGCTCAACGAGGACGGGCTGATCGGCCCTTGGCTCGACCGGCATTGCGGCAATGACGCGCCGGAGCGCCTCTGCGCGATCCGCGGCCAATTGCCGCGCGACAGCCAGGAATTCCTGTGGACCGGCGGCGCCACGCCGATCACCGATCTCGTCTGGCATCCCGATCCGCCCGAGGCGCGCTGGGCCTGGGTCGACATGATGAGCCAGGCCAACAGGGGCGCGATCGCCGAGCGGCCGGGGGCGTTCCTGGCCTCCTCGCTGCGCGGCTTTGCCCGCCAGCTGGTCAGCTTCGCGCCGCTGGACGACGAATGCCCGGTGGGCTGCCGCGATCCGAGCGGCGGCATCACCTATGTGCTCGGCCGCGACCGGCCCGAGACGGTGCCGGCCCTGCTCGCCTCGCACCAGTCGCAGGGGACGACGCCCAAGGCGCTGGTCGGCGCGATCGTCTGGCCGATCGAGATCTTGGCGCTGCTGTTGCTTCCCGTCGCCTTGGTCCTCGCCTGGCGGCGCGGCGACGGCACGGCTGCGTCGCTGGTGGCGGCGGTGATCGCCGCCTTGCTGGTCAATGCGGCGATGGCCGGCGCCCTGTCGGACGTGCACGACCGCTATCAGAGCCGGCTGGTCTGGCTCGCGCCCTTCGCCCTGCTGATGATCGCCCGGCGCTGGCGCCGCTTGACGCTGCCCGCCGCCCGCTCCTATGTGCCCGGCGCATCGGATATGCATGGCGACCATAGCTCAGCTGGTTAGAGCATCGGTTTGTGGTACCGAGGGTCGCGGGTTCAAGTCCCGTTGGTCGCCCCATTATCCTGTGAATATAAGAACATGCTAGGACAGGATAATAATGGACTCGCTTTGGGATTTTCCCGATTTCGACGAACATGAGCTCGTACATTTCGTAACCGACCCGAAGACTGGCCTCAAAGCGGTCATCGCCGTCCACTCCACCCATGTCGGCCCGGGCGCCGGCGGCACCCGCTTCTGGCACTATGCCCAGCCGAGCGACGCCATCGCCGACGCGCTGCGGCTGTCGCGCGGGATGAGCTACAAGAACGCCATGGCCGGCCTGCCATTGGGCGGAGGCAAGGCGGTCATCCTCGCCGACGAGGGCCGGACCAAGACGCCCGAGATGCTCGCCGCCTTCGGGCGCGCCGTCGCCGGCCTGTGCGGCCGCTACGTCACCGCCGAGGATGTCGGGATGAGCGTCGCCGACATGGTCGCGATCTCGAAGGAGACCCAATATGTCGCCGGCCTCCCCGTGGCCGAGGGCGCGGTCGGCGGCGATCCCGGGCCGCATACCAGCTACGGCGTCTTCCTGGGCGTCAAGGCGGCGGCGAAGCGCGCTTTGGGCAAGGACAGCCTCAACGGCCTCCACATCGCCATCCAGGGCGCGGGCAGCGTCGCCTCCGGCTTCGCCCGCCGTGCCGCAGCCGAGGGCGCCCGACTCAGCATCGCCGACGTCGACCAGGGGCGGGCGCAGGCGCTTGCCGCCGAGACCGGCGGAACCGTCGTCGGCACGGACGAGATCATGACGCTCGAGGCCGACGTGCTCAGCCCCAATGCCTTGGGCGCGATCCTCGACGCCGAGTCGATCGCGGCATTGAACGTGCCTATCGTTGCCGGCGGCGCCAACAACCAGATGGCGACTCGCGACGACGGCGACCGGGTGCAGGCGCGCAGCATCCTCTACGCGCCCGATTATGTGATCAACGCCGGCGGTATCATCAACGTCTCGACCGAATATCTCGGCGACGGCGACCAGGCGATGGTCCGCCGCCGGATCGAGGCGATTCCGGGCAGGCTCGAGGAGATCTGGCGGGAAAGCGCCGACACCGGCCGCAACCCAGCGCGGGTGGCGGGCGACATGGCGCGGCGGCTGATTGGCAGGACTTAGACTTCCGCCACGACAGCCGTTACTGTTCGCGGATGCAGGTTTTCGAGCTCTACGATCAGTTCACGACCGGCTGGGCGAGGATCCGGGCGCATATCACCAGCCATTTGATCGCCGCTTCATTGTTGTGGCTGATCGGATTCAAGCTGACCTTGCCGATGATCACCACGGCCGATCTGCAGCAATTGGCCGCCCATCCGCTTTACGGCTGGTTTCAGAGCGTGGGTTTCGTCGCTCTGGTGTCGTTCAGCATCGCGATCCTGGTCGCGCTCTACGCGATCGCGCTGAACGGCGTCGGCAACCTGCTCTTCGCGGGCTACAACATGCTTTTTCCGCTCCAGCTCGGGCTGGACGATACCCGCCGCCTGGCGCCGCGCGACGCCTTGTTCACCATCGCCGCGACGCTGGACCGAAGCTGCCGGGAACCTCGCGACCTGGCGCGCCGCTTCGCCGGGCTTCACACCGCCTATCCGATCGGCGACCCCGAGGGTTACAAGAACGCGACCGTCGACAAATCGACCCTGAAACGGGACGCGACCACGCAGCTCCGCAACGCGCTCGTCTTCTTCTTCGCCTGGTGGCTCGTCCCCTTGGCCTTCCCCGATAGCGCCGCCGCCCAGGCGGTGAAGGCCGTGTTCTGGCCCGGCTTTCTCGCGCTGCTTTTCTACGTGCTGATGGCGCGGGCGCGGCTGATGTTCGCGCTTCGAGTCACCATCGCCTCGCTTTATTCGACGGTGGCCGCGATGGTGCTTCGCGACGAAAGCCATGCGGCGCGCCTTGCCGCCGCGCGCGCCGACCCCGAGCCGGTCTGGATATTGGTCGACGCCTTCCAGGACGAGGAATGCCACAGCCGGCCCTCGATCCGGCTTTATTTGCGGGCGCTGTCGGGGCGCGAGACGGTGCGATCGGGCCGGGACGCGCCGCTCGGCGCCTGGTACCGGTTCGGCAGCGACGAGCAGGCGAACCGCAACTACCGCGATCCCGCCTGGCCGGTCCGCTATGTGAAATGGCGGATCGCGGCTCTGGTCCGGGCGGTGGGAGACCTGGTGCGGACCGTACTCACCGTGTTCGGCCTGCGCGCGCCCTAGAGCGGCTCGGCCGCGCGGGCGGCGCGTGCCTCGTCCTTGCCCAGCTTGTGCTCGCGATAGAGGGTGTAGAGGCCGCTCGCGACGATCACCGCGGCGCCGGCCCAGGTGCTTGCGGGCGGGTGGGTGGCCCACAGCACCCAGCCGAGCAGCACCGCCCACAGCAATTGGCTGTAATCGAAGGGCACCACCACCGGCACCGGCGCGAAGCGCAGCGAGGAGGTCAGGAAGAGCTGGCCGAGGCCGCCGAACAGGCCGAGCGCGGCCAGGATCGCCCAGCCATGGGCATCGTGCGCCTGGCCGTAAAAGGGCAGGAACAGGCCGGTGACGGCGATCGCGAAGCAGGTGAACCAGAGCACGATGGTCGGAGTCCGCTCGGTCCTGCCGATCGTGCGCAGGGTGATCGTCACCCCGGCGGTGCCGAGCGCGGCGAGCAGGGCCAGAGCGAGGCCGAGCGCCGGGACGTGGCCGCCGCCCGGCCGCATCACGATGACGACTCCGATCAGGCCCAGGACGACCGCGGTCCAGCGGTGGCGGCCGACCTTCTCGCTCAGGATCAGCGCCGACAGCGCCACCGAGAAGAGCGGGGCGACGAAGCCGATCGTCGCCGCCTCGGCGAGCGGCAGCAGGGTGAGGCCGGCGAAGGCGGTCACCATCGTGCTCAGGCCGATCGTGCCGCGCCACAAATGGGCGAGCGGCCGCCTGGTCCGCCAGGCGCCGAAGCTGCCGGTCAGCGCGATCCAGATCAGCAAGGGCGGCAGGCCGAAGGCGAAGCGGTAGAAGGCAAGCTCGGGCAGGCTGACGCCCGCCTCCGACCCCAGCTTGATCATCGCCGCCATGAAACCGAAGCAGGTCGCCGCGCCGACGCGCAGCGCAATGCCGAGCAGCCGGTTCTGCCGGAGCGGAGGCGGAGTGTCGTTCATCGCCCGCAGCCTAAAGCACAAGCTTTCGCGCGCGCGAAGCCTAAGCTACACATCGCCCCTGAACATGCACGTCTACGCGAATCCGGCCCGCTTCCTCAAAATCGCGCGACCCCTCACGGCCTGGCTGGGCTGGGCGGGGGCGGCGATGATCCTCGGCGCGCTCGCCTGGGGGCTGCTCGTCGCCCCGGCCGAGCGCTCCCAGGGCGAGAGCGTGCGGATCCTCTACGTCCACGTCCCCGCCGCCTGGCTGGCGATGGCGGGCTGGACCGGGATCGCGATCGCAAGCCTGATGCAGATCGTCTGGCGCCATCCGCTCGCCGCGGTCGCCGCGCGCGCTCTGGCGGGCCCCGGCGCGCTCTTCACCGCTCTGTGCCTCGCCACCGGCTCGCTCTGGGGCAAGCCGACCTGGGGCACTTATTGGGAATGGGACGGGCGGATGACCTCGATGCTGGTCCTGCTCTTCCTCTATCTCGCCTTCATCGCGCTCGCTGGCGCCGAGAAGGAGAAAGGCGGGGAGGGGCGCCTCACCGCGATCTTCGGCCTGGTCGGCGCGGTCAACATCCCGATCATCCATTATTCGGTGGTCTGGTGGAACACGCTCCACCAGCCGGCCAGCATCTCCTTCGTCCGCGGCACCTCGACGATCCACGGCTCGATGCTGTGGCCGCTGCTGGTCTCCGCGCTCGGCTTCTCCTTGCTGTTCGGAGCGATCGTGCTGATGCGGATGCGCGCCGAGCTCGCCCGCAACAAGGTCGAGGCGCGGCTGAAGCGGATGGCCGGCGCATGAACGCGATCAATCCCTGGCCCTTCATCGCCGCCGCTTATGCGCTGACCTTGCTTGGCACGGCCGGCCTGGCCTTGTGGAGCTTTCTCGCCATGCGCCGGGCCGAGGCCGATGCCGACGCCGTGAGCAAGCGCCCGTGAAGCGCAAGAACCAGCGCCTGATCCTGCTCCTGCTCGCCATCGGCGCGGTGCTTGGCGCTGTCCTGCTCGGCATGTGGGGCATGCGCAGCCAGGCGAGCTTCTTCTACGCGCCCGGCGACATCGCGCGCGAGGGCCGGCCGCTGCCGGACCGGCCGGTCCGGGTCGGCGGCATGGTCCGCGGCGCGATCGCGCGCATGGCCGACGGAGTCACCGTCGAGTTCGTGATCGGCGACAACACGCCGAACACGATCCGGGCGCGCTATACGGGGATCACGCCCGAGCTGTTCCGGACCGGCAGCGGCGTCATCGCGGACGGCCATTTCGTCGCCAATCCGGCGCGCGGCGGAGTCGAGTTCGTCGCCAGCAACATCCTGGCCAAGCATGACGAGAATTACATGCCGCCCGAGCTCACCCAGCGCGGCATGCACAAGACGGACGCGGTCCGTTGATCGCCGAAGCGGGCCTTGCCTTGCTTTGGCTGGCGGCGGCCTTGTCGCTGCTCCAGCTCGTGCTCGGCTGGGCGGCGCTGCGCCCGGGCGGGGAGGCGATGCTTCGGATCGTGCGGCCGGTGGCGGTGGCGCAGGGCATCCTCGTCGGCCTCGCCTTCCTCACCTTGATCTGGCTGTTCCTGCGCACCGATCTGTCGGTCAAGCTGGTCGCCGCCAACAGCCATTCGCTGAAGCCCTGGCTCTATAAATTCGCCGGCGCCTGGGGCAATCACGAAGGCTCGATGCTGCTCTGGGTGACCGTGCTCGCCGTCGCCGGCGGCGCCGTCGCCTTGTTCGAGCGCCGGCTCAGGCAGGACACATTGATCGCGACGCTCGCCGCCCAGGCCGCGATCGGGCTCGGCTTCTACGCCTTCCTGCTCTTCGCCTCGAACCCGTTCCAGCGGCTCACCGACATCCCGGACGAGGGCAACGGCCTCAATCCGCTGCTCCAGGACCCGGGCCTCGCCTTCCACCCGCCGACCCTCTATTTCGGCTATGTCGGCATCTCGATCGCCTTCTCCTTCGCGGTCGGCGCGCTGGTCACCCGCGACGTCGGCCCGGCCTTCGCCCGGGCGATGCGCCCCTGGGTGCTCGTCGCGTGGATCTTCCTGACGCTCGGCATCACCGCCGGCTCCTATTGGGCCTATTACGAATTGGGCTGGGGCGGCTGGTGGTTCTGGGACCCGGTCGAGAATGCCTCGCTCATGCCGTGGCTCGCCGCCACCGCCTTGCTGCACAGCGTCACCGTGCTCGCCACCCGCGCGGGCCTTCGCGCCTGGACGATCATGCTCGCGGTGGTCGCCTTCTCGATGTCGATGGTCGGCACCTTCATCGTCCGCTCGGGCCTTTTGACCTCGGTCCATGCCTTCGCGGTCGATCCCCTGCGCGGCTACTTCATCCTCGGCCTGCTCACGCTCTACATCGGCGGCGCGCTCGTGCTGTTCGCGCTCCGGGTCCGCCACGTGCGCGAGGGCTCGCCGTTCGAGCCGGTCAGCCGCGAGGGCGCCCTGGTCGCCAACAACCTGCTGCTGTCGGTCGTGCTCGGCCTGGTCTTCGTCGGCACGCTCTATCCCAAGCTTGCCGAGGCGCTCGGCTGGTCCGTCTCGGTCGGCGCCTCCTATTTCAACCTGGTCACCGCGCCGCTGGTCATCCTCCTGGTGGTGGTGATGGCGCTTGGGCCGATGCTGCGCTGGCGCTCGGACCGGCTGAAGTCGGTGACGGGCCGCGCCGCGGCGCCGGTGCTGCTCTCCGCGCTCACCCTGGCCGCGCTCATCCTGTGGGCGCCGGGCATCGGCCCGTTGCCGCTGCTTGGGCTCACCGTCGCGCCGGGGGTCGCGCTGGCCAGCCTGATGCCGCTCCTCGGCCGCAATTTGCGGCGCACGCCGCTCTTCACCTACGGCATGGTCATCGCCCATCTCGGAATCGCGGTCAGCCTCGCCGGCATGGCGGCGGACAGCGCCTTCACCCAGGAGCGGCTGATCGCGCTCAGGCCAGGCCAGTCGACCCAGGTCGGCGGCGGCTTCACGGTCCGCTTCAAGGCGGTGCAACCGGTGGTCGGGCCCAATTGGACGGCGGTCGAGGCCGAGCTCGAGATCAGCCGCAACGGCGGCGCGCCGTTTACTTTGAGGCCCGATGCCCGCCGATTCTTCCAGCCGCCCATGGATACCAGCGAATCGTCGATCCAAACGCTCTGGGACGGCCAATTCTACGCCGCGCTCGGCCAAAGCGACGAGCTGGGCCGCTGGCAATTCCGGCTCTGGTGGAAGCCGTTCGTTACCCTGATCTGGCTCGGCGGCGTAATGATCGCCTTTGGCGGCCTGCTCTCGCTGGTCGGCCGGCTGCGGCGTGAGCGCCGGGGGCGCAAGATCGCCAAAGGGAAGGCGAAAGCCGTGCCCGACGCCGTGGTGGAGAGCCACGCATGAGGCGCCTCGTCCTGTGGGTGCCGCTTTGCGCCTTCATCCTCTTCCTGGCCGTCGTCGCCAAGGCCTTGTACTTCCCCGCCGGCACGGCCGTCTATTCCGCGCTGATCGGGCAGCCGATGCCCGAATTCAGCCTTCCCGCCGCAATGCCGGGCCGGCCGGGCCTCTCCGCCCAGGCGCTCCGCCAGGGCCGGCCCCAGATCGTCAACATCTTCGCCAGCTGGTGCCTCCCCTGCCGGACCGAGGCGCGCCAGCTCGGCGAGCTCGCCCGGCGCGGCCTGCCTGTGGTCGGCATCGCCATTCGCGACCGGCAGGAGGATCTCGCCGCCTTCCTAGATGCGTTCGGCGATCCGTTCAGCGCGATCGGCGCCGACGTCGACCGGCGGGTGCAATTGAACCTGGGCTCGGTCGGCGTGCCCGAGACGTTCATCGTCGATGGCCGCGGAATCATCCGCTACCAGCATATCGGCCCGATCACCGACGGCGACATGCCCGCCATCATCGCCGCTTATGAGGCCGCGCAATGAGAGCGGCCCTGATCGCCTTCGCCCTGCTCGCCGCCTCGCCGGCTCTGGCCGATTCATCACTGCCCCCCGCGCGCTGGGCCAATGTACAGCTGCCGGATCCGGCACAGGAGCGCGAGGCCAGGGCGCTGATGGAATCGATTCGCTGCCTGGTCTGCGCCGGCCAGTCGGTCGCCGACAGCGCTGCCGAGCAAGCGGGCGATGTGCGCTCGATGATCCGCGAGCGAATCCTCGCCGGCGATTCGCCCGAGACGATCCGCGCCTGGCTGATCTCCCGCTTCGGCGAGGGGATCAGCTATAAGCCCCCCTTCGAATGGCGGACCCTGCCGCTGTTCGCGGCGCCGCTGCTGTTGATCTTGGCCGGGCTGTGGCTCGCCCGCGGCCGCTTCCGCCGGCGCAGGAAAAGCTGATGGGCGGCTGGCTCATCCTGATCCTCCTCCTGCTCGCCTTGGCGGCGGGGCTTTATCCGTTCGTGCGCAAGGACAAGGGCGCGCTGCAATTCCTCGCCGCCGCATTGCTGCTCGCTCTGGCCGGCTATGCCCGGCAGGGCAGCCCCGGCAGCCCCGGCCACCCGAAGCAGGCGGCCACCGCCTCGGAAACGGGCGACGACGATTTCGCGATCCTGCGCCCGCATCTGCTCGGCCGCTACGATCGCGCCGCTTATTGGATGACGCTCGCGGACGCCGACCGGCGGCGCGGCGACCCGCACGCCGCCGCCGCGAGGCTGGGAGAGGCGGTGCGCAGCAATCCGCGCGATGCAGGCTTGTGGATCGCTTATGGCTATGCGCTGATCGCGGCCGGCGGAGGCCAGCCCGGCCCCGCTGCGCAGCTCGCCTTCGAGCGCGCGGCCAGGCTTGCGCCCGACGATCCCGGCCCGATGTTCTTCCATGCCCTCGCTTTGACGCGGATGCCGAGGCTGGAGGCCTATCAGCAGGCCTTCGGCGAATGGCGGGAATTGCTGCCCAACGTTCCGGAAGCTTCCCCCTATCGCGCGGCGATCGCCGAGCGCCTCGCGGCGCTCGAGGAAGCGCTGTCGACCGGCACGCGCCTGCGCCCGGCATCGCCGCCGCAAGCGCCGGCGCCGCCCGCCCTACCAACGGCTGCGCCTTAGGGTCCGGACTCAATTGGACGAGTGGTTTTGGTGCAAGAAACCAAGGGAGTCATGCCGGCGAAGGCCAGGACCCACGGCCACCGATCTGGAAAAGGAGAGCCGCGGTGCCGCCAAGCCTCGTCCTTTCGCGTTCATGGGTCCCGGCTTTCGCCGGGATAACTCTGAGATTACGAGACAATCTTCCCAAGCGTCTTGAGTACGGACCCTAGGGTCCGGACTCAATTGCACCAGAAGGCGACGGTGGCAGCGATGAGTGCGCCTGAGAGGAAGTTTCTGGCGAGTTTGTCGTATCGTGTCGCGACGCGTCGCCAGTCCTTAAGCCTGCACCAGAGGCGCTCGACGAG
>DASYKV010000004.1:0-71072 GCA_035994965.1 Allosphingosinicella sp.
GGAATGGGGTCATGGTGAACTCCTTTCCCGCCTATGAGATGTTATCTCATAGCAATTGTCAAGCGCCAAGCCGGATCAGTCGAGATTCGGCCGCAGCCAGCGCTCCGCTTCCTCGATCTTTATCCCGCGCCGCGCCGCATAATCTTCGAGCTGGTCGCGGCCGATACGGGCGACTCCGAAATATTGGCCGCCCTGATGGCCGAAATAGAAACCGGAGACGGCCGAAGCGGGCAGCATGGCCATGCTTTCGGTCAGGACGATGCCCGCCGGCTCGCCGCCGAGCATCTTGAACAATATCGGCTTCAGGCTGTGGTCCGGGCAGGCGGGATAGCCGGGCGCGGGGCGGATGCCGGCATAATTTTCGCGGATCAGTTCGGCATTGGTGAGATGCTCGAGGCCGGCATAGCCCCACACGCTTTCGCGGACATGGCCGTGCATCCGCTCGGCGAAGGCCTCGGCGAGACGATCGGCGAGCGCCTTCAGGAGGATGTCGGAATAATCGTCATTGTCGGCCTTGAAGCGGGCGAGGTGCGGCTCGATGCCGTGGACCGCGACCGCGAAGCCGCCGATCCAGTCCTCGCCGGCGGGATCGATGAAGTCGGCGAGGCACATGTTCGCCCGCCCCTCGCGCTTCTTCACCTGCTGGCGGAGCATCGGCAGGCGGGTCTCGTCGTTGCCGGCAAGGACGAGGATATCGTCCGCCTCCCGGCGGCAGCGCCACAGGCCGACCGTGCCGCGCAGGGTCAGCCAATGCTCGGCGACCATCTTGTCGAGCATCGCCTGCGCGTCGGCGAACAGGCTCGAGGCGCTTTCGCCGACCACCGGGTCGGTGAGGATGGCGGGATAGGTTCCGGCCAGCTCCCAGGCGCGGAAGAAGGGGGTCCAGTCGATGCCGTCGCGAAGCTCGCGCAGCGGCCAGTCGTTGAAGCCGTGCACTCCGGGGCGCCGCGGCGGCGGCGCCTTGCCCCCGGGATCGAAGGCGAAGCCGTTGGCGCGGGCCTCGGCGAGCGTCGCCAGCGCGCTGTGGCCGCGGCCGGCGCGGGTCTCGCGAATGTCGTGATAGTCGCTTCGCGTCCTGGCGATCAAAGGCTCGCGCTGGGTGTCGGAGACGAGGCTGGAGGCGACCCCGACCGCGCGGCTGGCGTCGACGACATGGATCACCGGGCCTTCATAGGCCGGGTCGATGCGCAAGGCGGTGTGGACTTTGCTGGTCGTGGCGCCGCCAATCAGCAGGGGCAAGGTGAAGGCCCCGCGTTGCATCTCGGTGGCGACCGTCACCATCTCGTCCAGCGAGGGCGTGATCAGGCCGGAGAGGCCGATCATGTCGGCGTCATTCTCGTTGGCGGCCTTCAGGATGTCGGCCCAGGGCACCATCACGCCGAGATCGATCACCTCGTAGCCGTTGCACTGCAGGACGACACCGACGATGTTCTTGCCGATGTCGTGGACGTCGCCCTTGACGGTCGCCATCACGATCCGGCCCTTGGCGGTGGAGACGCCGCTCTTCTCCTTCTCGGCCTCGATATAGGGGATGAGGTGGGCAACCGCCTTCTTCATCACCCGCGCCGATTTGACCACCTGCGGCAGGAACATCTTGCCCGAGCCGAACAGGTCGCCGACCACGTTCATCCCGTCCATCAGCGGCCCCTCGATCACCTCGATCGGCCGCGCGGTGACGAGGCGGCATTCCTCGGTATCCGCGACCACGAAGGCGTCGATGCCCTTGACCAAGGCGTGCTCGAGCCGTTTCTGCACGCTCCAGCCGCGCCACTCCGCCTCGGCCTTCTCGCGCACCGGATCGGAGCCGAGATATTTCTCGGCGAGCGTCACCAGCCGCTCGGTGGCGTCGCCGCCGGCCCTGGGCGCGCGGTCGAGGATCACGTCCTCGCAGGCCTCGCGCAATTCGGCGTCGATCGTGTCGTAGACGTCGAGCTGGCCGGCATTGACGATCGCCATGTCGAGCCCGGCCGGAATGGCGTGGTAGAGGAAGACCGAGTGCATCGCGCGGCGCACCGGCTCGTTGCCGCGGAAGGAGAAGCTGAGGTTGGAAAGCCCGCCCGAAATGTGGACGTGCGGGCAGCGCTGCTTGATCTCGCGGCAGGCCTCGATGAAGTCGAGCGCGTAGCGGCGATGCTCGTCGATCCCCGTGGCGATCGCGAAGATGTTGGGATCGAAGATGATGTCCTCGGGGGGGAAGCCCTCGGCGACCAGCAGCTCATAGGCGCGCGCGCAGATCTCGACCTTGCGCGCCTTCGTGTCCGCCTGGCCGGCCTCGTCGAACGCCATGACGACGACCGCGGCGCCATAATCGCGGACCAGCCGGGCATGGGCGAGAAACTCCGCCTCGCCCTCCTTCATGCTGATCGAATTGACGATCGGCTTGCCCGACACGCATTTGAGCCCGGCCTCGATCACGCTCCATTTCGACGAGTCGATCATGAACGGCACCCGGGCGATGTCGGGCTCGGCGGCGATCAGCTTCAAAAAGGTGACCATCGCCGCCTCGGCGTCGAGCAGGCCCTCGTCCATGTTGATGTCGATGATCTGGGCGCCGTTCTCGACCTGCTGGCGCGCCACCTCGACCGCGGCGGTGTAATCGTCCGCCATGATCAGTTTCTTGAAGCGCGCCGACCCGGTGACGTTGGTCCGCTCGCCGATATTGACGAAGGTGGCGCTGGCACCCCCGCCCGTTGGGGCTTCGATACTTCCGTCCGTGGCAGACATGGTCAGGCGGCCAAAACCATCGGCTCGATACCGGCCAGCCGCGTGCGCCGCTCCACCGACGGAACAACGCGCGGCGCAAAATCCTTCACCGTCTCCGCGATCGCCCGGATATGCTCGGGCGTGGTGCCGCAGCAGCCGCCGACGATGTTGACGATCCCCTGCTCGCCCCATTCGCGGACCTGGGCGGCGGTGGCCGCCGCGCATTCGTCATAATCGCCGAGATCGTTGGGCAGGCCGGCATTGGGATAGGCCATGACGAGCGTGTCGGCGAGCGGCGACAAGGCCGCGATATGGGCGCGCAGCTGGGCCGCGCCGAACGAGCAGTTGAGCCCGATGGTCAGCGGCCGGGCGTGGCGGACCGAGGCCCAGAAGCTCTCGATCGAATGGCCGGAGAGGTTGCGCCCCGAAAGGTCCGTGATCGTCATCGAGACCATGATCGGCAGGTCCGGATCGACCCGCCGCGCGGCGTGGATCGCGGCCTTGGCGTTCAGCGTGTCGAACACGGTCTCGATCAGCACGAAATCGACGCCGCCCTCGACCAGCGCCTCGATCTGCTCGACATAGACGTCGGAGACCAGATCGAAATCGACCTCGCGAAAACCGGGATCGTTGACGTCGGGCGACAGCGACAGGGTCTTGTTGGTCGGCCCAAGCGCGCCCGCGACCCAGCGCTTCTTCCCATCCGCGTCCGCGACCGCGCGGATGATCCGCGCCGCCTCGACGTTGATGTCGCGGACCAGGGCCTCGGCATTGTAATCGGCCTGGCTGATCCGGTTGGCGTTGAACGTGTTGGTGGCGAGGATGTCGGCGCCCGCGTCGGCGAAGCTCTGCGCGATCTCGCGGACCAGCTCGGGCTGGGTCAGGTTCAGCAGGTCGTTATTGCCCTTCTGGTCGCGCGACAGGCCGAGGCTTCCGGCATAATCGGCCTCGCGCAGCTTTCGCGCCTGAATTTGCGTCCCATAAGCGCCGTCCTTGACCAGGATGCGCTTGGCGGCCGCTTCCCTAAGCTGCTGTGCTGCGCTGTTCACTATTCTTGTCCTTCGGCCTCAGCCCGAGCAGGTGGCAGATGGCGTAGCTGAGCTCGGCCCGGTTGAGCGTGTAGAAATGGAATTGCCTGACCCCGCCCGCATAAAGCTGCGCGCAGAGCTCGGCGGCCACGGTGGCGGCGACGAGCTGGCGGGCGGCGGGCAGATCGTCCAGCCCCTCGAACAATCGGTCGAGCCAGGCCGGGATCGAGGCGCCGCACATTGCCGCGAACTTGCGGGTCTGGGCGACGTTGGAGACGGGCAATATGCCGGGCGTCATCTCGGCCGCGATGCCGGCGGCGGCGACCTGGTCGCGGAAGCGCAGGAAGCAATCGGGCGAGAAGAAGAACTGGCTGATCGCGCGGTCGGCGCCGGCGTCGAACTTGCGCTTGAGATTGTCGAGATCGTGCACCGCGGTCGGCGAATCCGGATGGCATTCGGGATAGGCCGCGACCGAAATCTCGAACGGCGCGACCTTCTTCAGCCCGGCGACCAAGGCGGCGGCATTGGCATAGCCATCCGGATGCTCGCTATAGGCCTTGCCGGCCACGGGCGGATCGCCGCGCAAAGCGACGATATGCCGGATGCCCGCGTCCCAATAAGCCCGCGCGACGTCGTCAATCTCCCCCCGGCTCGCCTCGACGCAGGTCAGATGCGCGGCGGCATGCAGGCTGGTCTCGCGCTGGATCCGCACCACCGTCGCATGCGTCCGCTCCCGCGTCGACCCGCCCGCGCCATAGGTCACCGACACGAAGCGCGGCTGCAGCGGCTCCAGCGTCTTCACGCTCTCCCAGAGCGTCGCCTCCATCTTCTCGGTCTTCGGCGGAAAGAATTCGAAGCTGACCTCGATATCCCCGGCGGCGTCCTCGAAGAGCGGGCGGCCGGGCTGGGACAGCGCTGTGGCGAGCGGGCTCACGCGGCCGTCTCGCGGGGGCAAAGAGCGCGGAGGATGGCGACGGCCGAACACATATTTGCGGATATAAAGATATCTTTATATCCGTCAAGTTAACGGTACCTACCCACATAGCGTACTGAACCGCTCCTCAGAGACGGTGTGGGCGATGGCGGACGCAGTTCGCAGGGCGCTATCGCGCCCAGCGAGGCCTAGAACGGAAATGCAGGCCGTTACGGGCGCCGGGCAGGCGTAGTTCGGGTGGCTCGACAGGGGAAGGTTTCAATGAGCGCTTCGGCAACCAAGGCGTAGCCGTGGCGATCCCATCGCTCAGGGTGGGCGACGATGTATCGGTGCACAATCTCATAGGTTTGGAGCGTGGCAACATCGGATTGCGGGCGGCATGTGATATTCGCCACCTGCAAAGCATCGGCCACTCCGAGAAGGTAGCCGGTGCAGAAGTTGTTCACGGCGCCTGGGCTCTCGCGGCATTGGCGCACTAGCGTCGCCCCGTTGGTTGAGGACAGGCTGACGTAGCCGGGCGGTGTTGGAGATTGAGCCGCAACAGCAGCCGCGATCAGAAAGAGCATCGGAGCATTCCCTTTAGAAATCAGTGACAGTCATTATTTTCGCGATATCCTTCCGACGGGCCGGCGCTACAGGCGCCCTTCAGTGTGACGTCCCATTCCTCTGCAATTACTCCCGCTGTGCAGCGGGCCGGTGCGTACGCTTTGACAGAGGCTTCCGGCGTCCTCTCGCCTCGTGAGATTGCGGCGGCGGTTTATACATCCATGGGCGCTGCGCGACGTCGCGAAACGGCAACTCCCGCGCGTCTGGGGGAAGCCCAAACCGGTCAATGTGACAAACTGTGATGCAGGCGGTGATCACTTTCAGGTCTGCTGTCATCTTATCCAGCATGTCGGCTGTTATCGTGAACGCTTTTGCGCGACCCGGCATAGCTTTCACATGGTTTGACACCATACCACCCTTGTCAGTGAGGGCGATGCCGAGATGAACCAGATCGTTTCTCATGCGGCTAATAAGCCCCATTTGCTCGACGGCCCGGCGGAACAGCGGATGCTCGTCCTCTCCACGGCTGTCGTTGATTCGATTGATGAGGGTTACGATCTTATCGTAGCGGGCGTCTCCGAACGCGGCACGTGCCACCTCAATGCTGGCGCCACTTATCTCCCAAAGGAGGGAATGGAGTCTCTGTTCGGTTTCGGCAAAACGGTTGATAAAGCGCCCGAACGAGGCCCAATATTGTTCGGAAGGTTCAGTCACGCCGAACCCTGTGGAGGTTCCTGCAGAATTATGCGGACACCTTCTCGATGTGTTGCGCGAGCTGGGTCGGTTGCGAAGAGGCGAAGCATTTCCATTATCGCCGCCCCCTTCACGCACTCCAATTTCAATTTGTCGTCCCGCATTGCTCCGTACATTCGGTCGAAAGCTCTTGGTTTTGCGATGCCCGATACCAGAAAGATCTCGATCAGGCCCTTCATCGCGTCAGCGAGCGCGATAGCCTCGTCCGACAGGCTTTGAACCTCGTCCATTGAACGCCTCCCTCTCGGTGCAGGGTGCCCGTTTGATTCTAGCGAGTCTAGCGCTTGCGGCACGTCCCGGGAGGTTCCGCCTAGGGCGCACCACCTCCTCCCGCCCGGTCCTCGGTGGCAGGTCCCTAGGATTTTTCCTGGGTGACAGGTACGTAATGGCAATGATCGCCCTCGCATTGCTCCTCGCCGCGCAAATCCTGCCAGCGCCGGACTCCATCCCCGTGTGGGAGCCGTTGCCGGACGATGAGGAGGGGCGCCATTTCTACGACCCGGCGAGCATAAGCCGCGACGGAGATATCGCCCGCGTCGTCTACCGCAGCATCTTCCGCGAGCTCGACGAAGCAGACGCGCGAAGCATGATGAGGCGCATCCAGATCCACTGCGCCGCCCGCACGATCGGCCTCGAGGTGGCGGACGTCTATGGCGATGACGGCCGGCTTATCGAATCGCGCGGAGCCGAAGGAGACACGGTCTATTTCCAGCCGATCGATGCAGCCGACATTCCACCCCATTGGGTCCGGCTCGCGGAACGCGCCTGCGGCCGCTAGCGGGTCACCGCGACGCAGATCGAAGGGGAAGAGACCATGTCCAACCGCCCAGCCATGCAATTGACGGCCCTGCTTGCCGTGCTTCTCTCGACACCGGCTTATGCGGCCCCGCCGCCGGGACGCGCCTGGGAGTGCCCGATCAGCCAGCGCCTGCGCTGCACGCCTCGCGGCTGCGTGCCGGAAGCGGCGCGCGGCCGGGTGGCGAGGATCGACCCCAATGGGGGATACATCCTCCCCTGCAACAGTCTCCGGGGTGCGGCACGCGAGTGCGAGGCGCATGATGCGCGTTTCGAACGCTCGAACGTGCGCGGTGAATTGATCGGGACCGCGCTCCACGGTGTCCCGCTGTCCGTAGTCGTGAGGGCCGACAACAGCGCAATTCTCACCTATGTCCTGGGCGACACGGTCTACATCTCGCGGGGGCAATGCCGCGAGGCGGAGGCACCCGACGTCGTGCGGGTGCCGGCGCCGGTCGAGATTCGGCGCTAGCGACGCTTTCGAGTGCCGGCCGAAATCGTCCCCTTCCAATGTAGGACTTCCCCTGTCACCCTCGCCCGGCTCGGCGAGGCCCCGCCCGCCGGCGGCTCTTTCTCAAGGTGTGCGCGGTTTCGAAAAAAGGTCCGGCGGCCGTTCCGCCGGCGCGGGCAGGGGCGACTCCCCCCTGACGTAGCATCAACTTCGTCAACTTCCGGCGTTTGCGCGGCGCCCGGCGCCCGGCGTGGCGCGGGACGACTCGGCCGCGGCCGGCCCGTGACGGCCGTCACGAGCGCATACCGCCCCCGCCGCTCATATGGCGCCTTCTCAAGCGGGAGGCGGGCATGGACGACCTGGCGGTCTGGGCGGTGCCGGGCGGCAGACTGGCGCGCTACGAGCTCAAGATCGACGGCGTGCCGGCGCGCGACGGCGATTTCGCCGCGCTCTATGGCGATTGCGGCGACGGGTCGGCGCATAGCCTCCAATATATCTTGTTCGGATCGGCGGGCGGGACGCTGCGGCTGATCCTGCGCTGCCGGTCCGGGGGCGTGCTCGGCGAGATCGTCTTCGACGGCGCGTTCCGGATGCCGGCCAATGCCGAGAGCTATGAAAGCGGGCGGATCACCTTCAGGCTCTGACGTCCCGGATCGGCAGTGACGGCCGTCACGCGCAAAGGCCGCTGGCGATGATCATAAGCCTGCTCCAAAGAGGAGGACAGCCATGGCCGAGCTACAGGTTTCCGCGACACCGGGCGGCGCGCTCAAGAGCTACACATTGAACATTCACGGCCACCTGGCCTGCGACGGCGACACGGTCACGATCGCCGGGCAGGAATGCGGCGACCGATCGACCCAATTCGTCAGGTACAAGGTGGAGGGAGAAGCCGGCGCAACGCTGAAGCTGGTGCTCCGCTGCCCCTGCCCGGACGAGCCGGGGCGCGTCGTGCTCGACGAGACGCTGCAGGTCCTGCCGCAGGAAAGCACAAGCTGGTTCAAGCTATAGGAGGATCGCGCCGCGGCCGCGGAGCCTAGGCGACCACCTTCAGCCGCTGCTCCGGCCTGACGCCGAGCCAGATCGTCACGGTCAGCTCGCCGCCCTCGAGATGCTCGACGACGCGGCCGTCGAGCCCGGCCTCCGCCATGAGCCGGACCATCGCCTCGTCGGCGAAGCCCAGGCGGACATGGGCGTGCTCGCCGCGCAATTCCTCGCGCTCGTGCGGGGCGAAGTCGACGATGAGCAGGCGCCCGCCGGGGCCGAGCAGCCGCGCCGCCTCGGCCACCGCGGCGGCCGGGTTCTGCGCATAATGGAGGACCTGGTGGATGATCACCGTGTCCGCGCTCTCGGCCTTGAGCGGGAGCGAATACATGTCGCCCTGGCGCAGCTCGACGGCGCCGAGCCCGGCCTCGGCGAGCTTGGCGCGGGCCAGGCGGAGCATTTCCGGGCTTCGGTCGATGCCGAGCGCCTGCTCGGCGGCGCGCGCGAACAATTCGATCATCCGGCCGGTGCCGGTGCCGATATCGACGAGGCGGCCGATCGCGGCGCCGCCGCCCCCTCCCACACCCAACGCGCGGGCGATGGCGGCCTCGACCTCGCTCTCGGCGACGTGGAGCGAGCGCAAGGCGTCCCAGTCGCGGGCGTGGCTTGCGAAATAGCGGGTCGCGGCGGCGGCGCGGTCGGCGCGGACCGCGGTCAGCCGGGCGGCGTCGGCGGCGGTCCAGGGATCGGCGCCGTCGATATCGGTCCAGCGGTCGAGCATCTGCAGCAAGGGCTCGGTGCGCGGGCGGGCGCCGAGGCTGAGGAACACCCAGCTCCCCTCCTTGCGGCGCTCGGCGAGGCCGGCGTCGATCAGGATGCGGACGTGGCGCGAGACCCTGGGCTGGCTCTGCCCGAGCACCTGCGCGAGCTCGCCGACGCTGAGCTCCATCGCGCGCAGCAGCATCAGGATCCGAAGCCGGGTCGGATCGGCCAGGGCCGCGAAGATCTTGGGGGCGAGCGCCATGGCCGAGGACATAAGGATATCTTTATATGCCGGTCAAGGCGCAGGGCGGCCGTTACCAAGGCGCGCCTTGATCCCCGACTCGCGCAAGCCCGGCCGGCGGGGCGCGGGGCCCTCCGCCGCGCGAACCCGTCCGACGTCAGCCGCGGCTTTGCCGCGGCGTTCCGCCATGGCGAAGGGCAGATGGTCTGATCCCATCCGGCAGGGGTTGCCGCGCCGGAGTTCCAATCATGAAAGCCGTCCTCATCGGGATCCTCTTCGCATTGGCAGCCGCGCTCGCCGGCCCGGCCGCCGCCCAGCCGCTCCTTCAGCAAGGCGTGCCGTTCCCCCCGGCCGGGGCGCCGCAGCCGAGCTACACCGTGAGCGACGCGGTGATCACCGCGCTCGAAGTGCCGCCGGTCGGATCGGGCGTTATCCACGTCTATGTTGACGCCAAGGTCACGGCGCCGGGGGCCGATTCCCTACGAGATGCACTGGACCTATTTCGGCGCCGGCCAGTTCATCCCGCCGATCGGCTCGGTCTGCACCTTCACCTTTCACTATGAGGCGACGCGCATCCATGGCGAGCCGCGCCTGCCGGCGGTCGGCCAGCGCTTGATCATCGACTATAACCGGCCCGCGCTCATCGTCGACGATTATGAATGCGACAGCGGCCGCGATCCCCGGTTCGGCCCGCGCCGCCCGGCGCCGTCGGCGGAATCGAGCTGGCCGTTCGCGCGAGGCGCGATGCGCCGGGTGGTGGCGCTGCCCGCTTTTGCCTTGGCGACCCTGGCGGAGCAGCCACTGCCGCCGGCGCGGGCGGCCTCCGGCACGCTTCGCTTCCGGCTGTTCACGGTCGCGGCTCAGATGGGCTGCCTCGGCTCCCATTGCCCCCAGCGCATCTTCTATCTGGTCGCCTGGCGCGACGGCGGGCCGGGATGGGCGGTGCTCGAATCGCCGCTCGCCGCTTATTGGCGCGACCTCAGGATCGACGGCGTCGCCGAGGAGGGCGGCCAGGTGACGATCCGGGTCTCTGGCGAACGCGACGCCCGCGGCGGCGGCGCCGAGCGCGCCGGATTCAGCACCCTCGTGGACGTGCCTTGAGGGACGGCGAGCTATTCACAACCGTATTGGTAGAGAAGTCTTTACTCGGGCCCCGGCTTGGCATAATGAGGCCGACGCTGGAGGGCCTGAGGAGGGGCCTGGCCGCTCTTTCGGCGCCCGCCGGCAGTTTTTGGTTCTCCTCGCAACCGAACATTTTTTGAAGGAATTATCCGTGAAGAAGATCGCCCTCACCCTGATCGCCGTTTCGGCCCTCGGCCTCGCCGCCTGCAGCAAGAGCACCACTGCGAACGACGTCGCCAACAACATCTCGGCCACCTCCAACGAAGCCGTCAACGAGATCCGTGAAGCTGGCAACGAAGCCAACGAGCAGATCAGCGCCGGCCAGAACCAGGTCGATCAGGGCGTCCAGTCCACGACCAACGTCGTGGAGTCGACCACCACGGCCGTCACCAACGAAACCACGAAGTAAGCGGCAACCCGCGCATTTCGGGAGGGCCGCGCGCCGCAAGGCGCGCGGCCCTTTTTCTTTGCGCCGCGTTCGGGCTAGGTTGGCGCCGCGTGGGAGGAGGGTCGAGCGATGAGGAAGAGCCTGAACCTGCTGGCCGCGGCGTCGCTGCTGGCGGCGCTCGGCGCCTGCAACCGCCAGGACCGCGCCGCGCCCGACGGCGAGCGCCAGCCGAACCGGGTCACGCCCGAAGACGAGCGCCAACTCAACAACGCGGTGGGCGACTTTCACGACCTCAGCAACGAGATGCGCAACGACGCCGCCAATGTCCCCGGCGCCGTCCCGGACCAGGCCAGCGAAACCACGAAGTAAGCGGTACGCCGCTCATTTCGGGACGGCCCTTTTGCTTTGCGCCGCGTTCAGGCTAGGTTAGCGCCGCGTCAGGAAAGAGGTCGAGCGATGAGGAAGAGCCTGAACCTGCTGGCCGCGGCCTCGCTGCTGGCGGCGCTTGGCGCCTGCAGCCGCCAGCCGGACCGGGTCACGCCCGACGACGAGCGCCTGCTCAACGAGGCGCGGGGCATGACCGAGGACAATACGATCTACGACACCTCGCCCGACGACCAGACGGCGAACGCCGAAACTGTCGAGATCGACGAGAATGCGGCCGTGACCCCGTCCGGAAGCGGCGCCGGCAACGGGACCGCCAACCGGCAATAAGGCCGCCTCTCAGCCCGGGCAGGTGAGCGGGGCCCCGGCCGGCGGCTGGCCGCGGCTCAGGCGGGTCACCAGCCAGTCTTCGGTAAGGCGCATCAGGGTGACCCGGCCGGCCTCGCCGATGCGGCGCGCGTTCAGCTCGATCGCCGCGTTCAGCAGCGCTTCGCGCTCAGGCCCGGTCAGGCCGGAGAAGCCCGCAATCCGGTCGAGCAGAACCTGATAGAGAGCCGCGCCCCACTGGCCGATGGCGAGGATGATGAGCCGGCGCCGGGCTGGACTTTCGCAAAAGGCGCGGCCAGCGTCGCGAGCAATGCGAGGATGCGCCAGGCCATTGGATATCCTCCCCGAAAGGGGGATCGGCGCGGTGCCGGGCCCAGTCAATGGTCGAAAGAAAAGGGCCGGAGCGTTTCCGCCCCGGCCCTCATTTGTTCGACTGAACGTGGACGTCCGGACCTAGAAGTCCATGCCGCCCATGCCGCCCATGCCGCCGCCGCCCATGCCGCCGCCGGCCGAGGCCTTGTCCTCGGGCGCCTCGCTCACCGCCGCTTCGGTGGTGATGAGGAGGCCCGCAACCGAGGCCGCGTCCTGGAGCGCGGTGCGGACGACCTTGGTCGGATCGATCACGCCGGCCTTGACCAGATTCTCGTAGACCTCGGTCTGGGCGTTGAAGCCCAGGGTCTCGTCCTTGCTGTCGGTCAGCTTGCCGGCGACGACGGCGCCGTCATGGCCGGCATTCTCCGCGATCTGGCGGATCGGCGCCTGCAGCGCGCGGCGGATGATGTCGATGCCGCGGGTCTGGTCGTCATTGCCGCCCTTCATGCCCTCGAGCGCGCGGGTGGCGTAGAGCAGAGCGGTGCCGCCGCCCGGAACGATGCCCTCCTCGACCGCGGCGCGGGTCGCGTGGAGCGCGTCGTCGACGCGGTCCTTGCGCTCCTTGACCTCGATCTCGGACGAGCCGCCGACCTTGATCACGGCGACGCCGCCGGCGAGCTTGGCGAGACGCTCCTGGAGCTTCTCCTTGTCATAGTCCGACGTGGTGTTCTCGATCTGGGCGCGGATCGCCTCGACCCGGGCCTTGATCGAATCTTTATTGCCGGCGCCGTCGACGATGGTCGTATTGTCCTTGTCGATGGTGACGCGCTTGGCCTGGCCGAGCATCGCGACGGTGACGTTCTCGAGCTTGATGCCGAGATCCTCGGAGATCATCTCGCCGCCGGTCAGGATGGCGATGTCCTCGAGCATCGCCTTGCGGCGATCGCCGAAGCCCGGCGCCTTCACGGCCGCGACCTTGAGGCCGCCGCGCAGCTTGTTGACGACGAGCGTCGCCAGAGCCTCGCCCTCGATGTCCTCGGCGATGATCAGCAGCGGACGGCCCGACTGCACGACGGCTTCCAGGATCGGGAGCATCGCCTGCAGATTGCCGAGCTTCTTCTCGTGGATGAGGATGTAGGGATCGGTCAGCTCGACCGTCATCTTCTCGGGGTTGGTGATGAAGTAAGGCGAGAGGTAGCCACGGTCGAACTGCATGCCCTCGACGACGTCGAGCTCGAACTCGAGGCCCTTTGCCTCCTCGACCGTGATCACGCCTTCCTTGCCGACCTTCTCCATCGCCTCGGCGATCTTCTCGCCGACGATGGTGTCGCCATTGGCGGCGATGCTGCCGACCTGGGCGACCTCGGTCGAGCCCTGGACGGGCTTGGAGCGCGCCTTCAGATCCTCGACGACCTTGATGACGGCCAGATCGATGCCGCGCTTGAGGTCCATCGGGTTCATTCCGGCGGCGACCGATTTCATGCCCTCGCGGACGATCGACTGGGCGAGCACGGTGGCGGTGGTGGTGCCGTCGCCGGCCAGATCGTTGGTCTTCGAGGCGACCTCGCGCAGCATCTGCGCGCCCATATTCTCGAACTTGTCCTTGAGCTCGATTTCCTTGGCGACGGTGACGCCGTCCTTGGTGATGCGCGGGGCGCCGAAGCTCTTGTCGAGGACGACGTTGCGGCCCTTGGGGCCAAGCGTGACCTTCACCGCGTCGGCGAGGATGTCGACACCGCGCATGATCCGCTCACGGGCGTCGCGCGAAAAGCGTACGTCTTTCGCTGCCATGTTGAATATTCCCTTACGTTGCGCTCCTGCGAAAGCAGGAGTCTAGCCAAAACAAGAACTGGGCTCCTGCTTTCGCAGGAGCACATCCGCAATTCAGGTCAGCCGACGATCCCGAGGATGTCGCTTTCCTTCATGATGATGAGATCTTCGCCGTCGATCTTGACCTCGGTGCCCGACCATTTGCCGAACAGGATCTTGTCGCCGGCCTTGACGTCGAGCGGGGTCACGGTGCCGTCCTCGGCCCGGGTGCCGGTGCCGACGGAGATCACTTCGCCTTCCTGGGGCTTTTCCTGGGCGGTATCGGGGATGATGATCCCGCCGGCCGTCTTTTCCTCGGCCTCCACGCGGCGGACGAGCACGCGATCGTGCAACGGACGAAATTTCATGCGCTGACCTTTCTCAAATGGGTCTGAAGAGCTGTTAGCACTCCGATGAGACGAGTGCCAATGCCGGCTGATTTAGGGTTTGTTCACCGCGCGTCAAGGGGCCCGGCCCCTTTTCCCGCCTCGCCCGGGCGCGCCATTTACAGCGCCGCGGGGGTCGGTTAGCCGGGATCGGGAGGGAGCTGCGATATGGCGTTCGTTGGCAAGGCGTGGCGGCTGCTGGTCGGGATCAAGGACGGGCTCGTCCTCATCTTCATGATGGTCTTCTTCGGCCTGCTCTACGCGGCTTTGTCGGCGAGCCCTTATAAGGACAGCGCGCGCGAAGGCGCGCTGCGGCTCGACCTCGGTGGCGCGATCGTCGAGCAGCCGGCGGCGCGCGATCCGCTCGCGGCGCTGGGCGGCAATCCGGTCACCCGCGAATATCGCGTCGCCGAGCTGGTCCACGCGCTCGATACCGCCGCGTCCGACCCGCGTATCCGCGCCGTCGCGCTCGATCTCGACATCTTCGTCGGCGGCGGCCAGACCGCGATCGCCGACGTCGGCGCGGCGCTCGATCGGGTGCGGCGCGCCGGCAAGCGAGTCGTCGCTTATGCCAACGGCTATACCGATGACAGCTACCAGCTCGCCGCCCATGCCGACGAGATCTGGCTCGATCCCTTGGGCGCGGTGCTGATCGCAGGGCCTGGCGGCAGCAACCTCTATTATGCCGGTCTGCTGGAGCGGATCGGAGTCACCGCCCATGTCTACAGGGTCGGCGCGTTCAAGTCGGCGGTCGAGCCCTATACGCGGAGCGATATGTCGCCCGAGGCGCGCCAGCAGAGCCAGGCGCTCGCCGACGCTTTGTGGGAGAGCTGGCGAAACGACGTTCGCGGCGCCCGGCCGCGCGCCAGGATCGCCGACTGGGTGGCCAACCCGCAAGCCTTCCTCCAGCCGGCGGGCGGCGACATGGCGCAGGCGGCCCTTCGCGCCGGCCTGATCGACCGGGTCGGCGACCGCACCCAGTATGGCGAGCGCATGGCCGCGCTCGCCGGCAATGACGACGACCGGGTCCCCGGCCGCTACAATGCGGTCCACTACGAGGCCTGGATCGACGAGCATCGCCCGGGCGATTCGGGCGGCGAGATCGGCATCCTCACCGTCGCCGGCACGATCGTCGACGGCGAGGCCGGGCCGGGCACGGCCGGCGGCGAGACGGTCGCCCACAATCTCGAGCGCGGGCTGGAGAGCGGCAATTTGAGGGCGCTGGTCGTTCGGGTCGATTCGCCGGGCGGCTCGGTGCTCGCCTCGGAGCGGATCAGGCGCGCCGTCCTCGCCGCCAAGGCGCGCGGCCTGCCAATCGTGATCTCGATGGGCTCGGTGGCGGCGTCGGGCGGCTATTGGGTCGCGACCGCGGGCGACGTCATCTATGCCGAGCCCTCGACGATCACCGGCTCGATCGGCGTATTCGGCATCTTGCCGAGCTTCGAAGGGACTCTGCAGCGGCTCGGCATCGGCGTCGACGGGGTCAGGACCACGCCCTTGTCGGGCCAGCCCGATCTGCTGCGCGGCCCGGCGCCCGAGGCCGAACGGCTGCTTCAGACCGGGGTCGAGAGCACCTATCGTCGCTTCATCAACCTGGTCGCGGCGGCGCGGCGGCTGTCGCCGGCGCGAGTCCACGAAATCGCCCAGGGGCGGGTGTGGAGCGGCGGCATGGCCCGGCAATTGGGCCTGGTCGATCGCTTCGGCTCGCTCGACGACGCCGTCGCCGACGCGGCGCGGCGGGCGGGGCTCGATCCGGCCACGGTCAGGCGGGCCTATCTCGAACGGGAGCCGGGCTTCCTCGCGCGCCTGTTCGGCGGCCGCGGCGGCGACAATGCCGGCGCGCCGCGCGACGCCTTCGCCCGGCTGGCGCGCCGCCCGGAGGCGATGATCGAGCGCGCGGTGCACGAGGCGGGCTCGCTGCTCGCCGGGCCGGCGATCCAGGCGCGCTGCCTCGAATGCCCGGCCATCGCGCCCGTGCCGCGGGCGCCGGTCGAGGGCAATTGGCTGGTCCGGCTCGCCGCTCTGGTCCTGCGCGGATGAAGATTCGCGCCGCCACCGCGGACGACGCGGCGGCGATCGCCTCGATCTACGCGCCTTATGTCGCTGGCAGCATCGTCTCGTTCGAGACCCAGCCGCCGGACGATGCCGAGATGGCGCGGCGGATCGCCGGGGCGGGCGGCCTCTATCCCTGGTTCGTGGCCTGCGACGGCGCCGAAACGGTCGGCTTCGCTTATGCCTGCGCCTTCCGGACCCGACCCGCTTATCGCTTCACGGTCGAGACCACGGTCTATGTCGCCGATGGCGCGCACCGGCGCGGGATTGGGACCTTGCTCTACCGCATCCTGCTGCCGGTGCTGGAGGCGCAGGGCTTCGCCCAGGCGATCGCCGCGATCACGCTGCCGAACGAGGCGAGCGTGAGGCTGCACGAAGCGCTCGGCTTCAGCCAGATCGGCACTTATGAGAAGGTCGGCTTCAAGTTCCGCGAATGGCGCAGCGTCGGCCTGTGGCAGCGCGCGCTGGCGCCGCTCTCGACCCGGCCCGAGGAGCCCAAGCCGGTCGCCCTGGTCTGGAAGCAATGATCAGCGCTGCGCGGCCCAGTCGATCGGGCCGTTGACGAAGCGGTCTTGAAGCCGCTCGAGCGAGATTCGGTTGCCGTCGCGGAAGAAGCCGAGCAGCAGCCGGCCGGCCTCGCTGTCGGCATAGCCCGTGCCGGTCAGGCGGACGCGGGTTTGAGCCGCGTCGACGGGCTCGACCTCGAAGAAGCTGGTGACCCGGGCGTAGACGTCGAAATGGGGGAAGCCGGCCGGCGCCTTGGTCGTCCGGAACACCAGCAGGCGCCCGGGCAGGATCGCGGCGAGATGCTGGCGGATCGTGCTCGGATCGCCGGGCCGCGCGGTCGGCGTGTAGCTCGTCTCCAGGATGTCGCCATCCCGCCACGACACTGGCACCGCCCAGGTCCGCCAGCCTTCGGGCGTCGAGATCGCGGCCCACACATCGGCCGCGGGCGCCGCGATCACCACCTCGTGCGACAGGGTCAGGGTCCCGTCGGCCTCGCGCCGGTCGCTGACCGCGACGTCCTGCGCCAAAGCGGCCGCCGGCAGCACGAGGAGCAGAAGGGCGAGGAGGAGCCTGGTCATGACATGCTTGTTGATTGAACGTTCAATCAAGTCAAGCCCAAAGCTCACCGTCCGTAAGCGGGCAGCGCCCAGCCGCGCAGGATGGCGGCGCCGCGCAGGGCGAAGCCGGCCGCCGCGGCGATCAGCCCGGCCACGCCGCCGGGCATGCCGGCGAGGGTGAGGCCGACGAACAAGGCGGCCGAGAGCGCCGCGACGGTAACGTAGAGCTCGGGCCGCATCAGGATCGAGGGCTCGCCGGCGAGGACGTCGCGGACGATGCCGCCGAGGCAGCCGGTCAGCACGCCCATGGCGAAGGCGGGCAAAGGCGCGATGCCGAAGGCCAGCCCCTTGGCGGCGCCGTAGGTCGCGTAGGCGGCAAGGCCCGCGGCGTCGAGCCAGAGCAAGGTCTTGCCTTTCCACAGGCGCGCCGGTGTCAGCCAGATCGCGAAGGCCGCGCCGAAGCAGATCAGCAATATCAGGTTGTCGTGCACCCAGAAGACCGGCGCGCCGATCAGGAGGTCGCGCACCGTGCCGCCGCCGACGCCCGTCACCACCGCGAAGAAGATGAAGGTGACCAGAGTCTGCCTCTTCACCGCCGCCAGCAGCGCGCCCGACAGAGCGAAGACGGCGATCCCGGCCATGTCGAGGAAATCGAGGATCGGGCCGAGCGCGGCTGGGAGATGGGCGGGAGGCATCGGCGTCCTCCTTAGGCCCGCGCGGCAGCCGGAGCCAGCGTGGGCATCGCTTGCCCGGCCGCTGGCGCGGGCCTAGGCTAGGGCCATGCGCGGCCGGATATTTCTGGGCGGATCGGGGCGAGACGCCCGGCCCGGCCCGGCCTGCAACGCCGAATTCCGCGAGCGGTTCGCGGCCCATCTGCGCGGCAGGCTCGATGCCCCGCGGGTGCGCGCGAGCTATCTCTTCCTGGCGGTGCGCTGGTCCGGATCGGCGCGGCCCGTGTCGCGCCTCGTCTCGTTCGAGGACTGCCGCCCGCGGCCGCCGGTGCGCTGGGGCACTTATTACAGGCCGGAGATCGAACGCTGGATGCGCCGCACCGGGGAGGGCCGCGCGCTGCGGCGGGCGGCGGATGATTTCTGGCGGGATAATGCAGCCTTGCTCGAGACGCCGGACCGCGCCTGCCCGGCGGCGCTGGCGCGCTAGCCCGCGGCGCAGGCGCGCATCGTCGCCGAGATCGAGGCGCGCCAGCCGCAGTTCACCGCCGCCTGAGACGGCAGCTGCGCCGGCCCTAGATGTGGATCGGCTTGCCGGTCACCGCCATTGCCGCTTCCTTGACCGCTTCCGAATGGGTCGGATGGGCGTGGCAGGTATAAGCGATGTCCTCGCTGGTCGCGCCGAACTCCATGGCGAGCGCGGCTTCGGCGATCATCGTGCCGGCGACCGAGGCGATGATCCACACGCCCAGCACCCGGTCCGACTTGGCGTCGGCGACGATCTTGACGAAGCCGTCGCCCTCGCGATTGGTCTTGGCGCGGCTATTGCCCATCATCGGGAACTTGCCGACCCTGACCTCGCCTTGCGCCTTTGCCTCCTCCTCGGTGAGGCCGACGCCGGCGATTTCGGGCATGGTGTAGACGACCGAGGGGATCACCTCGTGGTTCACGATGCCGATCTGGCCGGCGAGGATTTCGGCGACCGCGATCCCCTCGTCCTCGGCCTTGTGGGCGAGCATCGGGCCGGGCGTGACGTCGCCGATCGCGTAGATGCCGGCGACCTTGGTCTTGAAGTCGTGGTCGACCTCGATCTGGCCGCGCTGGTTGGTGGCGAGGCCGGCCTTGTCGAGGTCGAGGCCGTCGGTATTGGGGCGGCGGCCGATCGAGACCAGCACCGTGTCCGCCTCGATCGTCCCGGCCGCGCCGCCTGCGGCGGGCTCGACGGTCAGGGTGACGCTTTTGCCGGTCGCCTTCGCGCCGGTGACCTTGGTCGAGGTGCGGATGTCGAAGCCCTGCTTCTTGAAGATCCTCGCGCATTCCCTGCGCACTTCGCCGTCCATGCCGGGCAGGATCTGGTCGAGAAATTCGATGACCGTCACCTTCGCTCCGAGCCGCCGCCAGACCGAGCCGAGCTCGAGCCCGATCACGCCGCCGCCGATCACCACCATATGGTCCGGCACCGCCTTGAGCTCGAGCGCGCTGGTCGAATCGACGATCCGCTCATGGTCGATCTCGACTCCCGGCAGCGGAGTGACGCTGGAGCCGGTGGCGATGACGATGTTCTTGGCTTTGTAGCTCTTGCCGCCGACGTCGATCGAATCCTTGCCGGTGAATCTGGCGTGGCCCTTCAGCCATTCGACCTTGTTCTTCTTGAACAGGAATTCGATGCCCTTGGTGAGCCCGCCAATCGCCTCCAGCCGCGCGCCGTGCATGGCGTCGAGATCGAGCTCGAGCCCCGATGTCTTCACCCCCCACTTCGCAAGCGCCCCCGAATGCGCCTCCTCGTACAGCTCGGAGGCGTGCAGCAACGCCTTGGAAGGAATGCAGCCGACGTTGAGGCAGGTCCCGCCCAGCGTCTCGCGGCTGTCCGCGCAGGCCGTCTTCAGCCCCAGCTGCGCGGCCCGGATCGCGGCGACATAGCCCCCGGGCCCGGCGCCGATCACGATCACGTCGAAGTCAGTCTCTGCCATTCTCTACCTCGTTCCCCGGCGAAGGCCGGGGTCCAGACAAACAAAAAAAGACCTGGCCCACGGCTTTCGCCGGGGAGCAGGCATTACAAATCGATCAGCAACCGCGTCGGGTCTTCCAGCGCTTCCTTCATGCGCACCAGGAAGGTGACCGCCTCCCGGCCGTCGATCAGGCGGTGGTCGTAGGAAAGGGCCAGGTACATCATCGGCCGGGCGACGATCTGGCCGTCCTTGACCACCGGGCGCTCCTCGATCCGGTGCATGCCGAGCACCGCCGATTGCGGCGGGTTGATGATCGGCGTGGAGAGCAGCGAGCCGAAGACGCCGCCGTTGGAGATGGTGAAGGTGCCGCCCTCCATGTCGGCCATGGTCAGCGTGCCGTCCTTGGCGCGCTTGCCGAAGTCGGCGATCGTCTTCTCGATCTCCGCGAAGCCGAGATCCTGCGCGTCGCGGATGACGGGGACGACGAGGCCGTGCGGGGCGGAGACGGCGACGGAGACGTCGACATAAGGGTGGTAGACGATCTCCTCGCCCTCGATCGAGGCGTTGACCGCGGGGACATCACGCGCGGCGAGCACCGCCGCCTTCACGAAGAAGCCCATGAAGCCGAGGCGGATGCCATGCTTCTTCTCGAACAGATCCTTATATTTCGAGCGCGCCGCCATCACCGCCGACATGTCGACGTCGTTGAAGGTGGTGAGGATGGCGGCGCTGTTCTGCGCCTCCTTGAGGCGGCGGGCGACGGTCTGGCGCAGGCGCGTCATCCGCACCCGTTCCTCGCGGCGCTCGCCGGCCTTCGCCGGCGCGGGCGCCGGCGCCGGGGTCGGCGCGGGCGCGGCGGGAGCGGGGGTGGGCGCCGGAGCCTCGGCTTTCTGCCCGTCGGCGGCCGCCAGCACGTCGTCCTTGGTGAGGCGGCCGTCCTTGCCGGTGCCCTTGATCTTCGAGGGATCGAGATGATGCTCCAGCACGATCCGGCGGACGGCGGGCGACAGGGTCAGATGCGGCCCGTCCTCTTCCTCGTCGGCGGCTTCGTCCTCCTTGGCCTCGATATTCTGGCCGGCGCCGGGCGGATTGACCGGGGTGCCCTCGGGCAGCTCGGGCCCTTCGACGCCGCTCAGGACAGGCTTGGCCGCGCCGCCTTCGCCGGCCTCGATGACGGCGATAACCGCGCCGACCGCGATCGTGTCGCCGACCTTCGCGCGCTGCTCGCTTATCGTGCCCGCGACGGGCGAGGGGACCTCGATCGCGACCTTGTCGGTCTCCAGGCTGGCGATCGGCTCGTCGAGCGCCACCGCCTCGCCGGGCTGCTTCAGCCACGCCCCGAGCGTCGCCTCGGTGATCGATTCGCCAAGCGTCGGCACTTTGACTTCGGTCGCCATTCTAGCTCGCTTTCCTCTGCGCGGATGCCGCGCTGCTACCTGTAGTGAGCCCGGTCGAACTATGGCCGAGCGCGTCGGCGATCAAGGCCGCCTGCTCCGCCGCATGACGCTTGGCAAGGCCGGTGGCCGGCGACGCCGCGGGCTCGCGGCCGGCGTAGATCGGCCGCTTCGGCTGGAGGCCGGCCTCGCCGAGGCGGCGCTCGATCCTTGGCTCGACATGGCTCCAATAGCCCTGGTTCTTCGGCTCCTCCTGCGCCCAGACCAGCTCGGACAAGTTGGTCATGCGCTTGAGGCGCGCCAGCAGCGCCTCGCCGGGGAAGGGATAGAGCTGCTCGATGCGGACGATCGAGATGTCCTTGTCGCCCGCTTTGTCGCGCGCCTCGATGAGCTCGTAGGCGAGCTTGCCGGTGCACAGCACCAGCCGCTTCACGTCCTCGTCGCTCGGCGGGTTGGGATCGGAAAGGATGCGCTTGAAGTGACTTTCGCCGGTGAAATCGGTCAGTGGCGACACGGCGCTCTTGTGCCGGAGCAGCGATTTCGGCGTCATGATCACCAGCGGCTTGCGGAAGTCGCGGTTCATCTGGCGGCGCAATATGTGGAAATAATTGGCCGGCGTGGTGCAGTTCGCCACCTGCATATTGTCGTCCGCGCAGAGCTGCAGGAAGCGCTCGGGCCGCGCCGAGCTGTGCTCCGGGCCCTGCCCCTCATAGCCGTGCGGCAGCAGCAGCACGAGGCCCGAGGCGCGCAGCCACTTGGCCTCGCCGGCGGCGATGAACTGGTCGATGATGACCTGCGCGCCGTTGACGAAATCGCCGAACTGCGCCTCCCACAGGACCAGGGTCTGCGGATCGGCGATCGACCAGCCATATTCGAAGCCGAGCACGCCATATTCGGAAAGCGGGCTGTCGCGCACCTCGAAGCGGGCGGGGCCGACCTTGGTCAGCGGAATATATTTGGCGCCATTGTTCTGGTCGACCCAGACCGAATGGCGCTGGCTGAAGGTGCCGCGGCCCGAATCCTGGCCCGACAGGCGGACCGGATGGCCCTCGCGCAGCAGGGTGCCGAAGGCGAGCGCCTCGGCGGTCGCCCAGTCGATGCCCTGACCGCTCTCGAACATCTCCCTTTTGGCATCGATGATCCGGACCAGGGTCTTGTGGACCGCGACGTCGGCGGGGATGCTTGTCAGGATGGCGCCGATCTCGCGCACCGTCTCTTCCGGGCAGCCGGTGGCGACGTTGCGGCGCTCGGTGATCGCCTCGTCCGGCCGGCCAAGGCCGCTCCACGCCCCCTCGAACCAGTCTGCCTTGTTGGGCAGGTAGGAATTGGCCGCCTCGAACTCGCCTTCGAGCAGGCTCGTGAAGGCGGCGATCTCGCCGTCGACCCAGCCCGTCCCGATCACGCCTTCCTGCTCCAGCCGGGCGCCGTAAATCTCGGAGATCGGTGCGTGGCTGCGAATCTCCTTGTACATGAGCGGCTGGGTGAAGCTCGGCTCGTCCCCCTCATTGTGGCCGAAGCGGCGGTAGCACCACATGTCGATGACGATGTCGCGGTTGAATTGCTGGCGATATTCGATGGCGAGCTTGCAGGCGAAGGTCACCGCCTCGGGATCGTCGCCGTTGACGTGGAGGATCGGCGCCTGGACCGCCTTGGCGACGTCCGACGGATAAGGCGAGGAGCGGCCGAACTGGGGCGAGGTGGTGAAGCCGACCTGGTTGTTGATCACGAAATGGATCGAGCCGCCGGTATTGTAGCCGGGGATGCCCGAGAAGCCGAAACATTCGGAGACGATGCCTTGCCCGGCGAAGGCGGCGTCGCCGTGGAGGAGCACCGGAAGCACGCTGTCGCCCTCGATATCGCCGCGCGCGATCTGCTGGGCGCGGACCTTGCCGAGCACGACCGGATCGACCGCTTCGAGATGGCTGGGATTGGGGACCAGCGACAGATGCACCTTGATGCCGTCGAACGCGCGGTCGGACGAGGTGCCGAGATGATATTTGACGTCGCCCGAGCCGCCGACATCCTCGGGATTGGCGGAGCCGCCGGCGAATTCGGAGAAGATCGCGCGATAGGGCTTGGCCATGACGTTGGCCAGCACGTTGAGCCGGCCGCGATGGGACATTCCGAAGACCATCGAGACGACGCCATATTGGCCACCATATTTGATCACCGCCTCCAGCGCCGGGACCATCGCCTCGCCGCCGTCGAGGCCGAAGCGCTTGGTGCCGACATATTTGCGGGCGAGGAACTTCTCCCATTGCTCGGCCTGGACGACCTTGGTCAGGATCGACTTCTTGCCCTCGGGGGTGAAGCTGATCTCGGCGTCCTTGCCCTCCATCCGGTCCTGCAGGAAGCGGCGCTCCTCGAGATCGTTGATGTGCATATATTCGAGGCCGACATGGCCGCAATAATTGCGCCTGAGGATCTCCACCAGCTCGCGCACGCTCGCTTTCTCCATCCCGAGCGCGCCGCCCAGCCAGACCGGCCGGTCGAGCGCGGCGCCCGTGAAGCCGTGAAATTCGGGCGTCAGGTCGGCGGGCATCTCGCGCTGGACGAGGCCGAGCGGATCGAGATCGGCGGCGAGATGGCCGCGTACCCGATAGGTGCGGATCAGCATCATCGCGCAGATCGAATCGTTGGCCGCCTGCTCGATCTCGGCCTCGGACGCGCCCGCAGAAGCGGCGGCGTCCTTGGCCTTGGCCGCGACCTTTTCGATGGTCATGCCGGTAGGATCGAGGCCGGCGTTGAGATCGTCGAGCTCGATGACCGGCCAAGTGTCGCGGGCCCAGCTGGGGCCTTGTTGGCGCTCGCCGTTCACGTCGGTCACTCCACTCTCTTTCTTGTTCTCCCGCGAAAGCGGGAGTCCAGCGGCTCATTAGCAGACTGGGCTCCTGCTTTCGCAGGAGCACAATCTGGGGAGCCCCTAGCGCAATGCTCAGCCCTTCAACAGCGCCGCCAGCGTCTTGCCCAGCTCAGATGGGCTCGGGGACACGGTAATTCCAGCCGCCTCCATCGCCGCGATCTTGTCCTCGGCGCCGCCCTGGCCGCCCGAGACGATCGCGCCGGCATGGCCCATTCGGCGGCCGGGCGGCGCGGTGCGGCCGGCGATGAAGCCGACCACGGGCTTGGAGCGGCCCTTCCTCGCCTCGTCGGCGAGGAACTGGGCGGCGTCCTCCTCGGCCGAGCCGCCGATCTCGCCGATCATGATCATCGATTCCGTCTCGCCGTCCGCCAGGAACAGCTCGAGCACGTCGATGAAATTGGTGCCGTTGACCGGATCGCCGCCGATGCCGACCGCCGTGGTCTGGCCGAGCCCGGCATTGCTGGTCTGGAACACCGCCTCGTAGGTGAGCGTGCCCGAGCGGCTGACGATGCCGACGCTGCCCTTGCGGAAGATCGAGCCCGGCATGATCCCGATCTTGCACTCGCCCGGAGTCAGCACGCCCGGGCAATTGGGCCCGATCAGCCGCGACTTCGAGCCCGACAGCGCGCGCTTCACCCGCACCATGTCGAGCACCGGAATGCCCTCGGTGATGGCGACGACGAGCGGCACCCCGGCGTCGATCGCCTCGAGGATCGAATCGGCGGCGAAGGGCGGCGGCACGTAGATCACGCTGGCATCGGCGCCGGTCGCGGCCACCGCGTCGGCGACCGTGTCGAAGACGGGCAGGCCGATATGCGTCGTTCCGCCCTTTCCCGGGGTGACTCCGCCGACCATCTTCGTGCCGTAGGCGAGCGCCTGCCCGGTATGGAAGGTGCCGGTCTCGCCGGTCATCCCCTGGGTGATGACCTTGGTCGACGCGTTGACGAGGATGGACATTCAGCTTCCTTCGATGGGCATGATTTGGATGTTGGCCATGATGTCCCGGTCGTCGGGCTGGCGCCGCAAGACCAGAAGGAAAGGGTGGCCCGGGACGCGCATCGCGGCCGCGCCGGGGCCCAGCCTGCCGTCTTCGGGCTGGAGCGCTCCGCCGAGATGGGCGGCAAGCGCGGAAGCCAGCGGCTCGGGCCCCTCGGCCATGCGAACGACCATCAAATAGCAGCTCGGCTTTCCATTGTCGGCGAAATTGAACATGATCAACGCACCCGAGCGGGCCTTGCTGAACAGCCGAATGGGCCTCGGGGAGGCTTCGACATTGTCGATGACCTGTTCCGTCCAGCCGTCGACCGAGAGCCGCGCGGGATCGATCGCATTGGGCCGGGTCGCGGCAAGGCAAGTGTCCACCGCGGCCTTTACCCCGGCGAACGCGCCGTGGGACGGCGCCTGCGCCACGGCGGCCGCGCTCAGCGCGGCAGTGGTCGGCAGGCCCTGAACGGCCAGGAGCACGGCGGCCAGAGCAGGCAGCTTAAGCCAACGAGCCATCGATCGCCCTGCACGCCGCCAGCAGCTCCTTCACCGCGTCGACCGAGACCTGGAAATTGGCCTTGGCCTCGGCGTTCAATTCGATCTCGACGATCTTCTCGACCCCGCCGGCGCCGATCACGCAGGGGACTCCGACATAGAGGTCGTTGACGCCATATTGGCCGGTGAGGTTGACGGCGCAGGGGAGGAGCCTTTTCTTGTCCTTGAGATAGGATTCGGCCATCTCGATGCCGCTGGTCGCGGGCGCGTAATAAGCCGAGCCGGTGCCGAGCAACGCGACGATCTCGCCGCCGCCGCCGCGCGTGCGCTTGACGATCGCGTCGATCTTCTCCTGCGTCGACCAGCCCATCTTGATCAAATCGGGGATGGGGATTCCGGCGACGGTCGAATATTCGACGATCGGCACCATCGTGTCGCCATGGCCGCCGAGCACGAAGGCGGTGACGTCCTGGACCGAGACTCCGAACTCCTGCGCGAGGAAGGTGCGGAACCGCGCACTGTCCAGCACGCCGGCCATGCCGACCACCATGTGATGCGGGAGCTGCGAGAATTCGCGAAGCGCCCAGACCATGGCGTCGAGCGGGTTGGTGATGCAGATGACGAAGGCGTCGGGCGCGTTGTTCCTGATGCCCTCACCGACCGCCTTCATGACCTTGAGGTTGATGCCGAGCAGATCGTCGCGGCTCATCCCCGGCTTGCGGGCGATTCCGGCGGTGACGATGATGACGTCGGCGCCCTGGATATCCGCATAATCGTTCGAGCCCTTGAGCGCGACGTCGAACCCTTCCACCGGGCCGCATTGCGAAAGATCGAGCGCCTTGCCCTGCGGCACGCCCTCGACGACGTCGAACAGGATGATGTCGCCAAGCTCCTTCGCCGCGGCGAGATGGGCGAGCGTCCCGCCGATATTGCCGGCGCCGATCAGCGCGATCTTGTTGCGAGCCATTGGGCCCTCCCGCTCTCTTTGCGTTCAAAAGGAGCGGCCGCAGGAGGCGGCCGAACGTGGCGACCGCTTAGCCCCCGCGCGCGCGCGGGGCAACCGTGCAGAGTGGGCCCCTAGTCGGCGCGGGCCAATACGTGGCTGGCGAAAGCGCGCCCGCCGGCGCTGTCGGTGACTTCGAGGCGGCCGTCGGGGAGGAGGCGGTAGATCGTGCGGCCGCGCTCGGTTTCCGCCGAGCCCCAGTCGGCGGTGAGCGTCTGGCCCGCCAGCACCGCCTGTATCGGGAAGGTGATGCCGCGATTGTCGAACCAGGTCGCCTGCCAGCGGCCCTCGCCGGCGGGCCGGTAGAAAGCGCGGCCCTCGAACCGGCCGGCGCGGTAGCTGAATTCCAGGAAACGGCCGCCGAGCGCCGGGCGCACCTCCAGCACTGCCTCGCTGGCCTGGCCGAACATCGTGCCGGTCCCGCGCCAGCGCCCCTCCAGCCAGTGCAGCGCGGAGGGGCCGTCCGATGCGAAGGCCGGCGCCGCGACGAGGCACAGCAGCAATGCCGCCCACAGCCTAGCCATGGGCTTCGCTCAGATCCTGGTAGAACATCAGCGCATTGTCGTCCGGATCGTAGAAGGTGAGCAGGCGGACCATGTCCGGTATCTCCCGGATCGGCCCGTCCTGGCGGATTCCGTGGCGGTCGAGCTCGGCCTTGGCGGCAAGGATGTCGGCGACTCCGAAGGTGAGGGTGGCGCCGCCCTTGCCGCCCGCGTCCTCGACCTGCGAGAGGCCGACATTGACCCGGGCGACGTCCGTGCTCAGCTCGCACCAGGCGATGTCGTCGCGCTTGTAGAGCAGGGTGAAGCCAAGCACGTCCCGATACCAGGCGATGCTCCGGTCGAGATCCGCCGCGCCCAATGAGCAGGTCAGCCCGCCATCATAGTCGATCGCCACATCGCCCTCCGAATCGCTCAAGTCCTATTTTTATATCGCATATACTTTTCGGCGCTGCTAGCAAGGGGGCATGATCGGCGAGGCGGAGTTCAGGCGGCTGACGGCGGGGCGCTGGCTGCTGCCGCTGATGGCGCATGTCGGGGCCTTGGACGGCTCGCGATTCGCAATGATGCTGGCGCGGCTCGGCCTGTCCCGAAGCGCCCTGGCGGCGAGCCTGACGCAGCTCCAGGAGGCGGGCTGGCTGGCCCGCAATCCCGGCCACGGCCATCCGCTCCGGCCCGAATATGTGCTCACCCCGGCGGGCGCCCCGATCGCGGCCTTCTGCCAAGGCGTGATGGCGCAACGCGAGCGGCTCGGCCTCGCGCCGGGCCAGCTGCCGCGCTGGTCGCTGCCGCTGATCGCCACGCTCGGCCGCGACCGCGCCCGCTTCTCCGCGCTGAGGAGCGCGCTGCTGCCGGTGACTCCGCGCGCTTTGTCGCTGACGCTCAAGCAAATGCTGTCGGTCGATCTCGTCGACCGCGCGCTGGAGGCCGAATTCCCGCCGGTCGCGATTTACGGCCTCACCGGCCGGGGCCGGGCGCTCGCCGAGGCAATGCGCTAGCTTCAACGGTGAACGAGCGGAAAATCGGAGTCATGGATTGGCGATCAGTCCTCGACGATGTTGAGGATGTTGCCGTCCGGGTCCTTGAACCAGGCGATCTTCATGTGCCCGCCGACATGGACGTCGCCTTCGCGCGCGAGGCCCGGCATGTCGTAATGCTCGAAGAAGATGCCCTTGCCCTTGAGCGATTCCACCTCGGCCTCGATATCGTCCACCGCCCAGGTGACCGCGGTCGCCTCGTTGGTGCCGGCAAAATCGGACCGGTAGACGTTGAGCATGGTGTCGCCGCTCTTCAGCACGACCAGCTCGTCGCCCTCATTGTCGACCTGCTCGAGGCCGAGCGTTTCGGTGTAGAAGGCCCGCGCCCGGTCGAGATTCTTGACGGCGAGATTGGCGACGGCGTTGCGTTTTCCAAGCATGGACTGTCTCCTCGGCTCGTCAACGCCCGACGCGCCGTCGAGGGTTCACGCCTCGCCGTGCCCCAGCGCCAGATAGTCGGCGCTGCGCATCTCGATCAGGCGCGAGGCGGTGCGCTCGAACTCGAAGGCGCCGTCGCCGGCGACGTAGAGGTCCTGCGGCTCGGCGTCGGCGGCGGCGAGCAATTTCACCTTATGCTCGTAGAGCGCGTCGATCAGGGTGACGAAGCGGGCCGCCTCGTTGCGGTTCTCGGGCCCCATAAGCGTTATGCCGACCAGGATGACCGTGTGATAATGGCGGGCGACCGCGAGATAGTCGCTCGCCCCGCGCGCCTCGCCGCACAGCCGCGCGAACGAGAAGACGGCGACGCCCTTGAGGCTCTTGGGGACGTGGAGCGTTCGGCCGCCCGCCAGCGCCAGATCCTCGGCCGGCACCCGGGCGCGGTCCTCGACCGGATAATCGGTGAGGCGGAAGAAGGCCTCGCTGAGCGCCTTCGTCGCCTCGGGACCGTTCGGCACGTACCAGGTTGGCATGCCGCCGAGCCGCTCGAGCCGGTAATCGGTCGGGCCATTCAGCGGCACCACCTCGAGCGCGCGCTCGATCAAGGCGATGAAGGGCAGGAAGAGCTCGCGGTTGAGCCCGCCGAGATAGAGGTCGCCGGGCGGCCGGTTCGAGGTGGTGACGACGGTCACACCCTCTTCGAGCAGATGCGAGAAGAGCCGCGAGAGGATCATCGCGTCGGCGCTGTTGTTGATCGCCATCTCGTCGAAGCAGAGCAATTTCGCCTCGGCGGCGATCGCCTTGGCGACGGGCGGGATCGGGTCGCCTTCCTCTTTGGCCCGCTCGGCGCGCAGCCGCGCATGCACTTCGAGCATGAATTCGTGGAAATGGACGCGGCGCTTGGGCGCGTAGGGAATGGCCTGATAAGCGAGGTCCATCAGCATCGATTTGCCGCGCCCGACCCCGCCCCACATATAGACTCCGCCCGGCGGCGGCGCCATCCGCCCGGCGAGGCGCCAGATCAGCGAGCCCCGGCTCCCGGTCTCGGCCAGCTTGTCGGAAAGCGCGTCTAGCACCGCCACCGCGGCGCGCTGGTCGCCATCGGGCCGAAGCTCGCCGGCCGCCACCAGAGCGGCGTAGCGCTCGGCAACCCCGGTCACGGCGCGCGGCTGAACTTGCGCAGCGCGCCCGAAAAGGCGGCGATGATCTCGCCCTCCTGCACGACCTTGCCCTGCAGGAAAATCAGCCGCCCGGTCTCGCGCAGCAGCTCGACCTCGGCGTCGAGCGGCACCCCGATCCGGCCCGGGCTCAGGAAGCGCGTGTTGAGGTCGAGCGTCACCGCCCGCATCACCTGCGCCCCCGCCAGCCGCCCGCCGGCGAACAAGGCCATGTCGATGAAGGTCAGGATCGCCCCGCCATGGACCATGTCGCCGAGATTGGAATGGCGCGCCTCCGGAAACATCCGGCAGGCGGCACGGCCGGGCCCGTCGGCGCGGACGAGCAGCTTGCCGATCACCGCGTTGAAGCGGTCGTCGGTCTTGGCTTCCCAGGTCCACCAGCCGGGATTGTCGGCATCGGGCTGGTGATCGATCAGGGGGTGGACGTCCATCGTGGCGCAGTGGCGGGAAAGAAGGCGTCTTTCAAGGGACGACCCACCCTCACGAGTCAGTCCGCCAAGGTTTCCGCATCACCTAGCAATTCGACTAGTTTACCAAATTTGAGTTCGTCGAACGCCCCTCTGAACAGCCGGAGAATGTCAGCTTTCCCCAGAATTAGACTCATAAAATATTCCCCATTCAAGGGAGATGTTCGAGTATCGATTCTAAAGTTAACGGCTACCCTTCCACCATGCCGCTGCTCGGGCGGAACCTCAGACAACACGATCTGGACCTCGTTATAGCTAATTGGCCCATTGCCTAGCTTAACTGCGGCGTCGCTTAGCTGGCCTGTAAATAAGGTGTGCTGTCCGTGATTGCGGTGCCAGCCTGAACAAACCAGTTGCATAGACCTTCTCCTATCGGGAGATGTCCTACCCCCTTAATTTATATAAGGCAACTGCTAAATTAATTATACTGCCCGCTTCGGAGGCCCGGTGACAGGTGCGTACCTGTCACCGGTGGTCCCGCGATGGCGGCAGAATTCTTTTCGGCTGTGCAGCAAGAGTCTTTGAAGCGTAAAAATGCGTTTGCTATAGGCCTAGTATAGAGCGCGCCGACCTTGATGAACAAAGGGGTTGCGCCGCGAGAGTTTCTCTGGACGAGCAATGACGTAGCGGCTGCCGCGCGCATTGCGGGGCCAAGGGCGCATGGCGGAGATCGTGACAAGCGATCGCCAACAACGGTTTAACTGAGCCTCCCGAGTGGGTGCCTCCTCCCGAGTGGGTGCCTGGTACGTATCTGACACGTACCTGACACGTAGCTGGCACGGCCCCTCCTGAGCTCGTCGAAGGGCCTTCCTCGTCGCAGCCGAAGGGTAAGGGCGGGCTTCGACAGGCTCAGCCCGAACGGTTTCAAGGATGTGGCGAATCCCGTAAAGGAATCCCCGGCCCACAGGGCCGCCCGCTTCGCGTTCGTCGCGCCTTCGCGTGAAACAGACCTCTTCTTGCAATGTAGGATTTCCTCTGGCCCATACTCGCAAATGCAACAGGCCGGAAATCCCGCATCGCCCGGGCGTGGCGCCGCCCTCGCCGCTCTTCTCGAATTCGAACCGGTCCCCGTTCGGGCCCGATGTGATGGCTGGACGCCCGAGCGGCAGCGGCGCTACGTCGCCGCGCTGTTCGAGACCGGTCATATGGGTAAGGCCGCCCGCGCCGTCGGAATGACCGAGCAGGGCGCGGCCAAGCTGCGCCGGCGCCCGGACGCCGCCTCCTTCGCCAGCGCCTGCGCGGCAGCCTATGGCGCCGCGCGGCGGCGCTGGGCGCAGGCGCGGCTCGCCTCGACGAGCCGAAGGTTCGCCGAAAGGTTCGACTTTTCTTCGCTCCGGGGAAGCTGAACCTTATGAACCTTCCGAAACTTCCACGCCGGGAAACCGCGCCGAGCCTAGACCGCCCGCTCCAGCAGCATCTTCTTGGTCTCGGCGATCGCCTTGGCGGGGTTGAGGCCCTTGGGGCAGGCGTTGGCGCAGTTCATGATCGTGTGGCAGCGGTAGAGGCGGAACGGGTCCTCGAGTTCGTCGAGCCGCTCGCCGGCATGCTCGTCGCGGCTGTCGGCGAGCCAGCGATAGGCCTGGAGCAGGATCGCCGGGCCCAGGAACTTGTCCGAATTCCACCAATAGCTCGGGCAGGAGGTCGAGCAGCAGGCGCACAAGATGCATTCGTAGAGGCCGTCCAATTTGGCGCGGTCCTCGGGCGATTGCAGCCGCTCGGCGCCGGCCGGGGTCGGCGTCTTGGTCTTCAGCCAGGGCTCGATCGAGGCATATTGGGCGTAGAAATGGGTGAAATCGGGGACCAAATCCTTGATCACGTCCATGTGCGGCAGGGGCGTGATCCGGACCTCGCCCTTCAGATCCTCGATGGCGGTGGTGCAGGCGAGGCCGTTCTTGCCGCCCATGTTCATCGAGCAGGAGCCGCAAATCCCCTCGCGGCAGGAGCGGCGGAAGGTCAAGGTCGGGTCCTGCTCGGACTTGATCTTGATGAGCGCGTCGAGAACCATCGGGCCGCAGGCGTCGAGATCGACGTCGTAGGTATCGTAGCGGGGATTGGCGCCGCTGTCGGGGTCGTAGCGGTAGATTTTGAACTTCTTGACCCGGCCGCCGGCGCCAGCGGGCGCTTCATGCCGCTCGCCCTTCCTGATCCGGCTGTTCTTCGGCAGTCTGAACTCGGCCATTCGCTCTTCCCCTTGGCGAGGAGCGGGATAGCGCTACGCCGCGCGCCTGTCGAGAAGCTCGGCGGCGATGTCGTAGGTGCGGCGGTTGTCGACGTCGATGGCGTGGGCGCCGTCGGCCAGCACCACGGCCGAGGCGCGGACCTTGAAGCGCTTGCCGAGCCGCTTCATCGCCTTGTCGAGCGACACCAAGCCGAAGCGCAGCAGCAGGAGGTTGAGGAAGCCGAAGGCGCGCGCGATCCGCATCGGATTCTTGGCGAACTGGCCGCCTTCGCGGAAGGTCTCGGCGAGCCCGAGGCCGCGCTGGGAGAGGCCGTAGAGGTTGCAATTGGAGACTTCGCCATCGCGGAACTTGTAAAAGCGCCGCTGCCCCTGCGGGTGGGCGGCGAGCACGGCCTCCTTGCGGGCGAGCGCGACCACCGCGTCGTCGCCCCCGGCCAGCCGGTCCATGATCTGGCGCACGGCGGCGGGGGTCAAAAGGACATTGTCGGCGGTGGTGATCACCACCGGCCCGTTCGTTCCCATCATCGCCGCATAGACGGAATCGGCGATATTGTCCGCCGACGCAACGAATTGGGCCGGCCGGCCGGAGGCCGCGACGATCGGGCGCAGGCTGTCGTCGGCGCCGGGCTCGACCGAGATTCGGATCGACTCGATCCCCTCGACCTCGCTCAAGGCGGCAAGGACATGGGCGAGCAGCGGCCGGCCGCCAATCGGCACCAGGCATTTGTGGGTGACTCCGGCCTCGGCGGCGAGCGGGTCGAGCCGGCCGCCGCGCTGGGCGGCAAGGACGACGACGGTGAAGCCCTGCTCAGCCATCCCTCGTCTCCGCTCGGGACAGGTCCAGCAGGCCGTAGCGGGCCAGGCCCTCGTAGAGGATCGTCTCGATCAGCTCGGCCTGGCTCCAGCCGGCGCGCTTGGCCGAACGGCCGAAGACCTTCTGCGACCACAAATTGGCCTGGAGGTTCACCTCGAGGAAATCGCAGCGGCCCGTCTCGAGATCGAGCCGGAACTCGAAGCGGCCATAATCGAACGGCCGGAAATCCTCGGCCATGGCCAGCGTCATCTCGGCGATCTTCGGCACCCAAGTCGTGTCCTCGAAATCGACCAACTGATATTTATGGCCGCGCTCGACCAGGTCGCGCTTCTCGTAATAGGTCCGAAGGTGGGTCGGGTCGGCCTGCTCGAACAGCATCATCGGCATCACCGTCGGCACGCCGTCGATGGTGACGACCGGGACCTCGACGTCGCTGCCGTTGAGGAAGGGCTCGACGATCGCGTCATGGCCTTCTGCGTGAATCGAGGCGACGGCTGCCTCGACGCCCGCCCAGTCGCGCGCGTCCTGCACGCCCCAGCTCGCCGAGGAGGCGTTGGGCTTGATCACCAGCCGCTCGCCCTCAGGGCAGCGCGCCTGCTCGACCGGCGCGCCCCCGCGGTAGATCGCCCAGGGCGCGGTCGGGACGCCGCGCGCGGCGCAGCATTGCTTGGTCAGATGCTTGTCGTCGGCAAGCCCGCGAAGGATCGGGGTCGCGCCGAGATAGGGCAGGCCGAGCCGCGTGCACAGCAGCGGCAGCATCATCTCACTGTTGAGGAAGCCGCCCCGGTTCAGCAGCGGGAAGACGAAATCGACATCGGGCTTCTCGAACAGCGCCTCGTAATTGTCCTCGAGCACCAGGTTGAGCCCCAGCGACTGCAGGATCTCGCGGGTCTCGACATGGTAGAGCGCGTGATTGCCGTCCTCCGGATGGAGGCCGCCCGCCCATTTGGCGTGCTTGGCGATGAACATGATCCGCAGCCGCTCTTTGGCGTCCGCCGGAATCGAGCGGGGGAGGATGCTGCTGCTCACTGGAAATCGCGACCTTCTGATACAAGAATCGCCGGGCGGCCCTGTTCCCCTGCCGCGCCAGCCGATATGGGGGCGCGTTAGTCGCCCAGGGAGGGTCGCGCAAGATTGATGACCGAGCCCGTGGAGAAACGAGATGCCGCCCTGCTGATGACGGGGGGCTGCGACGACCGCATCGTCCTCAAGCCCGAAACCGGCCTCAACCGCTATTACAGCGCGCCCTATCCGCGCGACATCGTCGCCTACGCCTCCTCGACCGCCAACGACATCTCGCCCGCTGCTTATGCCCGCGCCGAAGCAGTGCTGGCGGAGATCGGCGCGGCGCCCGATCCCGGCGTCTATCGCGACCGGCTCGAGAAGATGCGGGCCCGGATCCGGGCCGCTTATGGCGTCGCCGAGGACGTGGCGGTCGTGTTCGCGCCCTCGGGCACCGACCTCGAATATGTCGCGCTGGCGCTGGTCGCGGAGCGCGCGCCGGGCGGGACCAACGCGATCTTGCTCGGCGCGGACGAGGTCGGCACCGGCTGCATCCATTCGGCGCACGGCCTCTATTTCGCCGGCGAGACCGCCCTCGGCATCGCGGTGCGGCCGGGCGAGCCCGTGCCCGGGCTTGGCGGCGCCACGCTCGATCTCATCGACATTCCGGTCCGCGACCGGATGGGGCGGGTGCGGCCGTCCACCTATATCGCCGCCCGGATGGCCGCCTCGGCCGCATCCGCCCGCGCCGCCGGCCGGCACAGCCTCGTCCATATCGTCCACGGCTCGAAGACCGGCCTGATCCTGCCCTCGCTCGCCGACGTCGATGCGCTGTGCGACCGCCAAGGCGAGGCCGCCACCCTGGTCGTCGACGCCTGCCAGGCGCGGATCACCGGCGCCGCGGTCAACGATTATCTGGCGCGTGGCGCGATCGTCTTCGTGACCGGCTCCAAGTTCATGGGCGGCCCGCCGTTCAGCGGCTTCGCCTTGGTGCCGGCCGCCTTGGCTGCGCGCGCGCCGCCGCTGCCCGCGGGGCTCGCGACCATCTTCCGCCGCGCCGAATGGCCGGCGGGCTGGCCGGGCGCCGAGGCGTTGACCGACAGCGTCAATATCGGCCTGCTGCTCAGGCTCGAAGCCTCTTTGTTCGAGCTCGAGCGCTTCCAGGCGCTCGGCGATGTTTCCGCGTGGCGGGTGATCCATGCCTTCCACGCCGCCGTCCGCGCCGAGATCGTCGAGAAAATGCCCGCCCGCCGGGTCGCGCCTTATCCGCCCGGCGACGTCGCCGAGGCCGACACCCATCCGATCGAGATGCGCACGCTCTCGACGCTCGATCTGTCGGCGCTGAAGCCCGGCGGCGCGAGCTTCGAGGACGCCCAGGCCTGGCACAAGGCCATGGCGCTGGCCGGCGTCCGGGTCGGCCAGCCGGTCAAATGCGTGCGCCTCGCCGACGGCCGCTGGGGCGCCACGTTGCGCATCGGCCTCGCTATGGGGCAGGTGGTGGACGTGGCCGGCCTCTCGGATACGGCGCTGGCAGCGGCCTTCGAAGCCGACATGGCGGCGATCCGCGAGGCGCTCGTCGCCGCTTCCGCCTAGCCGCCCGGCCCGCAGTAACGCCGCCGCTCCTCCGGAGCCGAACGCAGGCGGCTGTCGAGATAATAGCCGGCCAGCTCCTCGACCATCGCCTCGCGCCCGGCGGGGATGAAGCGCGCGGCATCCCGGCGCCAGCCGGCGATGCAGTCGGCGCGTGGCCGCTCCGAGCCGCCGCAGTCGACGAAGGCGTTGAACGCCGCGCGCCAGGCGAGGAAGCCCTGCCGGTCCATCGGCGCGCCATGGCCGGGGACCAAAGTGGTGAACGGCGTCGCCGCGATCGCGTCGAGCGCGCGCCGCCATCCCTCGGCGCAGGCGGTGTCCATGAACGGCACCGGCGCCACGACCAGGTCGCCGGCAATGACCAGCCGCGCGGCACGGTCGTAGAGCCAGACGTCGCCCTCGGTCGCGGCGAAGCGGGCGAGGTTCACGCGCAGCCTCCGGCCGGCGATGCTCATCTCGCCCGAGCGCGTGACCGGGCGGGTCGGCCGAAGCGTCTCGGGATGGTCCATCGCCGCGAAGGCCCGCTCGATCTCGGCCCGGTTCGCCTCGGGGATCTGGCCGGCCGCCAGCGCCCGCGATGTGCTTTCCCGGCTGCGGCGCAGGAAGCCGGCGAGCGCGCCGTCGATGGCGTTGCTCGCGTAAAGCGGTGCGCCCGGGAATGCCGCGCGGATCTCGCCATTGCCGGTGCTGTGATCGAGATGCCAATGCGTGTTGACGATCGCTGCGATCGGCCGGCCGCGCGCCCGCGCATAAGCCAGCAGCCGGTCGCGATGGTCCGGATGACGCCCGGTATCGATCAGGATCAGGCCGTCCGGCGCATCGAGGAAGACGCTGTTCCCGTCGGGGCCGCGATTGGGCTCCAGGCTGCCCGGGACGAGATGCCAGCCGGGCGCCGGCGGGCCCGCCGAAACGCACAGCATAGCGGCGAGGAGGAGGAAGGCGCGCATGGCGCCGATGCTGGCGGACCGCACTGGATCCGCCATCGCGCTTCGGCGAAGCGCGGCCGGCTTTCGATCAGCGTCGCTGCGGCGGGGGCGATTGGTAGCGCAGGCCGCCGAGCGTGCTGAGCGAGACCGGTCCGCGCGGCCGGTCAGGGACCAGCCGGCGGACGGCGTGGAACAGTCGGGCCGCATCGGCGCCGGAGCCGGTGCGGACGCACAAGGTGGTCTCGCCCTCCCGGCCCCAGCCGTGCCGGGTGACGGCGCGCACGGCGCGGTCGCCGGCCAGCAATCGCTCGACGGCCTGGAAGCTGCGGTCGATGCCGGCGCCGTAGCTCGAATAGCCGATCGTCAGCGGGCAATCGGCTGGCGCCGGCGAGCCGCCGCGCGGCAAGCGGGCGATGGCGGCCGGCGCGGCGAACAAGGCGGCGGCGATCAAAAGCGGCAGCATCTTCTTCATGACGTGGTCCTCACGGCCGGGGTTCCTGCGCGCGGCCGGCTGCACCGGGCGTGAACGGGCCTAGCGCGTCGGCGCCATGGTCACCGTGGCCGGGGGCGCATCGTCCTGTCCCGGGGTCCAGCGCAGGCTGAAGCGGCGCACGCGGGTGGCGATCTCGTCGCCCCTGAGATAATTTTCGCGGACCTGCACATTGATCCGCCCGGCCGTCGCGGAAAGGATGCGATAGTCGAGGAAATCGCCGATCCGGAAGGTGACCCAGCCCACGTCCACATCGGCGTAAAAGGCGAGATATGTCTGGAAGCCGTTCATCGCCGGATCGCCGCCGGCCAGAGCGAACATCTTGACGGTGTTGCCAGGCTGGTTTGGGACGAAGGTGAGCTGCGCGACCGATGCCGCATATTCCAGGTTCTCGTCATTATCGGTGTCGGGCCGGATGGTCTGGGCGGGGGCCTGGCCTGCCGTGGCGATGGCGAACAGGAAAGCGGCGGCGGCTATCAGTGGACGCGTCATCGATCCCTCCCCCTGTGTCGAACGCGCGACTCTCGGCCAAATCGGGACCCGTGGCAATGCGATACGCTGTGGAAAACTGCGCTTTCGGCTTCGACTTCCGCGCGGGCCGGCTCTAGGCTCGGACCATGACCGATTCAGACGACGATTTCGAGCTCGACCGCGCGCCCGTCCGCCCCGCGGACCGGCTGACGCTCGACCTCGACGGCTGGGAGGGGCCGCTCGATCTGCTGCTGACGCTGGCACGCAGCCAGAAGGTCGATCTCGCCAAGATCTCGATCCTGGCCCTGGTCGAGCAATATCTCGCCTTCATCGCCGACGCCAGGAAGCTCCGGCTCGAGATCGCCGCCGACTATCTCGTCATGGCGGCCTGGCTCGCTTATCTCAAATCCTGCCTGCTGCTGCCCAAGGAGGCGGGCGTCGATCCGTCGCCGGAGGAGCTGGCGATGCGGCTTCAGCTCCGGCTGCAGCGGCTGCAGGCGATGCGCGAGGCTGGCGCGCGGCTGATCGGCCGCGACCGGATCGGCCGCGACGTCTTCCTCAGGCCCGCGCCCGAGGGGCTGAAGGTGGTGCGCAGGTCCGCCTGGCAGGCCGATCTCTACGATCTCATCTCGGCCTACGGCATCGTCCGGGCGCGGACCGAGCCTTCGGTCCACGTCATCGCGCGGCGGCCGGTCATGACCCTGGACGAGGCGATCCACCGGCTCGAGCGGATGATCGGGACCCGGCTGCAATGGACCGCGCTCGAGGCGTTCCTGCCGGAGACGCAGGATCCCGAGTTCAGGCGCTCGGCGCTGGCCTCGAGCTTCGTCGCGACGCTCGAGCTTGCCCGGCTCGGCAAGGTCGCCTTTCAGCAGGACGAGCCCTTCGCCACGCTCTACGTGAGGGCGGCATGAGGGAGTTGTCCGACGCCCTTCGCGCGGTCGAGGCGACCCTGTTCGCGGCCGAGGAGCCACTGAGCGCTGCCGACATCGCGCTCCACGTCGGCGAGGGGATCGACGTCGGCGCGGCGCTGGCCGAGCTCGAAAGCCATTATGCAGGACGCGGGGTCGAGCTGGTCGAGCGCGGCGGGCGCTGGCATTTCCAGACCGCCGCCGATCTCGCCCACATCTTGCGGCGCGAGCGCGAGGAGAGCCGCAAGCTCAGCCGCGCCGCGGTCGAGACCTTGGCGATCATCGCCTATCACGAGCCGGTCAGCCGGGCCGAGATCGAGGCGATCAGGGGCGTGCAGATCTCGCGCGGAACGCTCGACGTGCTGATGGAGGCGGGCTGGGTGCGGCCGGCGGGGCGGCGCGAGGTGCCGGGCCGGCCGCTCACCTACGCGACGACGCTGGAATTTCTTTCACATTTCGGTCTTAAGAGCCGGCGCGACCTTCCCGGGATCGACGATCTCAAGGCGGCGGGGCTGCTCGATCCGGTCGATACCGCGCTCGAGCGGCTCGGCCTGGAGGACGCCGACCTGGGGGCGGATGAGGCGGAACTGGAAACTGACGCCGAAGACGCCTAAATAGGTGCGGAAACGAGGAGAATTCGGATGGGCGCGTGGGGTATTGGCCACTGGATCGTGGTGCTTTTGGTGATTGTTCTGCTGTTCGGCGCCGGCCGCGTGTCGGGGCTGATGGGTGAGGTCGCCAAGGGCATCAAGAGCTTCAAGAAGGGCATGGCCGAGGAAGAGGAGCCCGAGCCCAAGCGCATTTCCTCCGAGCGGACCGTCGAGGCGCAGCCGGTGCCGCCCGCCGCTGCCGCTCCCGCGCCCGCCGCCGAGCCCGCGCGGCCGGCCGAGACGGACCGCAACCAGGCCTAGCCGCAGGGGGCCGCCGGAAAGGACGCGATGTTCGGGATCGATTCCGGCGAATTGCTGATCATCGCGGTCGTCGCCCTGGTGGTGATCGGCCCCAAGGATCTGCCGCGCGTGATGCGCGCGGTCGGCAATTTCGTCAGCCAGGCGCGCGGCATGGCGCGCAGCTTCCGCGGCGGTGTCGACGCGATGATGCGCGAATCCGAGCTCGCCGACATGGAAAAGAAGTGGCAGGCGGACAATGACCGGATCATGCGCGAGCATCCGGTCGGGGCGAGCGTGCCCGCGCTCGACGGGCCCGCGGAGGACGATTGGATGGAGCCGTCCGATGCGCCGCCCGCCGGGCCCAAGCTCGACAAGGCCGCCAAGCCCATTCGCATTGCCAGGCCGAGGCCCGACCGGCCCAAGCCGCCGCCGCGCCGCGCCAAGCCCGCAATATCCGTGCCGCCGCCGGGAGATGAGCCGGCATGAGCGATACCGACCGCAAGAGAGGGGGCGAGGCCGACGATCTCGACAAGAGCAAGGCGCCCCTGCTCGACCATCTCGTCGAGCTGCGGCGCCGGCTGCTCTGGTGCGTCGTCGCGCTGGGGATCGCCTTCGGCCTGTGCCTGTGGCAGGCGCGGCCGATCTTCGGCTTCCTGGTCCAGCCGCTGCTCAAGGCCGGGCAGGGGCGGCTCATCTACACCAACATCTTCGAGGCCTTCTTCGCCGAGGTGAAGGTCGCCTTCTTCTCGGCGCTGATGATCGCCTTCCCGATCATCGCCAACCAGATCTGGCGGTTCGTCGCGCCGGGCCTCTACGCCAAGGAGAAGAAGGCGTTCGCGCCCTTCCTCATCCTGACCCCCTTCCTGTTCCTCTGCGGCGCGGCGCTCGCTTATTACGTCTGCATGCCGCTCGCGCTGCATTTCCTGCTCAGCTATCAGGGCAATGTCGGTGGCGTGCAGGCCGAAGCGATGCCGGCGATCGGCAATTACCTGTCCTTCGTCACCCGCTTCTTGTTCGGCTTCGGCATAGCCTTCCTGCTGCCGGTGCTGCTGATGCTGCTCGAGCGGGCGGGGATCGTGACTCGTCAGCAGCTGAAGAAGGGACGGCGCTACGCGATCGTCATCGCCTTCGTCATCGCGGCGGTGCTGACCCCGCCCGACGTGATCTCGCAGCTGCTGCTCGCCGTGCCCCTGCTGCTGCTCTACGAATTCTCGCTGATCGCGATCTGGTTCACCGAGCGCAAGCGGGCGCGGCTCGCGGCCCAAGCCGAACCATAAAGCCCGAGCCGTAAAAAAAGGGCGCCCCCGAAGGGACGCCCAGCTTCCTCTGACCTCGTGGGGTCCAGCTACATCTCGTTGTCGACCGCATTGGCGGCGGACTGGGCGTCGCGGCCGGCGCCGCGGACCGTGTTGCAGGCAGCGGCGGTGATCAGAGTGGCGCTCAGCGCCAGAATCGCGAACAGCTTCTTCATTTCAAATCCTCCCGAACCGAGGCGACGGGCGAATGCGCGCGTCCGGCCCTTGATGCAGGTAAATGCCCGTGCGGCACTTCGGTTCCCTCGCAGGGGAGGGGCGCGTGGCGTGGAACGCGGGGAGGCTGAAAAAGTTGAGCCCGAACGCGCTACCGGGGGGGGAGGTCGGCGCGTCCGGGCTCATGTTCTGGATAGCGAGAGCGGGGGGGCAAAAGGTCACTATCCAAACCCAAAAACGAGGATCGGCGGTGTCGGTTCCACCGATTTGAACTTTTTTTCGCACCTCAAAGACATTTTTTTGCGGCCTTCGGTTGCCGTCCCGGCGCCGATGGGCGGCATGGGCTTGCGCGAATCGCCAAATCGGTCGACGCTCTCCGCCCGCGCCGCGCGTCGGCGGCGCCTTTGACGGGGGAATGTCATGAAGGGATTTGCGCTACTGCTGGGCGGAACGCTCCTGATCGCCGGCTGCACGGAGGCCGAGGGGCCGTTCGTCGACAATCTGGTGCGCCAGGCGGCGGCGGAGGCTGGACGCGGCGGCAATGTCCAGCAGGTCCGGATGACCAAGCAGGGCGACGGCACCTATAGCGGCTTCGCCACGGTCCGCGCCGCCGACTCCCAGGTCGGCCGGTTCAATTGCACCGCGCGGCGGACGGAAGGCCGGAATTACGAGGCGCGATGCGTCCAGGCGCTGGACGCGGTCCTGATCAACCAGCTGAAGGCGGAGCTCCGGCAATCCTTCGTCGCGAACGGGATGACGGTGCTGGCGCTCGAGCTGAGCGGGCAGGGCGAGGACCGTGTCACCGGCCATGCCGACCTGCGCGCGGCGAATGGCGAGGAGGGCCGGATGGCCTGCGCCGGCGCGCGCGAGCCGTCCGGACGCTTCCCCGTCAACTGCTCGCCGCCGGCGACTCCGATCCCCGGGAGCCAGACCGCACAGCCGGCACCGGAGGAGGGCGCACAGCCCGCGCCGGAGGAAGCGCCCGCCGACGAGGGCCAGTAAGGCGGGAGCTGCGCTAGCTCGCGAGCCGGCGGATCATGTCGACCCAATGGTCGACGTCCTCGTAGAAGGCGCGGACCGGCAGCCGCTCGTCGCGGCCATGGGCGCGCTCGTCGGCGGGAGTGACGATCCACGAGCCTTCGACGCCGTAGACCGGGACGCCGCGGGCGCGGAAATAGAGGCCGTCGGTGGCGCCGGTGCTCATGTCAGGCACGATCGCGGCGCCCGGATGGCGGGCGCGGACGGCCGCCGTATAGGCGCCCACCACGTCGGGCCTGAGTGGCGAGGCGTCGGTCGGGCGGGCGACGTCGACCGGCTCCACCGCGACATTGTCGGGCGCGCCCAGGCCGCGCAGGGTCGCCAGTACGGTGGCGGGATCGACGCCGGGAAAGATCCGGCAATTGACCGTGGCGCGGGCAAGCTGCGGCAGCGCATTGTCGGCATGGCCGCCCTCCAGGCGCGTGGCGACGCAGCGCGTCCGGGTCAGGCCGACCTCGGTCGGCGAGGCCTCGACGATGTCGGCCGCCTCGCCGTCGTTGGGATTGGCGAGCCAGCGCCTGATTGCGGCGGCGAGCGGCGGGTCGGCGGTCTCGGCACGGTGGGAAAGCGACGCGCGCGTGGTCTCGTTCAGCATCGGCGCGAAGCGATGCTGTTCGACCCGCCCGAGCGTGTGGGCGAGCGCGTAAATCGCATTGTCGGGGCGCGGGCGCGAGCTGTGGCCGCCAGGGTTGGTCGCGGTCAGGATATAGCTCTGATAGGTCTTCTCGGCGGTCTGGATGCCGAAGCCCAACAGGGTGCCGTTCTCGAGGAAGGCGCCGCCGCCCGCGTCGGCATTGAGCGCGAAATCGATGGTCGAGGGATCGAGCCATTGATTGGCGGCATGATCGGCGCCGTCGCCGCCGGTCTCCTCGTCGCCGGTGAACAGGACGATGATGTCGCGATTGGGCGCGAAACCTTCGGCGCGCAGGCGCAGCAAAGCGGTGGTGATCGCCACCACGCCCACCTTGTCGTCGCCGCTGCCGCGGCCGTAGAAATAGCCGCCTTCCTCGCCGAGCTCGAACGGATCGCGCGACCAATCCTCGCGGCGCGCCTCGACCACGTCCATATGGGCCATGAGCAGGATTGCCTTGCGGCCGGACGGCCGCATCGCCGGCCAGCGCAGGATCAGTGCGGCCGTATGATCGTCGGGGCGGACGACATCATAGGGATGGATGGTGACCCCGGTCAGGCCGCCGGCGCGGAACTGCTCTTGCAAATAGGTGGCGAGCTCGGGGACGCGGCCTCGTCCCTGGACGGTCGGGATGCCGATCGCATGGGCATAGATCTCGCGCGCCTTGGCGTGCCAGCGGTCGGCCGGCGCGTTGGCGGGCCGCGCATTGGTGGGCGTTTGGGCCGAGGCGGCGGCAGTGGCGGAGATGAGCAGAGCGGCGAGAAAAGCGAGGCGCATGCGACGGGGCTCCCAGGTAAAGGCTGGCGGAAGATCGGCGCGAATTCCGGACCGGTCAAGCGCCCGGAAAAATGGGGACAGCATCTGGTCGAAAAGCCGGGCGCCGTCGGTGGGAAGCCCGCGCGCGCGCCCCGAAACCCATGTACCCCATTCATCGCTTTCGCTGAAAACGGATAGGCTGTCACCGTTTTTGTTGATAGGGCCATGGCGATGCCGCGAACCGCCCGCCTCGTCGTGCCGGATGCCCCGCACCTCGTCACCCAGCGTGGCGACCGGGGCCGGCGCGTCTTTTTCTCCGACGCGGATTACGGCCTCTATCTCGATTTGCTCGGCGAGGCCTGCGGCGAGGCGGGCACCGCGATCTGGGCCTGGTGCCTGATGCCCGACCGGGTTCATCTGGTGCTGGTGCCGGCGCATGTGGACGGGCTGCGCGCCGCGCTGGGCGAGCCCCACCGGCTCTATGCCTGGGCGGTGAACCGGCGCGAGGGCCGGCGCGGCCCCTTGTGGCAGAGCCCCTTCTCCTCCTTCCCGATCGACGAGGCCCATCTCCTGGCCTGCGTCCGCTATGCCGAGCTCGGTCCGGTGCGCGCCGGCCTGGTCGCCCGGCCCGAGCAATGGCGCTGGTCGAGCGCGCGCGCCCATCTCGGGCTCGCTCCCGACCCGGTGGCCGATCTCGCGCCGATGCGCGCGCGCGTTCCGGACTGGCGCGGCCTGCTCGCTTCCGGTCTCGACGAGAGCGAGCGCGCGCTCATCGAGGCCGCCGAGAGAAGCGGATCGCCGCCGGGCAGCGCGGCCTCCCGGCGCCCGCGCGGCCGGCCCCGCCGCCCGTCTTAGGGCTCGGCCCTCTCCACCACGGCAATGCTGAGCGTGTAGAGGCCGCGTTCGGTATCGTGGTCGAGGGTGGAGCGGAGCTGGCGGGCGAGCCCGGTGACGATCCTCTCGAACCTCTCCTCGAAGGCGGCGTCGCCACCGGCCCGGCCGGCGAGCGCGTCGACCTCGATCGACAGGCGCGCGCTGGCCGGGCCGTCGCCGTCGAGCGCGATCGAGACCAGGCCGGCGCCGCGCAGCATGCCGCACTCGGCGATCTCGGTGATCAGGAAGGCGACCGAGACCGCCACGTCCTGGGTGACGTAGAAGGCCCCGATATCGAGGCGGATCTGCATCGCCGCCGCGCCCGCCGGCGCGGTCGCGCGCAGATTGGCGGTCAATTCGGTGATCAGCGACCGGAGCGCGACCCCGCGATTCTCCTCGAGCTCGGCATAATGGTTGCGGTGGACGACCGCGAGCGCGTCGACCCGGCGCTGGATCGAGGCATAGGCCGCGGCGACCTCCGCGCTCGGCGAGCCGCGCGAATGGAGATTGAGCAGGGAGGCGACGACCTGGAGATTGTTCTTCACCCGGTGGTGGACCTCGCGCACCAGCTTGGTCTGGCGGACCACCGCCGCCTCGAGCTCCTCCTCGTGGCGGGCGACCGTCCGGGTGACCTCGCTGAAGGCCAGGCCGAGCGCGCCGATCTCGGCGGCGGGGCTTGCCAAAGCGGGCAGATCGACGCCCCGGTCGCCGGGCTTGTAGGCGGAGATGATCTTCTGGATTCGGCCGAGCGGGCGCAGCAGCAGCCGCTGGACGATGAGCCAGCCGACCAGCGAGGCCCAAAGCCACATCAGGATCGGAGTAGCCACCACCAATATCTCGGTCAGGCTCATCGGCGGCGCGGCCATGCGCACCCGAAGCGAATATTGGCCGTTGCCCAAGGGGTTGTCGGCCGAAACCTGCGGCCCCTCGGCCGCCGCCGCCGACATGGCGCGAAGCGGCATCACCCGATCCCCCTGAACGAGCTCGAGCGCGAAATCCCCCGGCAGCGGCGGGGTGTTGACCGCGGCTGCGATCTGCGCGCGTTCATATTCGGCGATGCCCTCGATCCGGCCGGAGGGATCGTAGTGGAAGACTTCGAGAAGGTTGCCGCCCGGCATGATCGCGACACGGCCGGGCAACCGGTGCGCGGGCGGGACGGCGGGCAAAGCGAAGCCCGCGCTCGAACAGCGCGGCGCCGGGTCGCTGCCGAAAATCGCGAAGCGGCCGGGGACGTTGGGCGCGCGGCCGAGACGCTGGAGCGTGCGCCGGCAGATGCCCCCGGTGTCGCCCTCCTCGATGATCGCGTCGCGGCCGGCGCGGATGGTGAAGGCATTGCGCGATACAGCCAGCGTGTAGCGTTGCGTGAGCTGGGCGAGCAGGGTCTGCGCTTCCTGCTGCGCACTTTCCCTGCTGACCCGGGCATTGTCGATCGAGGCGACGATCGCGATCACTCCCAGCGGCAGCAGGCCGAGGCTGAGGATGATCCACATCTTGAGGCCGGTGGAGAGGCGGGCCCAGCGGGAGGATTGCGCCCAGCGGGAGGACTGTAGCTTGTCGTCGCTCACCGGGACGGCGCCATGATCGATCAGCCGAGCTTTCCGAGCAGATCGAGCATTTCGGGCGGGATCGTTTCCTTCAGCGTGTCGTCATAGACCGTGCGCAGCGCGTTGCCGACCTCGCCGCCGGGCGCGCGCCGGCGGGTCCGGCGCTCGCCGGCCTTGACCTTGGTCTTGGAGGACGTTGCGGGCTCGCTCGTGGACGTCTGGTCCCGGCTTCCCCTGTCGTCACGAACGGTCAAAATTCCACACCCCTCACGGCCATCGCGCCGCGCCCGCGGTTAAGTCCCGCGGGCCTGCCTCGGCTCGAACGCAGCCGCCCCGCTGAACAGACGCAAAAATAAGGCGGTCTCGGATAATCAGACCGCGCGGGCTTGGAAACAAAAAACTCCGACGTTTGTTCCACCTTCGCGCGAGGACGGGGCATGATCGGATTTCCGGGCTGCTGACGTCCGTTGCGGTTGCATTCGCGACGGGGGCCAACCAATAGGCCCCGTAACGATTATGAAGGAGTCGCACCGAACATGTCGCTTGGCCAGGATCTCGCGCCGCATCTTCCATTCCTCCGCCGCTACGCCCGCGCCCTGACCGGCACCCAGGCGCATGGCGACGCCTTCGTCCGCGCGACGCTGGAGGCGATCGTCGCGGCGCCGGACGCCTTTCCCCGCGACGTCGATCCCCGGCTCGGCCTCTACCGGACGTTCCACGCCATCTGGTCGTCGGCCAATGTCGAGGAGGCGCCCGGCCATACCGAGGCCGAGGCGCCCGAGGACATCGCCCGCGCCCGCCTTTCGCGGATCACGCCTTTGTCGCGCCAGGCGCTGCTGCTGACCGCGATGGAGGGCTTCACGCCCGAGGATGCCGGCTATCTGATCAGCGCGTCGGGCGACGAGGTGGAAGGCCTGGTCAACGAGGCGCTGGCCGAGATCGAGCGCCAGACCCGCGCCGACGTCCTCATCATCGAGGACGAGCCGATCATCGCCATGGACATCGAGACCATCGTCCGCGATCTCGGCCATAACGTCACCGGCGTCGCCGTCACCCGCGACGAGGCGGTGAGCCAGGCATTGGCGCGCCGGCCGGGCCTCGTCCTCGCCGACATCCAGCTCGCCGACGATTCTTCGGGGATCGACGCGGTCAAGGACATCCTCGCCGAATTCAACGTGCCGGTGATCTTCATCACCGCCTTCCCCGAGCGGCTGCTGACCGGGGAGCGGCCCGAGCCGACCTTCCTGATCACCAAGCCGTTCCAGCGTTCGACCGTCAAGGCGGCGATCGCCCAGGCCTTGTTCTTCGACACGGCGACGGTGCCGGCCTGAGGGCACCGAGCGGGGACAGTCACTTTTCCGCACGGCAGGAGAAATCCGGGTGTGGCGTGCGGAAAAGTGACTGTCCCCATTCAGTGCCCCGTTCGGAACCGGCTCGGATGGGGCGCGTTGCCCCCCGTAACGAGTGGAACCCGAGTCAGGACGAACGATGAGCGACCAACGCGAGCATATCAGCACGACCGACGCCCGCGCCGGCAGCACGCCGCATATGACGCGCTACATTCTCACATTCGGGCTGATCCTGGTTATTGCGGCCTTCGTCGCGATTGTACTTCTCTGGAAGTGATCCCATCTTCCGAACGATGCCATGGCGCCGGCCGGCGCCGCGCGGCACACTGAAATGAGTCGAGGGGCAGCGTGAGCGAACAGCCGGCGCAGGTTGAAGTCGAGCGGGGCGGGGGCGAATGGGCGCCGCTTCCCGATGACGAGTTCAAGGACCAGCTCGCTCTGGTCATCCCGCATTTGCGCGCCTTCGGCCGCTCGCTCTCGGGCAGCCGCGACCTCGCCGACGATCTCGTTCAGGAAACCCTGCTCAAGGCCTGGGCGGCGCGCAAGCGCTTCCAGGCCGGCACCAACATGCGCGCCTGGACCTTCATCATCCTGCGCAATCTCTTCCTCAGCCAGATGCGCCGCGCGCGCTTCAAGGGCGAGTGGGACGAATTGACCGCCTCGCGCCTGCTCGCCGCGCCGGCGAGCCAGGACCGCCATATCGAATTGGGCGACATGCAGCGCGCCTTGCTGCATCTGCCGCAGCCGCAGCGCGAGGCGCTGATCCTGGTCGGCGCCGGCGGCTTCGCTTATGAGGAGGCAGCGGAGATTTGCGGCTGCGCGGTCGGCACGATCAAGAGCCGGGTGGCGCGCGGTCGGGTCGCGCTCGAAAGCCTGCTGAACGACGGCAAACTGCCCTCGCGCCGGTCGCACAAGACTCCCGAGAACGAGACCGCGTTGCAGACGATCATGAAGGAGGTCGACCACCTCAGCCGCGACCGCGACCCCGGCCCGGACGAATAGAGGAATGGGGACAGTTACTCGTAACTGTCCCCGAGCGGGCACTCAGTCCAAGCGGGAGAGAAGATCCTCGAAGGATTTGAGCGAGCGGACCTCGCCGTCCATGCGGAAGGCCTGGCGCAAGGCATCGCCCACGCCGGCGTGAACGGTGGGGGGAGCCACCTTCACATATCTCCGCGATGGATATTCGGCCTGGGCCTTCATCGTCTTGTTCCATTCCTTCACAACGAGATTAACGTGTGTTGCACTAGCAAGTTGCAATCGTTGCGGCGCCCGAACGGATCGGCTTCGACCTGTGATATGAAGGAAACACATGATAAACAGAATGTTAACGAGGCGATCAGGCGCGCCTACGTAGATTCACCCTTCCTCGCTTTTCAGCTCGGCCGGTTGCGCGAAATCGCCGAGGCCCTGGCCAAAGGCGATTTCGACACCGCCTTCGCTTTGGCCCGCGCGGCCGGCGAGACCGCGGACGCGATGGCGGCGGTGCGGCGCGAGCGCAGCGCGATGGCGCTCGCGCTCGGCATTGGCGATCTGGCCGGGGCGCTGACGCTCGAGCAGGTGGTCGGGCCGCTCTCCGACCTGGCCGACCGCCAGCTCCAGCGCGCGCTGGACGCGGCGATCGCCGAGCGGACGCCGGACGCGCAAGCCCGGGGCTTCGCCATCCTCGCGCTCGGCAAATTGGGCGGCCGCGAGCTCAATTATTCGTCCGACCTCGATCTGATCTTCCTCTACGATCCCGAGACCCTGCCCAAAAAGCCGCGCGAGGAGGCCGACCAGGCGGCCTTGCGCATCGGCCAGCGCGTCGTCGAGATCCTGCAGAAGCGCACCGAGGAGGGCTATGCCTTCCGCATCGACCTGCGCCTGAGGCCCTCGCCCGAAGTGACTCCGATCGCGCTGCCGGTCGACGCGGCCATCTCTTATTACGAAAGCTCGGCTCTGCCCTGGGAGCGCTCGGCCTTCATCCGCGCCCGGGTGGCGGCGGGCGATCCGGCGCTCGGCCGCTACTTCATGGAGGCGGTGCACCCGTTCGTGTGGCGGCGCTCGCTCGATTATGGCGCGATCGGCGAGATCGGCTCGATCAGCCGCCGGATCCGCGACCATTATGCGCAAGGCCAGGCGTTCGGTCCCGGTTTCGATCTGAAGCGCGGGCGCGGCGGCATCCGCGAGGTGGAATTCTTCGTCCAGGTCCACCAGCTCATCCATGGCGGCCGCGAGCCCGAGCTGCGCGCGGCCGGAACGCTCGACGCACTCGCGGCTTTGGCCAAAGCGGGCCGGATCGGGGCCGGGGACGCGGCCGCTTTGGCCGAGGCCTATCGCCTTTATCGCACGATCGAGCATCGGCTGCAGATGGTCGACGACCGCCAGACCCACAGCCTTCCCGCCGATCCCGTCGCGCTCGACAATGTCGCGCGGCTGCACGGGCTCGCCGACGCTTCGGCCTTGCTCGCTCTGCTGCGCCCGCATGTCGAGCGGGTCGGCGCGCTCTACGACACGTTGGTCGAGGAGGACGGCGAGCGGCTGCCCGAGCATCCGGAAGCGCTCGACGCGGCGCTGGCCAAAGCGGGCTTCGCCGAGCCGGCGGCGGCGCGCTCGCGGATCGAGGGCTGGCGCTCGGGCAAGGTCCGCTCGTTGAGGACGGCGCCGGCGCTCGCCGCGTTCGAGGCGATGCTGCCGGTGCTGATCGAGGCGTTCGGCGCGGCGCCCGACCCGATCGCGGCGATGAACCGCTTCGAGGATCTGGTGATGCGGCTGCCGAGCGGGGTCAATCTCTACCGCCTGCTCGAGGCGCGGCCGGGCCTCACTCAGCATCTCGCCGCGATCCTGAGCCACGCGCCGGCGCTCGCCGAGCAATTGGGGCGGCGGCCGGAATTGCTCGACGGCCTGATCGACGCCAGCGCCTTCGACGAAGCGCGCACCGTCGATGAGCTTGCCGCGCGCTTCGCCCGCACCGACCGCGCCGACGAGGATTATCAGCTGATCCTCGATCGCGTTCGGCGGCGGGTCAACGAGATGCGCTTCGCCCTGGGCGCGCAGGTCGTGCTGGCGCAGAGCGACCCGATCGGCGTCGGCGAAGGCTATGCGCGGGTCGCCGAGGCCGCGATCCGCGTGCTCGCCGACGCCACTGTCGCCGAATTCGAGAAAGCGCACGGCAAGGTGCCGGGCTGCGCTCTGGTCATCCTCGGGCTCGGGCGGCTCGGCGGTGGCGCGCTCACCCACGCCTCCGACCTCGATCTCATCTATCTGTTCAGCGGCAGCCACGAAAATGAATCGGACGGCCCAAAGCCCCTTCGCGCCACCGATTATTTCAACCGGCTGGCGCCCCGGATCAGCGCGGCTTTGTCGGTGCCGACGGCGGCGGGGCCTCTCTACGACGTCGACACCAGGCTGAGGCCGTCGGGCGCCGACGGGCTGCTCGCCATCTCGCTCGACACCTTCGCCCGCTACCAGCGCGAGAGTGCCTGGACCTTCGAGCATATGGCGCTGGCCCGGGCGCGGCCGGTCTACGGCTCGGAGTCGGACAAAAAGGCGCTGGCCGCGATCATCGACGACGTGCTCAACATCGAGCGCGATCCGGCCGTCGTGGCCGCCGACGCAGCGAAGATGCGGCTCGAAATCGCCCGCCACAAGAAGCCGAAGGGGCTCTTCGACATCAAGCTCGCGCCCGGCGGGCTGGTCGATCTCGAATTCGCGGTCCACAGCCTCCAGCTCTCGCACCGCACCGCCTTCGCGCCCCGGCTCGGCACCGCGGTGGCGGCTTTGATCGAACAGGGGCTGGTCCCGCCAGAGATCGCCGACGCCCATCGCCTGCTCGTGCGCATGCTGGTGACGTTGCGGCTGGTCGCCCCCGATTCGACCGAGCCGGCGCCGGCCTCGCGGGCTTTGGTCGCGCGCGCCTGCCGGACGGAGGGATGGGAGGAACTGCTTGCCGCGCACGAAGCGGCGCGGCAAAGCATAAGCGCGATGTGGCGCAAGGCGACGGAGTCGAGCTGATGCTGGCCGAAGGCGATCCGGTTCCCGACGTGACCCTGACCGGCATGGACGGCCAGCCCCTCAGCCTGTCTGCCTTTCGCGGCAACAAGCTGGTCCTCTATTTCTATCCCAAGGACGACACGTCGGGCTGCACCCGCGAGGCGAAGGAGTTCACCGCTCTCGCCGGCGAGTTCGAGAATGCGGGGACCTGGATCCTCGGCGTCTCCAAGGACGATCCCAAGAAGCACGCCAAATTCACCGAAAAATACGATCTCGGCATCAAGCTGGCGAGCGACATGGACGGCAGCGTCTGCGAGGCGTTCGGCACCTGGGGCCAGAAGAGCCTCTACGGCCGCAAATATATGGGCATCGACCGCGCCACCTTTCTGATCGACCGCGACGGCACTTTGGCCAAGGCCTGGCGCAAGGTGAAGGTGCCCGGCCATGTCGAGGAGGTTCTGGCCGCGGCGCGCGAACTGCCGTGACCATTCCGGTCCGCCCTTCCGGAACGCGCCGGGCCCGCCCGCGCTTTCCGGCGATGCGGACCCGTTCGAGCGCGCTCATCGCGGCGGGAGCAGGCCTGCTGGTCGCCGCCATCATCGGCATCCAGCTCGGCGAGAGCGCGGTCTCCGAAATCGATCCGGTCCACTTCCAGGGCCCGGCGGAGCGGCCGGTCGGAATCGACCCGGCCGCGGCGCGGACCGTCGTGAACGACCCTTATGCCCAGGCTTATGGCTGGGGCGAAAGCGCCGCGCCGGGCGCTGCGGCATGCGGCGGCGACTGCGAGGCCCGCCAGGCCCAGGCCGCCGCCGCCGCGGCGTTTGCCGGCCCGGTCGAGACTCGCGATGCCACCGCCCCTTATTGGCGCGACGCCACTCCGACCACCGAATTGCGGCCATGGCCTCCCGGCCAGGTCGCCAATCGCGGCCTCAGCGTCGAGCGCTACATGCACTATCCGGTGAATGAGGAGCAGGCGGCGCAAGCCGCCGCGCCGGAGCCGGCCGCGCCCGCGCCAACCGAGGAGCCGGCGGGCGACTAGCCGTATGACGACGATCGCCTTGGCCTGCCGCTCCGTGCTGCTGACCGCCGAGCCGCGCCTCAAGGTCAAGGCGGCGCGGGCGGCGGCGCGGGCCTGGCGCCGCGGCGCTCTGGCGCATCGTTTCGACGTCTTCATGCCCGATCGGCCGGCGCGTCCGGCGCGGCCCGAGCTGCTGCCGCCGAACCGAATGCCCAAGCGCGGCAAGGCCGGGTCGGAGCGAAGCCGGATCGCGATGCTGCACGCGCTCGCCCATATCGAATATGGCGCCATCGATCTCGCCTTCGACATGATCGGGCGGTTCGGCGCGGCCTATCCGCCCCCCTTCGTCGACGACTGGCTCGGCGTCGGCGCCGACGAGGCGATGCATTTCGCCTTGCTCGACCGGCGGCTGGCGGCGCTCGGCTCGCGCTACGGCGCGCTGCCCGCGCATGACGGGCTGTGGGAAGCGGCGGCCCAGACCGCCCACGATCCGCTCGCCCGCCTGGCCGTGGTGCCAATGGTGCTGGAGGCGCGCGGGCTCGACGTCACGCCGGCGCTCGTCGCGGCGTTCGAACGGGGCGGCGACGCCCGCTCGGCGGCCATGCTGAGCCGCATCTATCGCGACGAGATCAGGCACGTCGCCGCGGGCACCTCTTGGTTCAAGCGGACCTGCGAATCCCGCGGCCTTGCCGCCGTGCCGGAGTGGCAAAGATTGATTCGCTCGCACTTCCGCGGGATCGTTAAGCCCCCGTTCAACGACTCAGCCCGGGACGAAGCCGGTCTGTCCCGCGAATTCTACCTTGGGGTTGCCGGGGTGGAACTTGCTTAACATTGTCCCCCCAGATTTCGGGTGGGCAGTAATTCCACACAATTCGAGCCGGGCCAGAGGCCCTTGAAACTCACACGGCCGCCGGGCGCGGCCGTTTCGGCCCCACGGGACCGAGCGGGGAAATTGAATGACGACTTTCGTATCGGCGGCCAATTCGGGCATGACCACCAAGTTCAGTCCTGCCAAGTTCAATGCCGGCCTCGCCCGGAAGTTCCGCAACCTCTTCAAGCCGCGCGACATTTTCCTGCATGACGGCAAGAGCCTGCGCCGCTTCACGATCGGCGCCAAGGTCCAGATGGCGGCCGCCGCGGCGCTCGGGCTGATCCTCGCCTGGTCGGTCGCCGCCACGGTCACCGCCTTTCACGCGATGAACAGCGACGTCGCCCGGATGGAGCGCCAGGTCGATCAGATGCAGGCCGAGGTCGTCGCGATCCGGGTCGCCGTCAACGACCGCGCCGCCGAGCTCGAACGCCGCCAGGCCTTCCTTTCCACCATGCTTTCCGGCCACGCCAGCGCCGCCCAGCTCTCCCGCCAGCTGCCGCGCCAGGTCGCGACCCCGGCCAATGCCGCCGCGCTCGCCATGACCCAGACTTTCGACCGCGTCGACGCGATGCAGATGGCGCTCGCCGACCGCGCCCAGGAGCTCACCCGCCAGCGCTACAATCGGACCGCCAGCGCCCTGCGCGCCGTCGGCGTCGAGCCGGCCCGCATCCACGCCGCCGCCGCGATTGGCATGGGCGGCCCGTTCGAGCCCGTCGACGGCGCCGGCGACAATGCCGATCCGCGCTTCCGCCAGCTCTTCGCCAGCTGGCGCGCGCTCGATCAGCTCGAGCAGGGCGCCGCCTCCATTCCCTCGGCCCAGCCGATCGCCGCCGCCAATTTCACCAGCGGCTATGGCGTCCGCTCCGATCCCTTCCGCGGCCGCGCCGCAATGCATGCCGGAATCGACCTCGCCGGCCCGATCGGCACCCCGGTCTATGCGACCGCCGACGGCATTGTCGGCCGCTCCGAATATAATAATGGCGGCTATGGCAATCTCGTCGAGATCAACCACGGCCCGGGCATCCAGACCCGCTACGGCCACCTCTCGCAGCGTATCGCCCAGCCGGGCCAGCGCGTCCGCCGCGGCCAGCTGATCGGCCTGATGGGCTCGACCGGCCGCTCGACCGGCAGCCACCTCCATTACGAAGTCCGGATCGACGGCCGCGCCGTCAATCCCATCCCCTTCATGCAGCCGGCGAACAGCCTCGCCGCCCTCAGCCGCCCCGTCGCGATCGGCGGCCCGGCCGGCGGCGCGCGCTGATCCACTTCACAAGCTAGGGAGAGGCCTGAAAGGGCCCGAAGGCCCCGCCGAGAGGCGGGGCCTTTTTTTTCGTTCGTCTTCGCGCAGGCGCGAAGCCGGGCAGGGAAAGGGGAGGGGAATCCGTCATTCCAGCGAAAGCTGGAATCCCGTTTGTTCTTTGATCGGCGTTGGAAGGCAGGGAGATTCCAGCTTTCGCTGGAATGACGACTTACTTCCCCCGCTTCTGCCGATGCTCCGCCAGATCGAGCACGCTGTTGGTCTCGCCTTCGGGGAGCAGGCCGAGCCGGCGGGCGACCTCCTGATAGGCCTCGGCCTCGCCGCCGAGATCGCGGCGGAAGCGGTCCTTGTCGAGCTTCTCGCCCGAGGTCATGTCCCACAGGCGGCAGCCGTCCGGGCTGATCTCGTCGGCCAGGATGATCCGGGCGAAGTCGTTTTCCCACAGCCGGCCGAATTCGAGCTTGAAGTCGACGAGGCGGATGCCGATCCCGGCGAAGAGGCCGCACAGGAAGTCGTTCACCCGGATCGCCATGTCGGCGATGTCGTCCATCTCCTCGCGCGTCGCCCAGCCGAAGGCGGCGATATGCTCGTCGGCGATCATCGGGTCGCCGAGCGCGTCGTCCTTGTAATAATATTCGATGATCGTGCGCGGCAGCTGGGTGCCTTCCTCGATGCCGAGCCGGGTCGAGAGCGTGCCGGCGGCGACGTTCCTCACGACCACCTCGATCGGCACGATCTCGACCTGGCGGATCAATTGCTCGCGCATGTTGAGGCGGCGGATGAAATGGTTCGGGATGCCGATCGTCCCGAGCAGGGTGTAGAGATGCTCGGAGATGCGGTTGTTGAGCACGCCCTTGCCCGAGATCGTCCCCTTCTTCTGAGCGTTGAACGCGGTCGCGTCGTCCTTGAAATATTGGATGAGCGTGCCCGGTTCCGGCCCCTCGTAGAGGATCTTGGCCTTGCCTTCGTAGATCATGCGGCGGCGGGACATCTGGGCTTAGGCCTCCGGCTACGGGCTGGCGAGGGAAGGCGGCTCTATAGGGGAGGCGGGTTCGGAGAGCAAACAGCCTTGCCCGACCGCCTCGCAGCATGTGTGCGCCGCCAACATGGATTCATCCCTGGTGTTCGTTTATGAATTGTCTTTCGGGGCAGTGGGAGGGTCCGGAAGTCGTCCGGGCGATGAAAATGGATATCAGAGGATCTCTCAGAATAAGCGGCGGTTTGGACCTGTCGGATTTCGTATCGAACATCGGTCATTCGCGTCACCTTATGCATGCTTTTCCTTCGGGAATTCCAAGGCGACATGCAAAGCCGCGTCAGGTCTCGGAGAATCTTGCAAAGTTATTTCCCGCCGAAGCGGCCGCTGCCTACCCTCTGGCAATTGGCGCAGCCAGCGACAGTTTCGCCCTGCGAATCGTGCTGATCGCGGTCATCGCTCTGTCCGTGATCCTCTACCGCTACTTCGCCACCCAGCCTAAGGGTGGTGGCCGGCCGGATTTTCAGGCCATCTTCATTTCGCTCGTTTCTTTCCTGCTATGGGCGACCTCGCTCGGCGGCTTCGGCGTTTTGCTGGAAACGCGGGAGCGGACTACGATGCTTGCCTCTTTTGCCTCCATTCTCTGGCTCGGCTTCGTCGCGGCTCTGCCGTCGCAGGAACCGCAGGCGACGTCGCTCAAAGCGAAAGCGGAGGGTTCGAAGCCGAAGCGCGCGCCTGTGAAAGCCAAAGCCGGACCTGCGCCGGCGAAGCAACCCAAAGGCTGAACCGGGTCCGGCTCAGGTCACCTTCCCCCGTACCGCGAATTTCGGGTCGCGCCAGCTTTCGCTCGCCACGATCCGGGCCAGCCGGTCGACGCCGTGCCAGATCTCCTCGAAGCCGAGATAGAGCGGGGTCAGGCCGAAGCGAATCACGTCGGGCGCGCGGAAATCGCCGATCACGCCCGCCGCGATCAACGCCTGGCAGATTTCGAAGGCATGCGGATGGGCGAAGGAGATGTGGCTGCCGCGCTGCTCGGGCCCGCGCGGGGAGATGCAGGCGAAATCGGGGCATTTCTGCTCCATCAGCCCGTAAAGGACGTCGAACAAGGCGATAGACTTGGTCCACAGCCGCTCGAGGGTGACTCCGTCGAAGGCCTCGAGCGCGCTCTCCAGGGCGGCGAGGCCGAGGATCGGCGGCGTTCCGGCGAGGAAGCGGTCGATGCCGGCGGCCGGCCTGTAATCGTCGGTGAAGGCGAAGGGCTCGGCATGGCCCATCCAGCCGCGTAGTGGCGAGACCAGCCGCTCCTGGAGATGCTCGGCGATGTAGAGGAAGGCGGGCGCGCCCGGGCCGCCGTTCAGATATTTATAGCCGCAGCCGATGGCGAGCTCGGCGCCCGCCTCGTTGAGGTGGAGCGGCACCGCGCCGACGCTGTGGCTCAGATCCCAGATCGTGGTCGCGCCGGCGGCTCGGGCCAGAGCGGTGATCCGCGCCATGTCGAACCGCTCGGCCGTCTTGTAATGGACGTGGGTAAGGAGCAGCAGATTGGTGTCCGCGCCGATCCGCTCCTCGATCTGCGCGCGCGGGGCGATGTCGAGCGTCATTCCGAGCAATTCGGCGACGCCGCTGGCGATGTGCAGGTCGGTGTGGAAATTGCCCGATTCGCTGAGCAGGGTCGTTCGGCCGGAGAGGCGGGCGGCGGCGACCAGCAGCTTGAACAGGTTGACCGAGGTCGAATCGGCGACCAGCACCTCGTGCGGCTTTGCCCCGATCAGGGGTGCGATCCTCGCCCCAACGCGGCGTGGCATGCCGATCCAGTCGCGGCTGTTCCAGCTTCGGATCAGCTCCTCGCCCCATTCCTCCTCGATCACCGCCCGCTGGCGCGCCGCCACCGACCTGGGCAGCGGCCCGAGCGAATTGCCGTCGAGATAGATCAGGCCCTCGGGCAGGTGAAAGCGGTCGCGCAGGGCGCGAAGCGGATCGGCGGCGTCGGCGGCCCGGGCCTCGGCGAGGGTGAAGCTCATCGACGGAGTCCCAGCGCGCGCTCGATCTCCTCGACCGCGGCGGCCCAGGCGGCGGTCTCGGGGGCGATCAGCTCGACATGGCCGGTGCGGTCGATCATCCGGACCCGGACGTCGTCGCCCGCCGCGCGCATCGGCCCGGCATAGCCCTCGGCATAAGCGGTCGGGATGATCCGGTCCTGGAGGCCGTTGATCAGCACCTGCGCCACGCCGAGCGGGGCGAGGCGCGGCACGGACGTGTCCGTGAAAGGATCGATCCGGCCCGCGCGGACGCCGCCGGTGAGCCGCACCACCACCTCGTTTCCGCAGCCGTTCGACGAACGCGCCGCCTCCTCGAGGTCGGGCAGGCCGCCGAGGCTGATCACCGAGCGGATCGGCAGCGGATGGGCGGTGCGCAGCGGCGAGCCGGCGGGCAGCTTCGGGCGACCGGCCAGCCACAAAGCGAGATGGCCGCCGGCGCTGTGTCCGATCGCGACGATTCGGGTGAGGTCGAGCCGATGCTCGGCGGCATGGTCGCGCAGCGCGTCGGCGGCGGCGGCGGCGTCCTGGAAGGTGCCGGGATAGCCCCCGCCCGGCCGGTCGACGCCGCGATAATCGATGTTCCAGACCGCGATGCCGCGCCGCCTGAGGTCGTCGGCGATCCAGCTCATGATGCTGCGGTCGGCGATGTCGGTCTGCCAGCAGCCGCCATGGACCATGAGCACGACCGGATGCGGTCCGGCGCCGGCCGGCAGCCACAAATCGGCGACCTGGAGCGAGTCGGCGCCGTAGCGGATCGTGGCGGATGGCGCGGGCCGCGGCCGTTCGAGCAGATCGGGCCAGTCCATCAGCCGGCCCGGCGCGCCGTCGCTCATATTGGGGGTCTGGCTCACGGCGCAAGCGGTTAGAGCGAGGCCGATCAGGAGGGCAAGCGGTTTCCGCATCGCGCGCATGGCCAGCGGATAGCCGCCATGCGCTGGCGGGGACAGTCACTTTCACGCGCGGCGGCGCTCAGGTGAGACACGTCGGCGCGTTAAAGTGACTGTCCCCTTTCCGTCACCCGCAGCGGGAGCGGGGCGGGTTCCAGGGGGCGCTGAACTGGATCTGGTTCATCTTGCACATCGCCAGCGACCAGGAGGCGGCGAGGCGGCGGAAAGCAGTGAGGAGCTTGCGCATCTCATAGGTCCTTTCAGGCGGTGGTGTTGAAGCTCAGGGCGGTGACCGCGAAGGCGACGACCATGGCGAACAATTGCGCCGTCGTCCCGTCCCAGCTCGCCAGCCGCGAAGCGCCGGCGCGCAGCCGGGAGAGCCCCGCGCCAAGCCGCGCCAGCCCGCGGTCGACCGACAAGCTGAACTGATCGTGATGCTGGGCCCACATGCGGCCGTCAATTCCGTCGAGCATCTCGAATTCCTTTCATGTCCCTGCGAGGAAAAGCGTTCCTGCGTGGCCATGAAATGGCAAAGTGCGGCGCCCGGCGCCAACGAAAGTCTGGACGTATAGTATAAGCCTGGCTTATGGTTGGCGCATGCCCCGCCTGCCGCCCCTCAGCGCCGTCCGCGTCTTCGAGGCGGCCGCGCGCCATCAGAATTTCACCCAGGCCGCGGCCGAGCTCGGCATGACCCAGGCGGCGGTGAGCTATCAAATCCGCCTGCTCGAGGAGCGGCTCGGCGTGCCGCTCTTCGCGCGCCACAAGGGCCGGGTGCTGCTGACCGAGGCGGGGCGGCGGGCGGCGCCCTTGGTCGCCAGCGCGTTCGAGACGCTGGACGACGCTTTTTCCGGCCTGGTCGCGGAGGACCAGGCTTTGCTTTCGATCAGCACCGCGCAGACTTTCGCCACCACCTGGCTGGCGCCGCGGATCGGCAGCTTCCAGGTCCGGCATCCGAACCTCGCGGTAAGGCTGTCGACGGACAACAAGCTGATCGATTTCTCCGCCGGCGAGTTTCATGCCGCGATCCGGGTGGGCCGGGGCGACTGGCCTGGGCTCAAATGCCATTTCCTGTTCCGCCTCAATTTCAGCCCGATTTGCAGCGCCGCCTTCGCCGCGGGCCACAATCTGACCCGGCCGGAACAATTGCTCGATGTGCCGCGGCTCAGCCCAGGCGACGATTGGTGGGGGGATTGGCTGGCCGAGATGGGGGTCGCCGCGCGCGAAGGCTCGCTTGGTCCGGGCCTCGTCCTCGACAATCAGGTGATGGAGGCGAATGCCGCCTTCGCCGGGGCCGGCATTGCGATGATGACGCCCATGTTCTGGCGACACGAGCTGGCGGCTGGCGGCCTCGTCCAGCCGTTCGGGCACGTCCACCTGACCGATCTCGGCCACTGGCTGGTCTATCCCGAAGGCCGCCGCAGCCAGCCCAAGATCGCCGCCTTGCGGGATTGGTTGTTGGCCGAAGTGGCGCGGCAGGCCCAAACCGAGCCTGCCGCTTTGTTCGAAGCGCCCTAGGCCGCCGTGGGCTCCGCCGCCGCGACCTCCGCCCGGGGCTTTTTCGGGAACCAGCGCCGCCGCGCCCACAGGCCGAGGCCGAGCAGCAGCAGCAGGACCAGCAGCCATGGCCCGGCGGAGATGATCGCGACCAGCAGGATCTTGGCGCCGTCCGCGAAATTGTTGCCAGCGCGCTCCAGCGCCTCGCCGATGCTGGTCGGCGGCTGATAGCCGGGGACGAGGCTGCCGGAGCCATATTGGAAGACCATCGGGGTGGTCGCCAGCGTCTCCTGCTGCGCCTCGCGATTCTCGCGCAGGCCGGCGATCTGGTCGCGCACCTGCTGGGCTTCGTCCTCGAGCCGCTCGCGCTCCTCGGGCAAGATGTCCCGCGCGGCGAGCCGCGTCTGGATCCGCAGCAAATCGGCGTTGAGCTGCTCGATCGTCCGGCCGGTCTGGCGGATGCCGGTGCCGACGTCGACGCCGCTGATCTCGGTTTCCGTCGTCATGCCGCCGGCCTCCCCGACAGCCTGGGTGGCCTGGACGCCGAACTGGCGGGCGTTGGCCGGGTCAAGCTTGAGCTCGAGCCGGGCCTCGATATCGTTGGGGCCGAGCACCTGGTAATGCATGCCGATGATCCGGCATCGCGCGACGGTCAGCCGCTCGCACATTTGCGCATGCTTTTCCTGCAGGTCGGTGACTCGGGCCGCGGGGAGGGCGAAGGCGTAGCGATAGTTGAAGGCGACGCCGGGCGCGGCGGTCGGCGAGACGTTCGGCCCGGCGGCGGCGCGGCCGCCCTGGGCGCCCGGGGCGGGCGCGGCGGCCGATTCGGCGGCGACGTCCCGAGTCGCGGCGGGCTGCCCTTGCTGCGGGGAGGGTTGCCCGCTTTGCGCGTCGCTGCGCTGGGGCCCGCCCTGGCCGCAGGAGGCGGTGGTGGCGAGAAGCAGAACAAGGAAGGGAATAGAACGTCTCACGATCACTCTCCTTACGTTGTTATATTATCACATGAGTCTACCAGATCGGTAGACAATGGCAAGACCCCTCTCGCCTCTCCGATTCCCGCCTGCTAACGCCCGCTCATGAGTGACGTATTTGATTCCATTGTCGACCATCCGTTCGACGACGCCTTGTCCCAGCGCTATCTCGTCTACGCCCTTTCGACGATCACCGCCCGTTCCTTGCCGGACCTGCGCGACGGGCTCAAGCCCGTGCACCGGCGCCTCCTGTGGGCGATGCGCCTGCTCAAGCTCGATCCGGCGTCGGGCTACAAGAAATGCGCGCGAGTCGTCGGCGACGTCATCGGCAAATATCACCCGCATGGCGATCAATCCGTCTATGACGCGATGGTCCGCCTCGCCCAGGATTTCTCGCTTCGCTACCCGCTCGTCGACGGCCAGGGCAATTTCGGCAATGTCGACGGCGATAACGCGGCGGCGATGCGCTACACCGAGGCGCGGCTGACCGCGGCGGCGGGCGAATTGATGGCCGGGCTCGACGAAGGCACGGTCGCCTTCCGCCCCACCTATAATGGCGAGGAGGAGGAGCCCGAGGTCTTTCCGGGCCTCTTCCCGAACCTGCTCGCCAACGGTGCCAGCGGCATCGCGGTCGGCATGGCGACGTCGATCCCGCCGCATAACGTCGCCGAGCTGATCGACGCCGCCGTCCATCTGATCGACGATCCCGACGCAGAGGAAGCGGCGTTGCTGGCCTGGGTCGCCGGCCCCGATTTCCCGACCGGCGGAGTCCTCGTCGACAGCGCCGAGGCGATCGCTCTGGCCTATGCGACCGGGCGCGGCGCCTTCCGGGTGCGGGCGCGCTGGGCGATCGAGAAGGGACCTCAAGGCAGCTGGACCGCGGTGGTCAGCGAAATCCCCTATCAGGTGCCCAAGGGCAAATTGATCGAGCAGATCGCCGGCCTGATCGCCGACAAGAAGCTGCCCATCCTCGCCGACATCCGCGACGAATCCGACGAGGCGATCCGCATCTGTATCGAGCCGCGCAGCCGCACCGTCGATGCCGACGTGCTGATGGAAAGCCTGTTTCGGTTGACCGATCTCGAATCGCGGGTGTCGCTGAACCTCAACGTCCTCGACGCCAGCCGCACGCCCAAGGTGATGAGCCTCAAGGAGGTGCTCGGGCATTGGGTCGGCTTCCAGCTCGAGGTGCTGGTCAAGCGCGCCGAGCACCGGGTGCGCAAGATCGAGGACCGGCTGGAATTGCTCGAAGGCTATCTCATCGCCTTCCTCAATCTCGACCGGGTGATCGAGATTATCCGCACCGAGGACGAGCCCAAGCCGGTGATGATCGACGAGTTCGGCCTGACCGACCGGCAGGCCGAGGCGATCCTCAACATGCGCTTGAGGAGCCTGCGCCGGCTCGAGGAGATGCAGCTCAAGGGGGAGCGCGACGACCTCGTCAAGGAGCGCGAGGGCCTCAATCAGCTGATCGAATCGCCCGCCCGGCAGCGCACGAGGCTCAAGAAGGATCTCGCCGCTTTGCGCGCGAAATACGGGCCCGACACTCCGCTCGGCCGTCGCCGCACCCTGATCGAGGAAGCGGCGCCCGCGCGCGACATCCCGCTCGAGGCGATGATCGAGCGCGAGCCGATCACGGTGATCCTGTCGAAGCGCGGCTGGATCCGCGCGATGCGGGGCCATGTCGAGCAAACCAACGCGGAAGCGCTGAAGTTCAAGGAAGGCGACGAGCTCGCTTTTCCCCTGCTCCACGCCCACACCACCGACAAGATCCTGCTCGCCTCCTCGGACGGGCGCTTCTACACGCTCGCCGCCGACAAGCTCCCCGGCGGGCGCGGCTTCGGCGAGCCGGTCAAGCTGATGGTCGACATCGAAAGCGAGGGCAATGTCGTCGCACTGCTGCGCGCCGGGGCGGCGGAGAAGCTGCTGCTGGCCTCGTCGGACGGCCGGGGGTTCCTCACCTCGGCGGCAGGCGCGGTCGCCGAGACCCGCAAGGGCCGGCAGATCGTCAACGTGCGGCCCGGCGCAAGGCTCAAGGTCGTCCGTCCGATCAGGGCCGGCCAGGATTATGTCGCGGTGGTCGGCGACAATCGCAAGCTCGTCGCCTATCCGCTCGATCAGCTGCCCGAAATGGGCCGCGGCCAGGGCGTGCAGCTGCAGCGCTATCGCGACGGCGGGCTCTCGGACGCGACCGGCTTCGCGATCGCCGAGGGCCTGTCCTGGCCGATGGGCGGCGAGGGCGGGCGCACCCGCACCGAGCCCGACATGAACCTGTGGCGCACGGCCCGGGGCGCCGCCGGGCGGGCCGCGCCGAACGGCTTCCCGCGCGACAACAGATTCGGCTGAGATGCGGGCTGCACTGCATCGGATCTTGTCGGAATCTCCACACAATGAGCAGGATTAAGCAATTGACTGTGGCCCTTCACTGATACATCGGGCGTTCAGCCGCGTCCGCCGACATCCGCGCGCCGCATTGCATTGCAAAAACAGGGGATTGGGGCGCGTGCGCTTGAAGACTTTTTCGCTCATCCTGCTTGCCGGGACCAGCCTCACGCCGGCCCGCGCCCAGGACGCGCCGCCGCCGCCGCCCGCGGCCGCCGCCGAGCCCGCCGCCCCCGAGGCAGCGCCCGAGGAGGACGCGCCGGCCGTCGCGCCGCCGTCCGCCGAGGGCGGGCAGGAGGTCATCGTCAACGGCCGGCGGCTGCGCGGCGAGGTCGCCGGCAACGTCGAGCCCGAGGTCCGGCTCAACGAGGAGCAGATCCGCGCTTATGGGGCGTCGAGCATCGGCGAGCTGGTCGACGCGCTGGCGCCGCAGACGCGCAGCGGCCGCGGCCGGGGAGGACAGTCCGGTCCGCCGATCGTGCTCCTGAACGGCCAGCGCATCGGCGGCTTCGGCGAGATCCGCGATCTGCCGCCCGAGGCGATCGAGCGCGTCGACATCCTGCCGGAGGAGACCGCGCTGAGCTACGGCTACCGGGCCGACCAGAGGGTCGTGAACATCGTGCTCAAGGAGAATTTCCGCTCGGTCACGGTGCAGGGCGCTTATGGCTTCGCGACCGGGGGCGGGCAATCCACCGAGGATCTCAACGGCACCATCCTGAGGATCAGCCGGACGAGCCGCTGGAATATCGACGCCCGCTATCAGCGCTCCGATGCGCTGCTCGAAAGCGACCGCGGCCTGATCCAGTCGGCGCCGTCCGCCCCGTTCGACCTCATCGGCAATGTCGGCTCCGCGCCCTTCGTCCCCGGCGCCGAGGTAGACCCCGCGCTGAGCGCCGCCGCCGGCACGCCGGTCACCGTCGCCGCCGTGCCCGGCACCGCCGCTGCCGGAGCGCCGGCGCTCACCGATTTCGTCGCCGGCGCCAACCGCCTTAATGTCACCGATCTCGGCCGCTACCGCACCTTGCTGCCGCAGACCGAGTCGATGCAGCTCAACGGCACGCTCAACCGCAAGATCCTCGGCAACGTCACCGCGACGCTCAACCTGCGCGCCGCCGCGAACACGAGCGAGAGCCGGCTCGGCCTGCCCTCGCTCACCCTGACGCTGCCCGAGACCAATCCCTATTCGCCCTTTTCGGAGGACGTCACCCTGTTCCGCTACGCCGACGCGGCCGGCCCGCTGCTCCGCCGGACGCGCGGGCGGACCGGCCATGGCGGGCTGACGCTCGACAGCAACATCAAGTCCTGGCGCTGGACCTTCACCGCCAATTACGACATCGCCCGCACCGTCACCCGGACCGACACCAACGCCGATCCGGCGGCGATCCAGGCGCGGCTCGCGGCCGGCGACCCGACGCTCAATCCGTTCGCGCCGATCGGCGACGGCCTGCTCGTATTGGCTCCCGAGGACCGGGCGGAATCGATCAGCCGCTCGGGCGACGCGCAGGTCGTCTTCAACGGCTCGCCGCTCAGCCTGCCGGGCGGCCCGGTCATGGCCAGCGTCACCCTGGGCGGCAACACGATCGACCTTGAAAGCGAGACCCTGCGCGCCGGCCTGACCCAGCTGCGCGACCTCAGCCGCGACCGCGCCGCCGCTCTCGGCAGCCTCGACCTTCCCCTGACCAGCCGGCGCGAGGGCTTCCTCGACGCGGTCGGCAACATCTCGCTCAACCTCAATGCCGAGATCGAGCATTTCTCCGACTTCGGCACGTTGCGCACCTTGGGCTACGGCGTCCGCTGGGAGCCGATCGAGCCGCTCGAATTCTCGGTCAACGTCACCGACGAGGACGGCGTCCCAAGCATCCAGCAACTGGGGGATCCGGTCGTCGTCACCCCCAATGCGCGCGTCTTCGATTTCGTCCGCGGCGAGACGGTCGACGTCACCCGCATCGATGGCGGCAATCCCTTGCTGGTCGCCGACAACCGCCACGTATTCGGCGCCCGCGCCACCTTCCGAGCGATCGGCAGCAGCGGCCCGACGCCCGCCACCAACCTCTCGTTCACCGCCAATTACACGAGGACCCGAATCGACAATCCGATCGCCTCCTTCCCGGTGGCGACGGCGGAGATCGAGGCGGCCTTTCCGGGCCGCTTCGTGCGCGATGGCGCAGGCCGGCTGGTGCAGATCGATTCCCGGCCGATCAATTATGCGCGCTCGGACCGCGAGGAGCTGCGCTGGGGCTTCAACTTCTTCATGCCGATCACGGTGGCGCCGGCGGCGGGCGCACCCCCTGGCGCGGCGGCGATTCCCGGCGGGCGCGGACCCGGCGGCCGCGGACCCGGCGGCCCCCGGGGCCCGGGCGGACCGGGTGGCGGCGGCCGGCGCGGGCCGGGCGGCAATGCCGGCGGCTTCTTCGGCGGCCCCGGCGGCGGCATCAACGTCTCGCTCTTCCACACCTGGCGGTTCACCGATTCGGTGCTGATCCGGCCGGGCGTGCCCGAGCTCGACTATCTGGACGGCTCGGCCTTCAGCGGCCGCGGCGGCCGCCCGCGCCACGAGCTCGAGCTGACCGCGGTCGTCTTCCGCAACGGCCTCGGCGCCTTCATGAACGCGACCTGGCAGGAAGGCAGCATCGTGCGCGGCAGCCCGAACGGGATGGGCGGCACCAGCGGCGACCTCACCTTCTCGGATTTCTCGACCGTCAACCTCACCGTCTTCGCCGATCTCGGCCAGCAGCGGGGCCTGGTCCGCCGCTTCGGCTGGCTCAAGGGCGCCCGCGTCTCGATCTCGGTCAGCAATCTCTTCGACAGCCGATTGAGGGTGCGCGACGACAGCGGCGCGACTCCGCTCGGCTATCAGGGCGATTATCTCGACCCGCTCGGCCGCGCGGTCCGCATCGGCTTCCGGAAGTTGTTCTAGGACGGGGGAGAGTTACGAGTAACTGTTCCCATCACGCCGATCGATCTAGCCGTGGCGAATGATGCCCTTTGGCGTCCTGAGCTCGGGAGCATAGACGAGCGGAATGTTGTCGCGGATGCAGATGTCGCGGCATTGCGCGTAGAAAATCGGCTGCTGCGTCATCACGACATAAGCGAGATAGCAATTGGCGAAGCACTCGCTCAGCGGGCCGGCAACGGCCGGCGTCGGCGCCATTGCTCCGCCGGTCGCCACCGCGGCCAATACCAGAGCGCGCAATCCCGAAATCTTCTTGTTCATGACAATCTCCCCCATGGACCTGTTCTTGAGTCGTCCAAGATGGATATGAGGGCCGACCATATCCTTGGAGTCAAGCTGAGGTTTTTGCTGCCATGGCGTAAAGTCATCGCGTCGCGAATAGGCTTGGGGGAGCGCGCGCCTGGCCGATCCAAAGCCCGTCGTTCCAGCCTTCGCTGGAATGACGATTCATCCGACGAGAGTATTCCCCCGCGCCGTGTCTCAACGATGAATTAACCCTGTTTCTCTAACCCAGCCGCCATGGAGGGTGCAAAGACGCGCAAACGGGGCAAGGTCCCGGCCGGTGGGCTTCCGCCGGCGGCTGGCGTGCCGACCGAATTCGCCCCGCAATTGCAATCGATCCTGGAGACCGTGCGCCAGCGCTATCTCGACGCCTTGCCGATCGCCGCTGCGATCATCACCGTCAACGACGACAGCTTCATCGATTGCGCCAACGACCAGTTCCGCTTCCTCGCCGAATGGGACGAACGGCTCGGCGAGCGCCGCATCGCCCAGGTGCCGATGCTCCGCTCCGGCCCGGTCGGCACCCGCCTCACCGCCTTCCTCAAGAAGGACGATCCCGCCTTCCAGTTCGACACCGCCGACGGGCGCAGCATCGGCGGCCGTCATTTCACGGTCCGCTTCGCCCGCCTCACCTTGCTGCCCGGCCAGCCCATCCGCTGCATGATCTCGCTGATCGACAAGACCGCCCAGGTCGAGACCGAGCGAAGCCTGCGCTCGGAGATGCTTCGCGACACGCTGACCGGCCTGCCCAACCGCTTCGCCTTCAACGAGAAGGTCGAGCAGGTGCTCGGCGACCCCCATTTCGCCGACACCAGCTTTGCCGTGCTCGCCGTCGACATGACCCGGTTCAGCCGCGTCAACGAATGCATGGGCGCGATCGCCGGCGACGAATTGCTGATCACCTTCGCCCGCCGCCTGGTCTCGGCGCTGCGTCCCTCGGACATGCTCGCGCGCATCTCCGGCGACGAGTTCGGCGTGCTGCTCCGCCTCGACCGCGGCATCGCCGACGCCTTGCGCGCCGCCGAGCGCATCAAGGCGGTGTTGAACCTGCCCTTCCGCCTCTCCGAGCTCGAGATAAGGGTCGATTGCGCGATCGGCTGCGCGATCCTGTCGAGCAGCGTCAACAGCGCCGACGAGGTGCTGCGCAACGCCCAGTTCGCGCTCAAGGGCGCCAAGAAGACCGGCACCACCCAGGTTTACGAGCCGACCCAGGCGCAGGCGGTCCGCCGCCGCTTCAGCATCGAGACCGAGCTGCGCGTGGCGATCGAATCCAATCTGCTCACTCTGGCCTATCAGCCGCTCATCCATCTCGCGAGCGGGCGCGTCGCCGGCTTCGAGGCGCTTGCCCGCTGGCAGCATGAGGGCAAGCCGATCCCGCCCAGCGAGTTCATCCCGGTCGCCGAGGAATCGGGGCTGATCGTCCAGCTGGGCCGCTGGGCGCTCGACACCGCGACCGAGACGCTCTCCCAGTGGGACCGCAAGATCGGCACGCGGTTGCCGATCAACGTCAACGTCAACCTCTCGCCCGTGCAGATCAGCCGCGACGACGTCGCCGCCGCGGTCTCGGGCGCGCTCGCCGCCAGCGGCATCGACGGCGACCGGCTGACGCTCGAGCTCACCGAAGGCGCGATCATCCAGGAACCCGAGCGCGTCGCCCGGGCGCTGAAGGCGCTGCAGCGCTTCGACGTCAAGATCGCGATGGACGATTTCGGCTCGGGCTACACCTCGTTGGCCTCGCTGCAATTGCTGCCGATCGACATTTTGAAGATCGACCAGCGCTTCGTCTCCGGAATGCTCGAGGATCATGACAGCGCCGCCATCGTCGACGCCATTTTGAGCCTTGCCCGCGCGCTCGGCATGGAGACGACCGCCGAGGGAATCGAGAGCGAGGAGCTGGCCAGGGCGCTGACGCAGAAGGGCTGCACCTACGGCCAGGGCTTCGTCTATTCCGAAGCTTTGCCCGCCGCCGACGCGCTCGCTTACTGGCTCGATCGCAGCGCCTGATCGACATGGCGCCGGACGATGTCCGGCAGCGCCCCATCGTCGAAGCCGCTTTCCACCCATTCGGTCTGGATCGCGTGCAGGGTCCGCGCGATGATCGGGCCCTCCGGAACGCCTGCCTTGAGCAGATCGCCGCCCCGCACGCGAAAGCGCGGCGGCTCCCACCCTTCGATCCGCGCCATCTGCTCGACCAGCGCGCCGTCGTCGATATCGTCGAGCAGGAGCAAGCTGCCGGCGCGCGCGCGGCCGACATAGAAAACGAGAGCGCGGGGGTCGCGCACCCGATCGGACGGGCGCGCATATTCCTCGATCCGCGCGCGCCATCCGTTGGACAGGCGCAGCCGTGCGCCGACCGCGCGGGCGACGGCTTCGTCTCGCGGCAGCAGCGCGGCGAGCCGGCGCGGCACGAAGGGCTCGGCATGAAGCAGGGCCTCCCGGCGGATCAGCCGGCGCAGCGCCGCGACTCCGTCCGGTCCTATTTCGGGCACTATGGGGGCGAAGATGCCGCGCGCCTGCATGAGCGCGACGGTTTCGCCCGGGTCGGGCAGGTCGAGCAGCTTGCGCAATTCGTCGGCGATGCGTTCGCGCGACAGCGCCATCAGGTCGTTGGCCCGGGCCGCGCAGGCGGCGAGCGCCGCTTCGTCCGGCGCGCCTTTGCCGAAGCGGGCGTGGAAGCGGAAGAAGCGCAGGATCCTCAAATGATCCTCGGCGATGCGCTGGAGCGGGTCGCCGATGAAGCGCACCCGGCCCGCCTCCAGATCGGCGAGGCCCTCGAAATAGTCGAACACCTCCCCGCTCGCCGGGTCTGCGGAGAGCGCGTTGATGGTGAAGTCGCGGCGGGCGGCATCCTCGCGCCAATCCTCGGTGTAAGCGATGGTGGCGCGGCGGCCGTCGGTGGCGACGTCGCGGCGCAAGGTGGTGACCTCGACCGGCTTGCCGCCGATCACGGCGGTGATCGTGCCGTGGGCGAGGCCGGTCGGCACCGCCTTGATCCGCGCCGTCTCCAGGCGGGCGATCACCGCCTCCGGCGCGATCCTGGTGGCCAGATCGACGTCGCTCGCATCCAGCCCGAGCAAGGTGTCGCGCACGCAGCCGCCGACGAAGCGCGTCTCGCCCCCGGCCGCATCCAAAGCCGCGAGCAGCCGGTCCATGCCCGGCCGGTGCCGCCAGGGGGCGTCGGGCAAATTCACGACACGAACGCCAGGCGCCGGCTCAAATTCACGATCATCGCCGCCGTCGCCCCCCAGATTTTCCGATCCTCCCACATGATCTCATAATAGGTCCGTTCCCGCCCGCGCCAGAAGGCGGTGCGGACATGCTGGTGGACGGGATCGAGAATGTAATGGAGCGGCGCCTCGAACAAAGCCGCCACCTCGCCAGGATGGGGGGTGAGCGGCAGGTCCGGCGGGACGATCCCAAGCACCGGCGTCACCTCGAAGCCGGTCACGGTCCGGTAGCGGTCGGCGATGCCGATGATCTCGACGCAAGACGGCGGCAGGCCGATCTCCTCCTGCGCCTCGCGCAAGGCGGCGGCGATCGGGCCGTCGTCGCCGGGGTCGATGCGGCCGCCGGGGAAGCTGACCTGTCCCGGATGCTTGCGCATCGTCTCGGGGCGCAGCGTCAGGATCACGGTCGGATCGGGGCGGTCGACGACCGCGACCAGCACCGCGGCCGGGGTGATGCGGCGGCCCAACGCCTCCTCGTCGAGCGCGTCGCCGCCGATCAGCTCGGGGCTGGCGCGGTGGCCGAGCTCGAGCGCCTCGCGAAGCATTTCGGCGAGGCTCATTGTGAAGGCTCCAGCGCGAAGAAGGCGCCGCCGCTCCACACGCCGGCGGGCGAGGCGCCTTCGGCCAGCGCGATCTCGGCAAGCTCGTAATAGACCGGGCGCGCGACCAAGGCGTCGAGGCCGGCCCGGACTTCCAGGTACGGATGGGGGCCCGCGTCGAAGCGAAGCCTGTGCCCGGGCCCGGCGACGACCAGGTCGCCGGTGTTGAGCCGGAAGGCGAGGCTTCGGGCCTCGCCTTCGCCCTCGCTCTTCAGCTCGACCGCAACGAAGGGCGCGTCCTCCACCGCGATGTCGAGCTTCTCGACCGGAGTCACCAGCACGAAGCGTCCGTCGGGCTCGCGCCGCAAGATGGTCGAGAACAGGCGCACCATCGCCGGCCTGCCGATCGGCGAGCCTTCGTGATACCAGATGCCGTCGCGCGCGATCCGCATCTGGCTGTCGCCGCAATGGGTCGGGTTCCATTTCTCGACCGGCGGCAGCCGCCTTTCCCCGGCGAGCCGGGCGATATCGGCGAGGCTGAGCGCGGTCAGATCGTCCGGAGGCGGCGGCATCGGCATGACCGGCCTGTAGCGAGCCGGCTGGCCTTGCGCAAAGCTGGCCGCTATTCGCCGGGCCATGGAAACGGCGCCAACCCAAACCGCCATCGTCACCGGCGGAGGCAAAAGGATCGGCGCGGAGATGGTGCGCGCGCTGGCCGCCGACGGCTGGCACGTGCTGATCCATTATCGCCGCTCGAAGGCCGAGGCCGAGGCGCTTGCCGCCGAGATCGGCTATGGATCGACGGTCGGGGCGGACCTGGCCGATCCCGCGGCGGCCGAGGCGATCATGGCCGCGCTCGACGGGCTGCCGCCGCCGCGCCTGCTGGTCAACAACGCCTCGCTCTTCGCCCATGACGACATCGGGGATTTCACGCCCGAAAGCTGGGCCGCGCATCTCGACGTCAACCTGCGCGGGCCCGCACTGCTGTCGCGCGCCTTCGCGGAGCGCGCCCAAAAGGGCCCGGAGCCCGGGCTGATCGTCAACATGCTCGACGCCAAGCTCGCCGCGCTGAACCCCGATTTCTTCAGCTACACCATCTCCAAGATCGGGCTTGGCGGCCTCACCGAATTGTGTGCGCGGGCATTCGCGCCCGGCATTCGCGTCTGCGGCATCGCGCCGTCTGTGACGATGGTCTCGGGCCCGCAGACCCGCGCCAATTTCGACAAGGTGCGGAGCATGAACGCGCTCGGCCGCGGCGTCGACGTCGCCGAGATCGTCGCCGCCCTGCGCTTCATCGTCGCGACGCCGAGCCTGAC
>DASYKV010000005.1:0-54382 GCA_035994965.1 Allosphingosinicella sp.
CGGCGTTGGTGCGGATGCCGTGCTTCTCGTAGCGGCGAGTCTGGATGTTGCGGGCGGCTGAAATACGCCTCGCGACCTGCTTCGAGCCTTCTGTGGGCGGCGGCAATATGAGATCGGCGGCGGCGACGGCGGCGACGTCGACGTGAATGTCGATCCGGTCGAGCAGTGGCCCGGAGACCTTGGCCTGGTAATCGGCGGCGCAGCGCGGGGCGCGGGCGCAGGCCAGAGCGGGGTCGCCGAGATGGCCGCAGCGGCACGGATTCATCGCCGCCACCAGCTGCACCCGCGCCGGGAAGGTGACGTGGGCGTTGGCGCGGGCGACCTGGACGATGCCCGTCTCGAGCGGCTGGCGCAGCGAATCGAGCACGTTGCGCTGGAATTCGGGCAATTCGTCGAGGAAGAGCACGCCGAGATGGGCGAGGCTGACCTCGCCCGGCCGGACCTTGAGGCCGCCGCCGACCAGGGCCGGCATCGAGGCGCTGTGGTGCGGCGCGCGATAGGGCCGGGTGCGGACCAGCCGGCCGTCCTTCAATTCGCCGGCGACGCTCGCGATCATCGAGACTTCGAGCGCTTCCGACGGCGTCAGCTCGGGCAGGATCGCCGGCAGGCAGGCGGCGAGCAGCGACTTGCCGGCGCCGGGCGGCCCGGTCATCAGCAGGTTGTGGCCGCCCGCCGCGGCGATCTCCAGCGCGCGCTTAGCGGTCTCCTGGCCCTTCACCTGCGCAAGGTCGGGGCCGAAGCCCGGCGGATCCGCCTCTCCCGGTTTGGGCGGCAGCAGGACGGCGCTGCCGCGCAAATGGTTGAGCAGGGCGATGAGATCGGGCGCGCCGACCACTTCGAGCTCGCCGGCCCAGGCCGCCTCGGGGCCCTGGCTCGCCGGGCAGATCAGGCCGAGCCCGCGCGATGAGGCGTGGATGGCGGCGAGCAAAACGCCGGGCGAGGAGGCCACCCGCCCGTCGAGGCCCAATTCGCCGACCGCGCAATAGCCGGCGAGCGTCTCGCGGTCGATCGCGCCCATCGCGGCGAGCAGGCCGAGCGCGATCGGCAGATCGTAATGCGAGCCTTCCTTGGGCAAATCGGCTGGCGACAGATTGACCGTGATCCTCTTGGGCGGCAGCGACAGACCGATCGCCGCCAGCGCCGCGTGGACCCGCTCGCGGCTCTCGCCCACCGCCTTGTCGGGCAGGCCGACGACGAGGAATTTGGGCAGGCCGCTGGCGATCTGCACCTGAACCTCGACCGCGCGCGCCTCGAGCCCCAGAAATGCGACCGTGGCGACGTGCGCGACCATCGAGCCCTCCCCCTTTCCTCCATTTCCGCCTAATCCGGCGCAACGGTCACCGGTTTTGAATGGATATGGCCGCGGAGTCGAGCAAAAGCACGGATTTGCAGAATCCATGCGCGCTCCCCAAATGCGAATCGATGAGCAACCGGCGCAAGAAAAAGATGCCTTTGATCCGGCAGGGCCTGTTCCTGCTCGGCTGCCTGCTCATCATCATCTCGCCGCTGATCGGAGCGGTCCCCGGGCCGGGCGGCATTTTCGTCTTCGCCGCGGGCCTCGCTCTGGTGCTGCAGAACAGCGAATGGGCCAAACGCCAATATGTGAAGTTCAAGCGCAGGCACCCCAATAAGGGCCGCTGGGCCGATTGGGGCATGCGCCGCTCGAGCGCCCGCCGCCGCGAGGAGGTGCGCAAGCAAAGCGAGCAGGGCGAAGCGGGCAATTGACTTTGACGCAGGCTTTGCCTATCGCGCCGCCAACGAGGCCGCCTCATTTGGCGGCCCTTTTCATTCAGTCGATTTTACGAGGCATGAGCGATGAAGCGCACCTTCCAGCCGAGCAATCTCGTGCGCAAGCGCCGGCACGGCTTCCGCGCCCGGATGGCGACCGTCGGCGGCCGCAAGGTCCTGACCGCGCGCCGCGCCCGCGGCCGCAAGAAGCTGTCGGCCTAACCAAGGCTGACAACGGCATAGCCACGCAGACGATCGGCAAGCTCAGCCGCCGCGCGGATTTCCTCGCGGCGAACGGCGCCTCGCGCGCGCCGACGCCCGGCTTCGTGCTGCTGATCCGCGCGCGGAACGATGGCGATCCGGCGATGCGCCTCGGCCTCACCGTCTCCAAGAAGGTCGGCAATGCGGTGGTCCGCAACCGCATGAAGCGCCGCTTCCGGGAGCTTGCCCGCAAGATCCTGCCGGAAGCGGGCCATGAAGGCGCCGACCATGTCCTGATCGGCCGGCAAAGCGGCATCGAGCGCGACTTTGCCCAGCTCGAGGCGGACTTTCGGCGCGCGCTCGCCAAGCTCGACCGATGATCGCCAAGCTGCTGATCCTGGTCGCGCGCGGATGGCAATTGGGCCCTTCGCGCATCCTGCCGCCGAGCTGCCGCTATTCCCCAAGCTGCTCGGCCTATGCAATCACGGCGCTTTCCCGCTATGGCGCCCTGCGCGGCTCCTGGCTGGCGCTGCGCCGTCTTTGTCGTTGCCACCCCTGGGGGGGGTCGGGCCACGATCCGGTACCATGAGGGGTAAAAGGTGAGTAACGACAATCGTAACATGATCCTGGCGATCGTCCTGTCGGCGCTCGTCCTGCTCGGCTGGGGCTTCGTCACCCAGAGCTTCATGCCCGCCAACCCGCCGCCTGCCAAGAGCGAGAACGGCAATCAGGTCGCCGCGCCGCAGCCGCAGGCGGCCCCCGCCCCGGCCGCGCCGCGCCCGACGCTCACCCACAACGCCGTCGTCGGCGCCAGCCGGGCCCGGGGCGAGCGCATCGCCATCCGCACGCCGCGCCTCGAAGGCACGATCAACCTGGTCGGCGCGCGCATCGACGATCTCGTCCTGGGCGGGACCGACCGGCGCCTGACCCATAGCGAGGGGATCGGGCGGGATTCGCCGCCGGTTCGGCTATTCTCGCCTGAAGGCACGCCCGGAGCCTATTATGGCAGCTTCGGCTGGAATGAAGCCCCCGGCGTTCCGGGTCCCGGCACGCGCTGGCGCGTGGTCGGCTGCCCCCGCGCCGCGCTGCAGACCACCGGGGCCGGCGCCGGCCGCGACTGCGACCCCGGGAAGGTCGCGTTGACCCCGTCGACACCGGTCACCCTGGAATTTGACAACCGGCCCCCGTCCGCTGCCGAGGGACAAGCAGCCGTTCCGGACGACCGGCGCGGCCAGCTCTACCGGATCGTGCTCCGGGTCGGCGACGACTACCTCTTCACCGCCGAGCAGATCGTCGTCAACCGCGGCGAGCCGATCGAGCTCCGCGCGCGGGCGCAGGTCAGCCGGGTCGGCGTCTCGCACGATCCCACCAGCTGGACCAGCCATATCGGCCCGGTCGCGGTGCTCGACGGCGCCGCCAATTACGAGAACGACTTCGCCACGGTCGCGGGGGCGCAGAACGGCGCGCTTAGTTATTCCAGCCGCGGCGGCTGGCTCGGCTTCACCGACAAATATTGGCTGGCCGCGGTCATTCCCGACCAGGCGGCCGATGTCGAGGCCAGTTTCCGCCATCTCCCCGGCGATGTCTACGAAGCCGCCTTTTCGGCGAGGCAGCCCACGCGGGTCGCCGCCGGCCATACGCTGCGCACCACCTCTTATCTCTTTGCCGGCGCCAAGGAGATCGCCGTGCTCAACGGGGTTTCGGCCAGGCTCGGCACCGATCTCGGCCGCTCGATCGACTGGGGCTGGTTCGATTTCATCATGAAGCCGCTTTTCGCCCTGCTGATGTGGCTGTTCGGCGCGCTCGGCAATTTCGGAGTTGCGATCATCTTCCTGGTGATCATCGTGCGGCTGATCCTGTTCCCGCTGGCGCAGAAGCAGTTCGCCTCGATGGCCAAGATGCGGGTGCTCCAGCCCAAGATCAAGGCGCTTCAGGCGCGTTACGCCGCCGACAAGCCGCGGCTGCAGCAGGAGATGCTCAAGCTCTACAAGGAGGAGAAGGTCAACCCGATGGCGGGCTGCCTGCCGATCTTCCTGCAGATCCCCATCTTCTACGCGCTCTACAAGGTGCTGCTGATCTCGGTCGAGATGCGGCACCAGCCCTTCGCGCTGTGGATCAAGGATCTGACCGCGCCCGATCCGCTGACCCCGATCAACCTGTTCGGCCTGCTGCCCTTCCACCCGCCCGCCTTCATCGCGATCGGCATCCTGCCGATCCTGGTCGGGGTCACGATGTGGCTCCAGCAGAAGATGAACTCGGCGCCGATGGATCCGACGCAGCAGAAGATCTTCGCCTGGATGCCGTGGATCCTGGTGCTGATCATGGCGCCGTTCGCGGCCGGCTTCCAGGTCTATTGGGTGACCAACAACCTGATCTCGATCCTGCAGATCTGGTTCCTGAACCGCAAGATGGATGCCAAGGCGGCGGCCGGCGCCAGGCCCGGCGTCGCGCTCGGCAAGGCCAAGGCGTCACCGCCGCCCGATTCACCCCCGCCGCCGCCACCGCCGCGCGCTTCCCCGTCCCGGCCGAAGCGGCCGCGGCGCAAGTGAGCAACGCGGAAATGATGCTGGAGGAGGCGGCCCGGAAGCTCTTTTCCGGGCCGGTCTCCTTCCTCAAGTCGGCGCCCGAGCTCAAGTTCCTGCCCGATCCGGGCGTTCCGGAGATCGCCTTCGCCGGCCGCTCGAACGTCGGCAAATCCTCGCTGCTCAACAAGCTCACCAATCGCAACGCGCTCGCCCGCACCTCGAACACGCCCGGGCGGACGCAGGAATTGAACATCTTCGAAGTCGGCGATCCGGTGCGGCTCAGGCTGGTCGACATGCCCGGCTACGGCTTCGCCAAGGCGCCCAAGGACGTCGCCCGCAAATGGCGCTATCTGGTCAACGATTATCTGCGCGGCCGCCAGGTCTTGAAGCGCACCTTGCTGCTGATCGACAGCCGCCACGGCGTCAAGGAAATCGACCGCGAGGTGATGGCGATGCTCGACGGCGCCGCGGTCAGCTATCGCATCGTCCTCACCAAGGCCGACAAGGTCAAGGCGAGCGACCTCGCCGAAGTCACCGGCGCGACTCAGGACGAGGCCCGCAAGCACCCCGCCGCTCATCCCGAGATCGTCACCACCTCGGCCGACACCGGCCTCGGCATGGACCGCCTGCGCGCCGCGGTGCTAGAGGCGGCGGAGATCTGACGCCGCCATCCCGCCAGGAGAAGACCGCCTTGCTCAAGCTCATCATCGGCAACAAGGCCTATTCCTCCTGGTCGCTGCGCGGCTGGCTCGCGGTCAAGCATTCGGGAATCCTGTTCGAGGAGATCACCGTCCCGATGTTCGACGAGGCTTGGGACAAGCGCACCGAGGGCGACGAATTCGCGCCCTCGGGCGGCAAGGTGCCGATCCTGTGGGACGACCAGACCGTGATCTGGGACAGCCTCGCCATCGTCGAATGGCTCGCCGACAAGACCGACCGGGCACGCTATTGGCCGCGCGACGACACCGCCCGCGGCATGGCCCGCTCGATGGCCGCCGAGATGCATTCGGGCTATCCGAACCTGCGCCGCGAGCTCGGCATGAACGTGCGCAAGCAATTCCCCGCCCGCCCGCTCAGCGAGCCGGTCAAGGCCGAGATCCTCAGGATCATCGAATTGTGGGCCCAGGCCCGCGCCCGCCACGGCGGCGGCGGCCCCTATCTCTTCGGCGATTTCGGCGCGGTCGACATCATGTTCGCGCCCGTCGTCACCCGCTTCGTTACTTATTCCGTCCCCGTCCCGCGCTTCGCCGCCGCTTATATGGAGACCATCCTCGACCATGCCTGGATGAAGGAATGGATCGAGGCGGCGCAGGAAGAGCCCTGGGTGATCGAGCAATATGAGACACCGCAGGCCTAAATTCCGTCATCCCGGCGAAGGCCGGGATCTGGTGGAGAACCGCCACGACATCTCGGGCTGAGATCCCGGCCTGCGCCGGGATGACGTCCTTCCATTCATCGCTTGCTCTTGCGGACGAATCCCCGCTTCGCATCCAGATGCATGTCGATGTCCGGATAATGGCAATCCGTGTTCGAAGGCTTGCCGACCGCGACGAAGACGCAGGGCGCGTCGGAGCGGTTCACCAGATGGTGGCCATTGGCGACGCCCTTGGGGAAGGTGGCGATGTCGCCCGGCCGCATCGCCGTCTCGCCTTCGTCCTCGATCAGCACCGCTTCGCCCGCCAGCATGATCACGACCTCGTCCTCGCCTTCGTGCCAGTGGCGCTGCGAGGAAATGCCGCCGGGATCGAGCAGGACATGGCTGAGCCCGAAATCCTCAATCCCCGCCGCCGGCGCGAGGCGGCGGTAATGCCGCCTGGCCATCGGCGCGTCGTAAGGCGGCGGATAGCCGGTGCGGCTGGTCTGTTCGATTTTGTTCAAATCAAGCTTGGGCATCATGACCTCTCTTGAACCCGTTCGGGCTGAGCCTGTCGAAGCCCTCTCCTTTTCCAGACAGCGAAGGAAGGAAGGCCCTTCGACAGGCTCAGGGCGAACGGAGCGGGGTGTGTCTTTCGAGGAAATATTCTAGGCGATGGCCATGAGCCCGACAATCGACCCCGTCGACCTCGCCGCACGGCTGATCGCCTGCCCCAGCGTCACGCCCGCCGCCGGTGAGGTGTTCGACGTGCTGGAGCAGGCGCTCGCGAGCATCGGCTTTGAGGTTCATCGCTTCATCCTGGGCGAGGCGCCGGACGGGCCGGTCGAGAATCTCTATGCCGCACGCGGCGCGGGAAGCCCCCATTTCGGCTTCGCCGGCCATCTCGACGTGGTTCCGCCCGGCGAGGGGTGGGCAACCGACCCCTTCACGCCCGAGATCAGGGGCGACCTGCTCCATGGCCGGGGCGCGGTCGACATGAAGGGCGGCATCGCCGCCTTCGTCGCCGCGGCGGCGCAGACGGAGCATGAAGGGACGCTGAGCCTGATCATCACCGGCGACGAGGAAGGGCCGGCCACTTACGGCACGCCCCGGATCATGGAGTGGATGGCCGAGCGGTCGATCCGCCCGGACATGATCCTGATCGGCGAGCCGACCTCCGAGGACCGGCTCGGCGACATCGTCAAGATCGGCCGGCGCGGCTCGGTGAACATGTGGGTGACGGTGCCGGGCGTGCAGGGCCATGTCGCCTACCCCCACCGCGCCGACAATCCGGTGCCCGGGCTCGCCAGGGTGATCGAGGCGCTGGAGGCGCTCCATCTCGACGACGGCAGTGAGGCGTTCCAGCCCTCCAACCTCGAGATCACCGCCGTCGAGACGGCGAGCAGGGCGACCAACGTCATCCCTGGCTGGGCCCGCACCCAATTGAACATCCGCTTCAACAATCTCCAGCGGGGCGCGGATCTGGTGGAGCTCGTCCGCCGCACCGCGCAGGCGGCGGCGCCCGGCGCCACGGTCGAGGCGAAGATTTCGGGCGAAGCCTTCCTGACCCCGGCCGGCCCGATCTACGAGATCGTCAGCGCCGCGATCGAGGTGGAGACTGGCGCGAAGCCGCGCCTCTCCACCCATGGCGGCACCTCGGACGGCCGCTTCCTGATCGCGCTTTGCCCGGTGGTCGATTTCGGCCTGCTCAACGCGACCATGCACAAATTGGACGAGGCCGCCTCGGTCGAGGACATCCGCGCGCTCAGCCGGATCTACAAGCGGGTGATCGAGGCCGCTTTGGCCGGATGACGGCTCTGCTTCTCCTCGCGCTTGCGCTTTCGATGGACGCCTTCGCCGCCGCCCTCGCGCAGGGTGCCGCGGGCGTGGGCCGAGGTGCCGCGCTCAGGATCGGCGCCGCGTTCGGCTTCGCGCAGGGGGCGATGCCGCTGCTCGGCTGGGCGCTTGGCCTCGCCTTCGCCTCGATGCTCAGCGCCGTCGATCATTGGGTAGCCCTGGTCCTGCTTTCTCTGCTGGGGCTGCGCATGATGCGCGAGGCGCTGTCGGACGACAGCGACGGCGGCGGCACGCGACGGCTGGCCGGCTGGGCCCTGTTCACCGCCGCGCTCGCAACCAGCGTCGACGCCGCGGCGGCGGGGATCACGCTGCCGACGATCGGCGTGCCGATCCTGGTTTCCGTCGCGGTGATCGGCGCCACTACGGCCCTGCTCTCCTACGGTGGAGTCCTCGCCGGCCGCGCGGCGGGGCAAAAGCTGGGCCGCTATGCGGAGGCGGCGGGCGGCCTGATCCTGATCGGCATTGGCGTCAAAATCTTCATCGAGCACCAGTTCCTGGGCGGCTAACCGTCCAACGGCATCGCCAAAGTCGCCTTGACCCGGCGCTTGACGAAGCTGGTCTCGAATCGGCGGACCGGCGGCGGCTCCAGCATCCGTTCGGCGAAATCGTTATAGGCGTCCATGTCCCTGGCGACGACCAGCAGCAGCAGGTCGAACGCGCCGGAAATATCGAGGCAGAGCTGGACGTTGAAGCTGGCGACGAGCCGCCGTCGCAGCGCGTCGCCCTCGTGCGGCGCATGGCGCTCGAGCTGGATCTGCACGACCGCCGACAAGGGATGGCCGGCCGCTTCTTCCGAGATCAAAGCGACGTCGGCGGCGACCGCCCCGCTCGCGCGCAGCCGCCTGAGCCGCCGCGCGATCGCCGAGGGCGAGCGTCCGACCTGCTCGGCGAGCCGGTCGGCGGTCTGGAGATTGTCCGCCTGCAGGCAGGCGAGCAATTGCCTGTCCAGCCGGTCGAGCCTTGCACCCATGACTGCTCTTCGCTCCGCAACTTGCCAGAATCTGGCACGCCCGCCACCGTCTTTGCCCGAAATCCTCGCTCATCCCAAGGGATAAGGGGCGGGGACCGGAGAGGGAGTTTGTGACATGCGGTTTTCGAGTCTGGCGCTATCGGTGAGCCTGGGGCTGGCGCTCGCCGCTCCTTCCTTTCCTCTGGCGGCCCAGCCGCCCGCGCCGGCCGCATCGTCCGCCCGCGCCGACGGCCGGGCCGTGGTCGCCGAGGTGCGGCGGATCATCGCCGAACGCTATGTGCTGCCCGAGCGCCGCCCCGCGCTCGATGCGATCCTGGCGCAGGGCCTGGCGTCCGGCCGCTACGGCGGCGCCGACCCCGTCCAGATCGCCGAGCGGATCAACGCCGATCTCGACACGGCCGGCCACGATCGCCACCTCAATTTCCGCTACGACCCGCAGGGGGCGGCGGGCCTCGCCGCGCGCACCGCCCAGGGCGAGCCCGACCAGAGCGCCTTCGAGCGCCAGGCCCGCGCCGCCAATCACGGCGTTTCCGAGCTGCGCGTCCTGCCCGGCAACGTCCGCTACATGGCCTATGACGGCTTCATCTGGATCGGCCCCGAGAGCGCAGCAGCGCTCGAAAATGCGATGCGCTTCCTTGCCGGCGGCGACGCGGTGATCATCGACCTCCGGCGCAACGGCGGCGGCAGCCCCGACGCCGTCCAATATCTGGTCAGCCATTTCCTGCCGCCCGGCCGGCCGCTGGTCACCTTCCACATGAACGGCCAGGCCACCCCCAACAGCCTGTCGACGCTCGCCGAGCTTCCCGCCGGCCGAATGGTCGGCAAGCCCCTCTACGTGCTGACCAGCGGCGGCACCGCCTCGGCCGCCGAGGAATTTACCGGCCATGTCGGCGGCTACCGGATCGGCGAGCTGGTCGGCGAGACCACCGCCGGCGCCGGCTTCCGCAACGAGCTGGTTCCCGTGGCGGGCGGATTCGTGCTGAGCGTCTCGGTCGGCCGCGCCGTGCTCGCCTCGACCGGGCGCGACTGGGAAGCGGTCGGCCTCGCGCCGACCGTGCCGACGGAGGTCGCCGGCGCGCTCGACGTCGCTCATGCCTTGGCGCTGCGCCGGCTCGCCGCCGCCGCGCCGCCGCAGGCCCGGCCGAGGCTCGAGGCGCTCGCCGACGGAATCGCGGCGCGGGGCGAAAGGCGCTCGCCCGCTCTGCCGCTCGCCGCTTATGCGGGCAGCTATGGCGAGCGCGTGCTGAGCGTCGAGGACGGCCGGCTCTATTACCGCCGCGGCACGCGCCCGCGCACCGCCCTGATCCCGCTCGGCGGCAATGCTTTCGCCATCGACACCGACCCCGCCGTCCGGATCGAATTCCAGGTCGCCGGCGGTGAGGCCGCCGCCTTCGAGATGCGCCCGGCCGGCGGGCCGAGCCAGGGCCGCTTCGCGCGGACGCCGTAAATCGCTGAAACGGACCGATTGCGCTGGCTCGCAAACCGGCTAAAGGAGGCGTCCCGGAGGGACTAAAAACATGAAAAAGCTTCTTATTGCCCTGGCGTTCCTGTTCTCGAGCCTCGCCAGCCCGGCCTTCGCCGCGCCGCAGGATTTCACCATCGTCAACAATAGCGGCCATACCGTGCAGACGCTCAACGTCTCGCCGACCAGCGAGGACGAATGGGGCCCGGACATTCTCGGAGAGGATGTCCTCGAGAATGGCGAGAGCGCCTCGGTGACGTTCGACCGCGGCACCGACCATTGCAATTACGACATCCGCGCCACCTATGACGACGGCGACACCGGCGACTGGCGCAACGTCAATCTGTGCGAGACCACCACGATCACGCTGACCTAAAGCACTGATCGTTCGCAGGAAAAGAGCTCCGCCGGCATCGCGCCGGCGGGGCTTTTTCTTGGTCAGCGCATCAGCACCAATTCCTCCGACATGGTCGGATGGAGCGCCACCGTCTCGTCGAACTGGGCCTTGGTGAGGCCGGCCTTGACCGCGACCGCGGCGGCCTGAAGGATTTCCGGCGCGTCGGGGCCGATCATGTGGATGCCCACGACTTTGTCGGTCTCCTCGTCGACGACGAGCTTGTAGAGCGAGCGCTCGTTCCTGCCGGCGAGCACGTTCTTCATCGGCCGGAAATCGGAGACATAGGTCTTGTAGGTGCCGAGCTTGTCGCGCGCCTCGCCCTCGGTCATGCCGACCGAGGCGATCGGCGGGTGGCTGAACACGGCGGACGGGATGTTGCCGTAATCGACCCGGGTCGGCTTGCCGCCGAAGATTGTGTCGGCGAAGGCCTGGCCCTCGCGAATCGCGACCGGGGTGAGCTGGACCCGGTCGGTGACGTCGCCGATCGCGTAGATCGAGGGCAATGACGACTGATTGTCCTCGTCGACCAGGATCGCGCCGTTCTTGCCCAGCTCCACGCCGGCCGCCTCCAGCCCAAGCCCCTTCGTGTTCGGGTTGCGGCCGACCGCCCAGAGCAGCAGATCGGCGTCGATCGGGCTCGATCCGTGGAGATGGATGCGAAGGCTCCCGTCCCTGCGCTTGACGATCTTCTCGAACGGCGCGTTGAACTTGAAGCCGATCCCCTTGGTCAGCGAGATTTGCAGCAGGCGGTCGCGGATCTGCTCGTCATAATGGCGCAGGATGCGGTCGCCCCGGTTGACGACGGTCACCTCGCAGGCGAACTGCTCGAGGATGCCGGCGAATTCGTTGGCGATGTAGCCGCCGCCGGCGATCACCGCGCGCTTCGGGATGGCGTCGAGGTGGAACATCTCGTTGGAGGTGATGCCATGCTCGGCGCCCGGCACGTCGGGGACGACCGGATGGGCGCCGGTCGAGATCAGGATGGTCGCCGCGCTCAATTTGGTGCCGTCGGCGAGCGTCACCTGATTGGGCCCGGTGACGGTCGCGCGCTGGGCGAAGATCTCGACCTCGTTGCGGTCGAGCATGTCGATATAGATTCCCTCGAGCCGCTCGACCTCGGCCAGCACGTTGTCGCGCAGCACCGCCCAGTCGAACTTGCAGCTGCCGACCTTCCAGCCGAAGCGCCTGGCGTCCTGCAAATCCTCGGCGAAATGGGCGCCGTAGACGAGCAGTTTCTTGGGCACGCAGCCGCGGATCACGCAGGTACCGCCCACCTTATATTCCTCGGCGATGGCGGTGCGGGCGCCATGGGCGGCGGCGACCCGGGCCGCGCGCACGCCGCCCGATCCCGCGCCGATCACGAAGAGGTCATAGTCATAGGTCTTGGTCATGAAAGATCGTCTCCGAAGGCGCGCTGGATCAGGGCGTCGGTCGAGGGGTCGAAATCCTGGACGCTCTCGCCGTCGAGCGCGTTCGCCATCTCTTTGCCGAGCTCGACGCCGAACTGGTCGAACGGATTGATTCCGACCAAGGCGGCGTTGGCGAAGGCGCGGTGCTCGTAGAAAGCGAGCAGCGCGCCCAGGGCCGCCGGATCGAGCCGGTCGAGCAGGATCGTGGTCGAGGGCCGATCGCCGGGATAGGCGCGGTGCGGATCGTCGCTATGGCGGCCGGCCATCAGCGCCGCCGCTTGCGCGAAGCAGTTGATCAGCAGCTGGCGGTGATGCTCGGGGTCGAGCGCGTCGCCGGGCTCGACCGAAGCGACGAACTCGACGGGCACCAGGTGCATGCCCTGGTGGAGCAATTGGAACACCGCATGCTGGGCATCGGTGCCCGTGCCGCCCCAGACGATCGGCGCGGTGGCGCGGGGCGACGGCGTGCCGTCGAGGCGCGCGCGCTTGCCGTTCGATTCCATCTCGACCTGCTGGAGATATTCGGGAAGCAGCCGCAGCCGTTCGTCATAAGCGAAGGTCGCGCGGGTCTCGGCGCCGCGAATGTTGGCGTAATAACGGTCGACGAAGGCGGCGAGGACTGGCGCGTTGGCCCCGAGCGGCGCGAAGCGAAAATGGCGGTCCATCGCCGCCGCGCCTTCGAGCATGCTTTCGAACGCGTCCCAGCCAAGCGCGAGCGCGGCCGGGAAGCCGATCGACGACCACAAGGAAAAGCGGCCGCCGACGCTTTCGGAGAAGGGCAATATCCGAGTCTCGTCGACGCCGAATAGGATCGCCTTCTCGGGCTCGGCGGTGAGCGCGATCACCCGGCCGAACGGATCCTCGACGCCCGCTTCCTCCAGCCATCGCAAAGCCGAGGCGGCGTTCAGCATCGTCTCCTTGGTGGTGAAGGTCTTGGACGCGATGGCGATCAGGGTCGCATGCGGATCGAATCCGGATATCGCCTCCTCGAGCGCCGCCCCGTCGACATTGGAGACGATCGCGGCATCGTAGCGACCGGCGCCCCGGCCGAGCGCGTCGATCAGCAGCTTCGGGCCCAAAGCCGAGCCGCCAATGCCGATATGAAGGATGTGGCGAACGGGGCCGAATGCCTCGGCCTCGATCGCGTCGATCAAAGCGCGCATGCGGGCGCGGAGGCCGGCCGCGCGAGCGACGCTCGCGGGCGCCCCCTGCCCGCGCTCGGCCGTGTGCTCGGCGGCGCGGCCCTCGGTCGGGTTGACGATCTCGCCCGCGAACATCGCGTCGCGCCGCGCGGCGAGGCCGCTCTCCTCGGCGAGGTCGAGGAAGGCGGCGAGATGGCCGCGGCCCAAATGGGTCTTGGAGAAATCGAACAGGATCCCGCTTTCCTCGACGACGAGGCGGTCGAGCCGGTCGGGCTCGGCGGCGAACAAATCGGCGAGCGGCATCGGCGGCACGGCTTCGAGACGGGTCCAGGCGCTTTCGGTCATGTCGGGGTGTATCTAGGGATGCGGAGCCGCGATGCATAGCGTCGGCGATCTTGACCTCACGGCAAACTACGTGCATATACACGCACATGCTCGACACGCTTTGCGCCTGCAACAAGCTGCGCCGTTCCGCGCGGATCGTCAGTGGCCTCTACGACGAGGCGTTGGCGCCGGCCGGCTTCACGGTTGCGCAATTCTCGCTGCTGAGGATGCTGCAGCGTGCCGGGCCCTGCTCGCTGACCGCCTTCGCGCAAGCCGCCGGCTATGACCGCACGACCCTCAACCGCACCCTAAAGCCGCTCGAGAAAGCCGGCTTCGTCACCTCCGCGACGGGCAAGGACCAGCGCGCGCGGATCGTCGCGGTCACGCCGGCGGCGCGCGCCGCGATGAAGCGCGGCCAGCCGCTCTGGGAAGAAGCGCAGGCGACGGTCGCGGCCGCGCTAGGCCCCGACCGCGACGCCCTTTTCGCCCTGCTCGACCGGGTCGAGGGCCTCCGGGCGTGACCATGAAGCGCCCCTGGGTGGTGATCGCCTGCGCCGCCTTCATCGTCACCCTTGCGATGGGGGTGCGGCAGGCATTCGGCCTGTTCCTGCCGCAGATGAGCATCGGGCTCGGCATCGGCCGCGAGAGCTTCGGCCTCGCCATCGCCATCGGCAATCTCGTCTTCGGCCTGGCGCAGCCTTTCGTCGGCGCGCTTGGCGACCGCCACGGCGCCGGCCGCGTCGTGCTCGCGGGCACGATCCTCTACGTGCTCGGCCTGCTCGGCGCGGCCTGGGTCGGCAGCGCCCTCGGCCTGCATCTGACCTTCGGCTTCCTGGTCGGCGTGGCATTGGCCGGGACCACCTTCGTGGTCGTGCTCGGCGCGGTCGGCCGGGTGGTTCCGGCCGAGCGGCGGTCGCTCGCCTTCGGCATCGTCACCGCGGGCGGCTCGCTTGGCCAGTTCCTGGTGGTGCCGGCGGCGGCGCGGCTGCTCAGTGATTTCGGCTATCATCTCGCGCTCATCGTCCTCGCCGGCATGGTCGCGATCTGCGCGGTGCTCGCGATCGGCGTCGCCGGCCGGCCCGCCGCGCCCGCCGGGGAAGGCCCGCGCCAGTCGCTGAAGGAGGCGCTGGCCGAGGCCGGGCGCCATCGCAGCTTCTGGCTGCTCAACGCCGGCTTCTTCGTCTGCGGCTTCCACATCGCCTTCATCGCCACGCATTTCCCCGCCTATCTCGCCGACAAGGGGCTGGGCCTCGGCATCGGCGCGAGCGCGCTCGCCTTGGTCGGCCTGTTCAACATCTTCGGCTCCTATTTGTTCGGCCTGTCGGGCGATTTCTGGCGCAAGCATCATGTGCTGGCCGGCCTCTATGCCGCGCGCGGCGTGGTGATCGCCGCTTTCCTGGCATTGCCGCTGACGCCGCTGACCGCTTTGATCTTCGCGGCGGCGATGGGCTTCCTGTGGCTCGGCACGGTGCCGCTGACCAGCGGCCTGGTCGGGCAGATTTTCGGCGTGCGCTATCTTTCGACGCTCTACGGCATCGTCTTCCTCTCCCACCAGGTGGGCAGCTTCTTCGGCGCCTGGGCGGCGGGCTGGTTCTACGACCGCACGGGCTCCTACGACGCCGCGTGGGCTGCTTCGATCGTGCTCGCCCTGTTCGCCGCGCTCATCCACTTGCCGATCCGCGACGCACCGGTCGCGCGTCTGCAGGCGGCATGAGGAACGCGCGCCTCTGGCTCGCGCCGTTCGCGCTGCTGCCCGTGCTCGCTTTGGGCCTGTGGCTGTGGCGGGATCAGGCGACGACGATCTGGCTCGCCGGTTTTTTCGCCGCCTGCCTTTGAACCTTGCGGCCGAGCGCCGATATAGGCTGCACGACGCCGGCGCTTGACCGGGCTGACTCCGCGAGCGAAAGCGAAAATATGGACGACGTGCCCGCCACCCAGCCCCCCGCCTCCGCGTCGCCGGAGCCGCCCGCGGCAATTGATCCGCCCGCCGCCGCCGCCGGGCCGCCCGCCAAGCCGGCCAAGCCCGCCAAGCCGAAGAAGGAGGAGACCTGGTGGGGCACGCTGCGCTTCATCCTCTATCTGTTCATCGGCGCGGTGCTGATCCGGACCTTCCTGTTCGCGCCGTTCAGCATCCCCTCGGCCTCGATGATGCCGAACCTGCTGATCGGCGACTATCTGTTCGTGGCGAAATGGCCTTATGGCTATTCGCGCTACTCCTTCCCCTTCGCCCCCTTCAACTTCGGCGGGCGCATCGTCGGCGGAGTCCCGGAGCGCGGCGACGTCGTCGTCTTCCGCTTTCCGGGCCAGGCGAACGAGGATTATGTGAAGCGGGTGATCGGCCTGCCCGGCGACAGGATCGCGGTGCGCGGCGGCCAGGTGATCCTCAACGGCACGCCGGTGCAGCGCCAGCTGACCGAGCCCTTCGTCCTGCCGATCAGCCCGAACAGCCCGTGCGGCCGCGCCGAGGGGCGCAGGCAGCCCGAGCCGGGCGCGCGCGTGGAGACGGCCCCGGACGGCACTCAGAATTGCGTCTACCAGCGCTTCCGCGAGACCCTGCCGGGCGGGCGCAGCTACGACGTGCTCGACCAGACCCCCGACAGCGCAGGCGACAATTTCGCCGAGATCACCGTCCCGGCCGGCCATTTGTTCGTGATGGGCGACAATCGCGACGATTCGATGGACAGCCGCTTCCCGACCGAGCTGCGCGGCGTCGGCCTGCTGCCGATCGACAATGTGCTGGGCCGCGCCTTGCTCGGCTTCTGGTCGACCGACGGCTCGGCGCAGTGGCTGCTGCCCTGGACCTGGATCACGGCCGCACGCTGGAGCCGGATCTTCGAGACTTATTGATGGCCACGCTCGAGGCCTGGCTCCAGGCGACGCTCGGCCACCGGCCGGCCGACCTTGGCCTGTTCGAACGGGCGCTGACCCATTCGAGCCTGAGCGAGGGCAATTACGAGCGGCTCGAATTCCTCGGCGACCGGGTGCTCGGCTTCACCATCGCCGACTGGCTTTACGGCCTCTTTCCGGACGAGCCCGAAGGCAAATTGTCGCGGCGGCTGAACGTGCTCGTCTCGCGCGGCACCTGCGCCGAGATCGGCCGCGAGATCGGCGTCGCCGCGCATATGCGGCTCGGCAAGCAGGCGCTCTCCGACGGCGCCTTCGAGAGCGACAACATATTGGGCGACACCGTCGAATCCCTGATCGGCGCGCTCTGGCTCGACGGCGGGCTGGAGGCGGCGCGCGCCTTCATCCGCGCCGCCTGGGCCGATCGGGTCGACAGCCGCGACCATGCCCCCAAGCATCCCAAATCGGCGCTCCAGGAATGGGCGGCGGCCAACAACAGGAAGGCGCCCACGTATGAGGTTGTCGGCCGTTCGGGCCCTCATCACGCGCCGACTTTCGTCGTGAAGGTGTCGATCAAGGGTGTCGGCGAGGCCGAGGCGGAGGGCCTCGCCAAGCAGGACGCGGAAACCGAGGCCGCGCAGGCACTGCTGGAGAAGCTGCCATGACCCGGCGCTTCGGCACGATCGCCGTCGTCGGCGCGCCCAATGCGGGCAAGTCGACCCTGGTCAATGCCTTGGTCGGCCAGAAGGTCGCAATCGTTACGCCCAAGGCGCAGACCACGCGCACGCGCCTGATGGGGATCGCGATCCTCGGCGAGGCGCAAATCCTGCTCACCGACACGCCCGGCATCTTCGAGCCCAAGCGCCGGCTCGACCGCGCCATGGTCGCCGCCGCCTGGGGCAGCGCGCAGGACGCGGACCTGATCGCTCTGGTGGTCGATTCGTCGAGCGGCCTGAAACGCGGCGTCGGCGCCATGCTCGACCGGCTCAAGGACCGGCCGGAGCGCAAGCTGCTCATCCTCAACAAGGTCGATCTGGTGAAAAAGGAGGATCTCCTCACCCTGATCGCTCAGGCCGGAGCTCGCGCCCTGTTCGAGGACATCTACATGGTCTCGGCGACCACCGGCGACGGCGTCCCCGAATTGAAGGCGGCGCTGGCGGCGCGGGTGCCGGAGGGGCCGTGGCATTTCCCCGAGGACCAGGTCTCCGACGCCACCGACCGGATGATGGCCGCCGAGGTGACCCGCGAGCAAATCTACCTCCAGCTCCACGCCGAGCTGCCTTATGCGAGCGCGATCGAGACCGAGAAATATGAGGAGCGCAAGGACGGCTCGGTCGTGATCCACCAGCAGATCCTGGTCGGCCGCGATACCCAGAAGGCGATCGTACTCGGCAAGGGCGGCGCCCGCATCAAGGAAATCGGCGCCGCCGCCCGCGCCGAGCTCTCCGCCGCCCTGGGCCGCAAGGTCCACCTCTTCCTCCACGTCAAGGTCAGCCCGAAATGGGAGGAGGACCGCGGGCTCTATCGCGAGATTGGGCTGGACTGGGTGGAATGAGGGGATTCAGAGGCGCGCCTCGAAGTGCATTCGCGCGTGGAGAACGCGCATGACTCTGATCGACGCATCGTCCTCAACAAGAAAGACGACATGGGATCGATACCGGATTCGCCTGTAGCCGAGCCGAATTTCATCCGCTGGCCGGGTGCGCGCCACCCCGTTTGCGATCTGTTTGAACAGGATGCCTAGGCCACCAAGATAGGCTCGAGCTCGATCAGCACCCCAGCGCTTGATCGTATATCGTCTTATATCGGCAAGGTCGCCCATCGCTTCCGGTGCGAGGCGGACTTCCCTCATGCCGCGGCGTCGAGCCCATCCTGTTCCGCCAGCCAGGTTTCCATATCGAACGGCACGGGGTCGCCGCTCTCCTCGCCCTCGATCAGCGCCTGGCGCAAGGCGTCCAGCTTGGCTTCGTGCCGCTCCAGCATCCGCAACGCCTCCTCTATCACCGCGCTCGCATTGTCATATTTCCCGGCTGCGACCTGGTCCTCGACGAAGACCTCGAAATGGCGGGCGAGACGAATCGGCCGTTCTTTATTCATGATGAATCTCCGCCCGCACTATACGATTTTCGATGGAGCCCGACAACCGTCCCATCCTTTGCAGCGCTTCCCTCACCCAGGCCCGCTAGAAGTCCGTCTTACCAGCTCGCGCCGTCAATGAGGCGGCGGGGCAGCGTCTCCCAGATTGCCGGGTCGAACAGGCGCAGGTTGACGCCCGTCCGCTCCAGGGCGGGGTCGCGCGGCGACCAGTGGGTCGTGCAGCCGCATTGCGTGCAGTGCCAAGTCGTTAGGGTTGCGTCGCCCTGGACATAGCCGGCGAGCCGGCCGTCGGGATCGCGGACGACGACCTGGTCCGGCCGGTAATAGCCCCAAAGGCCGCCGATGCGGCGACACATGGAGCAGTTGCAGCTGCCGAGATCCTCCGGAGCCTCCGGAAGGCCAAGATGAACCGCGCCGCAATGGCAGCTACCCTCGATCATTCAGCACCTCCTCCACCCATTTCGGCACCAGCTCCCCCGCTTTCCCCGACCGGCTCTCGTCGAACAAATAGCTCCCCAGGCTCGGCTCCAGGTTCATCTCCAGCGTCCGCGCGCCGACATAGCGGGCGGTCTGGACGAAGCCGGCGGCGGGATAGACGTTGCCGGACGTGCCGATCGAGACGAACAGGTCCGCGTCCATCAGCGCCCGGTCGATCCGGTCCATCTCGTAGGGCATCTCGCCGAACCAGACGATGTCGGGCCGCACCTGCCCGGCCGCGCCGCATTCCGGGCACATGGCGGCACCGCCCATTTCACCCGCCCATCTCATCCGCGCGTCGCAGGCGCGGCACCAGCCTGAGTTGAGCTCGCCGTGCATGTGGAGCAGCCTCCTGGCGCCGGCGCGCTCGTGCAGATCGTCGACATTCTGGGTGACGATCAGCAACTCCCCCGCCCACGCCGCGTCGAGCCGCGCCAGCGCTTCGTGCGCCGCATTGGGTTCGACCCGCGAGAGGTTGGCGCGGCGGGCGTCGTAGAAGGCATGCACCAGGTCGGGATCGCGCGCGAACGCCTCGGGCGTCGCCACGTCCTCGACCCGATGGCCCTCCCACAACCCATCCGGACCGCGGAAGGTGGCAAGGCCCGATTCGGCGGAGATGCCGGCGCCGGTCAGGATGACGATGTTGCGGATGTCACGCATTCCAGTTCGCGCAGATCGCCGAGTCGGGAAAGGAATCGAATCGCCACCGGCCCTGCGCGTTGCGGCTCATATAGACGCATTCGGGGCCGAACGGCTCGCGATTGGTCCAGACCCAGACGGCGATGCCCGAGAAATGGCAGAGAATTTGCGATGCCTGTCCCCCACCCCCGGCGTGGCCGCAGCGAAGCGACTGCACGATTATCCGGGTCGGCGGCGCTATGCAGTCGGTGAGACCGTCGAGGTCCACGCAGGTCATGCGCTCGAGAATCAGGGCACTCATCGTCTCGCGCGAGGACTGATCACCGGCGCCGCGGCTGGTCGCGCAGCCGGCAAGCAGAAGCATGAGAGGAATGGCGCGCATGGGCCCATCCTAGCGGCTGGCCGGGACAAACCGAGTCTTAAACTCTCGCCGCTATGAGCCGCTTCATGTCGGCCGAGCTCGCCGCTTTACCGCAACGGAGCAAGCCGCGCGTCAACTGGGCGGGCGCGGCGCGGTTCACCTTGCCTGGGGTGGTCCTGGTCACCCTGATGGTCGAGCTGCTGCTCGCCGAGCGCAAATATGCGATCTTCGGCGGCGGCTTCGGCCAATCGCGGCCGCTCGACACTCCGCTCGAAATCGGCGCCTTCCTGCTCGGCCTGCTGCTCTGCCAGGCGGTCGTGTTCCTCCTCCTCTACCGGCTCATGCGCCGGCTGCACCGCAAGCGGCCGGACGGCCCGCTCTTCCATTTCAACTTCGCCTTCTTCGTCGGAGGCGGCGCCCTCGCCATCCTGATCGGCAAATATCAGGCGCTCGCTTTCTTCAGCGACGCGATGAGCTTCCAGATCGTCCGCAACCTCGGCGGCGGCAGCCTCGCCGACGCCTTGCTCTATTCGCTGAGCGAGGCCGGGCTGATGCTGATCGTGAGCGGCGTCGCTTTGATCTTCTATGCGGCCGTGCGCTTCTTCTTCCGCAAAAGCTGGCGCGCGGCGGCGCCCCTGCCCGATCACTGGCGGCTGAGCGGCCGCCGGCTCGCTCTGCTGCTCGGAGCGACGCCTCTGGTCCTGTTCGCGGTCGATCGGGTCGACGATGCCCGCGCGGCCCTGAGCCGGTTCAACGGCCCCGTGATCGTCACCGCGTTGCTCGAGCAAATCACCGATTTCGACCGCGACGGCTACAGCTTCTTCTCCTTCCCGCTCGACGGCCAGCCGTTCGACGGCAGCCGCCATCCCTACGCGCTCGACATTCCAGGCGACGGCATCGACCAGGACGGGCTTGGCGGCGACTTCGTCTTCTCGGGCGAGGCGCCCCGGCCCGCGCGTGCAATCATCGCCGGCCGCCGGCCCAACGTCATCCTGATCGTGCTCGAAAGCACCCGTTCCGACGGCATCGGGCGCCGGGTCGACGGGCGGCCGCTGACGCCGATGCTGGACGCGCTGGCCGCGCGCGGCAGCGCCGCCCGCCGGGCCTATTCCCATGTCGGCTTCACCACCAGCTCGCTCCAGTCCTTGTTCAGCGGCAAGCTGGCGCCGGTCGACGACCGCCAGTCGCTGGTCCGCGACTTCCTCGCCAACGGCTATGAGGTCGGGACCTTCTCCGGCCAGGCCGAGGATTTCGGCGATACCGCCAGCCTCGTCGGCCTGCGGCGCGGCGGCATCTTCGTCGACGGCACGATGCTGAAGGACGAGCGCTCCGGCGCCTTCGCCGCGCAGGGCTCGGTCAATATCGACGGCCGGATCCTGCTGCGCGAGTTCGACCGGCGGCTCGGCCGCCCGGAGGCCTGGCAGCGGCCGCATTTCCTCTATTTCAACCTGCAGTCCGCGCATTTCCCCTATTTCAACCCCGGCATGGACCTTATTCTGCCGGGCGAGCCGATCGCGCGCGGCGAGATCGCCGCGGGCAATCGCGACCGCGTCGCCCATACCTATTGGAATGCCATCGCCTATAACGACCGGCTGATCGGGACGCTGATCGAGCGGCTGCGCCGGCTCGGCGTCCTCGACAACAGCATCATCGTGGTCACCGCCGACCATGGCGAATCCCTGTTCGACGACGGCTTCCTCGGCCACGGCCACATGCTCAACGACCAGCAGACCCGGATCCCGTTCATCCTGAGCCAGCCCAACGTGGCGATGCCCGACGTGATCGGCCTCGACGACATGCGCGCGATTATCCTCGGCGCGGCCGGCGCTTCGGTCGCCCCGCCGAGCGGCCGTCCCGTCTTCCAGTTCCTCGGCAGCCTCGACCGGCCGGGCGCGATCGGCACGGTCGATGGCCGGGGCCGGCGGATCGTCTTCGACTTCTTCCAGGAAACGGTCTGGGACAGCGCCAGCGGGAGGCGCACGCTCTATGCCGATCTGCCCGCCGGCAGCGCCGAGCGTCGCGCCGCCGACGGGCTGATCAACGAATGGGCACGGCAGCGCTGGCTGCGGCACCTCGACGGCGAAGGTTAGTTGCCCTTAGCGGGCCCCTCGATCTTGACGTTGACGTCGGTATTGCCGGTGCCGAGAATGCGGTCCTTGAACACGAAGAACAGGATGGCGAGAACCGCGAGCACGAGGATCACACCGGCGAGCATTCCGAAACCGGAGCCGCCGCCGCCGTCGGTCACGATCACTTCCTTTTCACGATCGGCCATGTCGTCTCTCCCTGATTGTTGGCGGCCCAACGCCGGCGGCCGGCGCCTGTTCCGCTTGCGGCGCACAGCCGCCTCGCCCATGAAGCGGTGATGACGAGCATCGGCATATTGGGCGCGCGCGGCCGGATGGGCCGCGCCATCGCCGCGGCGGCGGCCGAGGCGGGCGCGGCCATCTCCGCGGGCGACGATAGCGCGGCGCTGGCGGCGGCGAGCGACGTGCTGGTCGATTTCACCGCGCCGGACGCGCTCCAGGCCCATCTCGACGCCGCCGTCGCGGCGGGCAAGCCGCTCGTGATCGGCACGACCGGGCTCAAGCCGGAGCATCATGCGGCGATCGACGCGGCGGCGGCGAAGATCGCCATCGTCCAGACCGCCAACACCTCGCTCGGAATCAACCTGCTGCGCGCCCTGGTCGAGGAGGCGGCGCGGCGGCTCGGGCCCGACTGGGACATCGAGATTCTCGACACCCACCACCGCCACAAGCGCGACAGCCCCTCCGGCACGGCTTTGCTCCTCGGCGCCTCGGCCAATAAGGGGCGCGGCGCGGCGAGCAATATCGAGAAGAACCGCTTCGACCGCATGCGCGAGGGCCTGCACGAGCGCGAGGAAGGCGGCATCTATTACGCCTCGCTGCGCGGCGGCTCGGTGGCGGGCGACCATCTCGTCGTCTTCGCCGGCGAGGGCGAGCGCATCGAGCTCGCCCACCGCGCCGAAAGCCGCGCGATCTTCGCCAAGGGCGCGGTCAGGGCGGCGCTCTGGCTGCAGGGCAGGCCGGCGGGGCGCTACACGATGGCGGACGTGCTGGGGGCCAGGTGAGCCGGAAGGAAACGGACCAGCAGCCGGCGCTGGTCCGGCGCCTCGGCCGGTTCGATGCGACCATGCTCGTCATGGGCGGGATCGTCGGATCGGGCATTTTCGTCAATCCGGCCGAGGTGGCGGGCAAGGTTCCGACGCCCGTCCTGATCGTCGGCGTCTGGCTGATCGGTGGGCTGATCGCGATCGCCGGCGCCTTCGTCTATGCCGAGCTCGCCGCGCGGCGGCCCGAGGTCGGCGGCCAATATGCCTATCTGCGCGACGCCTGGGGGCCGATGCCGGCCTTCCTCTACGGCTGGTCGCTGCTGCTGGTCATCCAGTCGGGCGGCATGGCGGCGGTCGCGATCACCTTCGCCCGCTATTTCAACGAGCTCACTGGCCTCTCCGTCCCCGACGGCGCGGTCGCGGCGGGCGTGCTCGTCACGCTGACCGCGATCAATTGCCTGGGCGTGCGCGCCGGGAGCAACGTCCAGAGCATGCTGATGGTGCTGAAGATCGCCGCCATCGCCTTTTTGGTCCTGTGCGGCGTGCTGCTCGCCGGCGCTTATGCGGGCCCGGCCCGCGCCGCCGAGCCCCTCCCCCCGCTCGGCCTGCTTGCCGCGATCGGCGCGGCGCTGACCCCGGTCATGTTCGCTTATGGCGGCTGGCAGACGGCGAGCTTCGTCGCCGCCGAGATGCGCGATCCGCGCCGCGATCTGGCGCGTGGACTGCTCTGGGGCGTGGTCGGCGTGGTGACGCTCTACGCCGCGGTGGCGTTCACCTGCGTCTATGTGCTCGGTCCCGAAGGGCTGGCGGCGACGCGCACGCCGGCGAGCGCGGTGATGCGGCTCGCGCTCGGGGACACCGGCGCCACCCTGATCGCGCTCGGCATCGCCATCTCGGCGCTCGGTTTCCTGAGCCAGGGCATGCTGACCGCGCCGCGCGTCTATTTCGCCATGGCCGAGGACCGGCTCTTCTTCCGCAAGATCGCTGAGGTGAACGCAAGGACACGCGTGCCGGTCTTCGCGATCGTCCTGCAGGGCGCCGCGGCGATCGCGATCGCGTTGTCGGGCAGCTACGGCCAGATCCTCTCCTACGTCGTCTCGGTCGACTTCATCTGGTTCGCCCTGACCGGCGCGGCTCTGTTCGTCTTCCGGCGCCGCGATCCGGGCAAGGACGGCGGCTTCCGCGCGCCCGGCCACCCCTTCACCACCGGCCTGTTCGTCATCGCCTGCGCGATCATCGTCGCCGCGACCATCGCCAACAGCCCGGTCAACAGCGCGATCGGCTTCGCCATCCTGCTCGCGGGCGTGCCGGCCTTTCTGTTCTGGCAGGCGCGGCGGCGGTGACGGAGCGGGTCCGCCAGTCCGATTACATGCACTGGGCCAAGACCCAGACCCCCGCGCGCTACAATCTCGCCTCGAGCGAGGTGCCGCACTTCAGCATGTCCCGATGGCAGATCGACCCCGCCGCGCTCGATCTCGACGGCGCCAGCCGTTACCGCTACCCCCCGTTGCGCGAGGCGATCGCGCGCAAATGCGGCGTCACGGCCGACCGCGTGGTGATGGCGGACGGGACCTCGATGGCGAACATGCTCGCCATGGCGGCCCTGATCGCGCCCGGCGACGACGTGCTGATCGAGCATCCCGCTTATGAGCCCCTGGTCGCGACGGCGCGCTTCCTGGGCGCCGAGGTGAAGCGGTTCACGCGGAGTGGCCCGGCCTTCGCGCTCGATCCCGACGCGGTCGCGCGAGAGGTGGGCGAGCGGACCCGGCTGATCGTCCTCACCAACCTCCACAACCCAACCGGCGCCCTCGCCGACAGCGACACGCTGCGGCAGATCGGCGCGCTCGGGCCGCTTGTGCTGATCGACGAGGTCTATCTCGACGCGGCGCCGGGCGAGGCAAGCGCCCACCATCTCGGCGACGCCTTCGTCTGCACGTCGAGCCTGACCAAGGTCCACGGCCTCTCCGGCCTCAGATGCGGCTGGATCCTCGCCGCGCCCGACCTCGCCGAGCGGATCTGGCGGCTGAACGAATTGTTCGGCGTCGCCCAGGCCCATGCCGACGAGCGCCTCTCCTGCATCGCGCTGGAGCGGCTCGACGAGGTGGCGGGCGACACCCCTGCTTTGCTCGCCCGCAACCGCGCGCTCGCCAACGCCTTCTTCGAGAGCCGCGACGATCTGGAGGTGGCGCCGATGGTGCACAACGTCACCTGCTTTCCGCGCCTGCTACGCGGCGACGTCGATGCGCTGCACGCCGATCTTCGCGCACGCGCGGACACAGCGATCGTGCCCGGCCGCTTCTTCGGCCTCGCCGACCATTTCAGGATCGGCGTCGGCGGCCCGACCGAGATGGTCGCGGGCGGGCTGGAGCGGCTCGGCGCGGCGCTGGACGCGATCCGGTGAAGAAAGCCGACGTCGCCGAATTCTACCGGCGCCTCGCCGACCGCATCCCGGCGCCGGAGACCGAGCTTCAATCGGTCAACACCTATACCTTGCTGGTCGCGGTCGTGCTCTCCGCGCAGGCGACGGATGCGGGCGTGAACAAGGCGACGAAGGACCTGTTTGCCATGGTGACGACGCCGGCGCAGATGCTCGCGCTCGGCGAGGCGGGGCTGAAGGAGCACATCAAGACGATCGGCCTGTTCAACATGAAGGCGAAAAACGTCATCGCCTTGTCGCGGGCGCTGATCGACCGCTACGGCGGCGAGGTGCCTGCCGACCGCGACGCGCTGCAGACCCTGCCAGGAGTCGGCCGCAAGACCGCCAACGTGGTAATGAACGTCGCCTTCGGGGCGGAGACGTTCGCAGTCGACACCCACGTCTTCCGGGTCGGCAACCGGACCGGCCTCGCCCCGGGCAAGAACGTCGAGCAGGTCGAGGCCGGCCTCGACCGGGCGACGCCGCCACCCTACCGCGCCACCGCGCACCATCTGCTGATCCTTCACGGCCGCTACGTCTGCAAGGCGCGCAAGCCCGAATGCTGGCGCTGTGTGGTCCGCGATTTGTGCCGCTTCCGGCCAAAGACGCCGCCGCCGGCCGACGCTGCTTGACCCTGGCGGGCGCGGGGGCGATAGCTTCGCTTCGGAAAAGGGGGATCAGATCATGAAGCATTTCGCATTGCTGGCGCTGGCGTCCACGCTCGCCACGTCCGCCGCGGCGCAGCCGGCGCAGGACAGCGACCGCACGGTCACCGCCGATCAGGCCGCCTATGGCGAGGTCAGGATCAACGATATCGCGTCCTGCCCGCGCGGCCAGCCGAGCTATTCGAGCACCTATAATTTCCCGATCCGCTTCCAGGCGCCGTTCCAGAACGATCGTTATGCGGTGATCCTTGGCCAGAGCGGCGCGCTCTCGCAGCCGGGGCAGAACCTCTCCTACACCACCGAGGTCACCGACCGGGCGCGCGAAGGAATGACGATCAGCGTCAACCTGCGCTGCAACGCGGGCTCGCGCATGCTCACGATCAGCTACGCGGCGATCGGCAAACGCTGAGCGGGCGCTGGTCGACCGCCATGGCGGTCGACTAGACTATTCCGGGCACGAACCTCTTCACCCGCGCCGCATAGGCCTCGAAAGCGGAGCCGAATGCGGCGCGCAGCAGCCGCTCCTCCTCGCGGATCCGGATCCAGGTGCCGAGCGCGAACAGGGGCGCCCCGATGACGAGGCCGGCGAGATGGCCAAAGGCGATCGCCATGGCGAGGAGGAATGCCCCCATCGCCGTGTAGATGGGATGGCGCAGCCGGCTGAAGACGCCATTCGTCACCAGCTCGTGGCCCTCGCGCATGCGGGCGACGATGCTCCAATTGGCGCCCATCGCCCGCGCCGCGGCGCTGAACAGCCCGACCGCCAGCAGCATCAGCAGGGCGATGGCCGCCCCCTCGGCCAGCGCCGGTGGGCTCGTCGGCGCCAGCCCGATCAGGATGCCGCCGAAGCCCGTGGCGAAGAAGCCAAGCATCTGGATGAAGATGCCCCATCGGGAAAGATTGCTGCGCGCGGCGGGCGCGCCCTCGCCGCGGCGGGCCGTGCCGATCCGGGTCCAGGCCAGGCTGGCGAAAAACAAAAGGCCGCCGGCGGCGAAGGCAATGAGGCCGGGCATGCCGACCGGTTGCATAAGGACCGTGTTCATGTCGCTCCTCCCCGTCGCAGGCTTATGCGCCGGGCGGGCGCCGGCCTCAAGCCGCGGCGAAAGGTCTGGCGGGCCGCGCCCCCCTTTGCTAAGGCCCCGCCTCCAGGGCCCAGGCACCCATAGCTCAGCTGGATAGAGCGCTGCCCTCCGAAGGCAGAGGCCAGAGGTTCGAATCCTCTTGGGTGCGCCACCTGCCCGTTACGCTCGCCTTTGCGAAAGCCAGCGTCCTCCATTGACACGGGCCCGGACCGGGCATGATGATGCAGCCACCTATGGGAAAGGGGGCCTCGACGTGGCGACGACATTGAAGGCGGTCATCGCGTTTCCCGCGGCAGTGCTTGCGTTCGCCGCCCTTGCATCGTGCGGGGGAGATCGGGGCGCTAATGCCGGAAGCGACGCCAAAGATGGGAGCGGCGCCAATGCTGTCCAGGCTGCCCAGGCCGACCTGGCCGCGGCAAGCCGGCTGTTCCCGGACAATTTCAAGGGCGTGTGCTCCGGCGCTTCGGTCTCGGCCGCGACCGCCTATGATCCGCGCGCCACGGCCCATAAGGCCCTGTATTTCGCGACCTACCGTGACGATTTCATGGACAAATCGAGCTCGCTGCCGCGTGACTGGACCGTAACATTCTCCGCCGAAAGCGACGCCTTGCGGGCCATCGATCTTGTCGTCTGCGCCAGGCGCGCGGCCGCACGCGAGGTGAAGGTCTGCGACGGGTATCAGAACAACGGCAGGCCAACCCAGAACAGGGTCCGCTGGCATGTCGCGACCTACGAGCTTTCGGTCAGGGAAGCCCGGACAGGAAGGCAGCTGGCGCAGACGACGGTCGAGGCGACCAGTTCCGACTGTCCGATGTTCATGAGTTTTCAGAGCGACTCGGAGACGGTCGACGGTTACGCCTCGCTGTCCGATTCCGCGGTGGCTGATTTCCTGAGGCCGCACATCACACGCTAGCCGGCAGCTGCCCGGCTGCGGACGGAATGGTTCCGGACCCCGCTCCCTAGCCGGCGGGGGCGCTGTCTCCCAGGCCGGCGGCGATCGCCAGGCGCACGGCCTCGGCGGTGCCGCGGACGCCGAGCTTCTCGAGCATCTGCGCGCGATAGGTTTCGACGGTGCGGATCGAAAGACCCAGCTCCCAGGCGATGATCTTATTGGGCTGGCCCTTGAGGATGCCGCGCAGGACGTCGCGCTGACGGTCGGACAAAGCGGCGACCTTGGCCTGCGCCTGCTTGTTGACGGGCGCGACGCTCGCGCCGGGCGGCGGCGCGCTGCAGGCTCGCATGATCGCGTCGAACAAAGCGGCCGGCGGATAGGGCTTTTCGAGGAAGTCGATGGCGCCGAGCCGCATCGCCTCGACCGCCATCGGCACGTCGCCATGGCCGGTCAGGACCAGGACCGGAAGCGGTATTTCCCGTTCGACGAGGGCGCGCATGACGCCGAGGCCGTCCACCCCCGGCATGCGCATGTCGAGCAGGACGCAATCCAGCGCCCCGGGCAAGTTCGAGGCAAGAAATTCCGAGCCCCCGGTGAATGAATCCACCCGATGGCCCGCGCGCTGCAAAAGACCGGCGGTTGAATGCCTCACCGCGTCGTCGTCGTCGACAATCGCGATCACATAAGTATCTGCCATGGCACTACGCCCCTAGACGCAGCGACGATACACATAGCGACAGGGGTTAACAATGCGGGGAGAATAACAGGTCTGGGCTCGATCCAAATCGGGGCAATTGGAAGCGGAACGTGGCGCCGCCACCGGGCGCGCTGTCCGCCTCGATCGAGCCGCCATGCGCCTCGATCAGCCGGCGGCAGACCGACAGGCCCAGGCCCATCCCATTGGCCTTGGTGGTGAAAAAGGGCTGGAAGAGTTCTTCGCGCACCTCCGGCGACAGGCCGGGACCGGTGTCGGAAATGGCGAATTCGACCGCGCCGTCGGGCCGCAGACCGGTGGAAATCGTCACCCGCGCCTCGCCGGGCGAGTCGTCGTCCGCCATCGCTTCGACGGCATTGCGAAGCAAATTCACCAGCACTTGGCGAATCTGCGCCGAATCGACCTCGACCGCCGCGTCGCCGGCGCCGGCCTCCCGCTCGACGATTATTCCGCTCGAACGGGCGTCGACGAGCGCGAGCGCCATCGCCGAATCGACGAGACCGTCGGCCCGCCACACGGTCCTGACGCCATGGCCGTAATCGACGAACTCGCGAATCCGCCGGACCATGTCGCCGGCGCGCAGGGCCTGGTCGATCGCCTGCTGCATCAGCTGCTCCGCCTCCCCGTTTCCATCCTCCTCGGCGGCGAACAGGCCGACGCTCAGATAATTGACGATCGCCGTCAGCGGCTGGTTGATCTCGTCCGCGATCGCCTCGGCCATCTCGCCGAATTCGTTGACCCGGGCGAGATGGGCGAATTCATGCTGAAGGAGCCGAAGCCTTTCCTCGCTCGAGCGCAGCTTCGTCTCGGCGGCGTGACGGGCGCTGATGTCGCGCATGATTCCGGTGAAGAAGGTTTCGCCGCCGCGCTGCCACTCGGCCACCGAAAGATCGAGCGGGAATTGGCTGCCGTCCTTGCGCTGGCCCATGACCTCGCGCCCGATGCCGATCACCGCCCTGATGCCGGTCTGGCGGTAGCGGCCCAGATGGTCGTCATGGCCGCCGCCGATTTCGGGGGGCATCAGCATCCTGATATTGCCGCCGATCATCTCCTCCGGCGCATAGCCGAAGGTCCGCTCGACCGCGGGATTGACGGACTGGACGATGCCGGCGGCGTCGATCACCGCCATCGCCTCGACCGCGCTGTCGAAGATCGCGCGATATTCCGCCGCGTCGGCGGCGCGAGCCGTGAGCACGCTCGCTTTGGCGAACAGGCGCCAGGCGATGAAGAGGATCAGGCCGGCGCCCAGCAAGAAGAGGGCCAAATGCCACCAATGGGTCACGCTTCCGCAATCCCTTGGAAGTCCGCGCCGTGGCGCACGAAGGCCGCGACCACAGCAGGGTCGAAGGCGGCCGCGCCGCCCGGCTTATCGTCTTCGACGAGCAAAAAGAGGGCGCGGTCGTGGTCCAGGGCCTCGCGGCCCGGACGCGGGTTCCGCGACGCTTCATAGGCGGCGCACAGAGCGACGATCCTGGCGGCGAGGCAAATCTCCTCGCCGGCCAGGCCCAGCGGCTCGCCGGCGCCATCCCAACGCTCGCGATGCTGGAGCGCGACCTTGGCGGCGAGCGTGCACCCCCGGTCGCCCGCCATTTCGAGCAAGTCCCGGCCGCACAGGGTGCGGCGATGGACGAGCTCCCTCTCCCGCATGCTGAGCAGGCCGATCTTGTCGAGCAAATCCTCTGGCACGAACGCCAGGCCGATATCGTGGAGCGACCCCGCGCGGCCGATCTCGCGGGCCTCGGCCTCGGCGCAACCGAGCCGGAGGGCCAGCTTTTCGCTCATCCGGCCGATGCGCGCGAGCCGCGCGGCGAGCGGCGGCGAGCAGGTCCTGAGCAGCTCCGCCAACACGATCGAAGCCGGTGTCGGCCGCATCAGCGGGTCAAATAGCGCCATTCCCTGTGTCCCCGATTTGGCCATTCGACATGGCTCATCGGTGAAATGGAGGCGCAGCGATATTCCGTATTTCCCCCGAATCGTACAATTACCCGGGGAAAAGAGCTGATCAGCCGCTCGGCGGCCCGAGCGCGCCGGCAATCGCGACCCGTCGCTCGGGCCGAGTCTTCAGCCAGAGCCGGGTCCGTTCGGCCATCGCGGCGGCGAGGCCGCGCATGCCGAGCAGGACGAGCTCGACCGTGGCCGCGAGCCGCGGCTGGCCGCGTCCCGCCACCGGCGCAAGCCGGTTTTCCGGGAGATTCAGCGCCAATTTGAGCTGCGCCGCGCTCGCTTGCCCGGTGCCGGGCGGCTCGCGCCGCCAGACCACGCGGAAGCCCGCCGGCACGGTCCGCCAGGCGCGGCGGGACCGGACCAGATCACGGCCGCATTTCCGGCAGCGGCCGAAGTCGAAGGCCTGGTTGCGGATCGGCCGCGCCAAAGCGACGTGCTTGCCGTCGCCGCAGGATTTGCTCATCGTCATGCTCCTCAGGCTGCGTTGCGGAAATCGAGGTGGAAGGCGGCGAGCTCGCGAAGGTCCGGATCGCCGGCGTCGAGCGCCTGCTGCGGGTTCCAGATCTCGAACGCGCCGCCAGTGCCGATGACGAGCGCGCCGCTCTCGATGCGGGCGCGGCGCAACATCATCGGTGGCAGCGTCACCTTGCCGCGGGTGTCGAGCTCGATCTGCTCGACGAAGCCGAAGGCGCGGCGAACGCGCGCGTTCCACTGGCCCTCGGCGCCGGGATCGGCCCGCATCCGCAGCCGCCGGCACTCCATTGCGAGCGTCCGCGCGAACGAGCGGTCATAGCCGACCAGGCAAGGGTCGCTGTCGTGGCAGCCGACGAAGATCAGCCGGGCGTCGGAGCGGCGCGACAGCGCGCTGCGCACGAACGGCGGCAGAGTCAGCCGTCCGGCGCCGTCGACCGCACAGTAAGCGTTCCCGATGAATGGATGATCTGTCATGAATCCTTAGCCTTCCGGGACCCCCCGGTCGCCGTTAACCATTTTGTTAGCGGACGAGTTCGGGGCGGGGCGACGGGGTATTAATACGAAACCGTATTCATACTCTGCCTCACCTTAGGGACCTAGCAAGGATAGCGTATTTTCACCCAATAGCCGCGTTAACCATCCCGGCCATATCAGCAGCGAATTGGATCGCGCCCGCCATTTTTTGCGGGCTGACGGAGGGCCCGAACATGATCGAACTGGCGAGCGGAATCGAAGAATTGCATCCCCGAATCACGGTGATCGGAGTCGGCGGCGCCGGCGGCAATGCGGTCGCGAACATGATGCTGAACGGCGTCAAGGGCGTCACCTTCGTCGTCGCCAATACCGACGCGCAGGCGCTCGCGGCCTCGCCGGTGGATCGCATCCTCCAGCTCGGCCGGATGACGACCGAAGGCCTCGGCGCCGGATCGCGCGCCGAGATCGGCAAGGCGGCCGCCGAGGAATCGCTCGCCGAGATCGAGGACATGCTCGAGGGCGCGCATATGTGCTTCGTCGCCGCCGGCATGGGCGGCGGCACCGGCTCCGGCGCCGCGCCGGTCATCGCCGAGGCGGCGCGCGCCAAGGGCATCCTCACCGTCGGCGTCGCCACCAAGCCGTTCGCCTTCGAGGGCCGCCGCCGCGCCGCGGTCGCCGAGGCCGGCCTGGAGGAACTCGAAAAGCATGTCGACACGCTGATCGTCATCCCCAACCAGAATCTGTTCCGGGTCTCGAGCCCGGCGACCACCTTCAAGGCGGCCTTCGACCTTGCCGACGACGTGCTCCAGCAGGGCGTGCGCGGGATCACCGATTTGATGGTCCAGCCCGGCCTGATCAACCTCGATTTCGCCGACGTCCGCACGATCATGGCTTATCCGGGCAAGGCGATGATGGGCACGGGCGAGGCCTGCGGCGACGACCGCGCGCTCCGCGCCGCCGAGCAGGCGATCGCCAATCCCCTCCTCGACGAAGCGCTGAAGGGCGCCAGCGGCCTCATCATCTCGATCACCGGCGGCGAAGACATGCTGCTGATGGAGATCGACGAGATCGCCAGCCACATCAAGGCGCTGGTCGATCCCGACGCCGACATCATTTGGGGCTCGGCCTTCGAGCCGGCTTTGGCCGGGCGGATCCGCGTCTCGGTGGTCGCGACCGGCATCGACGCCGCCCAAGGCGTGGCCGCCGATACTCCCGTGCTGCAGACCGCGGCGCCGGTTCGGCCGATCGCGGCTCCGGTCCTCTCCACGATACCGGTCCAGGCGCCCATTTTCGCGCCCGTTTTCAAGGCGCCCGAGCAGGTGGCGCTGCCGCTGCCGGCGCCCGAGGCCGAGACGGACGACGAATTGCTGCTCACCGTCGAGCGCCAGCTGGTCCTGGTCGCGCCGCCGGGCGCGGGCGAGATCGCAATGGTGGATCCGTTCTCGCTTGAGGCTCCGGCCGCCGCCGAGATCGTCCCGGCGCACAGCCCGAGCCTGTTCGAGCGCATGGCGATGCTCGCGCGCGGCGCGGTCCAGGAGGCCCGCGACACGAAGGACGGCCCGCCGATGCCGATGCTCTACCGCGGCCGCGACTACGCCTCCCAGCAGCGCATCGCCCGCGCCGCCTGAGCCGCCGCCGCTTACCCTCTCCCTGAACCCTCGGCACTCTTCCGCTCGGGGGCCCTGCCGCCCCGGTGCTCCTCCAAAGGCCGGGGCGGCCTTTTTTTTGTAAAGCTGACCAAGCCTACAGCTGCCATCAATCGCGCCGGCCGCCGAAATACGGCGCGTCGGGCGAATGGCACGACTGGCACGACTGGCACGAGAGTCACCTGGAATCGCGGGGGGTCCCCGCCCGCGCCCCGCGCCTGCTTTCAGGATAAGAGAAACGCGGTCGGGGCGATTCGCACGGGCATGGCGCAAGCCTGACAGGCGAAATCCTATTTTTATCCAACAATCCGCGCCCGCGGGTCAGCCGCGCAAGGGGACATAAAGGTGGGCGTTCCCAGTTGGGCGAGGTGCGTCAGTGCGGGATCAGCCGCCGGAGCGGATCTCGCCGTCCTCGGGCGCCCCGTCGGCGGCCCCTTCCAACGCTTCGGCGTGGCGCATGGCCGAAAGGATCAGCATCGCGGCCGCGAACAGCAGCGTGCATATCCAAAGCAGGGCGTCGATGCTCATATCGGATCCGTAATGGCATCAGACGGTTAATATTTTCGAACCGCGATCGGCCGCGCATCGGCCAACACGGGCCATGAGCCATTGCCCCGACGCGCCGGCGGTGCGACATTCCGCCGATGATCGGGCCACTCGCCCTTGCCGCCATCGCCGCCGCGCAACCGGCGGCCCCAGCGGCCGCGCCCGCTCCGCCGGCGCAACGCGAGCGCCTTCCCCGCGAGGTGATCTTCGCGCGCGCCAGGCAAAACGGGTGGCGGCTCGAGGCGAAGACGGAGGTCGACGACGTCGGCGGCTTCCCGATCATCGAAAACGCTTATTGCGAGATCAAGCGCAGCGGTCTTGCGATCACCACCTGGGGCGATTCCGGGCTGTGGGTCCGGTTCGGCGACACGTCCGTGGAACCCGGTCTCGGGTTCCGGGACCGCCACATGAAGCGGATCGCGCTCGACAATGTCGTCTGGGACTATCGCTGGAGTCCTTCCAGCTATGACCGCAGCCATTTCCGCAACGTCATCTATCCGCCGCTGCCCGATCCCTGCGGCGGCAGGCGCGGCCATGACATCATTCTCTATGGCTGCGGCGGCAATGTCACCAGCTTCAGCCAGGGAATACGGCGCCGCGCCGGCCGGCCCTGGCTCGCCCCCGAATTGCTGGGCAACGAATTCCTGGGCGCGCGGAGGCTGCGGATCGGCTTTCAGGACCCGGACGGCGACGGACGCGGGCCGATGCTCTGGGCCGAAATCCCGTTGACGGGCCTGCGCGAAGCGATCCGCTGGTGCCGGGGCGCCTTGGCGTCAGAAGGCGCCCGGCGCTTCCATGGCGGGCTGGAGGAGGAATGATCGCCGTCGCCCTGGCCGCCGCTTTGGCCGTCGCCGCGCAGGCCAGCGCGGACGCGCAGGCGCCGGCGGAATTCGTCGCCGGGCGGGGCGCGCTGGGCGGCTGGCGGATGGAAGCGGTGACGGTGGTCGAGACTTGGGAGCCGCCGCCGACGATCGGCAATGGCCGCTGCACGATCCGCGGCCGCGGCCTGCGTCTCGTCGTTCCGCGCGATTATGGCGGAAGCCTGGAGATCGGCGGCAACGGCCTGCCTTTCGCCATGTCCGACATCGCCGCGATCGACCTGGGCGGGCGCGTTTACGAGACGCAGATGCGACCGCTTCCCTTCCCTCGCGCGCGCTGCTTCCCTTCCCTCGCGCGCGCTATAGCGACGTCGCTTACCCGCCGGACCATGTCGATCCGGCCGGCGCCGGGCCGGTCGAGACCGCGCTCGGCGTGCGGCTCGGGCCCGACGATCCCTGGCTCAACGTCACCGGGCTGCTCGACGACCTGCTGGAGGTGCGCGGCATCGGCATCCGCCACCGGACACGCGGCGGCGAAGCGCGGGCACGGCTGTCGGTCGCCGGGCTGAGCGGCGCGATAGACTGGTGCCGGCGGGCCTTCGATTCGGACCGGGCCCGGACCCTGCCGCGAACTATTCGACGGTGACGCTCTTGGCCAGGTTGCGGGGCTGATCGACGTCCGTCCCCCGCGCCACCGCGACATGGTAGGCGAGGAGCTGGACCGGAACCGCGTAGACCAAAGGCGCGATCAGCGGGTGGACCTTGGGCATCTCGATGGTGGCGATGGTATTCTCGCCGGCCTGGGCGATGCCCTCGGCATCGGAGATCAAAACGACCTTGCCGCCGCGCGCCTGGACCTCCTGCATGTTCGAGACCGTCTTCTCGAACAGCGGGCCCGAGGGCGCGAGGACGATGATCGGGACATTGTCGTCGATCAAAGCGATCGGCCCGTGCTTCATCTCGCCGGCGGCATAGCCCTCGGCGTGGATGTAGCTGATCTCCTTCAATTTCAGAGCGCCTTCCAGCGCCAGCGGATAATCCTGGCCGCGGGCCATGTAGAGCACGTCCTGGGCCCGCGCGATCAGCGGCGCCATCGCCTCGATATCCTCGTCATGGGCGAGCGCGGCGTTCATCGCCGCCGGCGCCTCGGTCAGATGGAGGACGATCTCGCGCTCCTCCTCCTCGCTCATCACGCCCTTGTCGCGGGCGACCTTGGCGGCGAGCGCGGCGAGCACGGCGAGCTGGCAGGTGAAGGCCTTGGTCGAGGCGACACCGATTTCGGGGCCGGCATGGGTGGGCAGCAGCAGATCCGCCTCGCGCGCCATCGAGCTGGTCGGCACGTTGACCACGACCGCGATCTTCTGGCCGTGGGCGCGGGCGTGGCGGAGCGCGGCTAATGTGTCGGCGGTCTCGCCGGACTGGCTGATGAAGAGCGCGAGGCCGCCCGGCTCGAGCACCGGATCGCGATAGCGGAACTCGCTGGCGATATCGAGCTCGACCGGCACCCGGGCGAAGCGCTCAAGCCAATATTTGGCGACCATCCCGGCATAATAAGAGGTGCCGCAGGCGACGATCGTGATTCGGGGCACCGGCGCGAAGGAGAAGTCCATGTCGGGCAGCGCCACCTTCTGCTCGAGCGGGCGGATGTAGGAGCCGAGCGTCTGGGCGACGACCAAAGGCTGTTCGAAGATCTCCTTCTGCATGAAATGGCGGTGATTGCCCTTTTCGATGCGCGCCGCGCTGGCCCCCGATTCGACCGTGCCGCGCTCAACGGGATGGTTGTCGCGGTCGAAAATCTCGACCTTGTCGTGGGTGACCACGGCCCAATCGCCTTCGTCGAGATAGGCGATCTTGCGGGTCAAAGCGGCGAGCGCGAGCGCGTCGGAGCCGAGATAATTCTCGCCCTCGCCATAGCCGATGGTGAGCGGCGCGCCCAGGCGCGCGCCGACGATCAGGCCGGGATGGTCGCGGAACAAGATGGCGAGCGCGAAGGCGCCGTGGAGGCGCGGAAGCACCGCGGCGACCGCCTCGCTCGGCCCCTCGCCCCGCTCGAGCCGGTCGGCGACGAGATGGGCGACGACCTCCGAATCGGTCTCGCTCGCGAAGGCGCGCCCCTTGGCCTGCATCTCCTCGCGCAACTGCTTGAAATTCTCGATGATCCCGTTGTGGACGACCGCCACCCCGCCGACGACGTGCGGATGGGCGTTGCCGACCGTCGGCGCGCCATGGGTCGCCCAGCGTGTATGGGCGATGCCGACATTGCCCGGCAGCGGCTCCGCTTCGAGCACGCGGGCGAGATTGTCGAGCTTGCCCTCGGCGCGGCGGCGCTCGAGCCGGCCGTCGACGATCGTGCACAGGCCCGCCGAATCATAACCGCGATATTCGAGCCGCCTCAGCCCGTCCATGAGCCGCGACGCCGCCTCGGCCGATCCGACGATTCCGATGATTCCGCACATCTTAGCTTTTTTTCTTCTTTCTGGCTGTCATGACTTCGCGGAAACGCCTGGCGCGGCCGGGTTTTTCCACCTGCTCCCCGCGCGCCAGCGCGACGGAATCGTCGGCAACGTCGCGGGTGATCACCGAGCCGGCGGCGACCAGGGCGCCAGCGCCGATCGTGACGGGCGCGACCAGGGCGCTGTTCGAGCCGATGAAGGCGCCGGCGCCGATGCTCGTACGATATTTGAAGAAACCGTCATAATTGCAGGTAATCGTTCCCGCCCCGACATTGGCGCCGGCGCCGATATCGGCATCGCCGAGATAGGCGAGATGGTTGGCCTTGGCGCCCTTGCCGAGCTTGGCCTGCTTGATCTCGACGAAATTGCCGACCCTGGCGCCCTCGCCGATCTCGGCGCCGGGCCGAAGCCGCGCATAAGGGCCGATCTGCGCGCCCGCGTCGATCGTCGCGCCCTCGATATGCGAGAAAGCGTGGATGCGGACGCCCTCGCCGACGGTGACGCCGGGGCCGAAGACGACGTTCGGCTCGATGCTGGTGTCGCGGCCGATCCGCGTGTCGTGGCTGAACCAGACCGTCTCCGGCGCGGCCAGGGAGACGCCTTCGTCCATGAAGGATGAGCGACGGCGCTTTTGCCAGGCGGCTTCGGCGGCGGCGAGCTCAGCCCGGCTGTTGATGCCCGCGACCTCCTCGGCCGGCACCTCGATCGCCGCCGAGGCGCGGCCGTCGGCCGCCGCGATCATGACGATGTCGGGGAGATAATATTCGTGCGCCGCATTGGCGTTGCCGACGCGCGCCAGCAGCGGCCAAAGATCCTCCGAGCGCACCGCCATCAGCCCCGAATTGCAGAGCTTTAGCGCGCGCTCCTCATCGCTCGCATCCTTATATTCGACCATCTTGAGGATCCTGCCGTCGGGCTCGGCGAGGATTCGGCCATAATGTTTCGGGTCGGCGGGCCGGAAGGCGACGACGATCGCGGCCTCCACCCCGGCGAGGCGCGCGACCATCGCCCGCATCGTCTCGGCCGTGACGAAGGGCGTGTCGGCATAGAGGATCAGCACGTCGCCATCGAACCCGGCCAAGGCGGCTTCCGCTTGGCGCACGGCATGGGCGGTGCCCTCCTGCGGCTCCTGGACGACGACCACGCCGCCATGAGCGGCGACCAGGGGCTCGACCTGCTTGCTCTTGTCGCCGACCACCACCACGGTCCTGGCCGGCGCCAATGCGTCGACGGCGGCCAGCAGATGGCCGAGCATCGGCCGCCCGGCGATCGGGTGCAGCACCTTGTGCAAATCGGACTTCATCCGCGTGCCCTTGCCCGCGGCGAGGACGATGGCGGCGACGGGCCTGGTCATGGCGCGGGGGATGCCATGGAAAGCTTGCCATTTCCATAGCGGCCGGGACCGCCGCCCGTCGCCGCGCCCGGCGGTTCGGATCGGAAAATGGAACTTATGGTTGCGCCGTACCGTCTTATCCCCCACATCGAGGAGGACAGGGGCGTCGCGCGAAAGGGATTTCATGCCATTGCCCCGTCCCCTGCTTACCGCTTTGATCGTCGCGCTCAACGTCGCTCCAGCCGCGGCGCAGCCGGCGCCGCCGGCCGCGGTCACGCGCGAATCGACGATCATCGTCTATGGCGACGATCCCTGCCCGCAGCCGGAGAACGAGAATGAGGCGGTGGTCTGCGCGCGCAAGCCCGAGGAGGAGCGCTACCGGATCCCGCGCCAGATCCGCGAGCGGCAGCCGACCGAGACCAGCTGGGCGTCGCGAGTCGCCGGCCTCGACGACGAGAGCCGGCCGATGCGGCCGAACAGCTGCTCGGTGGTCGGCTCGGGCGGCCAGACCGGCTGCATGCAGACGATGATCCGCCAATGGTTCGCCGAGCGCGCCGCGCGCCGGGCGGCGGAGGCGGGCATACCCTAGGAGCGAGGCTCAATTGGGAAGGTGCTCGCGGGTGAGTAACTCAAGGGGTCATCCCGGCGAAGGCCGGAACCCATGAACTCGGAACTGGAAGAGCAGTGCTGGCGTCCGCGCCGTTCGGAATCGCCGGTGTCCATGGGTCCCGGCCTTCGCCGGGATGACTCTGATATTACATGAAAATTCACCAGCGCTAATTGAAATGCGACTCTAGGAGCGGGCCGGCTTGCGGGTCGCCTTGGTCCAGAGGTGGCGCGCAAGCATCAGCGGCGGCATGCGCAGCCAGTGCGAGCGGACGTAGAAGGCGAAGCGGAGCAGCTTGCGCCGCTCCTGGCCCCAGCCGTTGCGGGCGAGGATTCGGGCTTCGAACAGGCGGTCGGTGAGCGAAAAAGAGCGACTGCCCCTCTTTTCCAGCGGCGTGGCGTAGAGGCGGCGGGCGAGGCGCAGGGCGCGCGCGACGTCGTGGTCGAGCTGGTGGAGGCGGGCGCGGGCGCGCAGCTTGCCCCAGAAATCCGGATCGGCGGCGGCGAATTCGCGAAGCAGGCGATCGATGTCCCACAGGTTGCGAAGCCCGCCGGCGAGGTCGCCGTCGGCGAAGAGGTGCGCGGCGGCGTGGACGATGATGTCGGCGGGCGCGAGGATGCGCAGGCCGTTTTCCAGCGCCACGCTGTCGGCGAGCAAGGCCTCCGCGTCGGGCGTCGGGCGGGCGGTCAGCGGCAGGATCGTGTGGTGGACGTCGATCATCCGGTCGCGGGTGCGGTGGATGAGCGGCGGCAGCTCGTGCATCCAGCGGCGGTAATAGACGTCGTCATAGCCCTCCGCTTCCTTCATCCGCTCCCAGCCCGCGTCGAGGAGCGCGGCCTCGACGGCGTCTAGGCTGGCGCGTGGCACCATGATGTCGAGATCGCCGACGCTGCGGCCGATGCGGGCGTCGTAATCGGCGGCGTGGAAGGCGGTGCCCTTCATCAGCACGACGGGCACGCCGAGCGGCGCGAGCGCGCGCCGCGCCATTTCCGCCTCCCACAAGGCCTGGGTGCGCGAATAAGCGGCGTCGCGGCGCGCGGCTTCGAAGATCGCCTCGATCCGGGCCGGGACCGGCTGTCCTTCCATCCGGAAGGCGAGGCTGCCGATGATCTGCTCGGCCCGGGCGGCGCTGATCAGGCCGGACCAGTCGCAGTCGCCGACCGAAGCTGGATCGCGCAAGGCGCGGACGAGGAGCCGCGCGTTCATGCCGCGCGCGCCCGCCAGAAATCCTCGACCATGCCGACCGCGCTATCGGTATCGGGATAATCGATGGCCAAAGCCGGATTGGCCGCGATCAGCCGGTTCAGCGCGTCGAAGCCCTCGCGGCCCAGTGCGACATAATTGGTCGAGGCTTGCGTGAGGCGCATGAACACCTCCGCCGCGCCGACGCCGCGCACCGCCTCGGCCTCGCCGAAGCGGGGGAACAGGATCAGAGCGGGCGTCGCCCCCTCCCCCATCCGGGCGATCGCGTCCGCATTGGGGCGCATATGGCGGATCGCGCCCTTGGGGGTGCCGTCGAGGCGCGGGCCGAAGCGGTTCGCCGCGACCTCCGCCTCCATTACCGCGATGGCTTTGTTCTTGAGGCTGACCGCCCGGGGGAAAGGCAGAAGCCGGCCGCTCGCCATGTCGAGCAGGGCGAATTCGTCGCCCATCAGCCGCCAGCCGCGCTCGCCGAGCAGAGCCGCCAGGGTCGATTTGCCCGCCCCCGATTCGCCGGTCATGATCAGCGCGCGGCCGTCTTTCTCGACGGTGGCGGCATGGAGCAGGAGGTAGCGCTTCTGCCCGAGCGCCATTTGCAGGTTCATGCCCATTTCGGCCGCGAGCAGGCCGTGGGCGAGCGACACGGGCGCGGCATCGGCCAGCACGTAATCGCCCTTGATCGCGACCGAGGGCCGGATGAAGCGGCGCCAAGGCCGTTCCGGCTCCAGCCTGACCGTGAAATCGGCGAGGCCGTCCTCGGGCGCGGGATAGGAGGCGTAGAGGTGCTCGAGCGCGTCCAGCGGCGCCTTCCAGGCGCTGCCGATGCGGAAGGCGACCGGGCCGATCTGGATGTCGAGCCGGTGCCTCATGCGCGGCGGACCAGCCCGGCGGCCTCGAGTTCGTCGAGGCGGGCGTGGAGCGCATCTTCGGCCTCGTCGCCCTCGAAATCGTAAAGCGCGCGCAGCCGCCGGAGCAATTCGGGCGCGTCGGCGGGCCCCGCCTGGAGCGCCGCCAAGATCTCCGGCGCGGGCGGCGCGACGATATGGGTCATGCCCGAAGGCTGGTGGAACAGCACCGACAGGCCGTCGAGCGCGACGGTGAGGACCGCGCCTTCATTGTCGGCGATGTAGAGCGGACCGGCCATGCCGGCGCCTTCTAGCTCAGGGCCGCGCCTGCAGCGAGGCGTAGCAGGTGAATCCGCTCATCCCCGACTGCAGGCGCCTGATATAATTGGCATAGGCCTGAGCGGATGTCGGATCGGTGCCGGCGGGCGTGGTGCCGTTGCGCAGCAGCGCCTTGACCTCCTCGCCCTTCAGCGCGCGCGGCAGCGGCGGCGCCGCGCCGGCGGTGCCGGGGGCGACGAGATTGCCGTCGGCGGCGATATATTGGCCGCCGGCATGCGGGCCGGGCACCGGAATCTCGCAGTTCATCACCGAGCCGGCCGCCTGCGCGAGCGCGGGCCGGACCGTGACCACCGTCGACGCCGCCGCCGCGCCGAGCACCAGGACGGTGCGCCGGCTCGGAACGAAGGCGCTGCCGCCAGCCTGGTCTTTGTCAGTGCCGCTCATGGAAATTCCGATACACGTCCGCTCTTTATTAAGGGTAAAGCGCGCGCGAGGCGAGCGGAACGGCAAGGCCGTCCCGCCATGGGACGAAGGCGGGCATGAGAGATAAGAAAATGACCAGGGCGATCGCCGCCGCCGCCGTCGCGGCCCTGGGCGTCGCCGCCGCCTGGTGGGCCGGCGCGCCGCCCGCCGCGGCCCTGCTCGCCTTGTTCGCCGGACTCCTCGCCTTCGCCTTGCTGAATACCCCTGCCCCGGCCGCCGCCGCCGAGGCGGCGCCGGAGGCCGAGGCGTATCTGCCGGAGGGCCCGGACCTGCTGGCGGCGTTCGGCGAGCCGCTGCTGGTCGTCCGCGACCGCCGGGTGCTGATCGCCAATGCGGCGGCCCGGGCCCTGCTCGGCGACCATATCGAGGGATCGGACGTCCGCCTCGCCATCCGCCACCCGGCGGCGGCCGAGCATCTCGCGGGCGAGGCCGGCGAGGCGCCGGTGAGGATCGAATTGGTCGGGCTTGGCGAGGTCGGCCGGCCCTGGGAGATGGCGGTCGCGCCTTTGCCCGACGGCAGCCGCCTCGTCCGCCTCGCCGACCAGAGCCAGGTCCGCGCCGCCGAGCAGATGCGGGTCGATTTCGTCGCCAATGCCTCGCACGAGCTCAGAACGCCGCTCGCTACCCTGCTGGGATTCATCGAAACCTTGCAAGAAGAGGACGCGGTCGATCCCGAGACCCGCCAGCGCTTCGTCGCGATCATGTTCGGCGAGGCCACGCGGATGCGCGATCTGCTCGAGGATTTGATGTCGCTGTCGCGGATCGAGGCCGAGCGCTTCGCGCTGCCGCGCGACACGGTCGACCTGATCCCGCTGATCGAGGAGGTGAAGACGGCGCTGAAGCCGCTCGCCAAGGGCCGCGTGCTGCGCGTCGAGAACGAATTGGGCGGCGAGGCCCCGGTCGGCGGCGACCGCGTCCAGCTCGGCCAGATGCTGAACAATCTCCTCGTCAACGCGATCAAATATGGCCGGCCGGGAACCCCGATCCGGATCCGGCTCGACGAGGCCGCGCCGGATCTCGTGCGCCTGAGCGTGGTCGACCAGGGCGACGGCATCCCCGCCGACCACATCCCCCGCCTCACCGAGCGCTTCTACCGCGTCGATCCCGGCCGCAGCCGCTCGGTCGGCGGCACCGGGCTCGGCCTCGCCATCGTCAAGCATATCGTCCTGCGCCACCGCGGCCGGCTCGACATCGCCTCAGAGCCGGGCGAGGGGACGACCGTCTCGGTGTCGCTGCCCAAGGCATAGGGTTTGGGGATTAGGGTTTGGGGATTGGGGCGGGAGGCCTTCCCCAACCCCCAAACCCTAATCCCCACCCCCCATTGTCATCAAAGAGTCATGACACCGCCCCACTGATTTGGCGGTCCATGGAACGCTCGAGACGATCCTTTTTCGCGCTGCTGGCGGCGGTTCTCGCTGTGGCCGGCTGCGAGCAGGCGCCGCGCCAGCAGATCCGGATCGTCGGCTCGTCGACCGTCTATCCGTTCACCACCGCGGTCGCCGAGCGATTCGCGCAGAACCGACCGAGCTTCCACGCGCCGATCGTCGAATCGACCGGGACCGGCGCCGGCATGCAGCTCTTCTGCGGCGGCGTCGGCGCCGGCTTCCCAGACATCGAGAATGCCTCGCGGCGGATCAAGGCGTCGGAGCTCGAGCGCTGCCGCGCCAACGGCGTCAACCACATCATCGAGGTGCCGATCGGGATCGACGGCCTCGCCTTGATCGAATCGGCGACCCGGCCGACCGGCTTCAACCTGACTGTGCGCGACATCTATGCCGCGCTCGCCGCCGAGCCGTTCGGCCGGCCGCAGACGGCGCGGACCTGGCGCGACGTCAATCCGGCGCTGCCCGACGTGCCAATCCTCGTCTACGGCCCGCCGCCGACCTCGGGCACGCGCGACTCTTTCGTCGAATTGATGCTGACCAAGGGTTGCGAAAGCGATCCGGCGATGAAGGCGCTCAAGGAGAGCGATGCCCAGCGCCACACGCGCCTGTGCACCCGAATCCGCGAGGACGGCGCCTTCGTCGAGGCGGGCGAGAACGATAATCTGCTGATCCAGCGCGTCTCGCAGAATCAGGGCGCGATCGGAGTGCTCGGCTACAGCTTCATGGAGGAGAATCTGGACCGGGTGCGCGGAGTCCCGATCGGCGGCGTCGCCCCGACCGCCGAGACGATCCGCGGCTTCACCTATCCCGGCGCGCGCCAGCTCTACATCTACGTCAAAGGCGAGCATCTCGACGCCGTGCCCGGCCTTCGCGAGTTCCTCGCCGAATATGCGCGCGGCTGGGGCCCGGGCGCCTATCTCACCGACCGCGGGCTCATTCCCCTGCCCGACGCGATGCGCGAGAGCGCGGCGGCGATCGTGCGGATGCTTCCGGCGATGAACGCGGCGGGGCTGCATTGATGTCGCTGGCCTTCATCCTCCTCCTGGTGCTCGGCCTCGGCGTCGTCGCCTGGCTGTCGGCCAAGGCGCGCGCCGCCGCCTTTGCCGGACCGAGCCGCGAGCGGCCGCATTCGCTGCCCGTCTATCATGGCTGGTACGTCGCCTTGTGGGCGGTCCTGCCTGCTCTGCTCTTCCTCGCCTTCTGGGCCTTCCTTTCCGACCGGCTGGTCGCCGACGCCTTGCTGTCGAGCCCGCAGGCGGCGGCCCTGCCAGCGATCGACATGCAGCGCGCCGCGATCCTCGCCGAGGCGCGCGGGCTGGCGACCGGCGCCATCGCCTCGGCGCACCACCCGCAGGCGGCGGCGCTGGCGCCGGTCTATGCGAGCGCGATCGCCTTCTACGCCTGGCTCGGCCTCGCAATCGCCTTGCTGCTCGCTTTCGCCGGCGGCGCCTGGGCCTATACCCGCCTGTCGCCCTCCTTCCGCGCCCGCACCCGGGTCGAGCGGATCGTCATGGCGCTGCTGCTCACCGCCTCCTTGATCGCCATCCTGACCACGCTCGGCATTTTCCTCTCCTTGCTGTTCGAGACGATCCGCTTCTTCTCCATGGTCTCCCCGGGCGAATTCCTGTTCGGCACCCATTGGAGCCCGCAGACCGCGGTCCAGCCCGGCCAGCCCGCCGGCTTCGGGTCGGTGCCCCTGTTCTGGGGCACGATCTTCATCGGCGCGATCATCGCCATGATCGTCGCCATTCCGCTCGGGCTGATGAGCGCGATCTACCTCACCCAATATGCTAGGCCCGGCCTTCGCCGCTGGATGAAGCCGATGCTCGAGATCCTCGCCGGCGTGCCGACCGTGGTCTACGGCTATTTCGCGGCCTTGACCGTGGCGCCGGCGATCCGCGATCTCGGCATCTCGCTCGGATTTTCGGCCTCGACCGAATCGGCGCTCGCCGCCGGCCTCGTCATGGGCGTGATGATCATCCCCTTCGTCTCCTCCATGGCCGACGATTCGATCGCCGCGGTGCCGCAGGCGATGCGCGACGGCAGCCTCGCCATGGGGGCAACAAAGAGCGAGACGATCCGCAAGGTGCTCGTCCCCGCCGCTTTGCCGGGCGTGGTCGGCGGCGTGCTGCTCGCGGTCAGCCGTGCGATCGGCGAGACGATGATCGTGGTGATGGCCGCGGGCCTCGCCGCCAACCTCACCGCCAACCCCTTCGCCAGCGTCACCACGGTGACCACCCAGATCGTGCAATTGCTGACCGGCGACCAGGAGTTCGACAGCCCCAAGACGCTCGCCGCCTTCGCGCTCGGCATGGTGCTGTTCCTGGTCACGCTTGCCCTCAACATCGTCGCGCTACGCGTCGTGAAGAAATATCGCGAAGCCTATGAGTGACACCTTCACCACCGTCGATCCGACGCCGACCGACTGGCGCGATCCCGCGATGCAGAAGCGCATCCAGCGGCGCTACGCGGCCGAGCGGCGCTTCCGGCTGATCGGGCTCGGCGCGGTCCTGCTCTCGGCCGGCTTCCTCGCCTTCCTCCTCGTCAGCATGGCGATGAACGGGCTCAATGGCTTCCGCCAGACCGAGCTTCGGCTCGACGTCGACCTGCGCCAGAGCAATATCGCGCTGACCGCCGCGCAGCTCGCCGGCCCCAATGCCGAGCAGGCGCTCGCCGAGGTCGATTTCGAGGGCATCGTGCGGCGCACGGCGGACACCCAATATGGCGCGCGCGGCGCCCGCCTCTTCTCTCCCGCCGGCCGGCTCGTCCTGCGCAATGCGGTGAAAGCCGATCCCAGCCTGCTGACCCGGCCCGCGACCCTGTGGCTGCCCGCCGAAAGCGGCATCGACCAGGCCGCCAAGGGCCATGGCAATGCGGACGCCAATGCGCGCTACCGGCCGCTCGACGAGGCCGGCCGTGCCCGCATCGGCTTCAACTCAACTCTCCTCACCGGCGCCGACGCCACCGATCCAACCGCCGTCGGCATCTGGGGCGCGTTCAAGGGCTCCCTGCTGACGATGATCATCACCCTGCTGATCGCCTTCCCGGTCGGGGTGCTGTCGGCGGTTTATCTCGAGGAATATGCGCCCCGGAACCGCTGGACCGACATGATCGAGGTCTCGATCAACAATCTCGCCGCGGTGCCGTCGATCATCTTCGGGCTCCTGGGTCTGGCGGTCTTCCTCCAGGTCATGCATTTGCCGCGCTCGGCGCCGATCGTCGGCGGGCTGACATTGGCGCTGATGACCATGCCGGTGATCGTCATCGCCGGGCGCAATGCGATCAAATCGGTACCGCCCTCGATCCGCGACGCGGCATTGGGCATCGGCGCGAGCCGCATCCAGGTCGTCTTCCACCACGTCATCCCGCTGGCGCTGCCGGGCATCCTCACCGGCACCATCATCGGCATGGCGCGCGCGCTCGGCGAGACCGCGCCCCTGCTGGTGATCGGCATGCGCGCCTTCATCGCCTCGCCGCCCGGCGGCCTCGGCGAGCCGGCGACCGCGCTGCCGGTGCAGATCTTCCTGTGGTCCGACGAGGTCAGCCGCGGCTTCGTCGAGAAGACGTCGGCGGCGATCATCGTCCTTCTGGTCTTCCTGCTCGCGATGAACGGGCTGGCCATCTATCTCAGAAACCGATTCGAGAAAAACTGGTGATGGATACGCAAACAATGATTGCCCCGAAGATGACGGCGCGCAACGTCAGCGTCTTTTACGGGCCCAACAAGGCGATCGACGACGTCTCGATCGACGTCAGCCGCGAGCATGTCACGGCCTTCATCGGCCCGTCGGGCTGCGGCAAATCGACCTTCCTGCGCACGCTCAACCGGATGAACGACACCATTCCGAGCGCGCGCTTCGAGGGCCGGATCGCGCTCGACGGCGAGGACATCTACGCGCCCACGATGGACGTGGTGCAGCTGCGCGCCCGCGTCGGCATGGTCTTCCAGAAGCCCAACCCCTTCCCCAAGTCGATCTACGAAAATGTCGCCTACGGCCCGCGCATTCACGGCCTCGCCGCCGACCGGGCGGAGATGGATACGATCGTCGAGCGCTCGCTGAAGCGCGCGGGCCTGTGGGACGAGGTCAAGGAAAGGCTCGAGGAAAGCGGCACCGCATTGTCGGGCGGCCAGCAGCAGCGCCTCTGCATCGCCCGCGCGATCGCGGTCGACCCCGAGGTGATCCTGATGGACGAGCCCTGCTCGGCTTTGGACCCGATCGCCACCGCGAAGATCGAGGAGCTGATCCACGAGCTGCGCGGCCGCTACGCGATCGTCATCGTCACCCACAATATGCAGCAGGCGGCGCGGGTCTCGCAGAAGACCGCTTTCTTCCACCTCGGCACGCTCATCGAATATGGCGAGACCACGGACATCTTCACCAATCCGCGCGAGACCCGGACCAAGGATTACATCACCGGCCGCTACGGCTGAGCCTGGCCGAAAAAGTGGGAACCGGTTTTTCGATAAGCCAGGCGGAAACAAGGACTCGGAGAGACAGGACCATGGCAAGCACCGGCCACACGATCAAAGCCTTCGACGCCGAGCTCGACACGTTGCGCGGCACCATATGCGAGATGGGCGGCCTCGCCGAGGCGGCAATCGGCGACGCCATGCAGGCGCTGATCCGCCGGGATCCGGAGGCGGCCGCCGCGGTCGTCGAGCGCGACGCCAGGATCGACGGGCTGGAGACCGAGATCGAGCGCCAGGCGGTGCAGATCATCGCCCTTCGCGCGCCGATGGCCGACGATCTGCGCGAGGTCGTGGCGGCGCTGAAGATCGCCGGCGTGGTCGAGCGGATCGGCGATTATGCCAAGAATATCGCCAAGCGCGTGCCGAGCATCGAGGACAGCAAGATCCGGCCCTTGTCGCTGCTCCCCGAAATGGCGCGGATCGCGGCCGAGATGGTGCACAACGTGCTCGACGCCTTCGCCGCCCGCGACGCCGCCAAGGCCGCCGCCGTCTGCGAGCGCGACGCCGCGGTCGACGATTTCTACAACGCCATCTTCCGCGCCTTGCTCACCCACATGATGGAAAATCCGCACAACATCACGCCCGCGACCCACCTCCTCTTCGTCGCCAAGAATCTCGAGCGGATCGGCGATCATGCCACCAACGTCGCCGAGATGGTCTATTTCGCCGCCACCGGCGCGCATCTCGGCGACCGCGCCAAGGGCAAGGATACGGCCGGAATCGCCGCCGGCGACCTGGAACAGGGCAAGTGACGGCCAAGGGAAAGATTCTCCTCGTCGAGGACGACAAGGCGCTGGTCGAATTGCTCGTCTACCGGTTCGAGCGCGAGGATTTCGAGGTCCGCCATACGCCCGACGGCGAGGAGGCCTTGATCCTCGCGCGGGAGAGCCCGCCCGATCTCGTCATCCTCGACTGGATGCTCGACAGCCTCTCCGGGATCGAGGTCTGCCGCCAGCTCCGCCGCATTCCCGAGACCGCCAACGTGCCGATCATCATGCTCACCGCCCGCGGCGAGGAGGGCGACCGGATCCGCGGCTTCGAGACCGGCGCCGACGATTATGTCACCAAGCCCTTCTCCCCGCGCGAATTGGTGGCGCGGGTGACGGCGGTGCTTCGCCGGGTCCGGCCCGCTCTGGCCGGCGAGCAGCTCCAATATGCCGACATCGAGATGGACGTGACCGGCCACAGGGTCCGGCGCGGCGGCGCCGCGGTCGCGCTTGGGCCGACCGAGTTCCGGCTGCTGCGCCATTTCCTCGAACATCCCGGCCGGGTCTTCTCGCGCGAGCGCCTGCTCGATTCGGTCTGGGGCCAGGACAGCGAGATCGAGCTGCGCACGGTCGACGTCCATATCCGCCGCCTGCGCAAGGCGATCAACGCCGGCGAGGGCGCGGCCGACATCATCCGCACCGTGCGCTCGGCCGGCTACGCGCTGGATGCGGATGGCTAGCCCCTCCGAATAGGACAGTTGCGCGTAACCGTCCCCGTCCCAGCGACGGAAACAATTTCCGCGCGCCACGTTTACGAAGCGTGACCGCGCGAGTTTTCCGCGGCCCGCTTTGGTGCGCGCCGCTTGAACAGGCGCCCGAAACCAGGAGGATATCGATGAAATCACTGATCTTCGCCGCCGCCGCCTTGCTGACCGCCGGTGCCGCTTTGGCTCAGACCCCCGTGCCTCCGGCCAACACCGCCCCCGAGCGCGATTCGCGCGGCGTCCCGGTCGTCTCCGACCCCGCCACCGCTCCGGCGGGCGCCAACCAGCCGATCCCGCCGCTTCCGCCAGGCGCGGTCTGGGTGGCCAATCCGGATGCGCGCGCCGCCTTCGCTCCGCAACCGTCGACCGGCGAGAAGCCGGCCTGCTCGCGCACCGTCACCGACAATTGCACGCAGACCTACGAGGCCAGGCGCCGGCCCCGTCCGCAGGGCTAGAAGCGCGCGCTTTGCGATTTCCCGCCTGATCCCCTAACCGGCTGACCATCATCTCGGCCGGTTGGGGGTTTTTCGCTCATGACGATCAGTTTCGAAGGCCGCGTCGCCATTGTCACCGGTGCCGGCGGCGGGCTCGGCCGCGCTTATGCGCTGGAGCTGGCCCGGCGCGGCGCCAAAGTGGTGGTCAATGATCTCGGCGGCAGCCGCGACGGCAGCGGCCACTCCGACGCCGCGCGCGCCGTGGTCGAGGAGATCAAGGCGGCAGGCGGCGAGGCGATGGCCGACGGGGGCAACGTCACCGAGCCCGAGCAGATGCGCTCGATGGCCGATAAGGCGCGCACGGACTGGGGCGGAGTCCATATCCTGATCAACAATGCCGGCATCCTGCGCGACAAGAGCTTCGCAAAGATGGAGATGGCGGATTTCCGCGCGGTGGTGGACGTCCATCTGATCGGCTCGGCCAACGCCACCCACGCGGTCTGGGAGACGATGCGCGACCAGGCTTATGGCCGGATCCTGATGACGAGCTCATCGACCGGCCTCTACGGCAATTTCGGCCAGGCCAATTACGGCGCCGCCAAGCTTGGCCTCGCCGGCTTCGCCAAGACGCTCGCGCTCGAAGGCGCCAGATATGATGTCCGGGTCAACACGATTGCGCCGACCGCGGCGACCCGGATGACCGAAGATCTGTTCCCGCCCGAGATGCTGGACCGCTTCCGCCCCGAGCTGGTCGCGCCCGCCGCGCTCTTCCTGGTCTCCGACGAGGCGCCGACCGGCTTCATCCTCGGCGCCGGCGCAGGCGTCGTCCAGGCGGCCTATGTGACCCTGACCCGGGGAGTCGCGCTCGACGAGGCGACGCCCGAGGCGGTGGCGGCGAACTGGGCCGCGATCGCCGACCGCGACGGCGAGATCGTGCCGCAATCGGGAAACGAGCAGGCCGCCACGATCCTCCAGCGGCTGCAAGGCGGCTGAGCGCGCCAGCCTGCCAGGTGTATTGCAATTCTAACACACCCATGCTAGCGCCCGGCGGATCGGGAGGCGAATTCCATGTATAGCGAGAGCGATGTCGAAGCCGCGGTGACCGCCGGGGTGCTGAGCCCGGCCCAGGCCGAGTCGTTCCGCGATTTCGTCGCGACGGGCCGGCCCCTGGCCGCGGCCGACGAGGAGCATTTCCGGCTGCTGACCGGCTTCAACGACATCTTCGTCGGCATCGCCGCCATGATCCTGCTCGTCGCGGTCGCCTGGATCGGCCAATATATCCCGCCCCGGATCGGCGACGACGGCCCCTCGCCTTTCCTCGGCCTGTTCGTCGCCGCGACCGCCTGGGGCCTCGCCGAATTCTTCACCCTGAAGCGGCGCATGGCGCTGCCAAGCATCATCCTCACCCTCGCCTTCCTCGCCGGCATTTTCGCCTGTGCGGGAGCCCTGATCGTGCTCGCGGTCGGCGAGCATAATCTGGGAGGCCCGCGCGATGCCTTCCTCGTCCTGTCGGCCAGCGCGGCGATCGCCGCCGGCGCCGCCTGGGTGCATTGGCGGCGGTTCAAGGTGCCGATCACGATCGCTGCCGGCGCCGCGGCCGCGGTCGCCCTGGTCATCGGGCTCGTCGCCACGCCGATGGTGAGGAGCGGCGACCGGCTGACCGGGCCGGAGATCGACACGCTTCATTTCTCGCTCGAGATCACCGCCTTGCTGCTCGGCCTTCTCACCTTCGTCTTCGCGATGTGGTGGGACGCGTCCGATCGGCGCCGGCAGACCAGGCGCTCGGACGTCGCCTTCTGGCTGCATTTGCTGGCGGCGCCGCTCATCGTCCATCCGGTCTTCTGGCTGCTCGGCCTCACCGAGGGCGCCGCCTCGACGCTCGACGCCTTCATCGTCGTCCTGCTCTACGTCGTGCTCGGCGTGGTCGCGCTGGCGATCGACCGGCGCGCCTTGCTGGTCTCGGCGCTCGCTTACGTGCTCTACGCGATCAACCTTCTGTTCCGCGAATATGGCGCGGTCGAATTGAGCGTGGCGCTGACCGCCCTCGTCATCGGCTCGGCGCTGCTGCTGCTCTCCGCCTTCTGGCCAAACGCGCGCCGGTCGGTGGTCGCCTTCCTGCCCGAAAGCCTGCAGGCGCGACTCCCCTTGCTCGACCGGCCAACAACGAGGATTGTACCGGCCTGAGTGCAAGGAGAGCGCATGAACGGCACGATCCTCGATTATGACGCGCGCGAAGGCGGCGTGCTGCGCGGCGCGGACGGGCGCCGCTACGCCTTTGCTTCGGTAGAGTGGAAAAGCGCGACCCCGCCGGCGGTGGGCGCCGCGGTCGATTTCGAGCCCGACGGCGATGTTGCGCGCAGCCTCTATGCCGTGCCCAAGTCCGCTCCGCCGCCCGTCGTCGCCGGGCCGGGCACCTTTTTCGGCGGGCGGCCGGGCCTGCCGCTCGCGGTGCTGCTCCTCATCGCCTGCTTCCTGCCCTTCCTCACGCTCGGGCCGCTTTCGGCGAACATGTTCAACCTCGTCGGGGTCGCGTCGACGGCCGGCCGCTACGCATCCCGTGTGAACATGGAGACGGGGCTCTGGCTGTTCCATGGCCTCTACGTCGTGCCGCTCATCGCTTTGGTGCTGATCGTCCAGGAATGGCGCGGCCGCGCCGGGCCGTGGCTCAGGATCGGCACCGGCCTGGTCGGGCTTATCGCGCCGGTCGCCATCACGCTCGGCGCCCGCGCCATGTTCACGCCGGTCGCCGACCGCGCCAGCCTCGTGCGCCGTCTCCTGCGCCGGGCACGCGAATTCGTCGATCTCGACATGTTCGTGCCGCACGTCGGCATCGGCTGGATCGCGATCGGCCTGCTCAGCCTCGCGCTGATCGCCGTCGGGCTCTTCTGGGGTTCCCCGGGCAAGACCAGGGGGGATGCGGCCGTCTAGCCGTCAGGACGCTGGGCAGCCGCATCGAGCCGTTGCCAAGTCCCAAGGGGACACGCATAGTTGAATGCGTTGTCGCCGAACTTGAGGTTCCGATCCTGCCAAGTCCGGAAGACGACTGACGCCGCGATCGCCGGGGAGGCCAGCTATGCGGGGAAGAATATTGGGCTTCGACAGCGAGACGGGGGCGATCGTCACCTCCGACGGCGACCGGTTCGGCTTTGAAATCCGCAATTGGCGCGACGAATGCCCACCGGCGCGGGGTCTCGCGGTCGATTTCGTCCCGCGCGACGGAACGGCCGACGAAATCTATCTGGCGCTTGAGCCGGAAGGCGCGGCGCGCGTGCCGAGCGGGGAGGTCCCGTCATCGCCCACGCCGGAAACCGCCATGTCCGCCCCGGCCGCCGAATTCGATGCATGGAGCAGCGACGATGAAATGGCGGCGAGGCCAGGCTCGATCGGCCTGTTCGAGCAGCTCGCTTTTGGGTCGCTGGCAATCGACACATATATGCTGCTGCGTTTTGCCGGGGAGGGCAGCGCCGTTCCCGGCTTGCAGGCGAGCAGCTTCGAAACCACCGTCGTCCTGCTGGGCCTGGCATTCAACGCTTTCCTGGCCGGCGTCATTCACTTCGCGGCACGGCGCCGAAGCAATGTCGCCAGATGGATTTATGTGGCCGTCTTTGCTCTCAGCGTCATTCTCATCCTGCTGGCGGCCATCGCCCCGCCGGACTCGCTCCTCTATGTGCCGCCCGACGGCCCGGGGTTGATCCAATGGACCGGGTGGCTCAGCATGCTGCTCACGATCGGGTCGATTTGCTGTCTTTTCACGCGAGAATCCGGCCATTGGTTTGACCCGAACAGGCAGTTCCTCGACGAGTGAAACCTGAAGGAAGCCGCCGGCGTCCTCAGCCCGCCACCAGCTTCAGCAGCCGCCGCTCGAGCGGGGCGAGTATGGGGCCGAGCTCGGGTCCCCGGCGCAGCACCTGGCCGCCCTCCCCGATCAGGGTCCAGGCTCCCTGGCGCGCGCCGGGGCGTTTCTCGATCCTGCATTCGGGATGCTCGGCGGTGCGGCGGAAGGCCCAGAATGCTGCGGCGCCGGGCTCGAAGGCGATCGCATAATCCTTCCACAGGCCGGCCGCGACCATCCGCCCGTAAAGATCGACGATGCGGTGAAGCTCGAACCGTGTGAAGCCGGTCTGGCCTCCCGTTGCCCGAGACGGAAACGGGAGGACCGCGCCCATCAGGCCCGGTCTCCGTTGCTGACCTTGCGCACCTTGACGCCGCGCCCCTTGCCCGGATCGCGCTCCTCGGCCAGCTCGGCCAGGCGGGCGCGCAACCGCTCGACCTCGCATTGCAGCGATTCGAGCTTCTGGGTGGCGGGATCGAACGTCTCCGCGCAGGTGCCGTAGGGCAGGAAATTGGCCGAGCTCTCCTCGGCGTCGACCAGGGTCGCGCGCGCCGGGATGCCGACCATGGTCGCCCCCGGCGGCACGTCGCGTGTGACCACGGAGTTCGCGCCGATCCTTGCGCGGGCGCCAACCGTTATTGGCCCCAGCACCTGCGCGCCCGAGCCGATGATCGAGCCGTCCTCCAGCGTCGGATGGCGCTTGCCGCCGATGCCGCTGGTCGGGTTGGTGCCGCCCAGGGTGACCTGCTGGTAGATGGTGACATTGTCGCCGATCTCGGCGGTTTCGCCAATCACGACGAAGCCATGATCGATGAAGAAATTGCGCCCGATCTCGGCGCCGGGATGGATATCGATCGCGGTCAGCATCCGCGAGATATGGTTTACCAGCCGAGCCAGAAAGTAAAGATCGCCCTTGAACAGCCAGTGGGCGACGCGGTGCAGACCGACCGCGAGCACGCCGGGATAAAGCAGGACTTCCCAGCGCGAGCGCGGCGCCGGATCGCGCGCCTTGATCGAATCGAGATAGGCCAGAAGGCCGGAGGACATGGGCCGCGCG
>DASYKV010000006.1:0-3146 GCA_035994965.1 Allosphingosinicella sp.
CCTGACCTACAATCCGAACGCCAATTTCAACGGCTCGGATGCGATCTCGGTGGTCACCACGGACGGCGGCCAGACCGGCACCGGCCCGGTCGGCACGGACAGCGATTCGATCGCGGTCAGCATCACCGCGATCAACGACGCCCCGTCGGGCACCAATGCCACGATCACGCTCAACGAAGACGCGGCGCGGACCCTGACCCAGGCCGATTTCGGCTTCGGCGACCCGGCCGAGGGCCATGGCTTTGCCGGCGTGGTGATCGCCACCCTGCCCACCAATGGCACCTTGCTGCTGAACGGCGCGGCCTTGCTCGTCGCTGAGACGTTCGTGACCGCGGCGCAGCTCGCCGACGGCCAGCTCGTCTTCCAGCCGAACGCCAATGCGAATGGCGCGGCTTATGCCACCCTGACCTTCCAGGTCCGCGACACCGGCGGCACCGCCAATGGCGGCCAGGACACCGACCAGTCGCCCAACACGCTGACCTTCGCCGTCGCCGCGATCAACGATTCGCCGGTCGTCGACCTGAACGGCGGCGGGAGCGGCACCTCGGCGACACTGACCTATAGCGAGAACGGGGCCGCGGCCGCCATCGCGCCTGGCGGCGCGATCATCGACATCGACACGACCGACTTCAGCGGCGGCAGCTTATGGGTGACCATCACGAACGGCCTCAATGCCGAGGATATGCTGTCGGTCCTCAACCAGGGCAGTGGCGCGGGGCAGGTCGGCTATGCGAACGGCCTCATCACCTATGAAGGCGTGACGATCGCCGATCTGCTGCCGACGCTGGGCTCCCCGGTCCCGGTCCTCGACATCAGGTTCAGGAGCAATGTGACGGTGTCGCCGGCGGCGGTCGAGGCCGTGCTCCAGGCGATCGCCTACCACAACATCTCCCAGGATCCGGCGACGGCCCCGCGCAACGTGACCTTCACGTTCAACGACGGCGACGGCAATCCCGCCGGCGGCGATCCGCCCGGCAGCGCGACGGCGACGATCAACGTCGCCAGCATCAACGACGCCCCGTCGGGCACCAGCGCCACGATCGCGATCGACGAGGACGGTTCCCGAATCCTGACCCAGGCCGATTTCGGCTTCTCCGATCCAGCCGAGGGCGACAATTTTGCCGGCGTGCTGCTCACCAGCCTGCCCGCCGGCGGCACGCTGCTGCTGAACGGCGTCGCGGTCACCGCCGCAGGCATGTTCGTCAGCGCCGCGCAGCTCGCCGCAAGCCAGCTCGTCTTCGCGCCGGGCCTCAACGGCAACGGCGCCGGCTATGCGAGCTTCAATTTCGCGGTCCGCGACGATGGCGGCACCGCCAATGGCGGCCTCGACACCGACCAGTCTCCGAACACGCTCAGCTTCAACGTCGCCGCGGTCAACGACGCGCCGACCGGCACGAGCAGCACGATCGTCATCAACGAGGACCAGGGCCGAGCCCTGACCGCGGCGGATTTCGGCTTCAGCGACACTGCCGATGGCGACGCATTCGCCGGCGTGGTGCTGACCAGCCTGCCGACCGCCGGCATCCTGATCTACGATTCGGACGGCCCCGGCTTCCTGCCCGGCGTCCTCGCCAATGTCGGCCGGTTCGTCACCGCCGCCGAGCTCGCGATGGGCGCCTTGATCTATTATCCGCCGTTCCAGGCAAATGGCGCGGCCCTGGCCAGCTTCACCTTCCAGGTGCGCGACAATGGCGGCACCGCCAATGGCGGGCAGGATACCGACCAGTCGCCGAACACGATCACCTTCAACGTCAATCCGGTCAACGACGCGCCTTCCGGCACCGACAAGAGCATCACCGGAAGCGAGGACGACCCCTTCGTCTTCACCGCGGCCGATTTTGGCTTCACCGATCCGGTCGAGGGCAATGCCTTTTTCGCGGTCAAAATCACGACGCTTCCCGGCGCGGGCGACCTCCTGCTGAACGGCGTCGCGGTGATGGCGGGCGATTTCATCGCGGTCTCGGCGATCAATGCGGGGATGCTGACCTTCCAGCCCGATCCGGACGGGTTCGGCGCGCCTTATGCCAGCTTCACCTTCCAGGTGCAGGATTCGGGCGGCACCGCCAATGCCGGCGTCGACACCGATCAGACGCCGAACACGATCACCATCACGATCACGCCGGACAATCTCGCGCCGGCGCTGGACCTCGATTCCGGCACGGCCGGGGTCAATGCCGCGCTTAGCTATGTCGAGAACGCGCCCGCAATTTCGATCTCTCCCAACGCGACCCTGATCGACGATTCACCCGATTTCGCGGGCGGCACGATCGTTGCGCATTTCACCGCCAACGGCGCGGCGCAGGATCAGCTGTCAATCCAGAGCGGCAACGGCATCGCCGTGTCGCCCACCGACGACACGCTCTTCTACGGCGGGGTGCTGATCGGCTCATGGGGCGGCGGCGTGAACGGCGCCGATCTGGTCGTCCAGCTTAACGCCAGCGCGACCGCCGCGGCGGTCGAGGCCGTGCTCCGGGCGATCGCCTATGCCAATTCTTCGGACAACCCGTCCGTGCTGGCGCGGACGATCGACGTCGCGGTCGCCGACGGCGATGGCGGCGCCGCGAGCGCGCAGGTGACTGTCAACCTCATCGCGGTCGACGACGCCGCGGTGGCGCGGGGCGATGCCTTCGCGGTCGACGAGACGGCCTTGCTCTCGGGCAACGTCTTCCTCGATCACGGCTCGGGCGCCGATGGGGATTTGGACGTGCCGGGCCTCGCCGTCGCGGCGGTCAACGGCGTCGGCGCCAGCGTCGGCCAGCAGATCCATCTCGCTTCGGGCGCGCTGCTGAGGCTGAACGCCGACGGCAGCTTCAGCTACGACACCAACCATGCGTTCGATGCGACGCCGACCGCGTCGTCGGGCGCCTCCAACACGCCTGCGCTGGACAGCTTCACCTACACATTGGCGGGCGGCGGCACGGCGACGGTCAGCATCGTCCTTGCGGGCCTGGACACGAACGACGTGTTGTTCGGCACGGCGGGCGCGGACATTCTCGCCGGCGGCACCGGCAACGACACCTATTTCGTCGACGCGGCGGACACGGTGGTCGAGAATTTGGGCGCCGGCTTCGACGCAATCTATACGGGCGTCAGCTACGCGCTGGCGGCCGGGGTGGAGGTCGAATGGCTGTCGGCGGCGGCGGCGA
>DASYKV010000007.1:0-55406 GCA_035994965.1 Allosphingosinicella sp.
TCGCCGCCGCCGCCGACAGCCATTCGACCTCCACCCCGGCCGCCAGCGCGTAGCTGACGCCCGTATAGATTGCGTCGAAGCCGGCGCCCAAATTCTCGACCACCGTGTCCGCCGCGTCGACGAAATAGGTGTCGTTGCCGGCCCCGCCTTCCATCCGGTCGCTGCCGCCGCCGCCGGTCAGGATGTTGGCGGCCGCATTGCCGATCAGCACGTCATTGCCGCTGCCGCCGGTCGCATTCTCGATGGTGACTCCGCTGGCGATGGTGAAGCCGCCGAAGATCCCATAAGCGTAGGAGACCCAGCCGCCGCCGCCCTGCTCATATTGCAGGCTCGCCGCGCGCAGGTCGATATTGGCCGCGCGATCGCCCGAATAGACGATCGTGTCGTTGCCGCCGCCGTCCCAGATGGAGGAGAAATAGGTGCCGGGCGCATTCTCGTCCTTGAGCGTATAGGTGTCGTTGCCGGTCGCCCAATCCTCGTTGACGCCATATTTGTCCTGGATGGCGGCGATGTCGAACGCCATCAGCCCGCCCAGATAGCCATAGCCGACGTCGGTCGGCGCATTGCCGTAGGGCGAGGATTGCCAGCCGTCCTCATAGGACATCATCGTGAACACGCTTTGGTTCAGCGCGAAATCTCCGGTCGTGTAATCGGCCACCGGGCCGTCCGATTCGACGCCGTTCATGATCCCTGAATGGCCGCCATTGTCGTGCGGGTGGGCGAGGCCGTGGCCGTGGCCGAATTCGTGGATCAGGGTGACGAACGAGAAGCCGCCCTGCTGCAGGTCGTCGGCGTTCCAGCGATAATCGGCGTTGTTGAACTGGGCGAGGCCCTCGTCGGGATAATCGGGCGGGCTCATCGAGCCGAGCAGGCTGACGCCCGGCCCGGGCGTTCCCGCATAAGTGGCGAAGAAGAAGTCCGCCTCCTCGCGGGTCGGGACCTCGACATAGACGACGTCGGCGACCTTCATGAATTCGTGGAGCGCGGTCCAGACCGTGTCCCGCTCGAACTGCTGGGTGCCGGTCGCGATCAGGATCGGCGGCAAGCCGGGGCTGGTCGGATCCTCGATCGAGGTGAAGACGTCGCCGGCCTTGGCGAAATAGATGGTGATGACGTTCTTGCCCGTGATGTCGACGCCCTGCGCCGCCGCGAGCGCGGCGATGCCGGCCGGGTCGCCCAGGACGGGCGTGCCCTGCGCATTGCCGGTGTCGCGCGTCCCTTCATTGCCGTCGGGGTTGCGGGCGGTCTGGTTGACGTGGTTGACCTGCGTGCCCCAGTCGATCGCGTAAAGCGGGCTCGAGGCGTCGTAATAAGGATGGTAGACATTGGGATCGTTCGGATCGACCGTGTTCACGTAGAGCTCGTAATCGCCGAGGCCCTCGCCGGTGCTGCCGCCGACGGTCGGATCGTTGTCGAAGGCGCGGGCGTTGATGTAATAGGTGCCGCTCGCGGTCGCCGCGAAGGTGAGCACCGCGTCGAACCCCGAATTGACCATGTTGACGGTCGTGCTCGCGCCGCCGTCGGCGGACCCGAGCAGCTGGCCCGAGGCGTCGTAGATTTCGAGATAGCTGTCCTGCAGCGGCAGCAGGCTGGGGCCGCCCGTATGGCTGAACATGCCGATCTCGTAGGTCTGGCCCGCGACCAGGGTGACGGCGTAATAATCCTGGTCGCCGATCGTGCCGATCGTGCCGACGGTCGAGGCGGCGGCGTCAACGATAAGGGTCGGGTTGCCCGGCGCCAGGCCGATGCCGTCGCCGGCCTCGTCGGGCGTGATGCCGAGAATGGCGGTCGGGGAGCCAGGGGACTTGCCGTGCGCGGCGGGCCGGAAATCGAACTGGGCGAGCGCGCCGCCGGCGAGCCCGGCCTGATCGATCATATTGTTGAAAATGGTCCTGCCGTCACGATTATATCCACGCATGGCTGAGCTCCCTGGTTCGCGTCACGGGTGAAACGGAAGAGGTCGGCGGGCCGGCAACGGGACCGGGAAGCGGCGCGCGCCGCTCTGCTCCGGGCGCAGGACATCGCATCCTGCGAACATGCGTTCCCAGTCGGACAATAGGGCCATCCCTGCCGAAATCGGGCGAACTTTCTCGCCGAGCGACCCCTAACCGACCTTAACCGTAAAAGTTCCGTATTGGTGATCGTTGCACAAGATGCTTGCAAAGCGGCCTCCGCTATTGTCGAACATGTCAGTAGGCGCCGGGGCGCCGTCATGAGAGCGTCACGCAGGTAAGAGATGACGCCTCGTACCGAGGGGAGACTATCAATGAACCGCGCCGTCATGCTGACCGCCGCCAGCAGCCTTGCTTTGCTCGCTTCGCAACCGGCTTTCGCCCAGGACGAGCCGCCCGCCCCGGCCGCGCCGCAGGCGGAGGAGGACGAAGCCGATATCGTCGTCACCGCCCAGCTGCGCGAGCAAAGGCTGAGCGAGGTGCCGATGGCGATCACCGCCTATAGCGGCCGCTTCCTGGACGAGCTCGGCCTCAACGATTTCGAGGACGTGGCCCGCTTCGTGCCCGGCTTCGAGGTGCAGAATCAGTCGCCGAACAATCCCGGCTTCGTGATGCGCGGAGTCACGTCCGACAGCGGCGAATCCTTCGTCGAGCCGCGAGTCTCCGTTTTCCAGGACGGCGTTTCGATCTCCAAGTCGCGCGGCTCCTTCGTCGAATTGTTCGACATGCAGCGGATCGAGATCGTGCGCGGCCCGCAATCCACGCTCTACGGCCGCGGCGCCCTGATCGGCGCGGTCAACCTCATCCAGAACCGCGCCGACCCGTCCGGCTTCGCGGGCTTTTTCGAGGCCGGCTACGGCAATTTCGATTATTGGAGCCTCGAAGGCATGCTCAACGTGCCGATGGGCGACACCGCCGCCCTCCGCGTCTCCGGCCGCTACCGCCACCGCGACGGCTTCATCCCGAACCTGCTCGGGCAGGCGGACTTCAACTCGGTCGACACCGGCGCGATCCGCGGCACTTTGCACTGGGCGCCGAGTTCGCGGGTCACCGTCGACATCTTCGGCAATTACCAGGAGGACCATCCCAACGGCACCTCCTTCAAATCGATGGGCTTCAACCCGACCGACCCGGTCACGGGCGCGGTGATCGGCGACGGCAGCCCCAATACGGGCGCCGCCTTGGCGCCCGGCAACGGCTTCGAAGGCGGCGCGCCTCTGGGCCTCGACCGCAAGGTCTGGGGCGTCACCGGCATCGTCCGCGCCGAGCTTTCCGATTCCTTCACCCTGACCTCGATCAGCGCCTATCGCCAGTTCGACGGCATCGAGATCCTCGACGCGGACGGCATCTCCCTGCAGGCGCTCACCGCGGCGGCCGACGAAAGCGGCGACCAATGGAGCCAGGAATTCCGGCTCACCTACGACAATGACGGCCCCGTCACCGCCTTCCTGGGAGTCTCCTATTTCAGCGAGGAGGGCGATCAGCGCACGCCCGCGCAGTTCGACGAGCGCGTGATCCTCGCCCGGCTCGCCGGCGCGCTGAACGGCGGCGGGCTGATCCCCGGCCGGCCGGCGAGCGATCCGGCGCCGCTCGCCATCTTCGGCAACCCGGCTTTCACCGGCGCCTTGCTGCAGGGCGTCGCGGCGTCGCGCGGCTATGCGCTGCCGGGCCCGCTCGCCCAGGCGATCGCCGCCAACCTCAAGGCCAACCATACGGAGACCACCACCAACTTCTCCGAAACCGAGGCGTTCGACATTTTCGGCGACGTCACCTTCCGCCTCTCCGACCAGTTCGAGATCGGCGTCGGCGCCCGCTACAGCCACGGCAGCAAGACCACGTCGCTGACCTCGGCGGTGGTCAACGGCCGCTCGATCCTCGGCGGCTTCATCGGCGCGCTCGGCCTGCCCGAGCCGACGCGCACGGGGCTGCTCACCGCCTTGGCGGCGCCTGGCGCGGCGACGATCCCGCCGTCCCCAATGTATCCGGTGCCCCTGTTCGGGCTCACCTTCCAGCCGACCAATGGCAATGGCAGCCTCGAAAGCGCCGAGCTCGACGACGACAGCCTCACCTGGCGCCTCACCGCCCGCTACGCGCCGTCGCCCAACACCTCGATCTACGCCAATTATGCGCGCGGCCGCCGCCCGGAGGTGCTCTCGGCGCTGCCGCCGTCGGCGCCCTTCGGTCCGGCGCGCTTCAACCTCGTCGACGCCGAGACCGTCGACAGCTTCGAAATCGGCGCGCGCACCCAGCAAGGCGGGCTCATGCTCGATGGCGCGCTCTTTTACTATCGCTACAGCAATTTCCAGACGACCGAGCAATTGGGCACGATCTTCTTCACCACCAATGCCGGCGAGGCGACGGCCTATGGCTTCGAGGGGCAGGTGCGCTGGCGCGCCAGCCCCAACGCCACCTTCTTCGCGACCTACGCCTGGAACCACAGCCGCCTGACCACGGGCGTGCGCGACGGCAACCGCTTCCGCCTGTCGCCCGACCACACGCTCTCGCTCGGCGCGAATTTCGGCGTCGATGTCGGCCCGGGCCGGCTCAGCTTCGTGCCCAGCGTCACCTATCAGTCGCGCATCTTCTTCGACGACGACAACGATCTGTCCGCCCTCCAGCAGCCCCCCAACGCGCTCGTTCCCGACAACATCCAGGACGAGGTTCAGGACGGCTATGCGCTGGTGAACGCCCGGCTCGGCTACACCTTCAACGACCGCTTCACGATCGAGGCCTTCGTCAGCAACCTGTTCGACGAGGACTATATCAAGGACGCGGGGAATACCGGCGATGCGGCGGGCTTGCCCACCTTCATCGGCGGCGAGCCAAGGATGTACGGGGTGCAGGCGAGCGTGCGCTTCTGACCTGAAAATGGTGACAGTTACGTAACTGTCCCCGGGACAGTTACGTAACTGTCACCGGGAGAACCGCATGAGCATCGAGATCGACCGCCGGTTGCTCCTGAAGGCGGGCGCGCTGGGGCTCGGCGCCCTGGCGGTGCCCGGAGTGGCGCAGGTGCTGGCGGCGCGCGGCTTCACCCACGACGTGGCGAGCGGGGAGCCGCGCCAGCGCTCGGTGATGCTGTGGACGCGCTACGTGCCGGGCGGCGGCGGTTCGGGGCGGCTGAGCTGGCAGGTGTCGCCCAGCGCCGATTTCGGCCGGATCGCCGCCGACGGCGTCGTCACCGCCGAGGAAGAGCATGACCACTGCGTGAAGCCGGTCGCGACCGGCCTCGCGGCGGGGCGCTGGTATTTCTATCGCTTCCGCGACGCCGCCGGCGCCTGGTCCCCGGTCGGGCGGACCCGGACGCTGCCCGAGGGGCCGGTCGCGCGATTCACCATCGGCCTCTTCTCCTGCTCCAACCTCGCCTTCGGCTGGTTCAACGCCTACGGCCATGCCGCGGCGCGCCGGGACATCGACCTGATCGCCCATGTCGGCGACTATCTCTACGAATATCAAAGGGGCCGTTACCCGGAGGCGGCGGAGGCCGTGGCGGGCCGGATTCTCGAGCCGGCAAGCGAGATCGTCCATCTCGCCGACTACCGGCTGCGCTTCGCTGCCTATCGCCGCGATCCGGACCTGCAGCGCCTGCACCGGCTCTTCCCGATGATCGCCATGTGGGACGATCATGAGAGCGCCAACGACAGCTGGCGGAATGGCGCGCAGAACCACCAGCAGGCGACCGAGGGCGACTGGGCGGACCGCAAGGCGGCGTCGATGCGCGCCTATCGCGAATGGATGCCGGTCTCGGACGATCTTTGGGAAAGCTATGAGATCGGCGATCTCGCCACGCTCTTCCGGCCCGAAACGAGGCTGACCGCGCGCAGCCGGTCCGGCTATCTGCAGGAAGTGCTGCGCAACCAGCCCGACCGGGCCGCCGCGCTCGCCGCGTTCCGCGACGGTCCGTGGCAGGATCCGGCACGCACCTTGATGGGGCCCGGGCAGGAGGCGTGGCTTGCGGACGGCCTGAGACGCTCAGTCGGCCGCCGCGCGAAGTGGCAGGTGATCGCGCAGCAGGTGATCATGGGGACGCTTGCCGCGCCGCCCGAGACCGAAGCCTGGCTGGGGCCCGAAGCGACGAGCAACTTCCGCGGCTTTGTCGCCAACGCCGTCGACGCCGGGCGCGCGGGCCTGCCGTTCAACCATGACGACTGGAATGGCTATCCGCAGGCGCGACGGCGGCTGCTCCAATCCGCTTTGGACGCGGAGTCGAACCTCGTGGTGCTCTCGGGCGACAGCCACAATGCCTGGGCGTTCGATCTCGATCTGGACGGCCACGCCGCGGGCATCGAGATTGCCGGAACGAGCGTGACCTCGCCCGGCAATGAGAGCGACTTCACCAATGTCGCGCCGGCCGAGATGGTGCGGGCGACCGTCGCCCGGAACCCGCAGCTCAAATGGGCGAACCTGCACCAGCGCGGCTATGCCACGCTCACGCTCACGCCGGAGCGCGCCACCGCCGAATGGCTGTTCCTCGACACGATCCGCCAGCGCTCGACGCGGATCGCGGCGCGGCACCGGATGACCGGCATGCGGGGTTCGAACCGGTTCGGCTAGCCCCCTTGCCCGTCATTCGATAGGTCTTGGCGATGCAGATACTCCTCCTTGCCGCAGCGCTTGCGCTTTCCGCCCCGCCCGAGCCCGGGGGCGACAGCATCGGCGGCCGCGAGCTTCCCGAAAGCGCGGCCAATCTCGATTTCATCATCGTCAACAAGACCGGCCAGACGATCACCGCGCTCAACATCTCGCCGCGCGGCGAGGAGAGCTGGAGCGTCAATCTGCTCCACCATCGCGAAGTGGAGCCCGACGAGCGCGCCGCCGCCTCCTATACGCGCGACGTCGAGCTCTGCCGCTGGGACATCCGGGTCACCTACGAAAGCGGCAATCGCCAGTCCTGGCCGGCGATCAACCTGTGCGACACGATCAGGGTCGAGCTGCGCTAGGTCTGGTTGAGTTCCATGTCCCTGAAAATCAGGCGGCGAGCCTGACCAGGTTGCGGCCGCCGGCTTTGGCCTGGTAGAGTGCGCCATCGGCGCGCGAGACGAGATGGTCGCAGCCTTCGTCGCCGGACAAAAGGGCGACTCCGCTCGAAATGGTGACGTGGCCCGACGTGCCGTTCGGATAATTGAGGATCCGCGTGGCGACGGCGCGGCGCAGCCGCTCGCAGGCGAGCTGCGCCTGATCGAGACCGGTCTCGGGCATGATGATCGCGAATTCCTCGCCGCCGAAGCGGCCGAGCAGATCGCCGCCGCGCGTGACCTCGCGCAATTCCTCGGCCACCACGCGCAGCACCTCGTCGCCGACGGGATGACCGTGGGTATCGTTGATCGCCTTGAAGCGGTCGACGTCGAGCAAAGCCAGCGACAGCGGCCGGCCGCTGCGCCCGGCACGGCGCACCTCGGTCTCCATCGCGGCCATCAAATGGCGGCGATTGGGCAGGCCGGTCAGCGCGTCGGTGGTGGCGTGATGCCGGAGCTCCTCGGTCAGGTCGAGCGTGCGCCGGTGCGCGCGCGCCGCGCCGAACACCGCCGCGGCCAGCAGGGCGAACATCAGCAGGCCGAGGATGGCGATGATGGAATTGTAGCGGTGGTCGCGCGAATCGGCGGCCTCGGCCGTGGCGCCGCGAAGCGCGAGCAGGCGCCGTTCCTCGGCCTGGACCCGGTCGAGCGCGGCGAGAAAGGCGATGATCCGGCTGCGTTCCGCGCCGGCGCGGACGGCCGCGACCGCCTCGGCCCGGCGGCCGGCCGTCTGGAGCGCGACCAGCCGGTCGACGGTGCCGACATAGGCGCTCAATCGCCGCTCGGCTGCGGCCAGATTGCCCTGCTGCGCCACATTGTCGCTCGTGGCGCGCCGAAGCGAGCGGAGCAGCCGGAAGCTGCTGGCGCGGCCCTCGAAATAGGGCTGGAGAAAGTCGTGATCGCCGGTGATCAGATAGCCGCGCTCGCCGCGCATCGTCTCGTTGACGGCGGTTTCGAGGCGGCCGGCGGCGAGCAGAACGTCGAGCGTATGGACCTGCAGCGCGTCGGCCTGCCGCCGCTCCGCCGTGGCCCGGAAGGCGTTGACGATGATCGCGCCGAACATCAGGCCGATGGCGAGCAATGCGCAAAGGCCGATGCGGCGCCCCAGCCGCGCCTTGCGCTGGAGTTGGGAGATATGTTCTTTCAAACGGGACTCTCTTTTCAGAGTCCGCGACTAGGCGCGCGTGGTGAACAGCCGGTTAGGGGCGTCTACCGGGATTGCCGCGAGACTCATTGCTTGGGCGCGGGCTCGACGCGGGGCGGAGCGGGGAGCGTCGCGGAATTGCCTTCGGGGACCAGTGGCTCGGGGACGGGCGGAGTGTCGACGGGAACGACCGGCTCGACGCCGTTGACGGGCGCCACGACGTTCGCGTCGCCGCGGTCGGCCTGCGATAGCGGCACTGGCGGGGCCGCGGGCCGGGCGCCGAGCGCCTCGGTCATGAAGGCGCGCCAGATCCGCGCCGGCGCGCCGCCGCCGGACGTGCCGGGCAGCGGGCTGTTGTCGTCATTGCCGATCCAGACGCCGACGACGAGATCGCCCGCGAAGCCGACGAACACGGCGTCGCGATAGTCGGACGTGGTGCCGGTCTTGCCGAAGGTCGGCACGGAAAGGTTCGCCGCCCGGCCGGTGCCGTTCCGGACGACCCCGTAGAGCACCTCGCGCATGTAGCGCATGTTGGGATCGCGGTGCATCGAGGCTTCGGACGGGGCGTCGCCCGGTATACCATAAGCACGGATCGGGAAGCGGCCCGAGGCGATGCCGGCATAAGCCGAGGTCAGCTCGAGCAGGGAGACGCCGTTGACGCCGAGCGGAAGGCTCGGCGCGGGCCTGAGCGGGGTGGTGATGCCGAGGTCGCGGGCGGCCTGGATGACATTGTCGCGGCCGACCCGCTCGGAGAGCTGCACCGCCACCGAATTGCTCGAAAAGGCGACCGCGTCGCGAAGCGGGATCATGCCGCGATAGCTGTCGCCATAATTGCGCGGCCGCCAGTCGCCGAGCCGGATCGGCGCGTCGTTGACCATCGTGTCGGGCCGCAGGCCGGCGCGGAAGGCGGCGAGATAGACGAAGACCTTGAACGCCGAGCCTGGCTGGCGGCGCGCCTGGGTGGCGCGGTTGAACACGCTTTGCGCATAATCGCGGCCGCCGACCATCGCCACCACCCGGCCATCGAGCCGCATCGCCACCAAGGCGGCCTGGGTGCGGCCGAGGCCGGCACGGCGCACCGCGCGCACCGCCGCGCGCTGGAGGTCGCCCTCCAACGTGGTGCGGATGCGGCGCTGGCCATAGCCTTCGTCGTCGAGATTGTTCGCCTCGGGCAGCACCCAATCGGCGAAATAGGTGCCGGTCGGGACATTGTCGCGCGGCGCCAGCTGGAGGCGCGCGGGCCGGACCGCGGCGCGCTCGGCCTCGCTGATGAAGCCGGCCTCGACCATGGTCTGGAGCACCAGATTGGCGCGGGCGCGGGCGGCGGCGAGGTGGCGGCTTGGCGCGAGCCGGCTCGGCGCGTTGACGACTCCGGCCAGCATCGCCGCCTGGGCGAGGGTCAGACGCTCGGGCGCGACGTTGAAATAATGGCGGGCGGCGGCGCGCAGCCCGTAGATATTGTCGCCGAACGCGACGTTGGAGAGATAGCGGCTGAGGATCTGGTTCTTGGTCAGCCGCGCCTCCAGCCAGAGCGCGATCATCGCCTCCTGCGCCTTGCGGATGTAGGTGCGGTCGGGCGAGAGGAAGCTGGTCTTGGCGAGCTGCTGGGTGATTGTGCTGCCGCCCTCGCGGACCGAGCCCGAGCGGGTGTTGCGGACGAGGGCGCGGCCCATGCCCCAGGGGTCGAGGCCGCTGTGATAATAAAAGCGGCGGTCCTCGATCGCGACGAAGGCGAGGCCGACATGGGCGGGTAGCTGGGTGACGTCGACCGGCTCGGCGATGATCGAGCCGCGCCGGGCGATCGGCTCGCCCTCGGCCGAAAGGATGGTGAGGCTCGGCGCCGCGATCGGCCCCAGCGACTGCGACAAAGGCGCGGTGATCATCAGCCAGATCAGGATCAGCAGGAAGAGGAGCAGCAGAAGCTTGATGCCCTGCTTGATCCTGCGCAGCCGCGACGCGCGCCCCCGCGACGGCGGCGGCGGCGGGGGAGCCGGTGGCGCCGCATCCGCCTGGTTGCCGACCGCGAGGACTTCGGAAGTCATGGCGCCTGTCTCAGCACTTCCGCCGGTTTTTTCAAGCGCCGAGCAGCCGTTCGGGGCGGATTTGCGCCGGAGTGGCGGCGAGCCCGGCCGGCCAAAGCGCGCCGGTGACCAGCGCCTCGACGATCTGGGCCATTGCGGGCGCGGTCTGCAGGCCGTAGCCGCCCTGGCCGGCGAGCCAGAGGAAGCCGGGCGCGCCGGGCGCGAAGCCGGCGGTCGGGACCCGGTCGGCGGTGAAGGTCCGAAGGCCGGCCCAGCGATGGGCGATGCGCGCGACCCGCACGCACGTATAATGTTCGAGCCGGTCGGCGGCGAAGGCGATGTCGTAATCGTCGGGCTGGGCGTCGCACGGATCGTCCGCCACCTCGTCGACCGGCGAGACGAGCAGGCGGCCGGCCTCGGCCAGCATGTAGAAATCGCCGGCGACGCTGTGCGCGAACGGCCAGGCGGCGATGTCGGCGCCGGCCGGCGGATCGACCGCGATGATCGTGCGGCGCTTGGGCTGGAGGCCGAGCGGCGCCACCCCGGCGAGGCTCGCGACCGTGTCGGCCCAGGCGCCGGCGGCATTGACCAGGATCGGCGCCGACAGGCTGCCGTCGACGATCCAGGCCTCGCCGCGCCGCTCGATCGACGCGATTCGATGGCCGAGGCGAATCTCGCTGCCCAAGGCGCGGACGGCGCGGGCGAAGCCATGGAGCAAGGCGTCGGCGTCGAGCTTGAGCCCGGTCGGATCGAGCAGCCCGCGCACCGCAGCGCCGGGGCCGGTCTCGAGGACCGGGCAGAGCGCCGTCAGGCCGTCGGCGTCGAGCGGGCGGATCGCGTCGGTGAACTCCGCCATCGCCGCCGCGAGCGACTCCAGAGCGGGCAATTCGTCCCCAGCGGCGAAATAGAGCGAGGCGAAGGGCTTCGCGACCGGCACCTCGCTGAAGCCCGCGGGCGGCTGCTCGAAGAAAGGCCGGCTATGAGCGGTGAGCGCGCGCACCGCCTCGCCGCCAATGCCGTAATGGCTGAACGAGACGCTGCGGCCCGAGCTGTGATAGCCGAGCGCGTCCTCGGCCTCGACGACGATCGCCTTGCCGTGCCGCGCCAGCCGCGCCGCCGCCGACAGCCCGGCAATGCCGCCGCCAATGATCAGGAAGTCCGCGCCGTCCATGTTGCGCAGCTAGAGCGGATTTTTCGCCCGAGGTGAACCACCTGCGTTGTTGGGAATGACGGGCGGAGGCAGCGGGAAAGCCGCTAGCCGATCCGGCGCAGACCCTCGATCCGCGGCCAATCCCGCGCGAACTCGTCGACCGGGCGGCCGAGCAGGCCGGCGGCGATGCGCTCGGCGGCGCGGCCGTCGCCATAGAGGTGCGAGCGCACTTCCGGCGGATGCGGCAGGGTGAGCAGATGCTCGGCGGCTTTGACGATGTGCTCGGGATCGGTGCCGACGCGCAAGGCGGCGCCCGCCTCGATCCCCTCGGGCCGCTCGGTTGCGTCGCGCAGCACCAGCATCGACTTGCCGAGCGCGACCGCCTCCTCCTGCACGCCGCCCGAATCGGTGAGGACCAGGCGGGCGCGCTGCATCAGCCGGACGAAGCGTGGGAAGTCGAGCGGCGGGAGGAGATGCACGTTGGCATGGCCGCCCAGGGAATCCTCGGCCGCCGCGCGCAGCTCGGGATGCGGATGAAGCGGGAAGACGATGCAGACGTCGGGCCGCTCGGCGAGCTTGGCCAGGGCGGCGCAGATCGCGCGGAAGGGCGCGCCAAGGCTCTCCCGGCGATGGGCGGTGACCAGCACGGGGTGGCGGCACGACTCGATGGAGGGCAGCCCGGAATCCATCTCCGCGCGCAGCTTCGCGTCGCCGTCGAGCCGGTCGACCACCAGATCGAGCGCGTCGATGCCGCTATTGCCGGTGACGTAAATCTCGCCTCCCAGCCGTTCGGCGATCAGATTGTCGCGCGCGGCGCGGGTCGGCGCGAAATGCATGTCGGCGATCAGGCCGATCGCCCGCCTGTTATATTCCTCGGGGAAGGGCAGGCCGCCGCGATAGGTGCGCAGGCCCGCCTCGACATGGGCGACCCTGATACCGCGGTGGAATGCGGCGAGCGCGGCGGCGAGCGCGGTGGTGGTGTCGCCCTGCACGATGACTCGGTCGGGCGCAGCGCGGACGAGGATCGGATCGAGCCGCTCGATCAGCCTGGCGATGAGCGGATTGAGCGCCTGCTCGGGCGCCATGACCTGGAGGTCGAAATCCGGGCGGAGCGAGAAGAAATCGAGCGCGGCATCGAGCAGGTCGCGATGCTGGCCGGTCACGCACAGGCGCGTTTCTACCGAGGACTCGCGCTCCAGCGCCTTGATGACCGGCGCGATCTTGACGGCTTCAGGACGTGTACCGAAAACCGCCAGAAACTTCATCACGCACCCCCTGCACTCAAATGCAAATAAGCACAGGGAGTTGATCTAGTATAGAAGAATGTTGGTCTAAAATTGGGGGCAGTTATTTTTTTAGGAAGAAGTAACTGTCCCTATTTGTTTTTTAGTAGGTTCCGCCCGAAGCGCGGCGCGCGTCGGCGCGGCCCGCAAGATAAGCGGCGCAGCTGGCGCGCAGCGAGACGCTGTCGTCGGCCGACAGCGAATAAGCGCTGCTCAGGCGGGCGAGGAAGCCGGCGGGGTCGTCCTGGTTGCCGGCGGCGCGGCAGATGGTGGTGATCTGCGCGAGATCGAGCGGGCTGCCGCCCGAGACTCGGCGCGCGGCCGTCCGGCGGGCCGGGCCCGGGACGGTGCTGCGGAGTGGCGCCGCGGCGACCCTTATCGGGCCGCGGGCGGGCGGCGTCGACAGCTTGTTCGAGCGCGAAGGCGTGGCGGCGACCAGGGTGCGCGGGCGGGTGGCCTGCGTCCGCGCCGGCGGCGCGCGGCGCCGCTGCACCGTCCGGGCCAGAGTCCGGCCGCGCGGCTGAAGCGCTTCGGCGCGGGCCTGAAGATCCAGCGCGGTCCGGTCGATCTGGGGCAGGGGACTCGCGCCTGCCAGGAGTGCCGTCAGCAAGATGATCATTTCGAATTCCCCCGGGAAACCTTCCCGCGAGACCGGTAATTATACGGTGATGGTAAACAAGGCGTTAACCTTATCGGCCGCGCCCGGCTTGTGCCGCGGCCCGGCCGGGGGCATCAGGCCGCATGACCGACGAAGAGCTTGCGGCGCATCTGGCCGAGGAAGCGGGGCGGCTGCTGATCGAGCAGCGCACGGGGACCTTGCTCGAAGGCGCCGCTTTGGGCCGCGCCGCCGACCGGGCCGCCAATGAATTCATCCTGGCCGGGCTCGCCAGATGGCGGCCCGGCGATGCCTTGCTGTCCGAGGAAAGCCCCGACGATCCGGCGCGGCTCGGCGCCGGCCGGGTTTGGATCGTCGATCCGCTCGACGGCACCCGCGAATATGCGGAAAAGCGGGCCGATTGGGCGGTCCATGTCGCGCTGGCCATATATGGCGCGCCGAGGGTGGGCGCGGTCGCGGTGCCAGCGCGCGGCCGGGTCTTCCGCTCGGACCGGGCCGCGATGCCTGCGGAAGCGGGGCGCGCGCGGCCGATCATGCTGGTCAGCCGGACCCGACCGCCGGCCGAGGCGGAGGCGGTCGCGGCACTGCTGGGCGCCGAGCTGGTGGCGATGGGCTCGGCGGGCGCCAAGGCGATGGCGGTCGTCGCCGGCGAGGCGGACGTCTATTATCATGAAGGCGGCCAGCACGAATGGGACAATTGCGCGCCGGCCGCGGTCGCGCTCGCCGCCGGCCTCCACGCCAGCCGGCTCGACGGCTCGGCTCTGGTCTATAATCGCGCCGACACCAACATCCCCGATCTCGTCATCGCCCGGCCCGAATATGCGGCGCGGATCCTGGGCTTTCATTCCCGGAGATAGGCGGCGAGGGCCATCCAGGCGGCGCGCTTCCTGTCGAAGCTCAGGCTCGCATAAGCGGGGCTGCTCGAGGGCAGGTCGACGAGCACCGGGCCGGAGAGGCCGGCAAGCTGGCGGCGGCCGATGCGCGCCGAGGCGGCGCCGTTGAAGCCGATCGCGCGCAGGTTCGGGAGGGTGGCGGCGAGCGCGGCGAGATCGCTCGCTTCGTGCAAGCGGATGTCGGCGTCGAGGCTGCCCCGCCGGGTCGCCGCCGCGACGGTGTCCCACAGGCCGACGCGGGCGTCGAGCAACGCTTCCAGCCGCGCCTCGTAATCGAGCGCCGCGAGGTCGCGGCCGATGACGGCGCCGATCAGCCGCCAGAACAGGTTCTGCGGATGCGCGTAATAGCGGCCCTCAGCCAGAGAGACCGCGCCGGGCAGGCTGCCGAGGACGAGCAGGCGTGTGTCGGGCCGGGTGACGGGCGGGAAGCAGTGGTGCATAATCTCGGCCATGAAAGTCCAGGGCGGCTGCCATTGCAAGAAGGTCCGGTTCGAGGCCGAGGTTCCCGCCTCGGTCGACGTGCTCGACTGCAATTGCTCGATCTGCGCGGCGACGGGCTTCCGGCACCTGATCGTTCCGCATGGCGATTTTCGGCTGGTCTCGGGCGCGGACGCGCTAACCTCCTACCGCTTCGGCACCGGCGCCGCGAACCATCTCTTCTGCGCCACCTGCGGCATCAAGAGCTTCTACCAGCCGCGCTCCCACCCCGAGGCGTGGAGCGTCAACCTGAACGCGCTCGACGACTTGGCCGGGCTCACGATCACCGCCACGGCCTTCGACGGACGCAATTGGGAGCAGGCGCGCTCGACGCTGGACTGAGCGGCTTGCCCCGGCGGCGGGGCGCGGCCTAGAACCTCTCTGCAAAGGGGAGTGAAACATGGCCAAAGCGGAGCCGGGCACGAAGCTGGTGATTGCCGCCTCGTCGGTCGGCACGATCTTCGAATGGTATGATTTCTTCATCTGGGGCACGCTCACCGCCTCGGGCATCCTGCAGCGCAGCTTCTTTCCGCCGGGCGACGAATTGCTCGCCACTTTGCTCGCCTGGGCGACCTTCGCGGTCGGCTTCGCGTTCCGGCCTCTGGGCGCGATCCTGTTCGGCTATCTCGGCGACAAATTGGGGCGGAAATACACGTTCCTCGTCACCATCACCCTGATGGGCCTGGCCACCGCCGGCATCGGCCTGATCCCGAGCTATGCTGCGATCGGAGTGGCCGCGCCTTTGCTGATCATCCTGCTCAGGGTTTGCCAGGGGCTGGCGCTCGGCGGCGAATATGGCGGCGCCGCCATCTATGTCGCCGAGCATTCGCCGCCGGGGAAGGCCGGCTTCTACACCAGCTTCATCCAGGCGAGCGTGGTCGGCGGCTTCATCCTGAGCCTTGCCGTCGTCCTGTTCTTCAAGGGCCTGGTGTCGGCCGAGGCGTGGAGCGCCTGGGGCTGGCGTCTGCCTTTCCTCTTCTCGATCCTGCTGCTCGCCGTCTCCTTGTGGATGCGGCTGAAGCTTTCCGAAAGTCCGGTGTTCAAGGCGCTCAAGGAGGCGGGCGAGACCGCCCATAACCCGTTCAAGGAGGCCTTCACCTATCCCGGCAATCTCAAGCGGCTGTTCGTCGCCTTATTCGGAATCGCCGCCGGGCTGACGGTGATCTGGTATACCGCGATGTTCTCGGTGCTCGGCTTCCTCCAGGGGCCGATGCGGGTCGACGAGACGACGGCGCAGCTGATCGTCGCGAGCGCCGCCTTGCTTGGCTTGGTCTTCTTCGTCGGCACCGGCGCGCTGTCCGACCGGATCGGCCGCAAGAAGCCGATCGTGGTCGGCTATGCGCTGACCCTCGTCCTGCTCTTCCCCTTGTTCTGGCTGATCGGGTGGGCCGCGGGCGGCGGCGCCGGCGCGGCGGCCGGCGCCACCTTCGTCCCCGAGGCCTGGCGCATCGCCGTCATCGTCGGGGCGATCCTCGCCATGATGTGCCTGTCGGGCATGACCTACGGATCGGTCGCGGCTTTGCTGTCGGAGATGTTCCCGCCCAAGATCCGCTACAGCTCGATGTCGATCCCCTATCATTTCGGGACGGGCTATTTCGGCGGCTTCCTGCCTTTGATCAGCGCCTCGATCATCGCCAAAACCCACGATCCCTATTCGGGCCTGTGGTATACATGGGGCGTGGTGGCGATGGCCCTGGTCGTGACCTGGTTCTGGCTGCCGGAGGATGACTCGGCGGAGCGGGCGCGCTAGCACCTGCCGATGGTCCATATCCCCCTGCGGCTGAGGCTCGACGGCGCCGCTTTGGTCTCCAACTGGCACTGGCTCGCGCACCGCGGCGGCGGCGCGGTCTGCGGCGCGGCGGTCAAGGCGGACGGCTATGGCCTCGGCGCGCGCGAGGCGGTGAAACGGCTGCAGGACGCCGGCTGCCGCGACTTCTTCGTCGCCACCTGGCGCGAGGCCGAGGCGCTGACGCCCTGGCCGGGGGACCTCGATCTCAGCGTGCTGCACGGCGTCCTTCCCGGCGACATGGCTGTGGCGGTCAAGGGCCGGGCGCGTCCCGTGCTGAACAGCCCGGAGCAGGTGACGCGCTGGCGCGAGACCGGGCTGCCCTGCGACGTGATGGTGGATACCGGCATGAACCGGCTCGGCCTGACCCCGCAGGAGGCGCGCTCTGGCCTGCTCGACGGGCTTCGCATCCAGACGCTGATGAGCCATCTCGCCTGCGCGGACGAGCCGGACCATGTCATGAACGAGCGCCAGCTCGGCCTCTTCCGGACGCTCCGGCAGGACATCCAGGCGGCGCGCTACAGCCTGGCCAATTCGGCGGGCATCTGTCTCGGCCCCAAATATTGCTTCGGGCTGACCCGGCCGGGGCTGGCGCTCTACGGCGGCATACCAATGGTGGGCGACGCCGTGCAGGAAGCGGCGCTTCGTCCCGTCGCCGGCATCGAGGCCCAGATCCTCCAGGTCCGGGAGGTGCCGGCAGGGGGATCGGTCGGCTATGGGGCGACCTTCGTCGCGCCCTCCGACATGAAAATCGGCGTCCTCAACATCGGCTATGCGGACGGCTATTTGAGGCTGCTGAGCGAGGGCGGCTATGCCTGGGCCGGCGACAGGCCCTGCCGGATCGTCGGGCGGATCTCGATGGACCTGCTGGCCGTCGAAATCCCGCAAGCCGGAATTATGAAGCGAATTGAGATATCGGCCGACGGCAAGAGCGAAAAGAGCGAGGTCGCGTTGCCCGCCGTTGACGCCGGCGAGGGTGATTGGCTGACCATGAACTTCCGGCTGCCTGATCTCGCCGGAGCGCTCAGCCAATATGAGCTGCTGACCATGCTCGGTTCGCGGTTCGAGCGGGTCTGGGTCTAGCCGATCACCTCATATTCGCCGATGCGGTGCTCGCAGGCGGTCCAGCCTTCGGTGGAGCGGTCGAGCGCGTCATAATCGTCGCGATGGGCCGCGAGGAAGGCGTCGAAATCGCCGCGCGAGCGCCAGATGTCGAGCGTCAGATAGGAGCCGTCCTCGGCGCGGAACAATTCGGTGCCGCAATAGCCGTCGCCGCGGGCGAAGAGCTGGGCCCAGGCGCCGGTCGGCGCATAGGTCGCCTCGAAGGCGGCGCGCGCCTCCTCCAGCACCTCGTACCGCCAGACCAACGCGATCATTCCCTTCGCCGCCTCCAGGACGGGAAGAATAGACCTGTGCGCGGGCCTCGACAAAGGCTCAGCGGCGCCCGTGCCGGAATGGCACGTCTCGGCTCACCGGCGAGTCGCCGGCATCTTGCGGTAGACCGCCTCGGTCAGGCTGAAGAGGCCGAACAACATGACTCCCGCGGCCACCGCGACTTGGACGGAGCGCGGCAGCGAGCCGAGCGCGTCGTCGATGCCGCCCGCCGCCGCCGAGCTGTGCGACCGCGCCGCCCGCACGACCAGCCAGGCGATGACCAGGAAGACGATGCCGCGCGCGGCGAAGCCGGCCCGGCCGAGCCAGGGGATCCAGGCGCGCCGGGCGGCCTCGGGCTTCAGATGCTTGAGGAATTTCAGCGACCAGGCCTTGCGGAATTGCTGGACGCCGACGGCGGCGACGATCGCCGCGCCGATCCACAGCAGCGCCTCGCCGCCGGGCAGGCTCAGCGCCATTGCCGCCCCTTCTTCCGGCGTGTCGCCGCCGCCGCCCTTCCTGCTGTGGAGCGCCGCAAGCACGGCGACCGCGCCGAAGCCGAGATGAACCAGGCCCGAGCCGGCGCCGGCCAGCCGGGCGCCGATCGCCTTGGCGTCCTTGCCGCGGCCTTCGGAATCGATCCGCGCCTCGATCAGCCGCCACGCGCCGTAGCTGAAGAACCCGGCCGCCATCGCGGCGACCAGGAAGCCGCCGGCGCCGGTCGCGAGATAATTCATCGCGCCGCCCGCATCCTCGGTGCGGCCGCTGCGCAAGGCGAGATAGCCGATCGACGCGTACATCAACCCGCGTGCCGCGAAGCCGAGCCGGGTCACTGCCTCGAATGTCGTCATGCGCACCGCCCCCAAGCTCATGCGCGGGATAACCGCGCAGGGCGGCGGCCGTTCCGGAGGCGGATTTTTTCCCGCGCTCGGGTGCTGTTCGATGCGGAGCTATGCCGGTGACCGACGGTCGCCGCCAGCCGAAGTCGCGAGGCCAGTGGGACGCCTCAGTAATAGTAGTTCTTGTTGCGCACCACGTAGAGGAGAATCCAGACGGGGAACCAAAGCCCCAAGGTGATGACCGTCAGGCAAAGGTGCAAAAGATGGTTGAACGGCCTCAGCAGCGTGCCGCCTCCGCCGCTCGCAGCGGCCCCACCGCCCGCGTTCATGAAAATCTGAGGCGACCGTTCCGCAGCTCTCTTCGCCTCCTCCGCGCACCTTAGCGTGGCATCGAGGGTCTCACCACAATATCGGCACTTTTTCGCACGAGCCGCGATAAGCTCGGCGCAAAAGGGACATTCCACCTGCGCAGGCGCAGTATCCGCCGTAGTTTCCATGTCGAGTCCCCCCTCGGAATACTACGACTCTTCCTCGCCCTTTCATTGATGGTCAAGAGAATGCTCGTTCGTCAGTCGCGCTCGACGCAGAGCGCGATGCCCATGCCGCCGCCGATGCAGAGCGTTGCGAGGCCTTTCTTGGCGTCACGCTTCTCCATTTCGTAGAGCAAGGTGGTGAGCACGCGCGCGCCCGAGGCGCCGATCGGGTGGCCGATGGCGATGGCGCCGCCGTTGACGTTGACCTTGGCGGCGTCCCAGCCGAGCTCCTTGCCGACCGCGAGCGCCTGTGCGGCGAAGGCCTCGTTGGCCTCGATCAGGTCGAGATCGGCGATCGTCCAGCCGGCTTTCTCCAGCGCCTTTTTCGAGGCCGGGACGGGGCCGATGCCCATGATCGAGGGGTCGACGCCCGCGCTGGCCCAGCTCGCCACGCGGGCGAGGATAGGGGCGCCGCGGCGCTCGGCCTCCTCGCGGCTCATCAGGACTAGTGCGGCGGCGCCGTCGTTGAGGCCCGAGGCATTGGCGGCGGTGACGGTGCCGTCCTTCTTGAAGGCGGGGCGCAGGGCCGCAAGGCCGGACTGCTCGACGCCGTCGCGGATATATTCGTCATTCTCGACGATCGTCTCGCCCTTGCGGGTCTTGATGGTGACCGGGGCGATCTCGTCCTTGAAGCGGCCCGAGGCGCGGGCGGCGGACGCCTTGTTCTGCGAGGCGGTGGCGAAGGCGTCCTGGTCGTCGCGGGTGACCTGATATTGCTCGGCCAGATTCTCGGCGGTGATGCCCATGTGATAGTTGTTGAAGACGTCGGTGAGGCCGTCCTTGATCATCGTGTCGACCAGGTTGACGTCGCCCATCTTGGTGCCGCCGCGCAATTGCTGGGCGTGGGTCGAAAGGCTCATATTCTCCTGGCCGCCGGCGACGACGATTACCGCGTCGCCGGTCTGTATCGCTTGGCTGGCCAATGCGACGGCGCGCAGGCCGGAGCCGCAGACCTGATTGACGCCCCAGGCCGGCACCTCCTTGGGGATGCCCGCGGCCATCGAGGCCTGGCGGGCGGGGTTCTGCCCCTGGGCGGCGGTGAGGACCTGGCCGAGAATGACCTCCGAGACGTCTTCCGGCGCGACGCCCGCCTGCGCAAGCGCCGCCTCGATGGCGACTCGGCCAAGCTCATGGGCCGGCGTGGCGGCGAAGGCGCCGAGGAAGGACCCGACCGGGGTCCGCTTGGCGGCGGTGATGACGACGTCGGTCATTTGAACTGAGCTCCTTGAAGGACTCCGTTCGCCCAGGCTCAGCCCGAACGGGTGGAAAGAATCGCAGTGCCCCTAGCAGCTTGCTGCAGTGCGGGAAAGCCAGGCCGCCAGGGGTTCCCACAGCATATGGGGAGCGCGCGAGCCGACCACCATGCCGACATGGCCGAGTGCGAGGTCGAGCCGCTCGCCGGCGCGGGGCGCGGTTGCGGCGGGCACGATGCGGTCGGTGGTCGAGACGATGCTGAGCAGGGGACAAGCGAGCGATTCCGGATCGGCGATCGCGCCGCCGACCTTCCATGCGCCGGTGCCGCTCAGATCGTCGCGGAACAGGCCTTCGAACATCTCGCGGGCGGCCGCGCCGGCGACGGGCGGGCCGTCATTGGCCCAATCCTCGAGCCTGACGAAGGTCCGCGCCTCCTCGCCTTCCAGCGTCGCGAAGGCCTCGAACTTGGCGACGGTGCGCGCGGGGTCGAGGCTCCAGAAGACGCATTGCAGCACCTCCATCGGCAGCAGGCCGAGCGCCGCGACCGTCGGCCCTGCATCGGCCCACAATTTGGCGAGGGCGGCGCGGGCCTCGTCCGGGAAGCCGTGGAAATGCCAGGGGGCGGCGATCGTGGCGACGCTCCGCGCGGAGCTCGCCTCCGCCGCGGCGAGCGCCATCGTCCCACCCAGGCAATAGCCGACCAGGTCGACCGGCTCGCCGATCCCGGCCATCAGCGGCAGCAGGATGCGTTCGACATGGCCGGCGACCGACATCTCCCGCCGGTCCTCGCCGGGCCATCCCCAGTCGAGCAGCAATACGCGGCGCCCCCGGCCGCCCAGCCAGCGCAGCAGGGAACGGTCGCCCATGTCGAGCACGTTCGGCGGATTGATCAGGGAGGGCACGAACAGCACCGCCGGCCCGTCGCCGCCATAATCGCGCAACGTCGCGCCATGCGCCTGCGCCAGTGCCGGCATCGGCGCGGGCGGCGGCGCGCGCCCGGCCTCCTGATAGCGCCTGAGGCCGGCCAAGGCCGCCTTCATCCGCGCCGGATTCCCTGAGGTTTCGCTGCGCAGCAATTCGAGGAAGAGTGGCAGCGGCCGCGGCCGTTGTTGCGGTGCGGCATGGCTTGGTGCTAAAGCACTGCCTTCTCTCGGTAAGGAGCCTGGCATGGCGGCGTCGCGGTCCCCGGATGATGTGGTCATCATCAAGAAATATGCGAACCGGCGGCTCTACGATACCGAAAGCTCAACCTACATCACATTGGAGCGTCTGGCCGAGATGGTCCGCCAGAAGCGCCAGTTCCAGGTTCTCGACGCCAAGAGCGGTGAGGACATCACCCGATCGGTCCTCACCCAGATCATCATGGACGAGGAATCGCGCGGCTCGACCATGCTGCCGGTCAATTTCCTGCGCCAGCTCATCTCGATGTACGGCGATCAGATGCAATCGGTGGTGCCGCAATATCTGGAGGCCTCATTGGACGCGCTGCAGCGCAACCAGAGCCAGATGCGCGAGGCGATGGCCGGCGCCTTCACCGCCAATCCCTTCGCCGAGATGGCGCGCCGCAACATGGAGCTGTTCACGGCGGGTCAGGCCAAGCCGGCCGAACCCGAAAAGCCGGCGCCCGAGCCCAACAAGGCCGAGCTGGCCGCGCTCAAGGCCCAGCTCGCCGAATTGCAGAAGCAATTGGACCGGCTGAGCTCCTAGCGCGGCTTCACGAATCTCAGGGTCATGCGGTCGCTTTCGCCGATGGCGAGATAGCGGTCGCGGTCCTGCGCGCCCAGGCGCAACGCCGGCGGCAGGGTCCAGACGCCGCGCGGCCAATCCGCGGTGTCGCGCGGATTGGCGTTGATCTCGGACTGCGCCACCAGCCGAAAGCCGGCCGCCTCGGCGAGGCGGCGGACGGTCGAGACCTTGACGTAGCCGCTGGTCCGCTCGCGCTCCGCGTCGGCATTTTCGGGGAGGCGGTGGTCGACCACGCCCAAAGTACCGCCGGGGCGCAGCATCGCGTAGATCTGGCGGAAGGCGTCCGCGCTGTAGGGCCGGCCCTCGCGCTGATAGCCCATCTGCCAATTGTGGACGTTGCGGAAGGTGAGGACGACGTCGCGCTGCCGTCCGGGACGCGGGTCTCGGCCGTCTCCCAGGCCGGGAAGGCGGCGAGCCTGATGCCGCCGTAGAGCCGGGCATTGGCGGCCATCAGCCGGCGGACGCCGTCATTGCCGTTCGCGCCCATCGCGGCGGCATGATAGGCGCCGCCGCCGGCCAGCACATAGGGTGCGAGAATCTCTGTATACCAGCCGCCGCCCGGCCAGATCTCGACCACCGTGTCGCCGGGCCTGACGCCGAAGAAAGCGAGCGTCTCGCGCGGGTGGCGGTAGCGGTCGCGAAGCATGTTGGCCGGCGTTCGGGTCGGCGCCGCGATCGCGGCCTGGAGCGCATTGTGCTCGGCGGTGCCGAGGCCAGCCGGGCGCCGCTGAACCGCGGCCGAGGCGGCGCAGGTGAGGATCAAAAAGGCGCCGGCGGCGCCGGCGACGGCGGCGCGCAGGGGGTGGCGGATCATGTTCTGCTCCCTAAATAGGCACTTCTTTTCGGGCGTGCTCATGAGGCAGGCGGGATGACGACGCAAGATTGGTTTTGGGGCGCCGACGGCGCGGCGCTGGCGCTGGCCGTGTTCGCGGGGGTGGCGGAGAGCCGCCGCAATCGCCGGCGCAACCTCGACGATACCGGCTGGGTGCCGTGGAGCGGTATCCAGGCCATCGCTTTATTCGGGGTGCTGGCGCTGACCATCCTGGCGCTGAAGGCCTCGGGAAAGCTTTAGAGGATCAGCCGCGACAGCTTGAGCGCCGCCTCCAGATAGGCGCGGACGCTCTCGGCGGCGGCGGCGGAGAGACCGACGGGCGCCGCGCGCTGATCTCCCTCATGGGGGAGCCGGACGAGGAGGCCGCGGCCGAGCAGGTGGGTCGCCCAGCGGTGCGCGGTGCTGCGCGGGACTCCGGCCGGGGCGCCGATCGCGGTCATCACCACGCCGCGCCCTTCGAGCCGCGCGGCAAAGGCATCGAGCAGCAGCGCCCAGCCGACGTCGCCGACCGGGGGCCGGAAGCACTCGTCGCGCAGGCGCCGCGCGGCGAGGATCGACCGCACCGCCTTGGCATCCATGCCCGGCGGCCGGGTCAGCTCCCCCGACACCCATGACAGCACGCGTTCGATCCGCCGAAGCTCGCGGGTCATCTGCTGGAGGTTTTGCGCTCTGCCGGCCATATCGAATCATCGATTAGCGCAAGTCGAAGATCAAGAATACCCGTTTTTGAATGAAACAAGCGCGGGCCCGCCGCGGGTGGCTTACCCTATTGCGGCGTTGGGACCACCCGGCCGTCATTCTGGCCCTGCGTGACCTGGAGCGAGACGGGCATATTGGCCCTCGCCTCATCCTCCTGCTGCCACTGCTCCGCGGTGAGGCAGCGGCGCCGGGTCCTGACGTGGCTGCCCAGCTGCCTTTCGCCGCCGCCGCGGCAAATCCGCTGCTGCTTTTCGGCGGGCGCTGGCGGGTCGGCCGCGAAGGCGCCGCCGGCGGTCAGGACGGCGGCCAGAGCGATGAGGCCAAGAGACTTGCCGGCCATGATTCATCTCCGCGAGAGGGCGACCCACCAGGCGGCAAGGTGAAGCGCTCGCGCGGGTGAGTCAATCAGGGCCTAGAGGCACGCCTCGAGATAGGGCTGGTCGAAGCCGAACATCTTGGCCTTTTCGAGGCTGTAGGGGCGAAGGCCCATGGAGCGATATTCGCCGATGATCTTGCCGTCGGGAGTCTCGTCCAGATATTCGAACTTGAACAATTCCTGGGTGACGATGACGTCGCCTTCCATGCCGATCACCTCGGTGATGTTGGTGCAGCGGCGCGAGCCGTCGCGCAGGCGCTTGACCTGGACGATGAGGTCGACCGAATCGGCGATCTGGCGCGAGATCGCCTCCTTCGGCACCTTGATGTCAGACATCATCACCATGTTCTCCATACGCGCCAGGCATTCGCGCGGGGAGTTGGAGTGGAGCGTGGCCATCGAGCCGTCATGGCCGGTGTTCATCGCGGCGAGCAGATCGAAGCATTCGGGGCCGCGAATCTCGCCCAGGATGATGCGGTCGGGCCGCATGCGCAGGGCGTTGATGACGAGATCGCGGATCGAGATCGCGCCCTGGCCCTCGAGATTGGGCGGCCGGGTCTCGAGCGGCAGCCAGTGCGGCTGCTGCAGGCGGAGCTCGGCCGCGTCCTCAATGGTGAGCACGCGCTCGCCCGGGTCGATCAGCTTGGAGAGCGCGTTGAGCATGGTCGTCTTGCCCGAGCCGGTGCCGCCCGAGATGATCACGTTCATCCGGCTCGCGCCCGCGATCTTGAGCACGGTCGCCATCTTCTCGTTGAGCGAGCCCCAGCCGCGCATCATGTCGATGGTGATCGGCTTTTCGGAGAATTTACGAATCGAGATGGCGGTGCCGCGCAGGGAGAGCGGCGGGATGATGACGTTGACGCGGCTGCCGTCCTGGAGGCGGGCGTCGGCGAGCGGAGTGGTCTGATCGACCCGGCGGCCGACCTTGTTGACGATGCGCTGGGCGATCTGGAGCAGATGCTCCTCGTCGCGGAACTGGACCTGGGCGAGCTCGAGCTTGCCCTTGCGCTCGATATAGGTCTGCTGCGGACCGTTGACCATGATGTCGGAGATGTCGGGGTCGTTGAGCAATTCCTCGAGCGGGCCCAGACCGAGCAATTCATCGACCAGCACCTTTTCGAGCGCGAACTGCTCGCGGCGGTTGAGATTGATCTTCAGCTCGGCGAGGACTTCGCCGATGATGGGGCGGAACTCCTCGGCGAGCTCGTCCTTGGAGAGGGTCGCGGCCGCTTCCGGGTCGACTCGCTCGAGCAGGCGCGGGAGGACCTGCTCCTTGATCCGGTGGATCGAGGCTTCGAAACCTTCATTCTTCGACTGGCCCTGCTCGCCCGACTGGGCCTGGCGGTCGGCCAGGCGCGCCATGGCTTCGGCGTGGCCGGCGGGCAAAGGCGTGGTGACGATGCCTTCGTCCTCGAGCGATTCGGGCTCGAGCGGCGGGAATTGGGAGCCGCCCTCGTCCTGCTTGGACTGGGCCGGGGTGGCGGAGGGGCCCTTCATCGGCTGCGCGGTGCCGAAGCTCGGCCGGCCGCCGCCGGAGCCGCCGCCATTCACGCCATTGCGTCGTCCAAATGCACTCATCGCTTCGCCAACCCCGCAAAGGTCTTGTGTCGGGCTCTCCCGGATCAGGGGTGGTGAATAAGTCGGAAACTTTGACAATTGCCTAACCGGGGCCGCATCAGTTTTCCGTGAGCGCCCCGAATGCCCGAAGCGCCCTGCTCCTCGCCCTTGGCGGTTTCGTGTCGCTGTCGATCGGCGACGCGGTGGTGAAGTCGATGGCCGGCGCCTGGCCCGGAACGGCGGTGGCCGCCTTGCGCTACAGCTTCGGCGCGCTCGCGCTGGCCGCGATCGTCGCCGCGGTGCACGGCCGCGAAGGGTTCCGGGTGCCGCGGCCGCGCCTGCAATTCGGGCGCGGCGCGGCGGTGGCGCTGGCGACGATCTGCTTCTTCATGGGCGTGATGGCGATTCCGCTGGCGGACGCCACCGCGATCCAGTTCACCAGCCCAATGCTGACCGGCCTCCTGTCCGTGCTGGTGCTTGGCGAGCGGGCGCCGCGGGCGGTCTGGGGCGCGACCCTGTTGGCCTTTGCCGGCGTGCTCATCGTGCTTCGCCCCAATCTGCTCGCTCTGGGCCCGGCGGCGCTCTGGCCGCTCGGGGCGGCGTTCGGCATGGCCTGGCTGATGATCTTCAACCGCAAGGCCGCCGGCCTCGCGCCGGCGGTGGCGATGCAGCTGCTGCTGGCGATGATGGCGGCGCCTTTGCTGGTCGCGGCGGCCCTGCTCGCGCACCTCAGCGGCGCGCCGCGCTTCCATATTCCCGCGCCGGACTCGATCGTCGTTCTGAAATGCGCCGCGGTCGCGGTCTTCGCGACGTTCGGGCATCTGCTCATTTATGCGGCGACGGTGCGCGCGACGGCGGCGGTGGTGGCGCCGATGACCTATGTCCAGCTGGTCGTCGCAATGGCTTTGGGCTGGGCCTGGTTCGGCAACGCGCCCGATTTGCCGATGCTCGGCGGCGCCGCCCTGATCGTCGGCGGCGGCCTCCTGCTCTGGCGCTCGCAAAAGCCGCGCGAGGTGCCCGAGGCGCCCGATTGACGGGCTAGCCGGCGGCCGATCTGCTCTCGTCGGCCGCGGCGAAATGCGCCAGTTGATCGGCGCGCGCCTTCCCGAATGCGGGGCGACCGGTCACTCGGGCCACATAGGCCTCGGTCGCGGGCCGATCGCCGAAAGCGCGGACTTTCGAGACGCGCAGGACATCCGCCATCAGCAGATCCGCGGCGGTGAAGCGATCGGCCGCCAGCCATTCCCGCTCGTTCAGAACTTTCTCGAGCTGGCCGAGGCGGCTTCCCACCCAGCCGGTAAGCTTGTTGTCCTCCTCGCCGGAGATTTCGAGGAACCACCAGGGGACGGTCACCATCTCGATCGAGTTGAGCGCGGCGATCGTCCATTGAACCGTTGCCGCCTCTCCAGCCGGATCGCGCGGCATCAGCTTTTCGCTCTTCCGGGCCAGATGCAGCAGGCAGGCACCGCTCTCGAATATTTCCAGCGCGCCATCATTCAGGAACGGAACCTGGCCGAAGGGCTGGCGCGGCAGGTGATTGGTCTCCCGTCCGTCGAAAGGAACCGTTTGCACCGAATAAGCAAGGCCGGCTTCCTCGCACGCCCATCTCAGCCTGAGATCGCGGACGAAGCCGCGGGGCCCTTCGGGCACCCAATCGTAGGTCCAGACGATCAGCTCGCTCATATCATCCAGCCCATTTTCCATCATCTATGGTGACAGTTAGCTCGCTCATATCATCCAGCCCATTTTCCACCATCTATGGTGACAGTTACCTAAGTGTCACCGGGACACTTAGGTAACTGTCACCGGGACGCTTAGGTAACTGTCACCAGGCTCAGCCATCGGCGCTTTCCGCCAGGACGGTGAGGCCGGCCTCGCTGACCTCGGCGAAGCCGCCGGTGACGGCGATCCGCTCGGGCTCGCCGGGGAAGACGCGGTAGATTGCGAGCTCGCCGTCGCGCAAAGTCGACATATAGGGCGCATGGCCCTCCATGACGCCGAAATCGCCCTCGCTGCCGGGGACGACCACCATGTGGACCTCCTCCGAGCGGATCAGCTTTTCGGGGGTCACCAGTTCGAAGTGAAGAGGCATGAGATCAGTTTACTCCGGACATGAGGATGACGGTGGTGCCGGGGGCGAAATCGAGCTCGCCGCCGGCGTCGGCGCCGATCATGACGAGGCTTTGCGACGCGTTGCCCTGGAGCCGGTAATTGTACATCTGCGTGCCGTCGCCGAGCCTGCCCGCGGAGCCGCCCCGATAGCCCGACGAGCGCGCCCGCGACCGGACCTGATCGGCGAGCCGCCCGTTGTTGGGCCCTCCGAACCAGACCGAGCAGATGCGCGTCGGAGACTCGCCGCCGATGGAAATCACGATCTTGTCCGTGCCGGTCCCGCGGCTGACGCGCGGATTGGCGCCGGCGGGCGTCTGGCGCAGCCCGGCGGGCGTGTAGCCGGCCGCCGCGACCTGGGCGGCATCGGCCAGCGCCAGCGTGCCGGCCATCGCCGCCGGGCAAAGCTCGAAGACGGCGCGCTCGACTTCGGCCCGATGATCGTCGGCGGGGGCGGCGGCGAGCGCGAGAGCGGCAATGGCGATCAGCATGGCGGGCCTTCCTATCTTACCCGTTCGACCACGATCATTTGCGGCGATGCGGGCCCCGCGGCCGCCTGATACCAGGCGCGCAAACGGCCGCCCGGACGGCCGAGCGTGGGCGCCGCCTCGAAATCCTGCTCGAAGGCGCCGCCGCCGCCTTCGCGGGTCGCGGCGCGCCAGTCATTGTCGAGCCGCACCAGGCTCGCGAACTCGGCGTCGATTCCCTCGGCGTCGGCCGGATTGGTGACGATCGTGCAGCGCTTCGCCTGGGCGTTGTAGAACATCCAGACCTCGCCGCCCGGCGCGTCGAGCACGGCGAGGCTGACATGATCGCCCAGCGTGTCCATGAAAGGGCGCAGGCTCGCGGGCATGGAGCTTGCGTCGCGCAAGCCCGGGCCGCCCCGCGAGATGTCCATGTTGAGCCCGGGCGCCGGCCGGTCGGTCGCGGCGAAATAGCAGCCCATCAGCCAGGCCTGGGCGACCGCGCCGCGGATATTCTCCGGCGCGCGCAGGCCGGGCGCGATCTGCGCGGCGGCCGGCGCCGCGGCAACGGGCAGCGCGAAAGCGGCAAGGATGAGGGCGAAGCGCTTCAATCTAGGCGTCCTCGGCCAGCTTCGCCGCCTTGGCCACCGCTTCCTCGATCCCGCCGACCATGTAGAAGGCGCTTTCGGGCAGATCGTCATATTCGCCCTCGACCACCGCCTTGAACGAGCGGACCGTATCCTCGATCTGCACGAACTTGCCGGGGATGCCGGTGAACACCTCGGCGACGTGGAAGGGCTGGGAGAGGAAGCGCTGCAGCTTGCGGGCGCGGTTGACGGTGAGCTTATCCTCTTCGCTGAGCTCGTCCATGCCGAGAATCGCGATGATGTCCTGAAGCGACTTGTAGCGCTGCAGCGTCTCCTGGACACGCCGGGCGGTGTCGTAATGCTCCTGGCCGACGGTGCGCGCGGTGAGCACGCGCGAGGTCGAATCGAGCGGGTCGACGGCCGGGTAGATGCCGAGCTCCGAGATCGCGCGCGACAGCACGGTGGTGGCGTCGAGGTGGGCGAAGCTGGTGGCCGGCGCCGGATCGGTGAGATCGTCGGCGGGCACGTAGATCGCCTGAACCGACGTGATCGAGCCCTTGTTGGTCGAGGTGATCCGCTCCTGCAGCGCGCCCATGTCGGTGGCGAGCGTCGGCTGATAGCCCACCGCCGAGGGGATGCGGCCGAGCAAGGCCGACACTTCCGAGCCGGCCTGGGTGAAGCGGAAGATGTTGTCGACGAAGAAGAGCACGTCCTGGCCCTCCTGGTCGCGGAAATATTCGGCGATGGTGAGGCCCGAAAGCGCGACGCGGGCGCGGGCACCCGGCGGCTCGTTCATCTGGCCGAAGACGAGCGCGACCTTGGAGCCTTCCGGCGTCGGGTTGCCGTCCGCGTCCTTGGCGATGACGCCGGCGTCGAGGAATTCGTGATAGAGGTCGTTGCCCTCGCGCGTGCGCTCGCCGACGCCGGCGAACACCGAGGTGCCGCCATGACCCTTGGCGATATTGTTGATCAGCTCCTGGATCAGCACCGTCTTGCCGACGCCGGCGCCGCCGAACAGGCCGATCTTGCCGCCCTTGGCGTAGGGCGCGAGCAGGTCGATGACCTTGATGCCGGTGACCAGGATCGAGGTCTCGGTCGACTGGTCGGTGAAGAGCGGCGCCTCGGCGTGGATCGGGGCGGTTTCGCTATGGCCGATGGGCCCGCGCTCGTCGATCGGCTCCCCGATGACGTTCATGATCCGCCCGAGCGTCATCGGGCCGACCGGCATGCGGATCTGCGAGCCGGTGTCGGTCACTTCCTGGCCGCGGGTCAGGCCCTCGGTCGCGTCCATGGCGATGGTGCGGACGGTCGATTCGCCGAGATGCTGGGCGACTTCCAGGACGAGGCGGTTGCCGCCGTTGGTCGTCTCGAGCGCCGACAGGATCGCCGGCAGCTCGCCGTCGAAGCTGACGTCGACGACGGCACCGATCACCTGGCTGATCCGGCCGACATTGTTGGTGGTGGCGGGCTTGGCGCTCGCCTTCTTGGAGAGCGTCTGGGGCTCGAGCATGGTTTCTTCCTTCACATTCAAATTCGGGGTCCGCGGCGAGGCGGGGAGGTCTTAGTCAAAGGTTTGCGGCAGCAGCCGATGATCGAAAAAGATGCGGACGTTCCGGGATTTCAGCAGCCAGACCGCGCCGACGACGGTGATGACGAGATCGAGGAGCACCCAGGCGTTCAGCGCTCCCACGACAGTCTGGCGGCCCGGTCCGAGGGCCGAGAGCATGAGATTTTGCAGCCAGTAACCCGGCATGCCGCAGAACAGGAGAGACGCCGCGACGAGATAGGGAGCGAAGCTGCGCCGGACCAGCGCCAGAACGGCGATCGAGGCAAAGGCGGCCGCGATCTCGGCCAGGGTGAAGATCACCGCGAGAGTCGCGATATTGGCATATTCACTCCCCGCCGCATCGTTCCGGAAGGCAAGCGCCACGCGCAGCACCAGGCCGTTATGATAAAGGCTGAGGCCCATATACAGACACAGGATGACGATGCCGGGGATCACCCGGATCTTCACTGAATCCTGCTGGACAGTCGTCGTCACGGCGCTTCGGCTCCGGAGACGATCAACACCCGATCGACGGTCCACGAATAGCAGGTCAAATCGCTGCCCTGGCCGTCTCCGCCGCAGGGCGCGCCGGTCAGGTAGAAATAAGCGTGCTGGCGGCGCCAGCGGGCGGGCCGGGCGGCCGGATCGGCGAGCGCGGCCTCGCCGTAACGAAACGAGCAGCGCGCGGCGGCGACGATGCGCGGGCGCTCGCGGCGCGGCACGCTCATCGGGGAGCAGCGTTCGTCGCTCACCCGCAGCCTCGTCCCCGAACCGCGCGCGGCGATCGCAGTCCGCACCTGATCCAGAGACGGCACCCGCGCGCTGTGCACGTTCGTTGCCGGCGCGGCGGCCAGGAGAAGGAGCGCGGCGAGCATCAGCTGCAGCTCAGCAGCGCGTCGAAGGGCCGGCGCCTCCGATTGGGGACGACGAACGTCCAGCTTGATTCGCCCCCGTCCTGGTCGCCGCGCTGGAGCGTGCCGGTGCAGCGCTCGCTCGGCCCGGCATTGTCCGGACCGAAATGCCTCGTCGAGGTGAACGAGCAGACCGCGCGGCGATCGGCGGCGGGCCGGCATTCGAGCGCCGACACGGTGAATTCTGGCACTGGAATGGTCTCGTTGCCCTGACCGTCGACGCAGTCATCGATGAGGATGAGGCAGAGGGCGCCTGCCCGGACATGCAGGGCGCCTTCGACATCGGCGCGCTCGGGGGTCAGCGGGAAATCGCGCTCGATCGACCAGACCATCGTGCCGCGATGATGTCGGAAGCGGGTTTCGGCCGCTTCCCAGCGCGCGCGCCGGCCGCCGATCGTGGCAATTCTGCGCTCGTAGCGGCAGAGCGCCCGGCCGTCCGGCTCGGCGCCGCAGCGCAGGCCGCGCACTGAGACTGAAGCGGGGTGCGAGACGCAGTCCGCGCTCTCCACGCCGCCGCCGCACCTCGTGTTGAGGTCGCGGTCGAGCGCGCTCCAGACGGCGCCGCGGCCCGGCAGCGCGGGGGCCGGCGCGGTGGCGATCGCAAGGGCGGTCGCGGCGAGCATCACAGCGCCTCGGCGCCCGAGATGATCTCGATCAGCTCCTTGGTGATCGCGGCCTGGCGGGTGCGGTTATACTGGATTGTGAGGCGGTTGATCATGTCGCCGGCGTTGCGCGTGGCATTGTCCATCGCGGTCATCCGGCTGCCCTGCTCCGAGGCCGCGTTCTCGAGGAGCGCGCGGAAGATCTGGACGGCGACGTTGCGCGGCAGGAGGGCGGCGAGGATCTCGTCCTGGTCCGGCTCATATTCGACCGCGGCGAGCGAGGCCGACTGGACCGCGCCCGCCTCGACCGGCGGCACCGGGATGATCTGCTGGCCGACCGGCTCCTGCACGAGCGCCGAGCGGAAGCGGGCGTAGAAGAGGTGGACGACGTCGATGCCGTCGGTGAGGTAGCGGTCGATGACGTCGGCGGCGATCGCCTGCGCATCGCCGAAGGCGAGCTGCTTGATCGCGCTGGTGTCGTGCTGGTGGATGATCTGCTTGGGGTAGAGGCGGCCGATCACCGCTTTGCCCTTGCGGCCGACCAGGTAGAAATAGACGCTCTTGCCCTCGGCGATCAAAGCTTCGGCCTTGCGGCGGGCGGCGCGGACGATGTTCGAGTTGAAGCCGCCGGCCAAGCCGCGGTCGGAGGTCGCGACGATGAGGAGGTGGGTGTCGTCCTTGCCGGTGCCGGCGAGCAGCTTGGGGCTTTCCGGCCCGATCGCAACCTTGGAGACGACGCTGGTCACAACCGCCGCCATGCGCTCGGCATAGGGACGCGCGGCTTCGGCCGCCAGCTGCGCCCGGCGCAGCTTCGCCGCGGCGACCATCTTCATCGCCTTGGTGATCTTCTGGGTCGACTTGACCGAGGAGATCCGCATCTTGAGCGCCTTGAGGCTGGCCATTCAATCCTCTTCGTTCCCCGGCGAAGGCCGGGATCCAGGCTGGACCCCGGCCTTGGGTCCCATCAAAGTACTACTTTGATGGGGTCCCTTCGCCGGGGAACAGCGCAAATCAGGCAAACGACTTCACGAAATCGCCGATGATCGTCTTGAGCTTGGCGGTCGTGTCGTCGTCGAGCGCCTTGCTGTCGCGGATCGCCGTCAGCACGTCGGCGTGATCGGCGCGGACGTGGGCGAGCAGGCTGCTCTCGAAGCGGGTGACCGCGTCGGTCGGCACCGTGTCGATGAAGCCGTTGACGCCGGCGAAGATCGAGACGACCTGCTCCTCGACCGGCATCGGGCTGAACTGCGGCTGCTTGAGCAGCTCGGTCAGCCGCGCGCCGCGGTTGAGCAGGCGCTGGGTCGAGGCGTCGAGGTCCGAGCCGAACTGGGCGAAGGCGGCCATCTCGCGATATTGGGCGAGCTCGAGCTTGATCGAGCCGGCGACCTTCTTCATCGCCTTGGTCTGCGCGGCCGAGCCGACGCGGCTGACCGAAAGGCCGACGTTGATCGCCGGGCGGATGCCCTGGAAGAATAATTCGGTCTCGAGGAAGATCTGGCCGTCGGTGATCGAGATCACGTTGGTCGGGATATAGGCCGAGACGTCGCCGGCCTGGGTCTCGATGATCGGCAGCGCGGTCAGCGAGCCGTTGCCGTTGGCGTCGTTCATCTTGGCGGCGCGTTCGAGCAGACGGGAGTGAAGATAGAAGACATCGCCCGGATAGGCCTCGCGGCCCGGCGGGCGGCGCAGCAGCAGCGACATCTGGCGGTAGGCGACGGCCTGCTTGGAAAGATCGTCATAGACGATGACCGCGTGCATGCCGTTGTCGCGGAAATATTCGCCCATCGTGCAGCCGGTATAAGGGGCGAGGAACTGCAGTGGGGCCGGCTCGGAGGCCGTGGCGGCGACGACGATGGTGTATTCCATCGCGCCATTCTCTTCGAGCGCGCGGACGATCTGGGCGACGGTCGAGCGCTTCTGGCCGACGGCGACGTAGATGCAATAGAGCTTCTGCGATTCGTCGTCGCCCTGGTTGGCGGCGCGCTGGTTGATGAAGGTGTCGAGCGCGACCGCGGTCTTGCCGGTCTGGCGGTCGCCGATGATCAATTCGCGCTGGCCGCGGCCGATGGGGACGAGCGCGTCGAGCGCCTTCAGGCCGGTCTGCACCGGCTCGTGCACTGACTTGCGCGGGATGATGCCCGGCGCCTTCACTTCGACGCGCTTGCGCTCCGCGCCCTCGATCGGGCCCTTGCCGTCGATCGGGTTGCCAAGGCCGTCGACGACCCGCCCGAGCAAGCCCTTGCCGACGGGGACGTCGACGATGGTCTCGGTGCGGCGGACGGTGTCGCCCTCCTTGATCGTCGAATCCGAGCCGAAGATGACGACGCCGACATTGTCGGCCTCCAGGTTCAGCGCCATGCCCTTGATGCCGCCGTCGAACTCGACCATCTCGCCCGCCTGGACGTTGTCGAGGCCGTGGATGCGGGCGATGCCGTCGCCGACCGACAGCACGGTGCCGACCTCGCTGACCTGCGCGTCGGTGCCGAACGACGCAATCTGGTCCTTGATGACCTTGGAGATTTCAGCGGCGCGGATGTCCATCTTCAGCCTTTCATCGCGAGAGCGAGATTGTTCAATTTGGTGCGGATCGAGCCGTCGATGCGCTGCGAGCCGATCTGGACGACGAGGCCGCCCAAGATGGCCGGATCGACATTGAGATCGACCGCGATGTCGCGGCCCATGCGCTTGCGAAGCGTCTGCTTGATCGCGTCGACCTGGCCCTCGTCGAGGGCGCGGGCGGAGGTCACCTCGGCGGTGATCTCGCCGCGATGGCGCGCGGCCAGCATGTTGAAGGCGCGGATCACGCCCGGCAGCTGGGCGAGGCGGCGGTTGCGGGCGAGGACGCCGAGGAAGCTGGTGGTGATCGGATCGAGCTTCATCGCGCCGGCGACGGCGGCGGCGGCGCGCACCGCCTCGTCGCGGCCGACCAGCGGGCTGGTCGTCATCGCACGGAGCTCCGGCGATTCGGCGAGCGCCTGCTTCATCGCGGCCAGGCTCTTGCCCACCGCGTCGAGCTTCTTCTGCTCATTGGCCAGCTCGAACAGGGCAATGGCGTAGCGCCCCGCTAAGCTTGCCTGAATGCCGCCGGAAATATCCACGCGCCTTTGAACTCCTGATCGGATATTTTGGAGCCATGCGAGAGGCGCGCCAGAGCGCGCCCTTTGGCTTCGCCGGGGCCCTAGCAGGGGCTTTGCTGCGATGCAAGGTGGGTGGAGGAGGGCTGAAATGGCGTGGAGCGACTGGTTCAAATCGAAGGCGCGGGCGCCGGCAGTCGGGGGCGAGGCGCGGCCGCGCCGCTTCCCGCTGTCGCCCCACCATCCGTTCGATCTGGACGATAGCGACCGGCTCGCGGCGCTCCTTGGCGCGGAGGGCCGCGACCAGCCCTGGTTCGACCGCTTCTGGGCCGCGGTCTGGACGGCGGCGCTGACCGTCCCCGAGCCGCCGGTGTTCACCGGGCCGGACGGCTTTCCCTATCTGCGCCTCGATTTGCCCGGCGCGGCCGATCAGGTCGACGCCAATTCGCTGGCCAATGTCGCGGCCCGGATGGTCGAGCAGGGCGTAGGCGTGGCCATCTTCGCGGCGCCGGGCGCGGCCGAGCCCGGCTACGTCATGTCCATGGGCGTGCTCGATTCCATCCTTCGCTTCGACGATCCGAACGGCGAGCCGTCCGAGCTGGCGGAAACGGCGTCACGGGCCGGCGGCTTCGAGCGGACGATGCTCGAGGCCGGGCAGCAGGTCCTGATCGGCGCGCCGTCAGAGGATTATCTGTCGACGCCGGCGGCGCGGGCGCTGCACCGCCACCTGGCCGAAGGCTGGCGGATCGCCGATCCCCGCGTCGCCCTGCTCACGGCGCCGGCGATGCGACCCGCGCGTTCGCTGGTGATCGGCAAATCGGCGGCCGAGCTCCATGCCGAAGGCGTGGACGACGCGCTGATCGCCGAGCGCATGCGCATGCTGACCTGGTATCTCCCGCCAAGCCGCGGGCTCGTGCTGATGCCGGACGATTGGTCGCTCGACCAGCTGACCCCTCTCGGCGCGCTGATCGAGGGTCGCCGCTCGCGCGCACTTTGAAAGCAAGCCACGGGACGCGCGCTTTGCCGCGCGGTGGCAGAAGGGCCGTCGACACGAAGGAGAGTCGACGATGGCCTACAGAATCGAAGGGCTCGCGCCGGAGGCGTTCGAAAGCCTGTTCGGGATGATGGACGGGGAGTTGGCCGCGATCAACGCGGTGCGGGTCGTTGCGGATTCGCCATCCGGCTATCCGTGCCGGGTCAGCCTCGTCGACGCCGCGCCGGGCGAGGAGCTGGTGCTGCTCAACCATGTCTCGCACGACGTGGCCGGGCCGTTCCGCACCAGCTACGGCATCTATGTCCGCAAGGGCGCCGAGGCGGCCACGTTCGAGGACGAGGCGCCGCCCTATCTCGACCGGCGCACTTTGGGCCTGCGCGGCTTCGACGAAGACGGCATGCTGCGCGGCGCCCTCCTGGCGCTGCCGGGCGAGGCCGACGCGCGCATCCACGAGCTGTTCGAGCGGCCGGAGGTCGCCACCATCCATGCGCACAATGCGGCTTATGGCTGCTTCCTGGCGCGAATCGAGAGGAATTGACCATGGCGAGCCTTGCAACCGACCTCCGCCGCGATAGATCGATAGAAGTGAACGACGCGCATGCCATTACCGACGAGGAAGCCTGGGCCGCCTTCGACCGGCGCGACCGGAGCTGGGACGGCCGGGTGATCGGCGGGGTCAGGACCACCGGCATCTATTGCCGGCCGAGCTGCCCCGCGCGGCGGCCCCGCCGCGAGAATGTCGAATTCTTCCCCGACGGCGCCGCCGCCTGCGCGGCCGGCTATCGCGCCTGCCTGCGCTGCCTGCCCGACGAGGTGAATCGCGAGGAGATCGCGCTCGGCAAGGTGTTCGCCTTGCTCGAGGCGGCGGAGGAGGCGCCTTCGCTCGACGCGCTGGCCGGCGCGGTCGGCTATTCGCCGCATCATTTCCATCGCCTGTTCAAGCGCGCCACCGGCGTGACGCCAGCGGCTTATTATCGGAGCCTCAGGGCGCGCCGGGCCGAGACGGCGCTCGCCGGCAAGGGGCGGATCACCGACGCCATTTACGATGCCGGTTATTCGGGGCCGGGCCGCTTCTATGCCGACGCCCGGAGCCGGCTCGGCATGACGCCTTCCGCCTGGCGCGACGGCGGCCGCGGCGAGACGATCAGCTGGGCCACCGCCGAGACCGATCTCGGCACCATGCTGGTCGCGGCGACTGGCAAGGGCATTTGCCGGCTCTCCTTCGACGAGAACGAGGCCGAGCTGCGCCGCCGCTTCCCCAATGCGGCGATCGCCCATGGCGGCGCGGAGCTGGCGGACCTCGTCCGGCGCACCGTCGCCGCGGTCAACGCGCCGGAGAAGCCGCACGATCTGCCGCTCGACGTCCAGGGCACCGCTTTCCAGGAGGCGGTGTGGCGCGAATTGAGCCGAATTCCGGCGGGCGAGACCCGTACCTACGCCCAGATCGCGGCCGCCGTCGGCCGGCCCGCCGCGGTGCGCGCCGCCGGCTCGGCCAACGGCGCCAACAATGTCGCGGTGCTGATCCCCTGCCACCGCGTCATCCGCACCGACGGCACGGCCGGCGGCTATGCTTACGGCCTCGAGCGCAAGGCCAAGCTGCTCGCGCGGGAGCGCGGGGGCGGCTGAATTGAATCGTCATTCCAGCGAAAGCTGGAATGACGGTGCTTCAAATCCAACGGCAAAAAGTCCTAGCGCGCCGGGCGGCTCGCGGCCTGCAGCCGTTCGAGCCGGGTCAGCATTTCGAGCGCGGTTTCGTGACGCGTGCGGCCGGCCTGGCGCTGGCGGTCCTCGCGGCGGCGGCGCTCGGCTTCCGATTCGGTGCGATGCGGCTCGTTATAGGCTTGCTGCCGGATGATCGTGATCGCGTCCGGGATCATGCCCCTCTGCTCGAAGTCGAGGGCGACGCTGTAGCGCAGCTCGTCGTCGCTCGGCGCCAGCTCCATCGCCGTGTAGAGCGCGTTCTGCGCATCCTCCGGCGGCAGGACACCCTGCATCTGGAAGGAGCGGTAATAGGCAGCGAGCACGACCGGATCGGTCCGCGCCGAGTTGACCGCGCGGCGCAGCAGTTGACGCGGGCCGTTCCAGGACGCCGCATCGGTGGCGCGCACCGCGGCAAGCGCGGCGCCCTGGATCAGCCCCTTGGTGGCGAGCGCGCGGGCGTGGTTGGGCTCGATCGCGAGCAGGCGATCGGCAGCCGCCAGGGCCTCGGCGCTATTCCCAGCCAGATATTGCGCCTCCATCACCATCCGGATCGCGAACGGATCGTCCGGAAAACGGGCGGCGACGTCCTTCACATGATCGGCGAACTCGACCGCCTCGCGCTGGGGATAGCCACGGCTGAGCTTGATCTCGTCCATGAGGAGCGCCTGCTCGGCGGGCCGCAACGTGCGCGCTTCGATCGCGCCGATCTCGATCCGGCGGAAGGGGAGGCGGACGACGTTGAAGCGCGCGGCGCCGGCATAGTCGAAGAGCTCGTTGTTGAACGCCTCGAGATCGGGGATGGCCTGCCCGATCGCCGCCTCGATGGGCGTGCCGGCGTTGATCAGCCTGAGATATTCCTGGATCTGCCGCTGTCGCGCCGGGTGCTCGAATATATAGCGGACCAGGAGCCAGCCCTCGGCATAGAGGAGAAAGATCTCGGGCCCCCTCAAATCGCTGTAGCTGCGCGCCCGGAGCAGCCGGGAGAGGTGCAGCCAGCCCAGCGCCCTCAAGGTCGAGAAGCGATGATCGGCGGGCGCGCCGACCTCGATGACGTCGCCGGGGAGAATCCTGGTCGTTCCCCAGAATTCGGCGAAGCCCTCGCTATACCAGGTCGGATAGGTCGCCGGGAAATATTGGAAGGTGAAATGGTGCGTATATTCGTGGAACAGGACGCTTTCCGGGTCGATGTCGCTGCCCTCGTCGCGGGCGGAACGGGCGTCGGAGAGGTTGGTCGAGCGCCGGCGCGTCCCGACCAGCATGAGCCCGCGCGCGTCCGGGACGTAATAGCCGGCGACGCTGGCGGCATCCACCGACCGCCCGACCGCTTGCTGGTTCGCGAGCAGGAAGACGCGCAGCCTCGCCGTCGTCCGGCCGGCGGGGACCGGGCGGATCGTCTTCAGCAGGAAATGGAAGCGCTCGAGCTTCGCCGCGAAATCGATCGCGTCCTGCTGCGAGCCCTGGCTGTAGACGATGAAGTTGGTGGATGTCGCCTCGTGCCACTCGGCGCGCGCGGCTGTCGGAACGAGCAGCGCGAGCGCGAGCAAGAGCTTGCGAATCATGAACTTGGCCCCCCTAGAGCTGCCATTTTAAGCGCGAAGCCCGCGGCTCCGCAACTGCCCCGCCGGTTTCAGCGGCCGGGCGGCGCCGGCGCGCCCGTGCGCGCGCAGGAATAGACCAGCCGCTCGTTGGGCAGCCGCGGCAGCATCGCGGCGATCTCGCGCTGGCGGTCGGCGAGGAGGGTGCGCGCCTCGGTGTCGGCGGTGCAGGCGCGCAGGTCGGCATCGCGCCGCATCGCCCGGACCCTCTCCATCGCCGCCGCCTCGAGCTGGTAGCGGGTGACGACATATTCGCCATTGCCGGGCCGGAACTGGAGCACCGACACCGTCCTCTGGTCGGCGGGGACCAGGATGCGGGTCCAGACCGGCCCTTCCTGCGCATATTGGGTGCGGCCGTTGACGCAGCCGGCCGCGGTCCAATCGAGCGGGACCTCGCTGGTCGGGGCGATGGTGACCCGGCTGCGCTCGGGCACGAGGCGGCACAGGTTGCGGCCGGCGAAGCGGTCGGGCGCGGCGGCGGCCGGCGCTTGCGCTTTTTCCGCCGCCTCGATGTCGGCGCGGCTCGGCCGCGAGAGGAAGACGACGATCGTGGCGATCAGCAGGACCGCGCCGAGGCCGCCCATCGCCCAGGCCGCCTTGGGCCGGTTCTTGACCGCGGCCAGGCCGCCGCCGCCGAAGGCGAGCAAAGCGAAGACGAGCAGGAGGATCGCCAGGGCGAGCCGGTTCTCGCGCATCTCCTGGATTTCGGCGAGGCTCGTCTCGCGCGTGTCGCGCGCCTTCTGGGCTTCGGCGGCGGCCGCGGCCTGGCGCGTGCGCTCCTCGGCGGCGGCGCGCTCCTGGTCCTGCTGCAGGCGATCGGACATCGACACGCATTCGGTGGTGATCGAGCGGAAGGGCTGGCGCGCCTGCTGGAGGAAGGCGGTGAGCTCGCGATTGGAGACCGCGAAGGCGAAGGGCGCGTCGCCGTCCTGGTTGCGGGTGATGAGCGTGTTGACGCCGAGCACCCGGCCGCATTGATCGAGCAAAGGCCCTCCCGAATGGCCGCGGGCGATGTTGGCGGTGTGGAGCAGGGTGGTGATACCGTTGATCGGCCGGACGTTGGAGAAGATGCCGATCGAGCGGGTCGGCGGCAGCGGCCGCACATAATCGTCCATCTGCCGCGCCGTGGCGAGATCGACATTGCCCGGATAGCCCAGAGCGGCGACCGGCGCGCCGTCGTCGAGCGTCCCGAGAAAAAGCGGGATCGGCTGGAAGTTTCCTTCCTCGACCTGGAGCAAAGCGAGGTCGCGGGCCGGGTCGATGGCGACGACCGTGGCGCGATAGGCCTGATTGCCCTCGGACGGAACGACTCCGACCACGACCCGGCCCCCTTCCTGGGCCTGGGCCTGGGCGACGACATGGGCGTTGGTGACGATCCGGTTCGGCCCCACCGCGAAGCCCGAGCCATGGCCGAAGGCGACGATCGAATCGTCCTCCCCGAACGCGATCACCACCACCCGCACCACCGAGCGTCCCGCCACCGAAATATCGTCGGCGCGCGCGGGCGAGGCCGGCAGGGCCAGCGCCAGCAGGAAGGTCAGGAGGAATAGCAGCCGGTTCATCGCCGCCTTTCTATGAGCCGCGAAAGGGCCGGTCTACAGAAACGAATAGGGATCGACGTCGACGCTGACTCGAATGCTGTTCTTCCAGGTCAGGCCGCCCAGCCACTCGCGGATGATGTCCTGGACCGGCACCGCGCGGGCGGCGTGGACCAGGAGGCGGAAGCGGTGGCGGCCGCGGAGCATGGCGAGCGGGGCCGGCGCCGGTCCGAAGACGGCCATGTTCTCGTGGGCTGGCGCGGCGCGGCCGATCAGGCGGGCGGTCTCGTTCGCTTCGGCCTGGCTTTCGGACGAGACGATGATCGCGGCGAGTCGGCCGAAGGGGGGCATCGCGGCCTCGCGGCGGGCGTCGGTCTCGGCGGCGTAGAAGCCCTCGGCATCGCCGCCGACCAGAGCGCGGATCACCCGGGCATTGGGATCGTGGCTCTGCACGAGGACCCGGCCGTGCTTGTCGCCCCTGCCGGCGCGGCCCGAGACCTGGCGGATCTGCTGGAAGGTGCGCTCGGCCGCGCGCAGGTCGCCGCCGGCCAGGCCCAGGTCCGCGTCGACCACGCCGACCAGGGTGAGGTTGGGGAAATGATAGCCCTTGGTGACGAGCTGGGTGCCGATGACGATGTCGATCTCGCCCGCCTCCATCCGGGCGACGAACTCGGCGGCCTTGGCCGGCGACCAGATCGTGTCCGAGGTGACGATGATCGTGCGGGCGTCGGGGAAGAGCTCCCCGACCTCGTCGGCGATGCGCTCGACGCCGGGGCCGCAGGCGACGAGGCTGTCCTCCTCCTTGCATTCCGGGCAGTGTTGGGGGGCCGGCATCATATGGCCGCAATGGTGGCAGGCGAGGCGCCGGGTGAAGCGGTGCTCGACCATCCACGCCGTGCAATTGGGACATTGGAAGCGGTAGCCGCAGCGCCGGCAGAGCGTCAGCGGCGCATAGCCGCGGCGATTGAGGAAGAGCAGGCTCTGCTCGCCCGCCTCCAGATTCTGCTCGAGCGCCTCGACCAGTTTCGGCGCCAGCCAGCGTCCGCGCGGCGGCGGGTCGGCGAGCATGTCGAGCGCCGCCATGTCGGGCAGGCGGGCGCCGCCATAGCGGTCGGGAAGCTTCAGCTCCTTGTAGGTGCCGATCTCGGCCATGTGGCGGCTCTCGATCGCCGGCGTGGCCGAGGCCAGGACGACCGGGACGCCTTCCAATTTGGCCCGCATCACGGCGACGTCGCGGGCATGATATTGGACGCCGTCCTCCTGCTTGAAGCTCGCCTCGTGCGCCTCGTCGACGACGATCAGGCCGAGGTCGCGATAGGGGAGGAAGAGTGCCGAGCGCGCGCCGACGACGACCCGGGCCTCGCCGGATGCGATGGCGCGCCAGGCGCGGCGGCGCTGGCTCTGCCGCAAGCCGGAGTGCCAGGGCGCCGGATCGCAGCCGAAGCGCGCCGCGAAACGCTTGAGGAAAGGCTCGGTCAGCGCGATCTCGGGGAGCAGGACGAGCGCCTGCCTGCCCTTCCGGATCGCTTCGGCGATCGCCTCGAAATAGACCTCGGTCTTGCCCGAGCCGGTGACGCCGTCGAGCAAATAGGGCGCGAAGTCCGCCGCGGCGACGGCCTCGCGCAGCTCCCCGGCGGCGTCGGCCTGGGCGTCTTCGAGCGCGGGCGGGCCGTGATCCGGGTCGGGCTCGGGGAAGGGATCGTCGATCGCGACCTCGACCGCCTCGATCGCTTTGGCCTTGACCAGGCCGCGGATGACCCCGTCGGAAACCCCGCCGATGATCGCCAGCTCGCTGACCAGCCCCTGGCGCTCGCCGATCCGCTCCAGCGCCTGCGTGCGCTGCGGGGTCACCCTCTCGGGCACCAGCCCGGTCGCCCGATATTCGATGATCGAGCGCGCCCCCTCCAGCGCTCCCGAGGAGGGCAAGGCCATTCGCAGCACCGCGGCGAGCGGCGCGAGATAATAATCCGCGGTCCATTCGACCAGCCGGCGCAGGGGCGCGGCGATCGGCGGCAGATCGTAGACATGGAGCAGATTGCGCAGCCGGTTGTCGCCGACCTCCTGCGTCGGCAGCCGCTCGGGCTCCCAGACCACCCCGATCATCTGCCTGGGCCCCAAAGGCGCGACCACGACCGAGCCCGGCTCGACGCGCATGCCGTGCGGCACGCGATAATCGAGCGGGCCCAAAGCGGCGTTCATCACGATGAGGCGGGCGCGGGACATAGGCCTCGCCCATATCGTCATTGGCGGCTAATCTGAAAGGGCAGGAGACGATCATGATCGCACGCCACTGGCACGGACGGGTGCCCGCCACGCTCGCCGCCGACTATCTCAAGCTGATGCGCGACGTCGCCCTGCCCGATTATCGCGCGGCCGCGGGCAATCTTTCCGCTTTATGCCTGCACCGGCCGGAAGGCGAGACCGTGCATGTCGAGATGCTGACCCTGTGGGAAGACGAGGCGGCGATCCGGCGCTTCGCCGGCGAGGATCTCACGCTCGCCAAATATTACGATTTCGACCCCGATTACCTGCTCGAGCTGGAGACGAGCGTCCGCCATTACGAGGTGATCGAGGGCTAGATCGGCTGCACGAACCTTGCCGGCTTCAGCGCCGCATACATCATCTTGACCTGGTCGAGCACCGCACCGGAGCGGCCGGCGAAGCCGAGCAGGACGGCGCCTTCGGGCACGTTCCAGTCGTGCGAGGTGCCCTTGTTGCTGCCGCACCAGGTCGAGCGGCCGTCGCTGGAGAAAACCTCCATCCGGTAGACGTATTTGTCGTCGCAGCGGATGTTGAAGCGGATCGGGAACTGGCCCTCCTCGAGGTAGAAAATCTCCCTCGGAGTGCCGTTCGCGCCATGCGAGCTTGGCCAATCCTTGCGGTCGGACGCATAGCCGACCTCCATCTTGTGGACGACCTCGTCGCCGTCGGAAAAGCGCAGCGAGGCGATCTTGACCTGGTTGCGCAACGCCTCTCCGGTGCTCATGAAATCGAACGGGCCGCCGCCTTCGCCGCCGAACGAAATCGGCTGGCCGGCGGCGTAGCTGAGCACCGGCTCGCCTCTGGCGAGCGACGGCAGCGCCGGCCTCTCGAAGTCGGCGCCCGGGTCGCGCTTGTAGGCGGCGATCTGCTTGTTGATCGCGGCGACATCGCTTTTCACCTGCTTTTCGAAGTCGAGCAGCGCCGTATCGCCGGCATAGGCATAGCGGGCGTAGATGCGCCTCAGCCAGCCGATCTGGTTCTGGATGCCGTTGAGGCGGGCATAGCCGAGCAGCACCCCGTCCTGGCCGAGGAAATAGTCGCGATTGTCGACGATCCTGGCGAACTTCCTGCGGTTGATTCCGGGGACGGTCTCATAGCCCGCGACCTTGACCCCTGTGGTCACCGGCGAATCGAGCGGCGTCGACGGGAAGTCGATCGCGAACTTGATCAGCTCCTCCTGGTTGGGCAATTTCGGGTTCTTGTGGCCGGTAATCTCCTGGTCGAACGTCCAGTTGGTCGATGTGGTCTGGAGGAAGTCGGACAATTTGCCCTGGACCTTGAGATCGACGGTGCCGGTATAGACGCCCTTCGCCTTCAGCGACGCGGTCAGCTCCCGCTGCTCGCTCTGGGTCTCGGTGTGGAAGGTATAGACCGCATAATATTCGCCGCCCTGGATGGCTTCGCTGACGTAGGAATCGCCGTAGCTCGCGGCGAAATCCGCGGCCTCGTCGTCGTCGGCCGGCGCTTTCACGCCCTGCGCCAGCTTGACGTTCTTGACCGCCCAGGTGGCCTCTTCATGGCTCGCATAGACGACGATGCTGATGCTGCGCGCCGTCGCGTTCAGCTTCTGCATGAACTTCATCTTGGCGGTGACATTGACCACCTTCAAATAGCTGACCGACAAGGAGGCATCGATTTCGAGCGCCTTGGCGAGCTCGCTGACGCTCTCGCAGACCCGGATGTTGACCAGCGAGCTGCCGCCGCTCCACTTGGCGTCGCCGGTGACGGCGCTCTCGTTCAACATGCCGTTGGCGATGCTGTCATAGCCGTTGAACAGTTCGTAGGGCGGCTCGTTGCCGGCACCGGCGTTCGTCGTCACCATCGGCAAAACCCTCCCCGAAATGATGCGGTCCCATATTAGCATGGCCGCGAGATGCGGCAAAGCAGGCGCACTTCGCGTATAGCCGGCCGGGAGGGGCATTTGGGGAGCGAAAGCAATGGACGCGCAAGCGCAGCTCGACGGCTTCATCGACAAATATTCGCCGGAGGTGGCGGCCGATGCGCGGGCGCTGCTGGCCCGGTTGAAGGCTCGGCTCCCGGGCGCCCGGATCCTCGTCTACGACAATTACAACGCGCTCGCGATCGGCTTCGGGGCGAGCGAGAAGGTGCGCGACATCGTGCTGTCGATCGCGCTCTATCCGCGCTGGATCAACCTGTTCTTCATGTACGGGGCCGCGCTCGACGATCCGCACGGCCTGCTCGCGGGCGCCGGCGGCCAGATCAGGCACGTCCCCAAAGTGACCGAGGCGAGCCTCGACGATCCGCGCGTCGACGCCCTGATCGCTTCGGCGCTCGACCGCGCCGAGCCGCCGCCCGACCCCACCGCGCCGCAGCGGCTGATCATAAAGTCGGTCTTGCCGAAGCAAAGGCCGCGGCGGCCGACCAGATAGAGTATCCCGGCGAAGGCCGGGACCGATGAACTCGGTTCGGGAAGAAGGGGGCGAATGCGCGGTCGCTTCATTTTCCCCGCAAGGATGTTCGTGGGTCCCGGCCTGCGCCGGGATGACTAGGATGGGTTCCTGGTCTAGGCGGGCGCATGTTTCAGGGGAATGCCGAATCATGAAATTCTTCGCCGACACCGCTGACACCGCCGACATTCGCGACCTGGCCGAGACCGGGCTGCTCGATGGCGTCACCACCAACCCCTCCTTGATCCACAAGGCCGGGCGCGACTTCCTCGAAGTGGTGCGCGAGATTGCCGGCATCGTCGACGGGCCGGTCTCCGCCGAAGTGGTCGCGCTCGACCATGAGGGGATGATGCGCGAGGCCGAGATCCTGCGGAAGATCGCCGACAATATCGCGGTCAAGGTGCCGCTGACGGTGGACGGGCTCAAGACCTGCAAGAAGCTCACCAGTGACGGCACGATGGTCAACGTCACGCTCTGCTTCTCGGCCAACCAGGCCCTGCTCGCGGCCAAAGCGGGGGCGACCTTCGTCTCGCCCTTCGTCGGCCGCCACGACGATGTCGGCTATCCCGGCATGGAGCTGATCGCCGACATCCGCCTGATCTACGACAATTACGATTTCCGCACCGAGATCCTGGTCGCCAGCGTGCGCAACCCGATCCACGTCCACGACGCCGCCAAGCTCGGCGCCGACGTGATGACCGCCCCGCCCGCCGTCATCCGCCAGCTCTTCAAGCACCCGCTGACCGAGAACGGCATCAAGGCGTTCCTGGCGGATTGGGAGAAGACGGGGCAGAAGATCGGGTAATCCACGTAGCGATTCCAATCGCTTCTTAACCATATCCGTATTACCTTCGCCGCCATGGGCAGTGTGATCAGCTTCGAGAACCACGCGCTTGCGAACCTGCGCGCGCGCGTCGCGGCGGCGGAGGAGGCCAATCAGGACCTCATCGCCTTCGCCCGCGGCCATTCGGGCGCGGTCGCCTCGATCCACGAAGCGGTGCTCGCCGCGGTCGAGACCGAGGGGCTCGATCATCTGCTCCACGTCGTCACCCAGGAATGGCCGCAGATATTGGGCCTGGACGCGGTCGCCGTCGCTTTGTTCGCCGGCGACACCGGCGTGCGCGCCGATGCGTCGGGCCTGCAATTCGTCGATGCCCGGCTGATCGAGAAATCTGTCAAGGAATTCGACGGCGTGCTGCTGCGCGGCGTCGAGCGCGGCCATCCCTTGTTCGGCCCGGCCTGCGAATTGATCCGCGCCGAGGCGCTGATCCGGCTGACCAGCGAGCCGCCGCTGCCGAGCGGGCTGCTCGCTCTGGGCCAGCGCGGCGCGCAGAGCTTCGACACCCGCCATGGCTCGGAGCTGCTCATCTTCCTCGGGCGGGTGCTGACCCGGTGCATGGGCCGGTGGCTGACCCCCTAGCAAATCATCCGGCCACGGCCATCGCGGCGCGCTGGCACGATCATCTCACCCGAGAGCGGCGCCGGTCCGCGCATACGGTCCGCGCCTATGTCGCCACCGCGCACCGGCTGATCGCCTTCCTCGCCGGCCATCTCGGCGAAGGCGTCGACGAGGCCGCGCTGGCGGCGCTGCGGCCGGCCGACCTGCGCGCCTTCCTCACCGTCCGCCGCGCGGGTGGGCTCGGCAATTCGTCGGCGGCGCGCGAGCTCTCCGCGGTGCGCGCCTTCCTCGCTTTCGCCGCCGCCGAGGCGGGGCGCGAGGGCGCAATCCCCCGGCTCAAGGGGCCGAAACGGCCGCGCTCCGTGCCCCGGCCGATCTCGCCCGACGAGGCCGTGTCGCTCGCCGAGGAAGCGGCCGACGACGCGTCCGAGCCGTGGATCGCGGCGCGCGATCTGGCGGTGCTGACGCTGCTCTACGGCTCCGGCCTGCGTGTCGCCGAGGCGCTCGGCCTGACCGGCGCGGCGCTGCCGCTCGGCGAGGCGCTGATCGTGACCGGCAAGCGCAACAAGACGCGGGTCGTGCCGCTGCTCCCCTCCGTGAAGGAGGCGATCGAGGCCTATCTTGCGCTTTGTCCTTATGCGGCGGGCAAGGACGTTCCCCTGTTCCGAGGCGCGCGTGGCGGGCCGTTGCGCGGCGAGATCGTTCGCCGAGCGGTGATGAAGGCGCGGCGCGCGCTGGGCCTCTCCGAACGGACCACGCCGCACGCGCTTCGCCACAGCTTCGCCACCCATTTGCTCGGCCGCGGGGCCGATCTGCGCGCGCTGCAGGAGCTGCTCGGCCATGCCAGCCTGTCCTCGACGCAGATCTACACCGCGGTCGACGCCGCTCACCTCATGGACGTCTATCGCCACGCCCATCCGCGCGCCTAGCCCAGCTGAGCTGGCGCCAGAGATACCAGAAAATCCCGGCGACGATGACGGCGGTGGAGACCGGCGCGAGCACCGCGTCGATCCGCTCGAAGCGGGCGCCAAGCAGATAGCCGCCGCCGGCCAGGCCCGCGCTCCAGACGGTCGTGCCGAGCGTCGACCAGAGCAGGAAGGGCAAGAGCGGCATCCGCGCGAGCCCGGCCGGCAGCGAGACGATCGTTCGCAAATTGGGCAGGAACCGGCCGACGCACACGATCCAGGAGGCGCGGCGCTTGAACATGCGCTGCATCTTCTCGACGTCGTGCCAGTCGAGCGTCAGCCAGCGCCCGTATCGGTCGATGAACCGGTGAAAGCGGTCGTGGCTGACCGAGCGCGCGACCGCGTACCAGAAGATATTGCCCACCATCGCGCCGGCGGTCGCGGCGCCGATCACGCCGGGAAGGGCGAGCGCGCCCTGGCCCGCGCGCATGCCGGCGAGCGGGAGGATCACCTCCGAAGGGATTGGCGGGAAGAGCGTCTCCAGCAGCATCAGCGCGAAGACGCCGCCATAGCCGCCCTGGTCGATCAGGCCGATCACCCAGTCGTACATCGGCCGGACTCCTCCTTTGCCAGCAAACGCCGGAGCGGTTCCCTCTTTCCGGATGACGGGACGGAAGGAAAGCAGTTTCATCCCCTCCCCGGGGGAGGGAATTACGCGTAGCTGACGATCTCGAACTCGACCCCGTCCCAGTCGAGGAAATAGAAGCGCCGGCCGGGCTCGTAATCGCCGTGCGAGAAGGGCGTCAGGCCGGCGGCGGCGACGCGGCGCTCGATCTCGTCGAGATCGTCGACCTGGATGCCGACATGGTTGAGCGGCTCCCCCTTCGGCCAGCCGAGGCTCTCCCTGGCCTCGCCCGGCTCGGCATAGACGGCGAGATAGTTGGTCTCGTCGCCGACATGGATGACCTGGCCGCCGTCGCGCGCGGGCCCCTGCCAGCGGACATGCCAGCCGAACAGGTCCCGGAAGAGCCTGGCCGAACGCTCCGGCTGGCTGACGGTGATGTTCACATGTTCGATGAAAGCGGGTCGCATGGGCCTGTGTCCTTTCGCTTCGGATGCCATGCTTGCGGCTTCTACAACCTCAAGCTAAGTTGAGGTCAAGCGTGGATTTGGAGAGAGGAATGACGCGGGGCAACGAGCTTCTGGCGATCGGCGAGCTGGCCGCGCGCACCGGCCTTTCGGTCTCCGCGATCCGCTTCTACGAGGAGAAGGGCCTGGTCCAGGCGCTGCGCAGCGCGGGTGGGCAGCGGCGCTTCCTGCGCTCCGACATCCGGCGGCTGTCCTTTGCCCTGATCGCGCAGCGGCTCGGCTGCACCCTGCCCGAAATCGCCGCCGAGCTCGCCAAACTGCCGCAGGGCCGCACCCCGACCCAGGCCGACTGGCGGCGGATCAGCAACGGCTTTTCGAAATTGCTCGACGCGCGCATCATTGCGCTCGAGCGCATGCGCGAGACGCTCGACGGCTGCATCGGCTGCGGCTGCCTGTCGCTGAAGAAATGCGCGCTCTACAATCCAGGCGACCGCGCCGGGCGGCGCGGGCCGGGGCCGCGTTATGCCTTTGGAGAGCGCGCTCAGCCCTAGTTCCCGGCGAAGGCCGGGGAACGGTTAGGGGAGCTTCCTCTCGATCGCCTCCCAGATCCGCGCCGGCGTGTCGGTGCCGTTGAAGCGGTCGATGGCGACGATGCCGGTGGGGGAGGTGACGTTGATCTCGGTCAGCCATTCGCCGCCGATCACGTCGATGCCGACGAAGAGGAGCCCGCGCTGCTTGAGCTCCGGCCCGATCGCCGCGCAAATTTCCTCCTCGCGCGCGGTCAGCTCGGTCTTGGCCGCCTTGCCGCCGACGGCGAGGTTGGAGCGGATCTCGCCTTCGCCCGGGATGCGGTTGACCGCGCCCACGACCTCGCCGTCGACGAAGACGATGCGCTTGTCGCCCTCCGCCACGCCGGGGAGGAAGGCCTGGATCATGTGCGGCTCGCGCCAGGCGGTGTTGAAGACCTCGATCAGGGAGGCGAGGTTGGCGCCGTCGCTGCCGATCTTGAAGATCGCCTTGCCGCCATTGCCGTGGAGCGGCTTGACGACGATCTCCTTGTGCTCGGCGAGGAACTTGCGCGCGAGGCCGAGCGAGCGGGTGATCGCGGTCGGCGGCATGAAGCGGGCGAAATCGAGCACCCACACCTTTTCCGGCGCGTTGCGGACGCTTGCCGGATCGTTGACGACGAGCGTCTCCCCTTGGATCCGCTCGAGCAGGTGGGTGGCGGTGATATAGCCGAGGTCGAAGGGCGGATCCTGGCGCATCAGCACCACGTCGGCGTCGCGGCCGAGATCGAGAATCTCGGGCTCGCCGACCTGGAAATGGTCGCCTTTCACCCGCTGCACGGTGACCGGACAGGCCATCGTCCACAGCCGACCCTCGGCCCAGCTCAGGGCCTCGGCGGCATAATGATAGAGTCTGTGCCCGCGCGCCTGGGCGCCGAGCATGATCGCGAAGGTCGAATCGCCGTCGATGCTGATCGATTCCAGCGGATCCATCTGGACGGCGACGCGCAGGCTCATGCCGTTCGCTTAGGCGAGCCGCGCGTCGCTGTCACCGGGGACGGTCGTGAATGACTGCCCCGGTCTCGTCAGGGAACGATCACCCAGTCCGTCGAATGGACCGATGCGTGGCCATCGATCGTAATATATTCGATGAAGCCGTGATCGTTGATCTTCCACGTGTCGGAGCCGCCGACGCGGGTGAAGGTCGTGCCCGCCGCATAGCCTTCGAGCCGGATCGAATCGCCGGCGCCCGAGCCATTGCCGCCGAAGTCGAGGATCTCGTCGCCATTGGCCTGGCCCTTGCGGAAGACGAAGACGTCATTGCCCGTGCCGCCGGTCAGATCGTCGGCGCCGGCACCGCCGTCGAGCCGGTCGACGCCGCTGCCGCCGTCGAGCTCGTCATTGCCGGCGCCGCCGTAGAGCTGGTCGTTCTCGGTGCCGCCAAGGATGATGTCGTTGCCGCCATTGCCGTAGAGGAAGTCGTTGCCGGCATCGCCCGAGATGATGTCGTTGCCGGCGTCGATCGCGTCGTTGACCGATTCGCCGCCGTAGATCGTGTCGCTGCCCTCATTGCCGGAAAGCACGTCCGAATCGGTGCCGCCGGCGATGATGTCGTCGCCGCCATTGCCGAGGATCACGTCGCTTCCCGATCCGCCGTTGAGATTGTCGCCGCCGTCGGTCGTGTCGATCAGGCCGTCGCCGCCGAAGATGAAGTCGATCCCGCCCTGGCCGCGGATCGTGTCGGAGCCGTGGCCGCCGAACAGGAAGTCGGTCTCGGCGCCGCCATAATAGATGTGGTTGGCGCCGTCGCCGGTGACGAACTCGCCATGATCGTCGGTGACGGTGACGTTCATGTTGAATTCGGAGATGCCGCCTTCATTGTCGTCGACCCGGACGCGGATCACGTGGCTCGCATTCTGCTCGTAATCGAGCAGCAGGCCGTTCTCGACGGTGACGACGCCGCTCGAGCTGATGTTGAAGCGGCCGCCGGCGTCGTTGACCAGGCTGTAGGTGAAGGTCGAGCTGTCCGGATCGGCGGCCACCACGGTGCCGACGGTGGCGCCGTTATTGGCGTCCTCGATGATCGTCAGCGTGCCGGAAACGCCGGTCGGCGGCGTGTTGCCGGGGATGACGGTCTCGCTGAGCACGACCGTGCCGGTGGAGTAGCGGGTGGTGCCGCCGGTCACCGACAGGTTGGCGAGCGTGCCGCTGGTCAGCGCGCCGCCCGAGCCGTCGACGAGATGGACGGTCAGCGTCGGCGCGGCGCCGGTGAAGCCCGGCGCCGGGTTGAAGCGGACGGAGGTCGTGGCGGCGAGCAGCACCGCCGCGCCGGTCGAGGCCGCGCCGACATTCACCCAGATCGCGCCGTTATAATATTGCCACTGGCCGGACGCGCCCGAGCCGTTGGCGGTGACCGCCACGCCCGCGAACGGATCGGCCGAGGAGCCGCCGGCGACCTGGTCGACGGCGTCCGAATATTGGCCGGCGAACAGGCTGGCGACGCTCTGCCCGACCGGGCTCGGCATGTCCTGGACGATCGGCGCCGCGCTTTCGGTGCCGTCGCCGGCGACCGTTGGCGCGTCGTTCACCGCGGCGACGTTGATCGCGACATTGTCAACGTCGGTCGCGCTGCCGTCGCTGGTCGTCATGGTCAGGCTGTCGGCGCCGTTGATATTGGCCGTCGGCGTGTAGCTGAGGCCGGCGAGCGCGGCGTTGATCGCGGCCGCGGTGCCGGAGAAGGTCATGGTCGCATCGTTGGTGCCGTCGCCGGTCGAGAAGGCCAGGCCCGCTGTCCCGCCGAGGGTCAAAGTGCCGCGGCCGACGGCGAGGGTGACGGTGAGCGAGGCATTGTCGGGATCGCTGACCGAGAGGCCGGGGACGGCCACGCTGGCGGCGTCCTCGCTGGTGGCCACGGCGCCGCCGGTGGTGTTGACGGGCGCGTCATTGACCCCCGTGACGTTGACCGTCGCGGTCGCCGGATCGCTGCTGATCAGGCCGTCGAACACGGTGAAGGAGACGGTGCGGCTGGTATTGGCGCCGAAATTGGTGGGATTGTCGCCGGCATTGGTGAAGGCGACCGAATCGAGCACCGCCTGATAAGCGGCCGGGCTGGCCTGGCCGCTCAGGGTGAGCACGCCGGTCAGCGCGTTGTAGGAGCCGGTGATGCCCCCGCTCGGCGTGAAGCTGAGCGCATCGCCGGAGACGAAGCCGGCGGTGATCGCCACCGTCGCGCCCCAGACCGTCGCCTGGTCGGCGTCGGCGATGGCGAGCGCGCCGGCGACGTCGACCGGCGCGCCGGCGGGCGAGCCCGCGCCCGGCGTCTCGGTATAGGTCGAGCCCGAGCCGGTGAGGCTCAGATCGGCCGCATAGTCGATCTCCATGCCGAGCGGGGCGGCGCCCTCGCCGGGATTGTGGATCCGGATGAAGCGCTCGGGCGCGCCGCCGGCGGGATCGCCGATGAAGATCGAGCTGTCGGCTTCGTTGACGCCGGGCGTCGCGTCATATTCGTCGTCGGGATGGGACAGGGTGGTAACGTAATATTGGTTGGCGACCTCATCGAATTCGATGAAGGTCATGTAGCCGGTCGGATAGGTATTGAGATCGGTGTCGGTGGCCGGGGTCGGCTGCTCCCAGAGCAATGTAAACGTATCGGTGGCGGGATCGTATTTGAAGATGCCGCCATGGTCGGTCGACGAGATCGGCTGGGTGATGAAGTAGAGCTGGCCGGTGTTGCGGTCGACGTCGATGCCGATGATCTGGCCGAAGCTCGGATCGATCCGGCCCGGGACATAGCCGTCCGAGCCGTCGCCGTCGCCCGCGGTGAGCACGGTGAAATCGTCCTCGCCGGCATCGGGGTTGAGGCCGTCGAGCCTGACGATATGGTTCTGGAGGACGGTGGCGTTGCCGAGGCCGTCGATGAAGGCGAAGGTCGACAGGATGTAGGCGGTGTTGCGCGCCGGATCGATGATGAAGTCGGCGATGCCGCCCGGAAAGCCGAACAGATTGTCGGGATTTTCGTCGTCGAGGGTGGCGATGAGCTCGTTGTTCGAGCCGTCATAATCGGAGCGGCGGACCTCCCAGCCCACATCGAACGAGCCGTCGACCCAGTAGATCTTGTTGTTCGCGGTATCGACCTCCATGCTCGGGATCAGCTCGAACGTGCCCGTCGTCTCGAAGATTCGGGTCAGCGTCGGCGCCGCATTGTTGTTGGCGAGATCGGCGATATTGCCGCGCAATATGCCGTTGGTGTCGAGGCCGTCGGAATCGACGATGAAGAAATAGCCCGAGTCGAGATCGAAGCTGATGTCGCGCAGACTGGCGAAGGCTGGATTATCAAGGAAGTAGCGGACAAGGTTGCTGCCGACGTCGGCGCCGTTCGAATTGTCGACTCCCACAAGAGAATTGGATCCGCCACCCGCCATCACGGCAAACAACCTGAGCTTCATGATACCGACTCCTGTGAGAGAGGTTCGCGCGCGAAGGCGCGCGACTCACGACCTCCCCGGGTCGATGGTGTCATGAAAGACTGGCGGTTTACAGAAGCAGAACCGGTGAATCCGATATGGACGATTCGACGTTTTTGCTAAGTCGTTTGTTAGCCGTGCCAAACATCGGCAAGATGACGCGGCCAGCGGCGCGGCACCATGAACAGCGCGTCGATGCGAATCACGTCGCCGTCGCGGGCGTAGCGGGGCGCCAGCGCTTCGGCGGCGCGGGCGACTCGGCGCAGCCGCCAATCGTCGAGCGCCCAATCCGCCTCCGCCGCGGTCGCGCGGGCCTTGACCTCGACGAAGGCGAGGACGCGTCCGCGCCGCGCGACCAGATCGACCTCACCGACCGGCGTGCGGGCGCGGATGGCGAGGATTCGCCAGCCCTTCAGCCTGAGCCACCAGGCGGCGAGCCGCTCCGCCCGCCGCCCGCCGCGCTCGGCCTTTTGCCGTTTCATTTGAGCCGTTGCGCGCGTTCGTAGACGGCGCGCCGGGGCAGGCCGAGCGTCGTCGCCACCTCGGCCGCCGCGCGCGAGGGCGAGAGCCGGGCCATCGCCTCGCGCAGGGCGGCGTCCACTTCCGCCGCGCCGGCCACCTCCGCTGGGCCGGGCGGCGCCACGACGATCACGATCTCGCCCTTGGGCGGCGCCCCGGCATAGCGCGCCGCGAGCGCGGACAAGGTTCCGGTGACGGTCTCCTCGAAGCGCTTGCTGAGCTCGCGCGCCACCGCCGCCTCGCGCTCGCCGAGGCCCGCGCGAAGGGCGGCGAGGCTGGCGCCGAGGCGCGGGCCGCTCTCGTAGAAAGCGAGCGTGCCACGGAAGGCGGCGGCTTCGGCGATGGCGGCCGCCCGCGCCCCGGCCTTGGCGGGAAGGAAGCCGAAGAAGGCGAAGCGGTCGGTTGGCAGGCCGGCCAGGGTCAGCGCGGCGATCACCGCGCTCGGGCCCGGGATGGTGACGACGTTGATCCCGGCCGCGCGGGCGTCGCGGACCAATTTGTAGCCGGGATCGGAGATGAGCGGCGTGCCGGCGTCCGAAACCAAGGCGACCGCCTCGCGACCCATCCGCGCGATCAGGCCCGGCCGCACCCGCTCGGCATTGTGGTCGTGATAGGGAGTCATCGGCCGCTTCACCCCGATATGGTGGAGCAATTTGGCGGTGACCCGGCTGTCCTCGACCGCGATCAGGTCGGCGCGCTTCAATATGTCGGCGGCGCGCGGGCTCAGATCGGAGAGATTGCCGATCGGGGTGGCGACGATATAGAGGCCGGGCTGAAGCGCATCGTCCATCGGGAGTATCGTCATGGCATCTGCAGCCCTCCGCCCGCAAGCCTGCCCCGAGCGTCGTCGAGGGATCGCCCGCTCTCTGATCGGGTGGGCGACATTCGCGATCGCGGCGGTCGCGCTCTCGGGCTGCGTGCCGCGCTCACGCCCCGTGCAGGCGCCGCCGCCGGAGGAGCAGACCCAGCAGCAGGTGCGGCCGACCCAGAACAGCCGCCTGCCCGCCGACGAAACCCGCAACCGGATCGCGGTGCTGGTGCCGCTGACCGGCCGCGACGCCGCGCTCGGCCAGTCGATCCTCAACGCCGCCAACCTCGCTTTGCTCGATACCGGCGGCCAGCGGATCCGCATCACCGCTTACGATACGGCCTCGGGCGCCGTCCCGGCGGCCAACGAAGCGCTGGCGGAGGGCAACGGCCTGATCCTTGGGCCGTTGCTGGCCGAGGATGTGCGCGCGGTCGCGCCGCTG
>DASYKV010000008.1:0-34860 GCA_035994965.1 Allosphingosinicella sp.
CGCGCCGGCGACGCGCGAGCCGCGCAGGCGGGCGTCGAGCGGCTCGATGGCGCCCAGGGCGGCGAGCTCCGGCACCCAGCTCGATCCCAACTGGGCGAGGTCCGGCGTCGCATCGCCGGCGAAGGCGGTGAGCAATTTCTCATGGGCCGAAATCCAGGGGATTTGCTGGATCCTGACCCTGATCCCGGGATTGAGCCGCTCGAATTCCGGAACGATCTGGGCGAGAACCTCTCCTTCGCGCCCCATCGCCCAGAAATGCAGGGTCTGCCGGCCATCGTCACCGACGCCGCAACCGGCCAAGGCGGCGAGCCCGCCCGCGAGGGCCGCGCGGCGTGAAACCTTCATGTCCCGAGCCAGCCGCCGGCGAAGCCCGCGCGTTCGAGCCCGCGCCGCACCGTCGCGTCGCCGCGCATCACCTGCCAGACGAGGCCGCTGCGGTGGTTCTCGATCATCGCCAGGATCGGGCCCTGGTCGATGCCGAGATAGTCGGTGTCGTACCAGCCCTTGCCCGGCACGATCCGGCCATGGATGCGGGCCACGGAGGTGTCGGTGAAGCTCGGGTTGAGCGCGTCGAGGAAGCCGTAGCGGCCGTAAAGGTCGGCGCCGTGATCGCGCCGCATCGCCTTGAGCGTGGGGATGCAGATTTCGGGCGCGAAGGCGACGGAGCCGCCGACGGCGGTCGGCGCGATCGTGCCGTCGTCGAAATGGTGCGGCCCCCGCGCCGAATAGGATTTGAAGACGCGCGTCCCGCCGTTCCGGCGCAAGGTCACGTCGGCCGGGCCGTCGCAGGCGGTGAGGCCCCACAGGCGCGGGCCATAGCCGCGCCAGTCCATCGGATTGGCGCGCGCATAAGTGGCCTGCGCCAGGGTCGCGCGGCGGCTATTCTCGAAATAATCGATGCCCTTGGAGCGCATGAAATCGTCCCGGATGCCGCGGAAATCGACCCAGGTGTGGCCATATTGGTGCCAGAACATCGGCGCGTAGCGGAGATAGTCCTGGCCGAATTCACGGCCCCACAATTCGGGCAGGCCCTCGGACCAGAGCCGCCAGCTTTCCGGCTCCAGGCCATGGTCCGGCGCGCCGAGCGCCATGATGTAGACCAGCATCGCCTCGCTGCGCGCGATCCAGTCATAGGGAAGGAAGCCGTTCTCCGGATCCCAGCCTAAAGCGACCCGGTGCGGCCGCGCCTGGGTCCAGCGCCAGTCGACGCGGGCGTAGATGCTCTCGGCCAGCTCGCGTATCTCCAGCTCGTCGGGCCGGTCGAAATAGCCCCGGCAGAAGAGGATGCCGCCGAGCAGCAAGGCGGTATCGACGGTGGAAAGCTCGGTCCGCTCGAAGCGGGCGCCGGTGCCCATGTCGACGAAATGGTAGAAGAAGCCCTTGTGCCCGGTCATGCCCACCGGCGCGTCGCCCTGCGGCGCATTGCTCAGGAAACGCAGGGTGGCCAGCGTCCGCGCCGCCGCGTCGCGCCGGGTCACGAAGCGGCGCTGGACGCCGATCGGATAAGCGGTGAGCGCGAAGCCGACCGCGGCCATGGAGGCGAAGGACGGCCGCGGCCAGCGGTCGCGGGCAAGGCCGTTCGCCGGGTTGGTCGTCTCCCAGAAGAAGCGGAAGGTGCGCCGCTGCAGGTCGTCGAGAAAGGCCTCGGTGCCGGCATCGGCGCGGGCGGGCGCGGCGAGGCCCGTGGCGCAGCCGGTGCCGAGGCCGGCGAGGCCGAGCGCGGTCATCCCGATAAAGTCGCGGCGGGTCGTCACGGCGTCACTCTTCACCTGCCCGGACCGGCATTCAAGGTGCCGGAGCCGCGCGGGGGCGGCTCCGGCGGATGCGCTCAGAAGCGGAAGGAGCCTCCGAACTGGAAGCTGCGCGGCGGACCGGAGAGGCTGTTGGGCACGCCGAAATTGGCGTTGCCGCCGCAGCAGGTGAAGCCGTCCGCGCCGCCGTAATTGGCGTGGTTGAACAGGTTGAACACCTCGGCCGAGAGCGTGAACTCCGATCCGTTGAATAGGCTGAACGACCGCTGGAGGCGGAGATCGACCTGGAAGAAGTCCGGCAGATGGTTGAAATAGCCGATCCTGATGTGCCCCGGATCGAAACCGGCGTCGGCATCGATTACGTTGAACGGCAGGCCCGAGCTCCAGGTAAGCAGACCGGACAGCTTGAAGTGCCAGGGCAGGTCGACGATGCCGTTCACCACCACCCGGTGCCGCTCGTCGCCCGCATTGGGCACGAACGGATCGGCACTGATGTTCGGGAAGTCGAAGTTGAACGAATAGCCGCGCTCGCGCGAGTGGGCGTAGGTATAGGCGAAGCCGACGCCCCAGCCCGACGCCTCGGTATAGGGTTTGTCGAGGCTGAGATAGACGGCGTGATAGCGGGTCGCGCGCGTGTTGAAGGCGGCGACAACGTTGCTGTAGCCGTTGGTCAGCGGAATATAATCGTAGAAGCCGCCGGCGTTGGTCGCGACCGACCGGTTGAGCGGCGCATAGCCGATCTGGTCGTTGCCGCGGATATAGGCATAGCTGAGCGAGGCGCGGAACGGACCGAAGCGCTGACGGATGCCGACGCTGAACTGGTCCGTATAAGGCGTCTTGAGGTTGTTCGGGATGGCGCGTAGCTCGCTCGTTCCGGGCGAGGTCGGATCGGCCGCCAGGCTCGCCAGCAGCGCCGCGAAGCCCGCGGGCGTCAGATAAGCGGGGTTCCACAGGATGGTCGGCCGGCCGTCGCGCGGAGCCCCGTTCGACGAGAACAGCAATTCGCCGGACCGATATTGCGAGAGCAGGGTCTCCTCCGCCGCGCTGCGGAACAAGGCGCGGTCGTAATAGCGGCCGTAGCCGCCGAAGATCACGGTGCGCTGGTCGGCATGGAAATCGTAGGAGAAGCCGATCCGCGGCGCGAAATTGTTCCAGTCGGACGGTCGGTCGCCGTTGGAGATATAGTCTTCCACGTCGAAGAAGGCGGGCTGGATCCGCGGGTCCGTGCCGAGCGTCCGCAAGGCGGATACCGCGCCGGCCGGCGTCACGAAATCCTTGTTGTTGTAGTTGGAATCGAAATCCCAGCGAAGGCCCGCATTGATCGTCAGATGGTCGTTCACCTCCCAATCGTCCTGGATGAAGAGGCCGACCTGCGTGGTGCTCGCCTCGACGTTCGGATCGCCGCCGCCGAAGCGGACATTCGCCGGGAAAGCGAAGGTGAGATCATCGCCCGGGCCGGGGCCGCGCGCGTCGCGAATGAACTCGAATTGCGGGTTCGCATTAGGGCCGGTGCCGCCGACGCGGTAATTCTGGAAGGACACACGCAGGCCCGCCTTGAGGACGTGCCGGCCGTTCCAGTCGATCTCGGTCAGCGTCAGATTGTCGCGGAAGGTCAGGCCTTCCTGCTGCACGATCTGGAAGTCGGGGCGGCCGCCGACCTGAATGATGCCCTGATAGATCCGGCCGAAGCCGAAATCGCCGATCCGGCCGAACTGAAGATCGGACTTCAGATAGTCCACCGAGGCTTCGTTGAGGAAGCCGTTGCCGTTCCAGTCCCAGCGCAGCCGGCCCGTATAGACGTTGTTGTCGACGGCGCTGCCGCGCTCGAAGGAGGCCTGCCCCTGGAAGTCGCGTATGTCGGTTTCGATGCGGAGGCTGCCGCTGAGCTCCACCAGATGTTCGGGGCTCGCCTGCCAGGTGAGCTTGGCAAAGCCCAGATGCTCGCGGAACGGGCTGGAAAAGGCGCCGGCATATTGGGAGACATCGAACGGCAGCAGGGCCTGGTCCGCCGGAGTGCCGCCCGGAACGACGTTATAGGCCCGGTCCTGGATATTGGCTTCGTAGCTGGCGAAGAAGAACAGGCGGTCGCGGATGATCGGCCCGCCCAGACCGATGCCATATTGATAGCGGGTCAGCTGCGGCTCGTCGAAGGTCTGGTTGGGATTCTGCTGGCGCTGGCGCCGAAGCAGAGCGTCGGTCGCGATCATGCTGTCGTCCGAATAGAGCCCGAACGCCTCGCCGCGGAACTCGTTGGTCCCCGAGCGCGTGACCGCGGTGATGATCGCGGTACCGGCATCCTCATATTCGGCCTTGAAGTTGGAGGTGAGGACGCGGAATTCGGCGACGGCGAGCTGGGAGAAGGGATTGCCGCGGCTAACGTCCTGGCCGACGACGCCGCCCTGGTTGATGTTGCTCCTCAGGCTGACGCCGTCGATGAAGACGTTGACCTGCGGCCCGCCGAAGCTGTCGCCTTCCGAGTTCACCCCGACGCCGCCGCCGCCGAAGGTCTGGCGGAGATCGCCGTTCAGCACCCGGATGCCCGGCGCGAGCGCGGCGAAGTTGAGGAAGTTGCGATTGCCCTGCGGCAGGTTCTCGATCTGGTCGTTGGTGACGTTGGTGCCGATCTCCGACGTGCGGGTCTCGCCGAGCCGGGAGCCGACGACGAGGACGTTGGCGCCGTCGCCGTCGGCGGGCGGGGCGGCTGCCTCCGCGGACGTGTCGAGGTCCAGCGTCGCATTCTGGCCGATCGAGATGATCACGCGCTGGGCGGGCCCGGCGACGCCGTCCGCGCCGGTGACGCTGACGTCGTAGGTGCCGGGCCGCAAGCCCGGCAGGATGTAGAAGCCGTTCGCGCCGACCGGCGCGCTGTGCACGGCGTTCGTGTCGACATTCCGTGCAGTGACGGTGCCGCCGGCGGCCGAGGTATCGCCTGCGCTGACATTGCCGCGGATCGTGCCGTTGGTCACCTGCGCCAAAGCCGGCGTCGCCGCCAGCAGGGTGGTCGTGAGCAAGGCGGCGGAAAGGGCGCGGCGCATGGTCTTGAACGATCTGAATCCGGTCATGTTCTGGCTTCCTCTTCTTCGATGCTGCGGCTGTCCTGCCGATCTGAATATGTGGCGCCCGACGAGGCGCGGATGACGAGCTCGGGCGTGAAGGTGCGGCTCGCGCCGGGCGCGCCGGTCGCGAGGATCTCGGCGCAGCTTTCGACCGCCTGGCGGCCGAGCTCGGCGATCGGCACGTCGACCGTGGTCAGCGGCGGATCGAGGAAGCGGCTGATCGGGATGTCGTCGAAGCCGGCGAGCGCGACGTCGTCCGGCACCTTGAGGCCCGCTTCGCGAAGCGCCTGGAGGCAGCCGATCGCCATCATGTCGTTGCCGGCGAAGATCGCGTCCGGCCTCGGTCCGGCGAGCAGCAGGCCGGCGGCGCGGGCGCCCGATTGCTCGGAGAAGTCGCCCACCACCACCTGCTCCGGCAAGCCGCCATACGCGGCGAGCGCGTCGCGATAGCCGGCGAGCCGCTGCGCAGCCTCGATATTGCCGGCGGGGCCCGAGACGAAGGCGATCCGCTCATGGCCCGCGCCGATCAGATGCGCGGTCATCGCATAGGCGCCGGCATGATTGTCGATCGCGAAGCGCGGATGGCCGCCGGCATCGCCGCCGCTGCCGAGCAGGACCAGCGGCGTGCGCCCGCCCAAAGCCGCCGCGAGCACGCCCTCGTCCGCATAAGGCGACATCACCATCATCGCGTCGACCCGGGTGCGCATCGCCCGAAGCACCGTCGTCGCCTCATTGGGGTCGCCATGGGAGTGAGAGAGCAGGAGATGAAGGCCCCGCGCCCGGGTGGCCAGGTCGATGCCACGGATGAGCTCGGAGAAGAACTCGCCATGGAGATCGGGCAGGATGACGCCGATCGTGTCGGTGCGCCGGGTGGAGAGCGAGCGGGCGCCGCTGTGCGGGACATAATCGAGATCGGCGGCGGCGGCGAGCACGCGCGCGCGCGCAGGCTCCGAAACAATGCCTGAGCTGTTGAACACGCGCGAGACCGTGGCGACCGAGACGTCCGCATTGCGGGCCACGTCGCGGATCGTCGCATTCCTCACGCGGCCCCGATCCGCGGCGGATCATCGGGAAAGCCCTTATCGGCCATCATCCCTCCACTGGCGCACCGTCTTATGTAAACGGTTACATCGGGGTGCCTAAGCCGGGCGCCGGAGATTCGCAAGGACAGAATGTAACCGGTTTCTTTCCGCGCGGGTCAGGCCGCGATCGAGCCCGGGCCGGCCATATCGCGCGGGAAGGCGCGGCCTTCGGCATCGAACAGGTGGCAGGCCTCGGGCCGCGCCGCGAGCGTCACCTTTTCCTGCTCGGCCAGGCGCTCGCCAGGCGCCAGCTGGACGATCAGCGGATCGCTTGTCGCCGCGCTGTCGAGATAGGCGAAGCGGATATTGCCCAGCGATTCGATCAGGGTCACGCTGGCGGCAAAGCCGCCGGGCCCGGGCTGCAGATTCTCCGGCCGGACGCCGAGCGTGACCGTATCGCCCGCCTTGGCGCTTCCCGCCGCCACCGACGCGCGGAGCTCGGCATCGCCCCGCAGGCGCACCCTGACGCCGTCGGCCCCGGTCGCCACGACTTCGCCTTCGAGGAAGTTCATCCGGGGCGAGCCGATGAAGCCGGCGACGAACAGGGTCGCCGGATGCTCGTAAAGCTCGGCGGCGGTACCGAACTGGACGACCCGCCCGCGATCGAGGATGGCGATTCGGTCGGCAAGCGTCATCGCCTCGACCTGGTCGTGGGTCACGTAGACGGTGGTCGTCTTCAGCCGCTGGTGGAGCCGCGCGAACTCGTAGCGCATCCTCACCCGGAGCTCCGCGTCGAGGTTCGACAGCGGCTCGTCGAACAGGAAGACGGTCGGCTCGCGAACGATCGCCCGGCCGATGGCGACGCGCTGACGCTGGCCGCCCGAGAGCATCTTCGGGCGCCGGTCGAGCAAGGGCTCGATCTCGAGCAGGGCCGCGGCCTTGTCGACCGCCGCCGCGACGTCCGCCTTGCTTTCACCCGCCAGCCGCAGTCCGAACGCCATGTTCTCGCGCACCGTCATGTGCGGGTAGAGGGCGTAGGATTGGAACACCATCGCGATCCCGCGCTTGGCCGGCGGCAGGTCGTTCACCCGCGTGCCGCCGATCAATATCTCGCCGCTATCGGCTTCCTCGAGACCGGCCAGCAGCCGCAGCAGGGTCGATTTGCCGCAGCCGGACGGGCCGACCAGGACCAGGAACTCGCCCTCCTCGATCCGAAGATCGACGTCGGTCAGAACGGCGGTCTGCCCGAAGGATTTGCCGACCCGCTGCAATTCAATCGACGCCATCTTCGTCTCCCGCGGCCCTGCTATCAGGGGCTGACCCAATCCGCATAGCCGCCGATATAATTATAATGCACCCATCCCGAGCGGCACGGGCCGGAATAGGTCCGCTCGGCGCGCCGGGCCCCGACCACATCGCATCCAGTGTCGCGGCCGGGCCAGTTGAAGACGATGCCGAACCAATTGCCGCGGCGCACGCAGGTGAAGACCGCCTCGCCATTGCGGAGCCGGCCAACCACCCGATCCCGGGCCGACGGGCCGGCGCGGACGGACAGATATGGGTCGGCGGGGCCGAGGTTCATGATGGTGGCCGTCGAGCAGGCGGGATAATCCAAGCCCTCCGGGATCGGCACGGGCACTCTGGGCGCCTGCGCGACCGACGGCGAGGCCATTCCCGCCAGGATCGCGGCCGGCCAAAATCGCCTCAGCCCGGCCATCCGACCCTCACCAACGTCCCGTCCGGATCGGAGACGGCGAATTCGACGAGGCCCCAGGGCTTGCGGTCGGCCCGGCAGCCCATGGCCTCGGCCAGCGCCTCCACGTCCTCGGCGTAGAAATAAAGTCCGTGGGCGTTGCGCTCCGGATCCACCGAGCCGGGGTCGACCCGCGTGAGGTGAATGCTGGCGCCTTTGGCGTCGTGAAGGATGCGATAGCCCTGGTGCGGATAGACCGAGGTCGCCTGAAAGCCGAGCCGCTCATAGAAGGCCTGGCTCGCGTCCAGATCGGCGCACGGCACGATCGCGACCGCCTTGTGCGTGATGTCCATCGGCCCTGGATAAAGCGGGGCGTCGGCGCGCACCACAGGAATCGCGCCGGATCATCGCGTTTGCATCATGGGACCTCATCTGCTTTGCTCGACGGGCGAATGGAGCAGGCGGATATTCTGGATTCGATGGCGGAGGCGAGCCTCCCTCCGGAGGAGCGGGAGCGGATCCGCGCGATCGTCCGCGCCCATCTGGACGCCTGCCTTCAGGAGCTCGACCGGCTCGGACTTTGGAGCGCCGGGGCGCATCTTGCATCGGCCATCGATGCGATCGACCATGAAGAGGGCCGATTGCCGACCACGAAGGCGGGGACCAGCGATCCCTGCGGCGCGCTCAAATTGAGCAGTCCGGTCTCGGCAACGCGGCAATAGAGGCCGCCGACCTCGGCTCCCGCCCAGGTATAGATGCAGATATCGCCGGCGAGCGCGCTCCGCCCGACTCCGGCCGCGGTCGTGACCGGATAGATTTCCGACGCGGTGACGACGCGCTCCTGAACGATGGAGGGCGTGAGGAGCGCCTGATCCACGGCCAAGTCCCATTCGTCCCGGCCGCACTCCCAGCCCAGCGACACGCCTCGCCCGCCCATCGAAAAGCACGGCTTCAGCACCAGCGACCGCCGATTCGCGCGCACCCAATCGGCCAGGTCGGCCGCGAGCAGGCGCGACCAGGGAATGTGGGCATCGACCCAGGCCCGTTCATGCGCTCGCAGCGGCAGGCCCCGTGAGGGATCGCTCAGCACCGCCAGCAGATGCTTGCCGCTGCGCAGCACCGACGCGCCGAGGCTGTTCGCGATCCACGTTCCGCTCCGCGCCCGGCCTTGCAGCAGAAGGTGGTTGGGCGGGCAGGCGGCAAGGGTGGTGGCCCAGTCGACGACGATGGCGATGTCGATCTCTCCGGTGCCCTCGACCATGTCGTCAAATCGGGTGAAGCGGGCGTCGAGGCCGCTTTGCCCGGCAAAGACGACGAGCGCGTTGAGCTCCGCATTCTCGGCGAAGCGAAGCCCCGCCGCGCCCGGGGGCAGGATGACGGCCAGGCTCCGCGGCGAACGCCGCCTGGCACGGCGGAAGCCTTCGACGAGCGTGCGCAGATAGCGGTCGCGAAGGCCGATGAAGCGAAGCGAATACATAGCCGGAAGCCCGGTCATCGCGGGCGAATCGAGGAAGATCTCGGCGACGCCTTCCGAGCAGAACGCGCCGCCGCACAAGCCGGCATTATATTCGATGAAACGGAAGCGGCCGCCGAGGTCGACCAGGGCATCGAGGCGGCCGACGCTCTCGATGTCGTGATCGAGATGGGCCTCGATCAGCGGCGCATAAGGATGGGACCCGAACAGGGAATGGCGAAGCGCGGCGTCGGACCGGACCTGCCGCTCGGCGCGCCCGAAAAGATCGAGCGCGATCCTGCCCTCGGCGACCAATCGCCGATAATCGATATCGCTGACGAACTTGGGCCGAAGCGTGCGGCACAGCGGCTTGCCGTCGCTGGTCAGGCCCTTCTCCGCCATCGCCTGCCCCAGGTCGCGGGCGGCGGCTCGCTCGCCGATCCGGCGGAGCAAAGCGTCGCACGCCGCCGCCGGTCCGCCATCTTTGTGCTCAGGCATCGTGCAGGCTTCCCGGCAGGGTCGCGCAGCTCGGGCAGCTCATAGCCGCCAGATAGCCGGCGACCTTCGCATGGCCGACCGAGGTCAGGCGGACGAAGATTCGCCGGCCGTCGCTCGGATCGCGGGACCGCTCCAGGAGGTCGGCCTCCTCCAGCGCCCGGATCCAGCGAAGCGCGGTCGACGACGGCGCGCAGGATGCGATGCACAGGCTGCTGACGCACACGCGCCGCCCCAGGCACTGCTGCAGGAAGAGATCGAGAAGCATGTCCCACGCCGGATCGCAGAAGAAATCGGGATCGAAGAAGCTGGACCGCAAGGCGCGATTGCAGATCTCGATCTGGACCGCCCGCTCGAGACCGGCCGGCGGCGCGTCGCCCGGGCGCGTCTCCCGCGCGGGCTCGGCGAGCCGCGAACGGAGCAGGTCAACCGTCTTGGTGAGCGCTTCTATCGTTCGCTGAAGCTGCCTTGCATCCGCGGCGGAGAAGGCTGAGCGCCGGACATCGCTCACTATCCTGCCCCCAGCATGCGCGTGTGCGAGCGGATCAGCGCCACGCGCTCCTCGTCGTCGGAGAGATTGGACAGATCGAGCGGGCCGGGCCGGTCCCAGGCCCCTTCCGGGCGTATCGCCACCATCGGATCGACCCCGAGCCGGATCGCCTCCGGGTCCTCTTCGAGGTTCGCGGCGACCTCGATGTAATCGAGATTGGCGAACCTGAAGACCGGCCGGTCCTCGATCGGCCGGAAGCCGAACCGCCCCCAGAACGGCAGCAGGTCGCGGCGGCTATGGCCGTAGACATGGGTGAAATTCTTGCGCCGGCTGTGCCGAAGCGAGGCCCGCACCAGCTCGAAGGCGAGGGGGGTGCGGCGATATTCCTTGCGCACGGCCAGACGCTCAAGCTTGGCGAAGCCGCCGAAATAGCGCAGCCTGATGCAGCCCGCCGGATCGCCGTCGACCGTGCCGAGGAATTGGCTCGCGCAAAAGTCGTTGCCGTCGAATTCCTCGTCATAGAGGCAGAATTGCTCGGCCAGATAGGTCGACGAGCGCACCGAGAAGATTTTCGCCATGTCCTCGAACGAGCGCACCAGCCTGACCTCGATCTTCCGGGCCGGCTTTCTGGATGGCGGGGCGTGCGCCGGGAAGGTGACCAGTAGCCATTCGGGGGCGCCGGGGAAAAACTCCCGCGCGGTACGAAAGCCGATCGTCCGATGGAGCCGGACCGACTGCGCATCGACGGCGCGCGAGAAGATCGCGCAGCCCGCGGCCGCGAATTCGCGCAGGAGCTGACCGATCGCCGCGAGCATGTTGGCGAGCCTGCCGGGCGCGAAGACCAGCCAGAAATAGAGCGCATGCGGAGCCTCGCCGAGCCCGGCGATGAGCTCGGGGTCCGGATTGGCGCCTTCGAACCGGCCGGTGGCGATGGCTTGCGCGCCGCGGGCGTTGAGCGGCAGCAGCGCGACCAGGCCCCCCGCCGGCGCCTTCGCGCTCTTCCGGACGACCCGAAACACATCCGGATTCTTCTCCCAGATCCGGCGGACGGCCGCTTCGGGCGCGAGCGTTATCGTCCCGGCGGCGCGCGCCATCATGTCGCGGACCTCGCCCCAGCCGGCGCGATCGAGCGTGATTGCCGCCCCGGCCCGGTCGATGCAGCGCTCGATCTTCGCGGAGAAGCACCCCTTCCAGAGTCCCTGCGCGGTATAGATTGAGTTGTTTTCCTGTCGCACTTGACCTGCCCCCGCTAGTTCATGGCATTCAGGCGGCTCACCGCCGCGACACGAGGATGTAGTGGGGAAGCCCAAGACCAGCGCGATCCAAAGTTCTGCACAGGGTGTTCAGGAGCGCGACACGGGCGATGTCGCGAAGCTGGGCGGCTTGCGCTGGGACGACCTCAAGCTGCTGCTGGCGGTCGCCGACGCTCAGAGCCTTCGCGCCGCGGCGCGCCTGGTGGGCGTTTCGGTGAACACGATCCGCTCGCGCATCGAGCGGCTCGAGGAGATTAGCGGCTCGACCCTGCTCCATCGATCCCGAGGCGGGATCTCGCTGACCGACGCCGGCGCCAAATTGATCGAGATGGCGCGCGAGATGCGCGCGACCATGGCCACGGGCGGATCGCCAGCGACCGACGCCGTCCTGATCAAGCGCGGCGAATTGCGGATCGGCTGCTCGGAAGGGATCGGCTCGTTCTGGCTGACTCCGCGGCTGCTCGATCTCCAGGCGCACAATCCCGAGCTGACCATCCACCTGCAGAGCGACTATAATTACGCCCGCGACCGCAGCCAGGAGGTCGATCTCGGCGTGACCTTCGTCGAGCCCAAGGATCTCGATCTCGTCGCGGGCAAGCTCGGCTATCTCCACATCATGCTGTTCAGCTCGGAAGCCTATCTGCGCGAGCACGGCATGCCGACGACCCTCGACGAGATGCGCCGCCACAAGTTCATCGAGCAGGTCGCGCCGGGCATCAATTCGTCGATCCGCGACTTCCTGGTCGGGCAGGAGCTTCCGGCCGACTTCATCCCCATACGCACCAATTCCAGCCTCGCCGTCTTCTGGGCGACGGTGAACGGCGCCGGGATCGCCGCTTTGCCCACTTACGGCCGGGCGATCAGCCGGAAGCTGATCCCGGTGAACCTTCCGGTCCAGCTGCGCTTTCCCTTGTGGTATTTCTTCCACTCGAGCGCCCGCAAGTCCAAGCCCGTCGTCGACGCGGTGCGCTGGCTGAAGGCGGCGTTCGACCCCGAGCTCTATCCCTGGTTCGGAGAGGAGTTCGTCCACCCCGACGATTTCGTCCTCCAGAACGGCGATTCGAACGTGATCTCGCTTTTCACCAGCCTGGTGGACACCGTCGATCTTCCGGGCGCTCGCCCAGGCTCGGCCTGACCCATGACCTTCTGGATGCCGCGCCGGTAACCAAAAGCGGCAGGGCTCCCTTAACGCGATCCGTGCATAAGACGCTTCGGGGAGGGGGGCCGAGGAGTATCATGGCCAACCTGATGTTCAAATTGTCGCGCGCGGTCGCCGAAGGCCGCGCGGATAAGGGCGTTCCCAAGAACCGCGCCGAGATCCTCGTCGCCCTGCTGCGCAAGCGCGCCGAAGCGCACCGCCAGGGGCTCGGCGACCAGGAAAGGAAGTTGCGCGACCAGATCAAATGGGCGCTCCCCGTCGAGGAACCCGCCGACGCCGGCTGAGGAGCCCGACCTTATTCGTGCCGAAGCGCGTCGATCGGGTTGAGCGCCGCCGCCCGCCTCGCCGGGAAATAGCCGAAGACGACGCCGATCAAAGCCGAGACGCTGAACGCGATCAGGTTGATCTGCGGATCGAACAGGAACGGCACCTGGATGACCGGCGCCAGGAAGAAGGTCGCGGCGAGCGCAATCAGCAATCCGATCAGCCCTCCCAAGCAGGCCAGCACGACCGCTTCGACGAGGAATTGCAGCAGCACCTCGCGGCCGACCGCGCCGATCGCGAGGCGGATGCCGATCTCTCGGGTCCGCTCGGTCACCGAGACCAGCATGATGTTCATGATGCCGATGCCGCCGACGATCAGGCTGACCGCGGCGACCGCGCCCATCACCGCGGTCAGGATCCGGGTCGTGCCCTGCAGGGTTTCCGAAATCTGCTTGGTGTCGAAGATGTTGAAATTGTCCTGGCCGGTCCGCTGCACGTTGCGGCGCTCGCGCAGCAGGGTCTCGATCGCGGACTGGACCGATTGGGTGTCATAGGCGTCGTCGACCGCGACCATGATGAAGCGGATGTCGCGATTGCCGGAGAAGCGCCGCTGCACCGCCTTGATCGGCATCAGCACGACGTCGTCCTGGTCCTGGAAGCCGCCTTGGCCCCGGGTCGCCAGCGTTCCGATCACCTCGCATGAAAGGTCGCGGATCCGGAAGCGCTGGCCGACCGGATCGTCGCGCGGGAAGAGGTTCTGCTGGACCGTCGAGCCGATGATGCAGACCGCCTTGCCCGCCTGCTCCTCGGCGTCGGTCCAGATCCGGCCGTCGGTCAGCGCCCATTGCTGGGCGGTGAAGAATTGCGACGTGGTGCCGTTGATCGTCGTCTGCCAATTGGCGGCGTTGCGCACCGCGAGGCCCGAGGCCTGGGCCTGCGGCGCGACCGCCCGGACGCCGGCCACCTGCTCCTGGATCGCCTCGACGTCGGCCATCTCGAAATCGGGCGCCTGCTGGCCGCCGCCGCCCCGGCCGAAGCCTTGCCCCGGGCGGATCTGAAGGATGTTCGCGCCGAGGCTCGAAATCTGCTGCGCGACGGCGGCGGTCGCGCCCTTGCCGAGCGTCACCATCGTCACCACCGCCGCGACGCCGATGACGATTCCAAGCACGGTCAGGAAGGAGCGCAGCTTGTGCCGGCCGATCTCGCGCAGGGCCAGGATGATGGTGGTGAAGAACATCCTACCCCTCTCCCATTTGGGGAGAGGGAGGGGCCCGCCGCGAAGCGGTGGGAGGGTGAGGGAATGGACGGCAGGGATGATTCGCCAGCGCTGTCACCCTCATCCAACTCCGCCTAGGCTCCTTTGTCGCCAAGGCTGCGTATCCTTCTCCCCTCAAGGGAGAAGGAATGTTCTGAGCGATCCTCCGCCTCATGCCGACACCCTCTCGCCCTTCTGCTCGACGCGCTCCACCAGCCCGTCGCGGAAGTGGACGATGGTGCGCGCATAATCCGCCATGTCGGGCTCGTGGGTGACCATGAGGATGGTGATACCGCTGTTGCGGTTGAGGTCGGTCAGCAGGTCCATGATCTCGATCGAGGTCTTGCTGTCGAGATTGCCGGTGGGCTCGTCGGCGAGGAGGACGTCCGGATTGGTGACGATCGCCCGGGCGATGGCGACACGCTGCTGCTGGCCCCCGGAAAGCTCGGCCGGCGTGTGGTCCCACCACTCCTTGAGGCCGACCTTCTCCAGGGCGGCCATCGCCATTTCGCGCCGCTTCGCCTTGGGCTCGCCGCGATAGAGCAAGGGCAGCTCGACATTTTCGAGCGCGTCGGTGCGGGCGAGCAGGTTGAAGCCCTGGAAGACGAAGCCGAGATAGCGGCGCCGAAGCAGAGCGCGCTGGTCGCGGTCCAGCGTCTCGACGCGAACGCCCTTGAAGCGGAACGAGCCGATCGTGGGCACGTCGAGGCAGCCCAAGATGTTCATCGCGGTCGACTTGCCCGAGCCCGACGGCCCCATCACCGCTGCGAAATCGCCTTCATCGACGTCGAGGTCGATGCCCTTGAGCGCCTGGAAGGCCATGGCGCCGGTGCCATAGGTCTTGGTGACCTTGCGCAGCGAGATGATCGGCTCATTCGCCATCGGGCGGCCCCGCCGCGTCGCCGCCGCCGCGCCGCTCGCGCATCTGCCTGCGCCGCTCGCGAAGCTGGGCGCGCTGCTCGGGGGTGAGGCTCTCGATGAAGGCGCGGCGCTGCTCGGGAGTCATGTCGCGAAGGCGCTGGCCGCCGGGGCCGCGAATGCCGCCGCCTCTGCCGCCACCGCCGCCGCCCTGGGGCTGGGCTTGCGGCGCCGGGGCCGGAGCCGCGGGCGCCTGGCCCTGCGCCGGCCGGGCGGGAGCCGGCGTCGGCGTGGACGGCGGAGGCGCAGGCGCGGGGGCGGCCTGGTTGCCCTCGCCGTCGCTCTGGCCCCGGCCGCGCCGGCCTTCGCCGCTGCCTTTGCGCTCGCCCTTGTCCTGGGTCTGGCCGGCGGCGAGGCGGGCGGTGATCACCTCCTGGCCCTCGCGCAGGTCGCCGCCGGTGACCTCGGTCACCGAGCCGTTGCTTTCGCCGACCGTGACCTGGACCGGCGCCGGCACGCCGTCCGCGCCGAGCACATAGACGGTCTGGCGGCTGCCGCGGCCGATCGAGACCTCGCGGCCGCCGCCGGCGCCGCCGCGTCCTCCGCCACGGCCGCCCCGGCCGCCGCGGGGCACGAGCACCGAGGTGACGCCGCCCTGCTGGCCGCGCGCCGAGGCCGCGTCGCGCTCCGGCGACCAGCGCAGGGCGGCGTTGGGCACGAGCAGCGCGCCCCGCCGCTCGGTGGTGACGATCTCCGCCGTCGCGGTCATTCCGGGACGAAGCAGCATCTCGGGATTCTGCACGGTGAGGATGGCGGTATAGGCGATGACGCTGCCCGTCCCCGCCGCCGCCGAGGCGGAGGATCCCGACGTGGTCGAGCCCGAGGCGTTGGCGCCGACGTCGACTCGAAGCACCTGCGCCCGGAAGGTGCGGCCCGGATAGGCATCGACGGTGAAGGTCGCGCGCTGGCCCTCATGGACCTGGGCGACGTCGGCCTCGTCGACCCGGACCTCGAGCTTCATCGCCGAAAGATCCTCGGCGATGGTGAACAAGGTCGGCGCCGACAACGAGGCGGCGACGGTCTGGCCTGGATCGATCTGGCGCGACAGCACGACGCCCGTCACGGGCGAATAGATGGTCGCCTTGGAGAGGTTGGTCTGCGCCGAGGAAAGCTGGGCGCGCGCCTGGATGACCTGCGCCTGCGCGGCGAGCACTCCGGCGGAGCCGCGCCGGCTCTCGGCGCGGGCGGCGTCCAATTCGGTCCGCGACGGCACCCGGCCGTTGGAGACTCTGAACACCTCCTCCTGGCGGGCGAGGTTGGCGCGCGCCTGGGCCGCGGTCGCCTCTGCGGTGGCGACCTGCGCCTGCGCGGACGCGAGGCCCGCCTGCGCCTGGACCAGGGAATCCTGCAGCCGTGCCGTATCGAGCCGGGCCAGCGGCTGGCCCTGGGTCACGCGGTCATTATTGTCGACGAAGACCTGGGTCACCAGGCCCGATTGCTCGGAGCCGACCTGGACCTCGTTCGTCGGCTGGAGATTGCCGGTCGCCGAGACGGTGACGGTGAGATTGCCGCGCCGCACCGTCTCGGTCGCATAGCCGCCCTCGGCCGTCCCTGCGAAGCAGCGCGACAGCAGATAGATGAGGCCGACCAGGACGACGATGCCGGCCAGATAGAGCGGCCTTTTGTACCAGGGCCTGGCCGCCGGCGCGCCGAGGAAATCCTCAAGCGCCGGATCGTTGCTCGTGGTCGTCGTGGGGCGCGTCGCGTCGGTCATCGAGTGGTTCCAATGTCGGGAGCGGCGGTGGGGTCCCAGCCGCCGCCCAAGGCGCGGTAGAGCTGGACGAGGGCGAGCGATTCGTCGCCGCGGCTGTTGGCGAGGCCGTCACGCGCGGAGACCAGGCTGCGCTCGGCTTCCAGCAATATCTGGAAATCGGTGAGGCCCGAGCGATATTGGATGCGAGCGAGGATGGCGGTGTTGCCGGCGGCCTGGAGCGCGATCGCGAATTGCACCTGCCGCTCGCGCGCCGAGCGCAAGGCGAGCAGCGCATTTTCGACGTCCTCGAGCGAGGTCAGCACCGACTGGCGGTAGGCGGCGAGCGCGCCCTCGGTCGCCGCCTGCTGCGAGCGCAGCTGCGAGCGCAGCCGGCCGCCGTCGAACAGGGTCTGGTCGATGCCGGCCAGGATCGAGCCGGAGACGGTGTTGAACAGGCCGCCGAGCGAGAAAGCGGCGGTGCCGATATTCCCGGAAAGGCGCAAAGCCGGATAGAGCTGCGCCTCGGCGACCCCGATCCGCGCCGTCGCCGCAGCCAGCGCACGCTCGGCCGCGCGGATGTCGGGGCGCTGGCGAAGCGTGTCGGCGGGGATGCCGATGGCGACGTCCGCTGGCCCGCGCGGGATCGGCTTCGGCGCGGTCAGTTCCCCGGTGAGCGCGCCGGGCGCGCGGCCGGTGAGCACGGCGAGGCGGTAGGTGGCGCTGGCGAAGCTGGTCTCGATGACGGGGATCGAGGCGGCGGTCTGCGCGCGCGAGGCGCGGGCCTGCTCGGAATCGAGCGAGGAGACGAGGCCCGCCTCGACCCGCCAGCGGGCGATCTGGAGATTGTCGTCGGCGATGGCGAGATTGTCGCGGGCGAGCGCGAGCCGCTCCTGCGCCAGCCGCGCCTGGATATAGTTGGACGCGACCTCGGCGGCGATGGCGACGCGCAGCGCCTCGCGGTCGTAATAGACGCCTTGCGCATCCGCCCCGGCCGCCTCGATGCCGCGCCGGATCCGGCCGAACAGGTCGATCTCCCAGGCCGCGTCGGCGCCGAGGTTGAAGCTGGTCCGGTCGTTGCCCGGGCCGGCGGTGCGGCCGACGCCGGCCGAGGCGCCGACCGTCGGCACCAGCCCGGCGCGGGCCTGGACGAGCGACTCGCGCGCCTGGACCAGCCGCGCGGCGGCGGCGGCCAGATCGAGATTGCCGGCGCTCGCCTCCTCGATCAGCCGGGTCAGCAACGGGTCGTCGAACCGCTCCCACCAGCGCGCGAGCTCGGCCGGCGGCGCCTGCGCGTCGCGCTGGTAATAGGTGTCGGGCACCGCGAGCGCGCCCGGCGCCGGCGCCCGATAGTTCGGACCCAGGGTGCAGCCGGCAAGCGCAAGCGCGCACAAGGAGGCAGCGGCTCTCATCCCGCAGCCACTAGAGATTCGAACCTGTCGCGCAAGTTTATGGGCGACAGGTTTTTGTCTCAAATTGTCGCCGGCTCAGCCGATATGAGCCGCCGCCACCATGCAGTAGAGCATCGGGAAGGACAGGATGAGGTTGGTCCGCGACGCCATCATCGCCAGGCTGGCCGCCTTGGCCTTGCTGGCATCGTCCACGACGACGATGCCGAGCGCCTTCTTCTGGTTCGGCCAGATCACGAACCAGACGTTCGCGGCCATGATCAGGCCCAGCCACATGCCGATGCCGATCGTGCGCAGCGGCTCCTTCAGGGCCAGCGCGCGCCCCGCCCTGCCCGGCTCCTGCATCTCGATGATGAGCAGCCCTAGGACGACCGTCAGCAGGGCCGCATAGCGGAACCAGAACAAGGCCTTGGGCGCGATATATTTGGTGATTCCGGGCTTCAGCTCGGCGGGCACCTTGGGCATGGTCGGGATCTGCACGAAGTTGAAATAGTAGAGCAGGCCGATCCACAGGATTCCGGCCCAGATGTGCAGATAGCGCAGGAACTGGAGCCAATAGCCCTTGTCCATGCCGCCCTGGTGGAGACCGACCATCGCCGCGACCAGCAGCAGGATGCCGATCAAGAGCGCGAGATGAAAGTTGCCGAGTATCTTCGCCATGGCCCGTCCCCCAAAAATTGTTTCGCCTCTCTAACGCAAGTGGCGGGATCAATCGAGACGCCACATGACGCTTTGCTCCATCGGCGTCCACAGGCCCATGCGGACGCCGGCGGCGCGGAGCGCCCGGCCGGTCCATTCGTTGCAGTTGAGGATCGCGCTGAAGCCGCCATTGGCTTCGTAGAAGGCGTCATACGGCCCGTAGCCCCGGCCCGGCACCGGGATCGGCCTCCCGTCCGGACCGAGCCTGAAGCGCTCCCGGATAAACGCGACGAGGCGCCGATACTGATCGGGCGCGAGCCGGATCGGCCGCTGCTTATCCTCGGTGCCCGGCCGGTCGATATGCTCGACATGGAGCAGGGTGGTGCCGCCGCCCAGCATGGCGGTGAAGGCGACGCCGAGCGAAAGGTCGCCCCAGGTCGGCGTGTTCAGGTAGAATTCGCGATTGCCGTAGCCGATCGCGACATGATCGGCATTGCCCCAGCGCGGCTCGCGCAGATGGGCCGGGTCCGCATAAGGACGCCAGTCCATCTCTGCATTGACCTTGGGCATGACGATGTCGGTGTGGACGCCGTTCGAGCGCACGTAGATGGTGATGCCATGGCCCGGCGGCGGCTGGCGGAAAGCGACGTTGGCGGGGATCAGGCCCAGGAAGAGCGCGGCGGCGAAATAGATGAGCGGCACCGCGACGACGCCCGCCACGATCCTGAGCGCCCAGACCAAGGCCCGGCGCTGCCCTGAGCTCAGCTTCGCCACGGCCTTGTGCTAGCGCGCCGCTTGCCCGACAACCAGCGCGCGATGAGGGCCCATCTCGCCCAGATGTTCCAGGCCGGGATCGGCGCCTGCCACCCGCGCCGGGTGCTGCCGGCGCATTTGCCGCCGCGAGCGGAAGGCCGGATGATCGTGCTGGCGCTCGGCAAGGCGGCGGCGGAAATGGCGCGGGTCGCCGAAGCGCATTACGGACCAGGCATCACCGGCGTGGCGGTGGTGCCACATGGCGTCGAAGGCGATCTCGCCGACATCGCGCTGCTCCATGCCGGCCATCCCATCCCCGATGAAGCCAGTGTCGCGGCGGCCGAGCGCCTGCTGGCGCTGGCCGAGGGCGCCGAGCCTGGAGATTTCGTCCTGGCCCTGCTGAGCGGAGGCGCCTCCGCGCTCGCCTGCCTGCCGGGGCCGTGGCTCCGGCTGGAGGACAAGCAGGCGATGAACGTGCTTTTGCTGCGCGCGGGCGCGACCATCTCGGAGATCAATTGCGTCCGCCGGCATATGTCGAGGATCAAAGGCGGCCGCCTCCGCGCCGCGCTTACCCTCGCCATATCCGACGTGGTGGGCGATCGGCCCGAAGACATCGGTTCCGGCCCGACCGTTGCCGATCCGACGACGGGGGAAGCGGCACGGCTCATTCTCGACCGCTATGGGCTCGACGCGCCCGTCACCGAAACCGCCAAGCAGGTGGCGGGCGAATTTCGGATCGTCGCGTCCGCGCGGGACATGCTCGCCGCCGTCGCCGCCGAGGCCGAAGGGCTCGGCTACCGCCCGGTTCTTCTCGGCGAATGCACGGGCGAGGCGCGGACGATCGGGGGTGTCCATGCCGCAGTCGCGCGGACCCTGCCGCCCGGCAGCGCCCTGATTTCGGGAGGCGAGCTCGTCGTGACGATGAAAGGCACCGGCAAAGGCGGCCCCAATCTCGAATATGCGCTCGGCGCCGCGACCCTGTTGGAGGATCGGCCGGACATTGCGGGCCTCGCCGCCGACAGCGACGGGCTCGACGGCAATAGCGGCGCGGCGGGCGCCTTCTTTTCCGGCGCCGATGCGGCAGGCGCGGCATCGCTGGCCGAGAACGACAGCGCCACCTGGTTCGCCGCAACGGACGCGCTTTTCGTCACCGGCCCGACCGGCACCAACGTCAACGACTTGCGGATCATCCTCGTCAAAGGGGACAGTTACTAGTAACTGTCCCCGTCCATGAGCGAATGGACGATCGGAATTATCGGCGGCTCCGGCCTTTACGCGGTGGATGCGCTGGAGGAGGCGCAATGGATCGCGGTCGACACGCCCTGGGGCGCGCCGTCCGATGATCTGCTGACCGGGCGGATCGAGGGCGTCAGGTTCGTCTTCCTCCCGCGCCACGGCCGCGGCCACCGGATCGGCCCGAGCCAGCTCAACTATCGCGCCAATGTCTACGCGCTGAAGCGCGCCGGCTGCACCGACCTCGTCGCCATCTCGGCGATCGGATCGCTCCGGGCGGAGCTGCCGCCGGGCCGCTTCGTCGTCGCCGACCAGTTCATCGACCGCACCGTCGCCCGCGAGGCGAGCTTCTTCGGACCCGGCTTCGTCGCCCACGTCTCGATGGCCGACCCGGCCTGCCCGCGCCTTTCGTCCCTGGTCGCCGGCGCGGCGGAGTCGGCAGGCGCGCCGGTGACCCGCGGCGGAACCTATGTCGCGATCGAAGGCCCGCAATTCTCGACCCGCGCCGAGAGCCGCATGTACCGCGCCTGGGGCGGCGACGTGATCGGCATGACCGCCATGCCGGAGGCCAAGCTCGCCCGCGAGGCCGAGCTGCCCTACGCGCTGATCGGCATGGTCACCGATTACGATTGCTGGAAGGAAGACGAGCCGCCCGCCGACGTCGCCATCATGGTCGGGCGGCTCCAAGCCAATGCCGGGATCGCGCGCAAGCTGGTCGTGGAGCTGGCGCGCCGCCTGCCGAAGGAACGGACGCCCTCCCCGATCGACACCAATCTCGACGATGCCTTGCTCACCGCCCCGGACGCGCGCGATCCGGCGATGGTCGCGAGGCTCGACGCCATCTGCCGCCGGGTGCTCGCGCGATGAAGCTGTTGCCGCCTTATGCGCAGTTCCTCGGCATCACCACGCGCCGCTCGGACGGAGGCGAGCTCCAGTTCGTCATGCCGTTCGGCGACGCCGTGATCGGGCGGCCCGGCTACCTGCATGGCGGCGCCATTGCCGGCCTGCTCGAATTCGCGGCCTTCGGCGCGCTCTACGAGGCGCTTGGCTCGCAGGAAGCGAAGGTGAAGCCGGTCAACGTCACCGTCCAGTACATGCGCGGCGGCATCCAGCACGACACGTTCGCATCGGCGGTCGTGACCCGGCTCGGCAAGCGCGTCGCCAATGTCGAGGCCCACGCCTGGCAGCTCGATCGCGCCAAGCCGATCGCGGCGGCGCAGCTGAACATATTGCTGCGCCGCGCCTGATCGCAGGGGGTGCGCTAGCGGCGCGGCATCAGCGCCAGCGCGGCGACCGTCATCGCCTCGACGCCCGCCGTCACCGAAGGCTCGGGGAGGATGCGGAACAGCGGCGAATGGTGGCCCGCCACGTGCCCGACCTGGTCGGGGGCGGTGCCGCCGACGTTGAAGTAGACGCCGCGCACGCCGCTTTCCGGAGTCACGTAATAAGCGAAATCCTCGGCGCCCATGCCGTCGCGCGTGTCCTCGATCAGCCGCGCCTCGCCCATCGCCGCGGCGATCGCGCCGCGCACGCGCAGGGCGGTCTCGGTGTGGTTGATCGTCGCCGGCGTGGTCTCGGTGGGCGAGCGGGTGACGACCGGCAGCCTGTTCTCGGGCACGCCGAGCGCCAGCGCAGTGCCCCGCGCCACCCGGTCGATGCCGTTCAGCAATTGCAGGCGCACCGAGGGGATGTCGGCGCGAACGGTCAGCGCCAGATCGACATATTCGGGGATGATGTTGCTCTTCACCCCGCCGTGAATGGAGCCGACACTGATCACCGCGCCCTGCAGCGGGCTGATGTCGCGTCCGACTATCGTTTGCAGCGAGACGACGATCTGCGCCGCGACGATCACCGGGTCGACGCCGAGGTGCGGCGAGGCGCCGTGCGTGCCGACGCCGTTGACCCGGATCGTCACCGAATCGGCGCTCGACGAGACGATCGCGGTCGGCACCTGGATCCGCCCGGCCGGAAGCGCTGCGGCGACGTGGAAGGCGAGCGCGTAATCGGGCTTGGGAAAGCGCGTGTAGAGCCCGTCCTGGAGCATCGCCCGGGCGCCCGAAATCGTCTCCTCGGCCGGCTGGACGATCAGGATCAAGGTGCCCGACCAGGCCGCGCGGCGCGCGATCATCTGCCGCGCGGTGCCGACCATGGCGGTGATGTGCACGTCATGGCCGCAGGCGTGCATCACCGGCTGCTCGGCGCCCGACGCATCGGCTTGGCGGACGTGGGAAGGATTGGCGACGCCCGAGCGCTCCTCGAGCGGCAGCCCGTCCATGTCGGCGCGCAGCATCACCGTCGGCCCCGCCCCGTTGCGCAATATCGCCACCACGCCGGTGCCGCCGACGCCGGTCGTCACCTCGTAGCCGAGCGCGCGCAGCTCCTGCGCCATGCGCGCGCCGGTCTGGACCTCACGGCCGGACAGCTCGGGATTGCGGTGGAAATGATCGAACAGGGCGGCGAGATTGTCGCGATAGTCCTGCGCCACCGCCTCGCGCAGCGGCCGCTGCTGCTGTGCGAGCGCCGGCCCGGCAAGCGCGGCCAGAGCCACGCCGATCGCCAAAATCCTCATAATGCTCAGCCCCCGTTTTTGATCGTCTCGCGCGCGATGACGAGCTGCTGGATCTGGCTCGTCCCCTCATAGATACGAAACAGGCGGACGTCGCGATAGAGCCGCTCGATCCCGTAATCGGCAATGTAGCCGGCCCCGCCGAAAATCTGGACGGCGCGGTCGGCGACGCGGCCGACCGTCTCGCTGGCGAAATATTTGGCGGCCGCCGCTTCGAGCGTGATCGGCTTGCCTTCATCCTTGAGCGCTGCGCTCTCCAGCACCAGCGCGCGCGCCGCCATAGTCTCGGTCTTGCTGTCCGCGATCATCGCCTGGATGAGCTGGAAATCGGCGAGCGGTTTGCCGAACTGCTTGCGCTCGGTCGCATAGCCCACCGCGTCGGCGATCAGCCGCTCGGCGATGCCGACGCAGACCGCGGCGATGTGCAGCCGGCCGCGGTCGAGCACGCGCATCGCGATCTTGAAGCCCTCGCCTTCCTCGCCCAGCCGGTTGGCGGCGGGGACCGGCGCCTCGTCGAAATTGACGTCGCAGACATGCGCGCCCTGCTGGCCCATCTTCTTCTCGGGCTTGCCGATCGAGACGCCGGGCAGATCGGCGGGGACGAGAAAGGCCGAGACTCCCCTGGCCCCCTCCCCGCCCGTCCGCGCCATCACCGTAAACAACGAGGCCTTATCGGCATTGGTGATGAAGCGCTTGGTGCCGGAAAGCTTGTAGACGTCGCCGTCCCGCACCGCGCGGGTCTGGACCGAGGCGCTGTCGGAGCCGGCGCCGGGCTCGGTCAGGGCGAAGCTGGTGATGGTCTCGCCGCTTGCGATCCCCGGCAGCCAGCGCGACTTCTGTTCCTCCGAGCCCGCCATGACGAGGCCCTGGCTGCCGATCCCGACATTGGTCCCGAACACCGAGCGGAAGGCCGGCGTCGTCCGCCCGAATTCGAGCGCGACCCTGACCTCCTCGGCCATGGTCAGCCCGAGCCCGCCAAATTCCTCGGGAATCGAAAGCCCGAACAGCCCCATCTCCCGCATCTCGCGGACGATCCCGGCGGGGACCTCATCGTCGTCTGCGACCTTCTCCTCGAGCGGCCGGAGCCGCTCGGCGACGAAGCGGCGGATGGTGCCGATCAGGGCGTCGAAGGTTTCGGGGTCGAGCGGCATGGCGTCTCCTTCGTTCCCTCCTTCGTTCCCCGGCGAGGGCCGGGGTCCAGCTGCGCTGGACTCTGGGCCCCGGCCTCCGCCGGGGAGCTAGTATCCCTTCATCCGCGCGAGCTTGTCGGCGTGATAGGCTGGATCGCCGAACAGCTCGTTCAGCACCCGGTCGCGCTTCATGTAGAGGCCGATGTCATATTCGTCGGTCATGCCGATGCCGCCGTGCATCTGCACGCCCTCCTGCACGGCGAGCTGAGAGACCCGGCCGGCCTTGGCCTTGGCGACGGAGACCATCGCCTCCGCTTCCTCGCTGCCTTCGTCGAGCAATTGCTGTGCCTTCAGCGTCGCCGCGCGGGCGATTTCGAGCTCGGAATAGAGATGGGCGGCGCGGAATTGCAGCGCCTGGAATTCGCCGATCAGCTTGCCGAACTGCTTGCGCTGCTTGAGATAGTCTACGGTCATGTCCATCGACGCCGCGCCGACTCCGACCAGCTCGGCCGCCGCGCCCGCGCGGCCCGCATTGAGCGCACGCGCCAGCACCGCCGCGCCGCCGCCGACCTCGCCGACCACCGCGTCGGCGTCGACCTCGACCTTGTCGAAGGTCATGCGTGCGCCGACGCTCGAATCGGCGAGGCGGACGCCCTCGACGTCCAGGCCCCTCGCGCCCTTCTCGACCGCGAACAGGGTCAGGCCTTCGTCCGTGGCGGCGGCGACCAGGGTCACGTCGGCCGATGCGCCCTGGACCACGAACTGCTTGGCGCCGGTGAGGCTGAAGCCGTTGCCCGACCGCTCGGCGCGCGTCGCGATCGCCTCGGGCCGGTGCTTGGCCCCCTCGTCGATCGCCAGCGCCGCGACGGTGTCGCCCGAGAGGATACCCGGATACCAGCGCCCGCACAGGGCGGTGCCCTTCAGCGCCTCGACGAAGGCGACCGCGCTGGTCAGGAATGGCGAGGGCGTCAGGTTTCGCCCGATCTCCTCGAGCACGATGCCGGCCTCGACATGGCCGAGCCCGAGCCCGCCATCCGCCTCGCCGATCAAGATGCCGGTGAAGCCCATCTCGGCGAATTGCTTCCAGAGCGCGTGGCCGAAGCCATCGCCGCAGCCCGTGTCGCGCCAGTGGCGCAATTGCTGGGCGATCGCCCCTTCCCCGGCCATGAAGCTGCGCGCCGTATCGCGCAGCATCGCCTGATCGTCGTTGAGATAGAGCGGCATTCGTCTGTTCCTCTTGTTCCCCTGCGAAAGCAGGGGTCCAGACTGGGTTCCCGCATTCGCAGGAACACGAAAGGGCTAGGCGCCAGGCAATTCGAGGATGCGCTTGGCGATGATGCCGAGCTGGACCTCGCTGGTGCCGCCCTCGATTGAATTGGCCTTGGTGCGCAGCCATTCGCGCGCCGACTTGCCCTTGCGCGAGCGGTCGCTCTCCCATTCGAGCGCGTTCGATCCGCCCGCGGCCATGACCAGCTCGTGCCGCGCCTTGTTCAATTCGGTGCCCGCATATTTCATCATCGACGGCTGCGCCGGATGCGCCTGGCCCGCCTTCAATTCGTCGATGAAGCGCTCGGACATCGCCCGGAAGGCCATGGCGTCGACGTCGAAGCGGGCGATGTCCGCGCGGAGGACCGGATCGTCGGCCAAAGCCTCGCCGAATGCAGCGCCGAGCGACTCGCCCTGCCCGCCAAGGCCCATGCCCGAGATCATCTCGCGCTCGTGGCCGAGCAGATATTTGGCGACGTCCCAGCCCTTGTTGAGCTCGCCGACGAGCTGGTCCTTGGGCACCTCGACGTCGTCGAAGAAGGTCTCGCAGAAGGGCGAATTGCCCGAGATGAGCAGGATCGGCTTGGTCGAGACGCCGGGCGAGGCCATGTCGAAGAGGAGGAAGCTGATCCCCTTATGCTTGGGCGCCTGGGTATCGGTGCGGACCAGGCAGAAGATCCAGTCGGCCTTGTCGGCGTAGCTGGTCCAGACCTTCTGGCCGTTGACCAGCCAATGGTCGCCTTTGTCCTCGCACTTGGTCTGCAGGCTGGCGAGGTCGGAGCCGGCGCCGGGTTCCGAATAGCCCTGGCACCAGCGGATCTCGCCTCTGGCGATCTGGTTCAGATAGAGCTGCTTCTGCGCCTCATTGCCATATTTGAGCAAAGCCGGCCCGAGCATCGAGATGCCGAAGCTCATCAATGGATTGCGCGCGCCGATCCGCGCCATTTCCTGCTTCAGGATCTTGGCCTCGGCCGCCGACAGCCCGCCGCCGCCATACTCCTTCGGCCAGTCCGGCACCGTCCAGCCGCGCTCGGCCATGACGTCCATCCAGTTTTTCTGCGCCTCGCTCTTGAAGCTCGGATTGCGCCCGCCCCAGCAGGCGTCGCTCTCGTCGCGCATGGGCTCGCGCATTTCCGGCGGGCAGTTCGCCTCCAGCCAGGCGCGCGTCTGGCTGCGGAAATTCTCCACGTCCGTCATCGGACTCCTCTCCTTTACGTTAACGTCAATGCCGCCGCTGGAGTCCGCCGTCAAGCGGATCGGTATCGGGCAGTTGCCAGCAAGGCGGGCTGAAGCTACAAATAAATTCTCCCTATGAAAGAATAGCGAGCCAATGGCACACTTCGAGATAGTCCCTAAAGGATGGCTCGGTGCAAAGACCGAGTATATTTTGCATCTCACGCCGGACGATATCGAAAATGTATCTGATATGATTCCCGTGGTCGGCCCCACCGCATCAACGGTAGCAACAGCAACCATGGGAATCCCAGCTGGAGTTACTGCTGTAATTCTCGCTATTCCATTTTTGCTTATTAAGCGCGCAAACAAGAAATACGGGAAAAGGGGAGTTCAAATCAGGGTCCAGTCTGGGTGGCTAAAGCTCCTGAATCCACTCATGATATTTAAGCCCTTCAGCGCCTTCAAAATCCTTCCGCCTCAACGTCCAGAAACGGAAGGATAAACAATCGGCTAGCGAAACTCCATCGCCTCGTCGGTCACCGTGCCGAGGCCGAGCGCGGCGAGGTCCTTGAGGTAATTCTGATGCACCCGCCAGGGCGGCTTCGCCCCCTGCCCCGGCAGGCTGCCTTCGGCGCGGCGGACATAGCCGGAGCTGAAATCCAGCATCGGCTGCCGCTCGACGCCGCCTTCGGGCAGCCGGGCGACGCAGATGGCGAGCTTGTGCCTCTCCATATGGTTGAGCAGCCGGCAGACGTAGCGCGAGGTCAGGTCGCATTTCAGCGTCCACGACGCATTGGTGTAGCCGAAAGAGAGCGCCAGGTTCGGCACGTCGTTCAGCATCATCCCCTTATAGCTCAGCCGCTCGGCGACGTTGACGGGCTCGCCGTCGACTTCGAGCGCGATCCCGCCAAGCAACTTCACCACCAGCCCGGTCGCGGTGACGACGATGTCCGCCTCCAGCTCGGCGCCCGAGGCGAGCCCGATCCCGGTCTCCGTGAAGGCCTCGATCCCATCAGTGACGACCGCGACCCGGCCGTCGTTGATCGCCCGGAACAGATCGCCATCGGGCACCAGGCAGACGCGCTGGTCCCAGACATTGTAGCTCGGTGTGAAATCCCGCTCGATGTCGGCTCCCGGAAGCTGCTCGCCGACCCATTTCAGCAACGTCGCCCGCACCCGCTCCGGCTTCTTGCGGGCACGCGAGAAGAAGAACATGCCGAGCAGGACGTTCTTCCAGCGGATCGCGCCGGCCGCCGCCCTGGCGGGCAGCAGGCGCTGCAGCCGGCGCGCGATCCCGTCCTCCGAAGGCCGCGCGACGATATAGGAAGGCGAACGCTGCAGCATCGTCACATGCGCCGCGGTCTCGGCCAGAGCGGGCACCAGGGTCACCGCTGTCGCGCCGCTGCCGATAACGACGATGCGCTTGCCGCTATAGTCCAGGTCCTGGGGCCAGAGCTGCGGATGGACGAAGCGCCCCTGGAACTGCTCCTCGCCAGGCCAGTGCGGCCGATAGCCCTTGTCGTAATCGTAATAGCCGCTCCCCAGGAACAGGAAACCGCAGGTGAAGCGGCGCGCGCCCTCCGCCGTCTCGACCTCGACCGTCCAGCGCGCCTCCCGCGAGGACCAGGAGGCCCTGGTCACCCGGTGGTGGAAGCGGATGCTCGCATCGATCCCGAATTCCCGCGCCGTCTCCTCGACATAGGCGCGGATCTCGGCGCCGTCGGCGATGGACTTGTCACCCGTCCACGGCCGGAACGGGAAGCCCAAGGTGTACATGTCGGAATCGGAGCGGATGCCGGGATAGCGGAACAGGTCCCAGGTCCCCCCGACCGCGTCCCGCGCCTCGAGGATCAGCCACGACCTGCCCTTGCAGCGCGTCTGAAGATGATAAGCGGCATCGATCCCGGAAATGCCGGCGCCGACGATGAGCATGTCGAGATGATCGACCTTGGCGGAATCCGGCATAAGCGGAGGCTAGGGACGGGGCCGCCGAACGGCAAGGCGCTTGGCTATCGCGCCCCGCCGAAACGATAGAAAGCGGTGACATTGTCGATGCGCAGCCAAAACCGGCGCGCCGACTGGAAACCGAACATGGGCGTCGGCGAGCCGCGTCCCAGTACCGGCAATTGCTGCACGATCGCGCCGTCGCGCATCGACACGAGCGCGACTCGCAAATCCTCGCCGTCCGGCAGGCCGATCAGCGCGAAGCGGCCGTCCGGGCTGATCGCGGGCGTCGGATAGCCATGGTCGCGAATGACGCGGGCGCGGATCGTCCAGCGGGCGGCGCCGGTGCGCGCGTCGTGAAACGCGACCAGCACCCCTTCGACCGGCCGGCCCGGCACGCAGCCGCGAGGATCGTGCTCGTAGCAGATCGTGCCCTCGGTTCGCAGGGCCCGAGCGACCAGCACATGATTGCCGCCGGGCGCCAGCGCCATGTCGTAGCTCCGATCGTCGGGATAGGGATTGCGCACCCTCCGGGGCTGCTCGCCCTGCGTCCATAACTGCCAATCGGACGTCGCCAACACCGCGCGCAGGCGGCCGTCGGGAAGGACGACGGCAACCGCACGGCGGATCCAGTGCGAGGGCCCGGCAAAGGCGCCTGCGGACGCCGGCCGCAGCCGCGCGATCGGCAGCGTGTCGAGGATCCGGCCGTTGCGGGCGTCGACGAAGGCGAGGGCCGGGGCCCTGTCCTCGTGATCGGGCCGATAATATTGGCCGCGCGTGCCGAACGCCGCCAGCGCCAGCCCGTCGGAACCGACCCAGAGCAGCCCGTCGAGCGGCCCGGCGCGATGGACGAGCGCCGGCAACGGCTCGGCGCGGCCGTCGGGAAAGAAGCGTACCGGCCGAAGCGCGCCGAGCGCCCAGCCATTGGGCCGCACGCGGGGCTGCGTGGCCCCCCAGAGAAAGGCCGAATCGCGCGACCAGGCCAGGTGCGCCGGGCCGCGCGTCGAAACGAGCTGCAGCGAGGACGATGGCGCCGGGATGCGCACGCCCTCGCCGCCGGCGACCGGCTGGATCGTCACCGCCATGTCCGGGCCATTGTCCAGCATCGCGATCGCCGCGCCGTCCGGCGAGACCAGGTTCGCCTCGGCGCCGGCGGAATGGCCGGCCGCCGAGCATTTCACCGCCTCGAGCCGGAGCGGCCCATCCGTCACGGGCCCCAGCATCGTCGCCAGCGGCGCCCTGCCGGGACAATTTTCCGGCACCACCGCGCCCGGCGCAGGAGGGGCTTGCGGCGGCGTGGCCGGGACTGGCGGAACCTCGTTCATCCTCGCCAGCGGCTCGTCGAATGGCCGGCCCGGATCGCAACCGGCGACCGCGACGAGCAAAAGGATGGCGCCGAGGGCGTCGCGCGACATAGCGGGCTGTGAGACCATGTCGGATTATCGCGTCGCATCGTTTAATATTCCTTTGCGCCCGCGGGTCGCGTCATGCGCATTGTCGGTCGCCGCCGGCACGCTTATTCACCCTCGCGACTCCGACGCAGGAAGCCCGCATGTCCGACCCCATTCTCTTCGACATCCCCTACGAGCGCTTCCTCGAGGAATTGGAGACGGTCGCGCTGCAGATCGAGGCCAATGACTGGCAGCCCGATTTCCTGGTCGGGATCGGGCGTGGCGGGCTGGTGCCGGCGGCCTATCTGTCGCACCGGACCGGAATCCAGATGCTGTCGGTCGATCACAGCTCGGGCGAGGTCGGGTTCGGCGGCGAATTGCTCGACAAATTGGCGGCGAAGATCCGCGCCGGCAGCCGGATCCTGATCGTCGACGACATCAACGATTCGGGCGGCACCATCCAGTTTCTGCGCGCGGCGATCGCGGCCAAGAGCGACGATCCGGCGGGGCTGCGGGTCGCCGTTCTGGTCCACAATGTCCGGTCGAAGGCCAAGGCCGAATATCGCGGGTCGGAGATCGACCGCGACAGCGACAAGAGATGGTACGTCTTCCCCTGGGAAGCCGTGGCGCCACGCGCGACGCTGAAGATCGAGGCGCTGGCGGTGCCGGAGCGGCTTGCCTGAGCCGCGCCTGAGCTCCGGTCGGCTTAGTGGGCCGCCGTCGCCTTCATCGCCTGGATGCGGTCGACGACCTGGCGCGCTTCCTGCTTGGCTTGCGTGGTCTCCTCCGCCGAGCGGCACCGGCGAACGTTGCGAAGCCGGCTGGCGACGTCGGAATAGGCTTCGCAGACGCGCTTTGCCCGCGGCGCCCGCGGCGCGGTCTCCGGCTCGGCGCCCTGGACGGCGACGGGAACGGCGATAATTGCGGCGACAGCGAGAGCGAGCAACGCGCGGGCGGACATGGCTTTTCTCCACTAGGTGCGGGTACGACCTGCCCCGCCGAAATACTCCAAAAGCCCGTTCCGTGCAAATTTCACGTGCATAAGGACAGATAGGCGATCTCGGTGACTGTCCCGCTCTCGACCGGCAAGGGCGCTTCTTCCCCGGGCCCGATGTCGCGCGACTCGGCGATGGCGCCGGCCTCGTCGTAGCGGCGATGGCCGAGCGGCTGGATCGTGCGCCGGGCGCAGTCGATCCTGAGGCGATAGCTGTGCAGGCTCGGGGGCGCCGGCGCGGGATCCGTCATCCTGAACCAGGCGGTGCGCGTCGAGCCCTCCTGCTCGAGCGTGGAGGCATCGATGGTGATCGCCTGCCCCGAGCCGGCGGCGCCGAGATTGAGCCAGGCCGGCGGCCGCGGCGCGGGAGCGGCGGCGGCTTCTGCGGGTCCGGCGGCAGGCGGCGCGGCCGGAGCGGCGGCCACCGCGGCCGGTATGCTGACCTGGCAGGCCGTGAGCGCGCGCGAGAATTCGATACCGACCCGGCCGTCCCGCATCGCGCGCGCGACCAGGTCGAGGTCGCGCGGCGTGAAGCGCTCGCGGTCGAAGACCGGCCGCTGCACCCCGCCCGCGGCGCGGGTGAAGAGGCGCAGCTGCTTTGGCGTCAACGTGTCGCCGAGCCTCGCGCCGACGCAGGCGATCTCGGGCAAGGAGAAGCCGTAGCGGATCAGCTGCGGCCGAACGATCGACGAGCGCGGCCCGACATAGTCGCGCAGCTGCCCCGCGCAGCCGGCGAGGGCGAGGAAGGCGAGCGGGAGCAGGCGAGAGACTCTCATGGCCGGACGATTATCAGGAAAAGGCGAGCCTGACAGCCACGGGCAGGAGGAACAGGTAAAGGCCGACCGTCGGATAGAAAGTGAGCGTGAAGCCAAGCGCCCGGAACGGCGCGCCGCGCGCATAGCCGGCGAAGAAGAGCAGCCGTCCGAGCGCGAAGCAGGCCGCGCACGGGACGACCAGCCCGCGCCTCCCCTCGGGCGCCAGCCACAGCCAGGCGCCGTAAGCGGGGATGGCGAGCAGGCATTGCTCGAGCGTGTTCTGGACCAGCGTCTGGAGCAGCTTCGCCCTGGACGTGCCCTCGGTGAGGCCGCCGCCGTCGATGTCGGCGGGCGTGAAGAAGCGGTGCCCGGCCAGCCGTCCGACCGCGATCAGCAGCCAGGCCGAGGCGATGAGCGCGCAGCTCAGCCAGAGCGCGATCCGGCCCTCCGCTTCGGCCGGGACCGCGGGCGAGCTCGGCCACGCGAAGAGCGCGATCGTCGCCGCCAGCCCGCCCGCCATGCCGGCCGCGACGCCGGCCTGGGTCCGGGTGAACGCCATTTCAGGCCGGCATCGGCTTCAGCGCCGAGCGCGCGGCCAGCATCGCGCCGAGCGCGGCGAGAAGGTAGATGAGGGTGTGCCCCATGCTGTCCGGAACGAAATATTCGCCGACCACGCCGCGCGACCAATGGAGCCAGTAGAAGGTCGCGCACAAAGCCAGGACCACGACCAGGCTGGAGAGGAGGACGATATTGCCGATGCGCGGCGCGGCCGGCTCGTCCACCCATTTCTCGTTGCCGCTCGCCGAGGCCCAGGCGCCGGCGAAGCCGAAGGCGACGAAGCCGGCAAACGCACCGAGCACGAGCCAGATCGCATAAGGCAATATGGCGCTGCCGTGGCGCAGGGGCGCGACGTCGATGACGACGCAGACGACGACCCCGATCAAATCCGCGACCACCAGGCAGATGAGGAACGCGACGACCGTCTTGAGAAAGGTTCCGATCATGCCACCCCCTTCCGGCTCTTCATCAGCGGCTGGATTCGGGTGCCGAACTTCTCGGTCCCCTCGATGAAATCGTCGAAGGTGAGGAGGACGCCGCCGGTATTGGGCACGGTCGCCGCTTCGTCGAGCATCCGGGCGATGCTTTCATAGGAGCCGACGAGCGTGCCCATGTTGAGGTTGACCGCGCTTTCCTTGTCGGCGAGCTGGCGGACGTTGGTGGTGCTCGAAGTCTTGTCGGCCGCGCCTTGGAGCCCGAGCCAGGCCACCGCCTCCTCGTCGACGCCTTCGCGGTACCAGATCCATTTCTCCATCGCCTCCTCGTCGGTCTCGGCGGCGATGACCATGAACAAGGCGTAGATGCGCACGTCCCGGCCGGTCTTGGCCGTGGCCGCCATCAGCCGCTCATTGTTGGAGGCGAAGGCGGTCGGCGTGTTGACGCCCTTGCCCAGGCAGAAGGCGTAATCGGCATATTGGGCCGAGAAAGCGAGGCCTTCGTCCGACGAGCCGGCGCAGATGATCTTCATGTCGCCGGTGGGCAGCGGGCGGACCCGGCAATCGTCCATCTGGTAATAATCGCCCTTGAAGTCCGAGACTCCGGTCGCCCACAATTCGCGCAATATGTGGGCATATTCGCCGAGCATCTGATAGCGGTTGCGGAAATGCTCGTCGCCCGGCCACAGCCCCATCTGGCTATATTCGGGACGCTGCCAGCCGGTGATCAGATTGAGGCCGAAGCGGCCGTGGCTGATCGAATCGATCGTGTTGCACATGCGCGCGCAGAAGGCCGGCGGGATGACGAGCGTCGGGCAGGTCGCGTAGATCTTGATCTTCTCGGTGACCGCGGCGAGGCCGGCCATCAGGGTGAAGCTTTCAAGATTGTGCTCCCAGAATTCGGTCTTGCCGCCGAAGCCGCGCAGCTTGATCATCGACAGCAGGAAATCGACGCCGTAGCTTTCCGCCTTCTGGGCGATCTCCTTGTTGAGATCGAAGCTCGGCATGTACTGGGGCGAATTTTCCGAGATCAGCCAGCCATTGTTGCCGATCGGCGTGAAGATACCGATTTCCATCATTGAACTCCTTCTTCAGGCGCGCCGGCGAGCCAGGCGCCGAGAATCTTGTCGAACACCGCCGGTTCGCTGACGTTGCAGGCATGGCCGCCAAGCATCAGCTGCAGGCCGGCATTGGGCAAGGCCTCGACGAGCCGGTCCGAGCAGCTGTCGGGGACCAGCATGTCGTCCTCGGCGGCGATCATCAAGGTCGGCGTGGCGATCTCGGCAAGGCGGTCGTCGATATCGAAGGCGAGCAAGGCGGCGATGCGCGCCTCGACGTTCGCGCTCCCCTGGAACTGCTCGATATGGCCGGCCTCCTCAGCATCGAGGCGCTCGCTATTCTCGGAGATCCAACGGGCCGGATAGAGGAAGATCGGCTGGGCGCGGATGAAGGCCTCGACGCCGCTGTCGCGCAGCAGCGCGAGGCGGATCTCCATGCAGCGCACGAAATGCGGGTCGGGCCTGGAGAAGCCGTTGACCACCACCAGCCGGTCGAGCCGCTCGGGCGCGCTCAGCGCGATGGCGAGGCCGATCGCGCCGCCGGCGGCATGGCCGATCAGGGTGGCGCGTTCGAGGCCGAGCCCGTCCATCAGCGCCACGACGTCGTCGGCCATAATATCGACCGTCAGGCCGGGCGGGAGCGCGCGGTCGCTCCGCCCGGTGCCGCGATGGTCATAGGCGATGACCCGATGCCCGGCCGCCAGCGCCGGCAGGTTCGGCGCCCAATAGCCGGCGGAGCCGCCGAGTCCGGACGAGAGGATCAAAGGCGGGCCGTCCGCCGGCCCGTGCTCCTCGTAGAAAAGACCCCCGATGTCCGGCATCAGCCGAGATGCGCCACGCTGGCGATCTCGACGACGAGGCCGGGCTTCACCAGGCCGCACTGGATGCAATAGCGCGCCGGCTTCGCGCCCGGAAAATATTCGGCATAGACCGCGTTCATCGCCGGATAATACGCCCAGTCGGTCAGGAAGATGTGGTTGAACGCGACGTCCGCCATCGTCGCGCCGGCCGCCTCCAGCGTGATCTTGATCGTCTCCAGCACATGCCGGGTCTGC
>DASYKV010000009.1:0-6036 GCA_035994965.1 Allosphingosinicella sp.
CGCGATCGTGCTCGCCCATCTGGAGGCGCCGATCGCCGCCGACGTGCTGCAGCTCCTGCCCGCCGACATACAGCCCGACGTGATCTTCCGCGTCGCGAAGCTGGAATCCGTGAGCGCCGAGGCGATCGAGGAGCTGGAGAAGATCCTGGTCCGCCAGGTCGCCCGAATCTCGACGGCCCCGGCCGCCTCGCGCGGCGGCGCCAGCGAGGCCGCGAAGATCATGAACAATATGCGCCCCGGCTCGGACAAGTCCATCATCCGCAGCCTCGGCAAGGTCGACAAGCAGCTCGCCCAGCGGATCGAGGACGAGATGTTCGTCTTCGAGGATCTGATGGAGTTGGACGACAAGAATCTCGGCATCCTGCTGCGCAACGTCGAGAACGACATGCTCGTGGTCGCGCTCAAGGGCGCCGACGAGAAACTGCGCGAGAAGATGCTAGGCTGCATGTCCGCCCGCGCCGCGGATTCGATCCGCGACGAAATGGCGGAGCGTGGCCCGCTGCGCCTTGCCGAGGTGCTGGAAGCGCAGAAGGAGGTGCTCGCCATCGCGCGGCGCCTTGCCGATGCCGGCAGCCTGATGCTCGCCGGCCGGGGCGACGATTATGTCTAGGTTGCTGCGCGCCATCGACACCCAGGCCGAGAGTGTCGGCAGCTTCGTGCTCGGCCATCGCGAGGCGGGGTTCCGCGCGCGCGATGTCGAGGGCGGCTTCACCGCCGACAATGACGAGGATTCGCTGCCGCTGACCGCCGAGCAGGAGCGGGCACGGCTGGACGAGGCGGCCTTCGCCGCAGGCCATGCCGAAGGTCGCCGCGAGGCGGAAATGGATTATGAGGCGGAGCGCGACGCACTCGCCCGGCTCGCTTCGTCGCTGCAGGTGCTGAAGCCCGAGCCCGCCAACGCCCTCGCCTTGCTGCTCGCCGAGACGGTGGACCGGCTCGTGCGCGAAGTGGTCGGCCAGGCAGATATTGACGCGAACCTGCTGCTCGCCCGCGCCCGGCAGGCCGCGGCTCTGGTTGCGCGGGAGGTCGAGCCGAGCAAGCTTCGCGCCCATCCCGACGATATCGTCCATCTCGCCAATGCCGGGCTGAATGTAGCGCTGGAGCCCGATCCGGGTCTCGCGCGCGGCTCGATCGTGCTGGAGACCGGCCATGGCTGGATCGAGGACGGGCCCGCGGTCCGCCTCGAGCGGCTGCGCGCCGAGCTCGACCGGATGGGAGCGCCGCAATGACCTCGCTCCTCGACCGCGCCCGCAACCTCATCGACCAGGTCCATCCAGCCGGCGGCCCGCAGGTCGTCGGCCGGCTCGCCTCCTATGACGGCCTGATGCTCGAGGCGACCGGCTTCACCCGGCCGATCGGCGCCGGCGCGCGCATCGTCTCCGGCGGGAACCAGGTGAGCCGGGCCGAAGTGGTCGGCTTCCGCGGCAACCGCACATTGCTCATGGCGCTCGATGGCGCCGCTGCCCACGCCAATGGCGCCCGCGTCGAGCCCGATGCGTCGAGCACGATGGCCGAGGTCGGCCCCGCTCTGCTCGGGCGCGTCGTCGACGGGCTCGGCAATCCGCTGGACGGGCTCGGCCCGGTCGGCGCGACCGACAAATGGCCGCTGCAGGGCGTCCAGGGCAATCCGCTCTCCCGCGCCCGTGTGACCCAGCCATTCGACACCGGCGTGCGCGCGGTCAACGCGATGCTCACCGCCGGCGTCGGCCAGCGCATCGCCATCGTCGCCGGCTCCGGCGTCGGCAAGTCGGTGCTGATGGGCCAGATGATCGCCGGCGCCGATGCCGACGTGATCGTCGTCGGCCTGATCGGCGAGCGCAGCCGGGAGGTTTCCGACTTCCTCGCCACCAAATTGCCGCCCGAGGTCCGCCGCAAGTCGGTGGTCGTCGCGGTGCCGGCCGACCATGCCCCGCTGCTGCGCCTCCGCGCGGCGATGCGCGCCACCGCGATCGCCGAGGATTTCCGCGCCCGTGGGCTCAAGGTGCTTTTGCTCGTCGACAGCCTGACCCGCGTCGCCCATGCGCAGCGCGAAATCGGCCTGTCGCTCGGTGAGCCGCCGACGGTGAAGGGCTATCCGCCCTCCGCGCTCGGCCAGATCCCGCGGCTCGTCGAGCGCGCCGGCGCCGATTCCGTGACCGGCGGCTCGATCACCGCGCTCTACACCGTGCTCGCCGATGGCGACGACACCACCGACCCGATCGTCGACGCGGCCCGCGCCATCGTCGACGGCCATATCATCCTGTCGCGCGCGCTCGCCGAGCAGGGCGTCTATCCGGCGATCGACATCGGCAAGTCGCTCTCCCGCGTCATGGCCGACATCGTGACGCCGGAACATGCCCAGACGGCGGCCGGCTTCCGCCGGCTCTGGTCCGCCTTCGAGGAGAATCGCGACCTGATCCTGATGGGCGCTTATGCCCCGGGCAACGATCCCCTGATCGACGAGGCAATCGTCCGGCGGCCGGAGTTGCTCGATTTCCTCACCCAGCCGCAGCTCGAACGGGCGCCCTATGACGCCTCGGTCGCCGCCCTGACCGGGTTGATGGCGGCATGAGCAACGCCCTTCACCAGCGCCAGCGCATCGCCAGGATCCGCCGGATCCAGCATGCGCTCGCCGCCAATGCGGCAGTGACCGCCGCCGGCCGGGTGCGCACGCTCGAATTGTCGCGCACGCGGCTCGTGCAGATGCGCGCCGAGCTGAAGCCGCTCGAAGGACCGACCAGCGGTCAGGCGCTCGCCCAGATGGGGGAGCTCGCCTTGCGCCTCGACAGCGCACGGCTCGGCCTCGGCCAGACCATCGATTCCGCCCGCTCCGCCGCCGCGATGCGCGAGGCTGAGCGGGTCACTGCCCGCCGCGACCAGGAAAGCGCCGAGAAGCTCGAAGGCATGGCCTTCCGCGCCGCCGAGGACCTGGCGGAACAGAAATTGCGGGGCGTCCATCGCCGCCGCGCCACGATTCAAACGGGAGACTGAGATGATGGCGTCCATCCCGAATATGCGCAGCGCGCCGCTGCCCACCCCCGCCGCCAAAACGGCGCCTGCCGGCGGCGACGCCTCAAGCGGTTTCGCGGTGGAACGGCCGACGGTGCCGGGGGGCCCCTGTGCGGTCGCGCCGCCGACGCAGTCGCCGACGCCGGTCGACATGCTTGATGGCATCGCGCCTCAGATTGTCGCGCCGGAAGGCGGTGAAGACGGCAAGGAAGGCGACGGAGCGGCGCCGGCCAAGGCCGACAAGACGTCCACGGACGACAGCCAGCCCGAGACCGCGATCCTGATCCCGTTTGCCCAGCATCTGCCGACCGTCCCGGCGCCACAGATCCCACCCGCGGCCGAGGGCGCGCCCGGCGCCACGGCCGTCGAAACGGCCGGCCTTCCCTGCGGCACGATCGGCAATGGCAGGAAAGGTGCGCCGACCCCGGACGGTCCCGATGCGTCGTCAGGGGAAAATGACGCGCCGGATCCCGCGACGGCGACCGACGCCGTGATGAAGGCGCTGCTGCAGCGCAAGCCGCCGTCCGCGAAGCAGGTCGAGGCCAAAGCCAAAGCGGAGGCCACCGAGACTGCGAAAACCGATGCGACTCCCGCGAAGGCCCCGGCGCCCGCCGCGGTCCAGGCCGCAACGCCGCTGCCGGTCGCCGACGTGCCGCAACCGGCCTTGTCCCCCACCACGCAGCCTGCGCCCGCCGCCGAGAAGACCGCCACGGTCGAGGCCACGTCCACCGCGGACCTCGTCGCAGAGCGCAAGCTCGACCTCGCCCGCGACGGCGCCTGGCTCGACCGGCTGGCGCGCGACATCGCCCGCTCTGCATCCGACGACACGCCGCTTCGCTTCCGCCTGCATCCGCAGACGCTCGGCTCGCTTCATGTCGAGCTGCAGCAGGGCGATCGCGGTACCGCGGTGCGGTTGACCGTCGAGACCGAGGCGGCGCGCCAGATCCTGACCGACGCCCAGCCCCGGCTCACCGCCGAGGCACGTGCGCAGGGAGTGCGCATCGCCGAGACCCATGTCGATCTGTCGGGCTCCGGCCGGAACGCGCCGGGCGACCAGCGCCGCCAGGACGAAGCCCGCCAGACCCCGATGATCAGGACCGTGCCCGGCGCGGATGCGAACGGGTCGACCCGTGCATCCCCCCGCGCCCGGCTCGACCGCTACGCCTGAGGAGTTGAATCATGACCGATATCGCCATCGAAGCGCCCGCCGAGGCCGGGGCCAAGCCGAAGAAGAAGGGCGGCAAGAAGAAGAAGCTGATCCTTCTCCTCCTCGTCGTCCTGCTCGGCGCGGGCGGCGGCTATTATGCGATGTACGGCCTGCCCGGCAGTCATAGCGCCGCCGCTGAGGATCCGCATGCGGACGACCCGCAGCTCGTCGTCCGCGAGGGGGTCAGCAGCGCCGCGGCGGATCACGCCCGCGCCGCCGCGCGCAACGGCCGGCCCGATCCGCGCGTCTTCAAGACCACCTACATCCCGCTCGAGGGCAATTTCACCTCGAACCTGCGGGGCGGCGACAATTTCGTCCAGATCGGGCTGGGCCTCTCCACCTTCTACGACGACCATGTGAAAGATAACGTCGAGCGCAACATGATGGCCATTCGCTCGGCCATCATTCTCGCCATCTCTGAGGCTGATCCCGTTGAAATCACGACACTTTCCGGAAAGGAAGCCCTTAAGAACGCGTTAAAGGACGCGATAAACAGGGTGTTAACCAATCGGGAAGGTTTTGGCGGGATAGATGACGTCTACTTCACGAGTTTCGTCACGCAATGAGCCAGGACCAGACCCTTTCGGGCGAAGAGATTTCAGCCCTGATGAGCGAGGCCCGCGAGAGCGGGTCCGCCGAGGGTGGCGCGTCGGCCGGGCCGGCGCGCGCTTTCTCGCTTGGCGGGGATGCCGGTCGCTCGATGGCGGCGATCCCGGCGCTGGACAAGCTCAACGAGCGGATGGTGAAGCGGCTGCGCGACGTGATCGAGCCGTTCGCGCGCGTGAAACCGCGCGTCTCGACCTTGCCGACGGAAGTCCGCGCCTTCGGCGACTGGCGGGCCGAGCAGAACGAGTTCGTTAGCCTCAGCCTCTACGGCTTCCGCCCGCTCAAGGGCGCGATCCTGCTCCGCATCGAGCCCGAATTCATCAGCCGCCTGGTCGACGCCTTTTACGGCGGCAATGGCACCGCGCCGTCGCGCCGCGGGCGCGAGTTCACCGCCACCGAGGAGAGCCTGCTCGGCCGCCTCGCCGAGGCAGTGATCGGCGCGCTTGCCGAGGTCTGGCAGGAAGTCGTGCCGGTGCGCCAGCAGCTCAAGGCGCGCGAGACCAATGTCGGCTTTGCGGAGCTCGCGGGCGCCGACGAGGCGGTCGCGATCACCCGCTTCGAGGTCGCCCCCTGGGCCGGGGCGGGCTCGGCGATCGAATTTCTCTATCCTGTCGCGGCGCTGCGCTCGGTCGAGCCTGAGCTCGCCGCCCGCGCGCATGATGATGGCGGCGTGCGCACCGGCGACTGGCGGGGGCGCCTTGGCGCCGCCGTCGGCGAGGTTCGCATCGACGCCCGCACCGTGCTCGCCCGGCCGGAGCTTTCGCTCTCCGAGCTGATGCAGCTGCGCGAGGGCGACATCATTCCCGTCAGCCTCACCAGGCTCGTCCCCCTGATCGTCGCCGGCCGTCGCGTTGCGCTCGGCTCGGTCGGCGAGCGGGACGGCAAGGCGGCGCTGAAGATCGAGAAAATGGAAACGAGGAGGCTGGGTCAGTGAAGGAAGGTCAGGACATTATCGAGGCGGGGCCGGCCGACGACGCCTTCAATCGTCGCAATTTCGGCCTGTTCGCCGACATCTCGGTACGCCTGTCGGTCGAGGTCGGCAGCACCGCGCTGAAGCTCTCCGAACTCATGGAGCTCGCCGAGGGCAGCGTCGTCGAGCTGGATCGCCAGTCCCACGAATTGCTGGACATCATGGCGAATGGCACGCTCATCGCCCGCGGCGAGGTCGTGACCGTGAACGGCCGCTTCGGCATCCGCGTCGTCGAGGTCGTCGCCACCGAAGGCGCCATTCCGGG
>DASYKV010000010.1:0-47781 GCA_035994965.1 Allosphingosinicella sp.
CCCCTCCTCCCGGCACGCCCGGCAGAAGCCGTTCAGCACCGCCTCCGCCCGCGCCATATCGGCAAGCGCCCGGCCCCATGAGGCGGCATCCGGCACCGCCGCGCCCGCATCCTCGATGGGGTCCGGCACCGGCACGACGAACGCCGCGCCTAGCACTGCCTGGCGCGTGTCATTATGGTCCCTGCCAGCCATAGGCCCAAGGTCTCCCGCCAGCTCCGGCGGAGCTCTTAGTTATGGCTGTAGATGTGACATATTGCGGGGAAGCATGCAAGTACTTTTTGCTGCGAATGTGACAAAATGAATGTCCGCCAATGCCGAATGGCGCGCGCGGCGCTCAACTGGACCCAGCGCGATCTGGCCGCCGCGTCCGGCATCAGCGCCCGCACGGTTATCCGCTTTGAGGTCGGCGAACCCGTTTTGCCCGCTCGCGTCACGGCACTCCGCCATGCCTTCGAGACCGCAGGTGTCTTGTTCATCGATAACGGTCGGATGGCTGGGGGCGTGATCCCGCCCCAGGATAGCAATTAGGCAATTTTGTCCCCGGAAGTCGCCCCACGGGTGAATTCGGCGATCAAGACGCCATATCTGACAGATGGCTGCCGCGGACCAGCATTACGTCCCGAAGTTCATCCTCCGCCAGTTTCTGGCGGACGAGAAGAACGAGCGCGTCAATGTTTATGACAAGCACGAGGGCCAAACCTTCGTCACATCGATCAAGAACGTCATGGCTGAGCGCCGCTTTAACGATTTTTGCGTTTGACGACAATTGGATCGCATCATTTGAACCCATCGCCTGTGCCGCTGAGGAACAGGTGCTTCCCGCTTATCGCGAGGTGGTCGAGCAGCGGCGGCTGAGTGATAGACCGGAGCAGAGGGCCGCACTCGCGCTTCTTATGGCTTTTCAGTTCTTGAGGACAAAAGCCCACCGCGACCGCTGGCAAGCGCTCGAGGAAGAGACGGTGAAGATGGTTGAGGGCGCTGGCGGCCGGATGCAGGACGTGCAGGGATGGGAGGGCTGGGAGCCCAGCACTGAGAACACGCTAAAGCGCGAGCACCTCACGAGCATTCAGGGCAGCTTCGGGGAGTTCGCTCAAATCATCGGTGCAAAGGATTTCGTTCTTGCCGAGCCAGCGCCTGGACGCAGCTTCTACCTCGGAGACAATCCGGTCAGCCTCGCCAACTCTCGCGACTTCGGCCCGTACGGCAACCTCGGCATCGCCCTTCCCGGCATTGAGGTATACATGCCATTGGCAGCGGACCTGATGCTGTGTGCGTGGTGTCCTTCGATCCTCGCAGAGATCAGTGAGCGTCATCATCGCGGGAAGCGGGACCGGCGAGCCGAAGCCCTTGGACAGGTTGTTGCAGGCCGCCTATCCCCGGCAGAAATGAAGCGGCTCTTGGAGCAGTTTGAGTCTCTTGAACAGCCGCACGAGGAGTTCTTGGCTGCGACAGCGGAGGGAAGGCCGGTCTCGTCGAGCTCCGATAACATTGACTATTACAACGGACTCCAGACGACTTGGGCATATCGCTATGTGATAAGCCGTGACGGCGACTTCTCCCTTGCCCAGAGAGCCAACCGCGAGAATCCATCGTTAAGACGCGGCAGGAGGCTTCGTGCGGCCTGACCCGGGCGGCGTACCAGTAGCGTTCGTCTCACGGAGCGCTTTCGTACCGCACTCCAGAACTGACGAAGACGGCCCCCTTCCCCCTCTGGCAGGCGTTTCAAAGTCAAGCTGATCCATAATGGTTATGGGTGAAGTCACGCGAATGCAGGTGCCTTTTTCTGTCACCCTGAACTTGTTTCAGGGTCCAGCTCCTCACCCCCGCGGGGGCTCCCCATTGGATGCTGAAACAAGTTCAGCATGACGGCGGTGCCCTTCCCCCTCCGCCTCCGCCTTGCTAGAGCGCCGGTGATTTAGCGGATCGCTAAAACCGGATCAGGGGAGCGCAGATGACCGCCACCGGCCAGGACACACTCGGAACCCGCTCCACGTTCGACGTGAACGGCCGTTCCTACACTTATTTCTCCCTCGCCAAGGCCGCGACCAAGCTCGGCAATGTCGACCGGCTGCCTTTCTCGATGAAGGTCCTGCTCGAGAATCTCCTCCGCTTCGAGGACGGGGTCACCGTCACCGTCGAGGATATCCAGGCGCTCGTCGACTGGCAGGTGGACCGCAGCTCGCAGCGCGAGATCCAGTATCGGCCCGCGCGCGTCCTCATGCAGGATTTCACCGGCGTCCCCGCCGTCGTCGATCTCGCGGCGATGCGCGATGCGATGACCGCGCTCGGCGGCGACGCGCGCAAGATCAATCCGCTGGTGCCGGTCCATCTCGTCATCGATCACAGCGTGATGGTCGACGAGTTTGGCACGCCCAAGGCGTTCGAGCAGAACGTCGCGCTCGAATATCAGCGCAACATGGAGCGCTACCAGTTCCTCAAATGGGGCGCGGTCGCGTTCGACAATTTCTCGGTCGTGCCGCCCGGCACCGGCATCTGCCACCAGGTCAATCTCGAGTATATCGCGCGCGGCATCTGGAGCACGCCCGAGGTCGGCGCGGCCGGCGGCGACCGGCGGTCCGAGGCCGACCGCCGCGCCGAGCCGCGGATCGGCTCGCCCGACCGGCGCGAAAGCGGGGACCGCAGGGCCGCCGCGCGCGCGGCCGAGGAGATCGCCTATCCCGACACGCTGGTCGGCACCGACAGCCACACCACCATGGTCAACGGCCTCGGCGTTCTGGGCTGGGGCGTCGGCGGCATCGAGGCGGAGGCGGCGATGCTCGGCCAGCCTGTCTCGATGATCATTCCCGAGGTCGTCGGCTTCCATCTCACCGGCGCGCTCAAGGAGGGGATCACCGCCACCGACCTCGTCCTCACCGTCACCCAGATGCTTCGCGCCAAGGGCGTGGTCGGGCGGTTCGTCGAATTCTTCGGGCCCGGCGTCTCGGCGCTTTCGGTCGCCGACCGGGCGACGATCGCCAACATGGCGCCCGAATATGGCGCGACCTGCGGCTTCTTCCCGATCGATCACAAGACGCTCGATTATATGCGCCTCACCGGCCGGCCGGACGAGGACATCGCGCTCACCGAGGCTTATGCCAAGGCGCAGGGCATGTGGCTCGAGGCCGAAGGGTCCGCCGACCCGGTGTTCACCGAGACGCTGAGGCTCGACATGTCGACCGTCGAGCCGAGCCTCGCCGGCCCCAAAAGGCCGCAGGACAAGGTCCTGCTCTCCGCCGTCGACGACGAGTTCCGGACCAATTTCACCACCGAATACGGCCATCCCGCCGAGGAGCTGCCCGAGCGCTTCGGGGTCGACGCGCCCAATGCCGACGGGGTCAAGCACGATATCGGCCATGGCGACGTCGTCATCGCAGCGATCACGTCCTGCACCAACACCTCCAACCCCTCGGTGCTGGTCGCCGCCGGCCTCGTCGCCCGCAAGGCACGCGCGCTCGGGCTCGATTCCAAGCCATGGGTGAAGACGTCGCTGGCGCCCGGCTCCAAGGTCGTCACCGACTATCTCGACCGTGCCGGGCTCTCCGAAGACCTGAACGCGATCGGCTTCGATCTGGTCGGCTATGGATGCACCACCTGCATCGGCAATTCGGGGCCGCTGCCCGAGGCGATCAGCGCCTCGATCCACAAGAACGATGTCGTCGCCGCCTCGGTTCTCTCCGGCAACCGCAATTTCGAGGGGCGCGTCAGCCCGGACGTGCGCGCCAATTATCTCGCCTCGCCGCCGCTCGTCGTCGCCTACGCGATCAAGGGCACGGTGATCGAGGACATGGTCGCGACCCCGCTCGGCAAGGACCGGGAAGGCAACGACGTCTATCTGAAGGACGTCTGGCCCTCGAACGACGAGATCCGCTCGCTGATCGACCAGTTCGTCAACGGCGACATGTTCCGCGCCCGCTATGCCGACGTCTACAAGGGCGATGAGCGCTGGCAGGGGATCGCGGTCGCCGGCGGCTCGACCTACGCCTGGCCGCCCGCCTCCACCTACATCGCCAATCCGCCCTATTTCGAGGGCATGACGATGACGCCCGTGCCCCCTTCGGACATCGTCGAGGCGCGCCCGCTCGCCATCCTGGGCGATTCCATCACCACCGACCACATCAGCCCCGCCGGCGCGATCAAGCTCGACAGCCCGGCCGGGAAATTCCTTTCCGACCATCAGGTCGCCCGGACCGACTTCAACTCCTACGGCGCCCGCCGCGGCAATCACGACGTCATGATGCGCGGCACCTTCGCCAACATCCGCATCAAGAACAAGATGGTCCCCGGCATCGAAGGCGGCATCACGAAGCACATCCCGACCGGCGCGCAGATGCCGATCTACGACGCCGCCATGCTCTACAAGGAAGCAGGCACGCCGCTCGTGATCATCGCCGGCAAGGAATATGGCACCGGCTCGTCGCGCGACTGGGCGGCCAAGGGCACCAATCTGCTCGGTGTCCGCGCGGTCATCGCCGAGACCTATGAGCGCATCCACCGCTCCAACCTCGTCGGCATGGGCGTGATCCCGCTCCAGTTCCTCGACGAGGTTCCCACATTCGACGGCACCGAGACCTTCACCATCCTCGGCGTGGGCGAGCTCACCCCGCGCAAGGAGATCGCGGTCAAGGTCACCAGGGCTGACGGCATGTCCTCGACCTTCGCCGTCCGGGTCCGCATCGACACCGCCAACGAGCTCGAATATTTCCAGCATGGCGGCATCCTCCAATATGTGCTGAGGAACCTTGCCCGGGGAGCGGCGGCCTGACCCCGCTCGACATCGCGATCGAGGTGGTCGGCTGGGCCGGCGCGAGCCTGATCCTCGCGGCCTACATATTGGTGACCCTGGGCAGGCTGACCGGCCGCTCGCCGCTCTTCCAGTGGCTGAACCTGGTCGGCGCGGCGGCTTTCGTGGTCAACGGCTGGTGGCACGGCGCGCTGCCATCGGCGACGCTCAACATCGTCTGGGCGCTGTTCGCCGCGGGGACATTGTGGACCTTATGGAAAAGCAAGAGCTCGTCGACCTCAGCCACGCGATAGAGCATGGCATGATCACCTATGAGGGACTGCCGGGGCCGCATATCTGCGATTTCTGGGCGCGCGCGGGCTCGGCCGAACATTATGACGACGGCTCCAGCTTCCAGATCGGCCGGATCGACATGGTCGCCAATACCGGCACCTATCTCGACTCGCCCTTCCACCGCTACGAGGACGGCGCCGACCTCGCCGGGCTGAGGCTGGAGCAGCTCGCCGCGCTGCCCGGCCTTCTCGTCCGCGCCGAGGCGCAGGCGGTCGACGCCGGCGTCTTCGAAGGGCTCGACCTCGCCGGCAAGGCCGTCCTCGTCCACACCGGCTGGGACCGGCACTGGCGCACCGGCTTTTATGCCAAAGGCCATCCCTTCCTCACCGAAGCCGCCGCGCGCCTGCTGGCGGAGCGCAAGGCGGCCCTGGTCGGCATCGACAGCTACAATATCGACGACACCGGCTGGCGGGCGCGGCCGGTCCACACCGTCCTGCTTGGCGCGGACATCCCGATCTGCGAGCACATGACCAATCTGGGCGCGCTCCCGGCCTCGGGCTTCGCCTTCACCGCCGTGCCGCCGAAGATCGCCGGCATGGGCACCTTCCCGGTGCGCGCCTTCGCCGCGCTCGTCCCGCTTCCCTGAACGACGCGCAACGGCGCATTCAGAAGCTCGACAGTTCCAGCGCCGTAACGATTCGTCTCCCCCTGAAAGGAGACTGCGCATGCTCCGTTCCTGTATCTTTTTGCTTGCCCTTGCCGCTACGGCCCCGCTCGCCGCCGCGCAGCCGCCCAATCCGCAGATCGACTATCCGGCCTATGTCCGGCTCGCCCAAGAGGTCCGGGACTATCGGGCGGCCCGGCTGATCGACTGGCGGACCTTCCTTGCCGCCTCGTCTGACCCGGACGTCCTGATCCTCGATGCGCGCTCCGAACGGCAATTCGCCCAGGGCCACCTGGCCGGCGCGATCAACGTGCCGCTGCCCGAGTTCAGCGCCGAACGGCTCGCCGAGGTCATCGGCCGCCACGACCGGCCGATCCTGATCTACTGCAACAACAATTTCCGCAACGACCGGCCGCCGGTGATCCTGAAATCCGGCCCGGTCGCGCTCAACATCCCGACCTTCCTCCACCTCGTCGCCTACGGCTATCGCAACATCCGCGAGCTCAACGACGTGCTGGACATCGACGATCCCCGCCTGCCCTGGGTCGCCGGCCCCGGCCCGGCGGCGGTCGGAGGCTAGGCGCTACTTGCGCTATTTGCGCGCCTTGCGGGCCGCATATCTGGCGTCGCGGGCGCGCTTGCGCTCCTCGGCCGCGGAGAGGTGGGCCGCTTCCGCCTGGGCGGCGTCGGCGCCACGAGCCGCTTCGGCCTCGGCCTTGGCGGCCAAGGCGGCGGCGCGCTTTTCGGCCTGCGCGGCGGTGCGGGCGTCGGCGGCCTCGCGGCGGGCGGCGAGCGTCGCCTCGTCCGGCACGGGCCGCGCCTTCAGCGCATCGATCGCCTTCTGCTTGGCGGCGGCGGCGCGCCCCACCCGCTCCTGAAAGGAGGGGTTTCGATAATCCTTCATGCTCTCGTTCCTTCACGCGCCCGGACATCCGTCGGCGCTCGCATGGCCCATGGCCGATAAGCGCCGGATGTTCCACCCGATTGTCGCGCCCGCTTGCTGTCCGGCGGCGTTCAGACCCGCGAAAGTTCCGCCCCCGTAAGGATGCCTCCTTCGCCAAGGAGGTTCCGATGCTTCGTCCCTGCCTCGCCTTGCTGCTCGCCGCCGCGGCCGCCATGCCGCTCGCCGCGGCCCAGCCGACCAACCCGCAGATCGATTATCCGGGCTATCGCCGCCTCGCCGCCGAGGTCCAGCCCTATCGCGACAGCCGGCTGATCGCCTGGGCCGAGTTCGACCGGCTGCGCGCCCGGCCCGGCGTGCTGATCCTCGACGCCCGCTCCGAATCCGCGTTCCGCGCCGGCCATATCGAGGGTGCGGTCAACCTGCCGCTGCCAGATTTCACCGCCGAGAGCCTGGCGCGCATCGTCGGCCGCAACCGCGGGCGGCCGATCCTCATCTATTGCAACAACAATTTCCGCAACGACCGGGCGCCGGTGATGCTCAAATCGCGGCCGCTGGCGCTCAACATCCAGACCTTCATCAACCTGGTCGGCTACGGCTACCGCAACGTCCGCGAGCTGAATGCGGTGATCGACTTCAACGATCCGCAGGTGCGCTGGGTGCGCGGCTAAAGGAATTGGCCCGTCATTCCAGCGAAAGCTGGAATGACGGCTGATCCGGATCGAGCCGACTCTAGCCCTGCGCCCGCGCGCGCGGTAACGCTGGCGCGATGAACCCCGTAGCGGCCACGCAACCGATCCGCGCCAGGAAGTGGCTGAGCTACCCGATCGCGGTCCTGCTCTGCTTTCTCGCTTTGTGGGTGCGGCTGGAGCTTGGCGGGCTGTTCGTCCACTCGCCCTTCCTCCTGTTCATGATCGCGGTGGCGCTGAGCGCCTTTCTCGGCGGGGTCGGGCCGGGGCTGCTCGCCGCCGTGGTTTCGGGCATCCTCGCCGATTATTACCTGCTCGCCCCGGCCGGCTCGTTGGGGCTCGTCTGGCCGCAGGGCTGGGTGGCGATGGGGATTTATTTCGCGGTCGCCGCGACCGTTATCACCCTGATCAACGGCGTATTGCGCGCTTATGAGATCAGGCGGGAAAGCGAGCAGAGGCTGCTCGACCTCAACGCCGCGCTGGAGGCGCGGGTCGCCGAGCGGACCCGGGCGCTCGAGGCCGAGGCCGCAGAGCGGCGCGAGGCGGAGGCCCAGATCCGCCAGATGCAGAAGATGGAATCGATCGGCCAGCTGACCGGCGGCATCGCCCACGATTTCAACAATATGCTCGCCATCGTCACCGGCTCGCTCGACATGGCGAAACGGCGGCTGACCGGCCAGGAGCATCCCAAGGTCGTCGCCTGCATCGACAATGCCGCGGAAGGGGCGCGGCGGGCGGCGGTGCTGACCGCGCGCCTGCTCGCTTTCTCGCGCCAGCAGCCGCTCGAGCCGCAGGCGCTCGACGCCAACAAGCTGGTCGCCGGCATGTCCGAGCTGCTGCGCCGGACGATCGGCGAGCATATCCATGTCGAGACCGTCCTTGGCGGCGGCCTGTGGCCCACCTTCGCCGATCCGGCCCAGCTCGAAAACGCCCTGATCAACCTCGCCGTCAACGCGCGCGACGCCATGGCAGGCGGCGGCAAGCTCACCATCGAGACCGCCAACACCCATCTCGACGATCTCTACGCCCAGCAGAATGCCGAGGTCAGGCCCGGCCGATATGTGATGATCTCGGTCAGCGATACCGGCACCGGCATGGCGCCCGACGTGATCGAGCGCGCCTTCGACCCCTTCTTCACCACCAAGAAAGTGGGCGAGGGCACCGGGCTCGGGCTCAGCCAGGTGTTCGGCTATGTCAGGCAATCGGGCGGCCATGTGAAAATCTATTCGGAGCCCCGCCAGGGAACGGCGATCAAGCTTTATCTGCCGCGCCATCTCGGCGCCGCCGCCGCCCGCGCGGAGGAGCGCTTCCCGGCAGCCGCCATGCCGATGGGCGCGCCCGAGCACATCGTGCTCGTCGTCGAGGACGAGGAGCAGGTCCGGGCCATGACCGTCGATGCTTTGCGCGAGCTCGGCTACACCGTCGTCGAGGCCGCGAACGGCGAGAGGGCGCTGGAGCGGCTGGCCGAGATGCCTCGGGTCGACCTGCTGTTCACCGACATCGTCATGCCCGGGATGAACGGCCGCGAGCTCGCCGACAAGGTGCGCGCCGAGCGGCCGGGGACGCAGATCCTGTTCACCACCGGCTATACCAGGAACGCCGTCGTCCATAACGGCATGCTCGACGCCGGCGTCGCCTTCCTCGCCAAGCCCTTCACCATCGACCAGCTGGCGCGCAAGGTCGCCGAGGTGCTGGCGGGCGCGGGGGCGAATAGGGTCTGAAGAGCAGAGGATGGAAAAATGAGTCATCCTGGAAGGCCGGGCCCCATGAACTCTGCGGTGCGCACTTGAGACGAAAGAGCCGTCGCTTCTCTCGATGAGACCCTGTTCATGGGTCCCGGCCTTCGCCGGGATGACTCCTGGGTCGACCGTCTTCCCCGCTTCAGGCGAGCGCCGCCGCCAGCCAGTCCGGCACGATCGCGTCGTCGAGATCGTCGGTGCGGCGATGCTCGACGGCGAGGCCGAGGTCGGGATAATGGATTCGGGTGCGCGGCCCCGGCGTGTCGGCGCGCACCACGACCAGCCGGCGGTTGACCTTGTTGCGCCAGTTCATCCGCGCCGTATTCTCCTGGCCGACATAGCAGCCCTTGGCGAAGCTGACCCCCGCCAGCTCGGCCGCGTTGCATTCGAGCCAGAGCGTTTTGTCCGAGCCCAATTCGGCCAGCCCTTCAGTGACGCCGAGCGAGAGCCGGTGGGCGCGCCAGCCAAGCCCGTCATCGCCATTGGCGGAAGCGAGCCAGCGATAACCCAGTTCCGGCAGGCGGGGATCCCGGCAGTTCCCCGGCGAAGACCCGGGCCCAGTTCCGGCCTCCGACTGGGCCCCGGCTTCCGCCGGGGAACGGGACCAGTGGACGCACAATGTCTCCTCGCGCGCGATCGCGATCGGCCGCCGCAGCCGGTAGAGCGTCAGCCGCCGGGCGAGGTCGCCGGCCGCCTCGCGCTCGCAATCGAAGAGCACGTCGTTGCCGTCCGCCCACAATATGAAATCGAACAAAGCCTTGCCCTGCGCGGTCAGCAGCCCGGCCCAGAGCGGCCGCTCCGGCGCCAGCGTCTCGACGTCGTTGGTGACCAGCCCCTGCAGGAAGCCGCGCACATCCTCGCCCGACAGGCGGATGAGGGCGCGATCGACGAGGGTGGTCCCGGCCATATGGAGCAGGTAGGGATGGGAGGAGCCGGTGGAAACCCTTCTTCTTCGCGCAGGAGACCATGACCGAACCGACCCGCCTCGCGATCCGCCGGCCCGACGACTGGCACGTCCACCTGCGCGACGGGGACATGCTCGAAGCGGTCGCGCCCTTCACGGCGGCGCAATTCGCGCGCGCGATCGTAATGCCGAACCTGGCGCCGCCGGTGATCAGCGTCGCCGCGGCGGAGGCCTATCGGACGCGGATCCTCGCCGCCTTGCCGGCGGGGAGCGGCTTCACGCCGCTGATGACCTGCTACCTCGTCGATCGGGCCGAGCCCGCCGAGCTGGTGCGGGGCTTCGAGGCGAACATCTGGGCGGCGGCCAAGCTCTATCCGGCGCACGCGACCACCAACGCCGCGCACGGCGTCACCGACGTCTCCACCCTCCATCCCGCGCTCGAGGCGATGCAGCGCATCGGCATGCCTTTGCTCGTCCATGGCGAGATCACCGATCCGAAGGTCGACATCTTCGACCGCGAGGCCGTATTCATCGAGCGCGTCCTCGCCCCGCTCGCCCGCGATTTCCCGGCGCTGAAGATCGTCCTCGAGCATATCACCACCGCCGAGGCGGTCGCTTTCGTCGAGGCGGCGGGCCCTAATATCGCCGCGACGGTGACCCCGCACCACCTGATCCTCAACCGCAACGCGCTCTTCGCCGGCGGCCTCAGGCCTCATGCTTATTGCCTGCCGGTGGCCAAGCGCGAGCGGCACCGGCTGGCGGTCCGCCGCGCCGCGACCTCGGGCTCGGCCAAATTCTTCCTCGGCACCGACAGCGCCCCGCATGCGGTGGGCGCCAAGGAAGCGGCGTGCGGCTGCGCCGGCATCTTCAACGCCCCGTTCGCGCTCGAAGCCTATGCGGCGGTGTTCGACGAGGAAGGCGCGCTCGACCGGCTGGAGGCGTTCGCGAGCGTGAACGGCCCGACCTTCTACGGCCTGCCGCTCAACGAGGGGCAGGTGGTGCTGGAGCGGATGGAGACCGTGGTGCCCGACAGCCTTCCTGCGGCCGGCAGCCATCTTGTTCCGTTCCAGGCCGGTGAGACGCTGGGCTGGCGCCTCGTTCCTCGATAGTCATCCCGGCGAAGGCCGGGACCCATGAACTCTGCGTCTGGCGGGAAGCGAAAGCCTCCTTACCTCGACGTGCAGCCCGGTGTTCATGGGTCCCGGCTTCCGCCGGGATGACTCCCTCATTTTCCGATCGCGTCCAACTCGGCCAGCGTCTCGGCGGACAGTTCGAGCTGTGCCGCCTCCAGATTTTCCTCGAGATGGCCGAGCGAAGAGGTGCCCGGGATCAGCAGGATGTTGGGCGAGCGGCGGAGCAGCCAGGCCAGCGCCGTCTGCATCGGCGTCGCGCCGAGCGTCGCCGCGACCGCGTCCAGCCGCCCCGACTGGAGCGGGCTGAAGCCGCCGAGCGGGAAGAAGGGGACGTAGGCGATGCCCTGCGCGGCCAGCGCATCGATCAGGGCGTCGTCGGCGCGGTGGACGATGTTGTAGTGATTCTGGACGCAGACGACGGGCGCGATCTTTCGGGCCTCGGCAATCTGATCCGCGCTCACGTTGCTGAGGCCGAGATGGCGGACCAGGCCCTGGCGCTGGAGTTCGGCCAGCGTGGCGAACTGCTCCTCGATCGAGCCTTCCACCGGACCCTCGAGGCCGCCCATGCGCAGGTTCACCACATCCATCGCCTCCACGCCGAGATTGCGCAGATTGTCGTGGAGACCGGCAATGAGATCGGCGGGGGCGAGGGCCGGGATCCAGGAGGCGTCGTTTCCCCGCACCGCGCCCAGCTTGCTCACGATGGTGAGGTTGCCCGGATAGGGGTGCAGCGCCTCGCGGATGAGCCGGTTGGTGACGTGGGGGCCGTAATAATCGCTGGTGTCGATATGGTCGACGCCGCTGCCCACCGCCGCGCGGAGCACGGCGAGCGCCGCGTCCTTGTCCCCGGGCGGGCCGAAAACGCCGGGGCCGGCGAGCTGCATCGCGCCATAGCCCATGCGGTTCACGTGGCGGTCGCCGAGGCGCCAGGTGCCGGCTGCTGAAATATCGGTCATGGCCGCGCGCCTTCGTCGAATTGGTGAAGGCCTCGGCTTAGAAGGGCAGCCAGCGGTTGCGCTCGGAGAAGCGCATATAGCCGACATTGACGCCGAGCCTGAGCCCGCCGCCAAGCCGCACCGGGATCAGCACGACGTCGCCGCGGCGCAGATAGGTGGCCGAGAAGCCGCCGACGAAATAGGCATGGCCCTCGCCGCCCGGGAAGCGGCGGAACAGCTCCTGGCTGTCGTGGAGATTGTAGACCAGGACGAACACCTTGTTGACGTCGCCGCCGACGTCGAAGCCGATCGAGGGCCCCGTCCAATAGACGTTGCGGTCGCCTTCGATGGAGTGGTGCATGACGCCCGAGCCGTAGCGGACGCCGATCATGAAGGCGCCGCTCGCTTCCTGGCCGGTTATGTAGGCGATCGGCTCGCCCTGGTCGCGAAGGATGTTCTCGAGGATTCCGGCAAGGCCCCGGGCGCCGCGGCCGAACAGGCCTTCGGCGGCGGTGAACACGTCCTCGCGCGGCAGCGTCGTGCCCGGAGCGGCGGCGGTGACCGACGGCGTGGCGTAGATTTCGCCGGGGGCCGCGGCGCCCTGGGTCCCGATCGGGGTCCAGTCGCGCGGCTCGCCAGAAGTGGCGGCTTCGGGGGCGGCCTCGTCCGGCGTGGCGCCGTCGGCCTGGGCCGGGGCCTCGGCCTCGGCCTCCTGCTGCCAGCTGTCGGGCCGGCTCGGATCGACATTCCGGATCTGCGCGAGTGCCGGCCCGGCGCCGAAGAGGGCGGCCGCCGCCGCGAATTTCACGACTATTTTCAGCATGGCAATATCCCCACAGGCTCTCCGGCGAAGATTAGCGCCGGCAAAGCTTTCCCGTCCATGAATCGGCGGCGAACCGAGTCGATCCCGCGCCAAGGCGAGTCTAGCGGGGGCGGGCCGCCGCCGAGACCCTGCATAAATACGATAGGATCAGGGCGTTCTGCGGTCGATCACGCGCTGCGCCTTGCCCGCCGATCGGGCGATTTCGCCCTCGCCGCATACCTCCACCGTCACGCTGATGCCGATCAGCGCCTTGATCCGCTCGGCCAACAAGGCGCCGTCGCGCGCGCGCTCCTCCCTGCTCGTGCCGGGCCGCGCCTCGACGAGGATCCTGACCAGGTCGAGCCGGTCCGGTCGGCTGAGCTCGATCGTGAAATGGGGGGCGAGCGCCGGGCAGGCGAGGATCTGCTCCTCGATCTGGGTCGGGAAGAGGTTGACGCCGCGCACGATCAACATGTCGTCGCAGCGGCCGGTGATCTTCGTCATGCGCCGCATCGTCCGGGCGGTTCCGGGGAGCAGGCGGGTGAGGTCGCGGGTGCGGTAGCGGACGATGGGCATCGCCTCCTTGGTCAGCGAGGTGAAGACGAGCTCGCCTTCCGCGCCGTCCGGAAGCATCGCCCCGGTCTGCGGATCGACGACCTCCGGATAGAAATGATCCTCCCAGATGGTCGGCCCATCCTTGGTCTCGACGCATTCCTGGGCGACGCCGGGGCCGATCACCTCGGAAAGGCCATAGATATCGACGGCGTCGATCGCGAAGGCCTGCTCGATCTCGGCTCGCATCCCTTCCGTCCAGGGCTCGGCGCCGAAAATGCCGGTGCGAAGCGAGGAGGCGCGCGGATCGAGGCCCTGGCGGCGGAATTCGTCGAGGATGGCGAGCATGTAGCTCGGCGTGACCATGATGATGTCGGGCCGGAAATCGGCGATCAGCTGCACCTGCTTTTCAGTCTGCCCGCCCGACATCGGGATCACCGTGCAGCCCAGCGCTTCCGCGCCGTAATGGGCGCCGAGCCCGCCGGTGAACAGGCCATAGCCGTAGGCGACGTGGACGGTCATTCCGGGGCGGCCGCCGGCGGCATGGATCGAGCGGGCGACGAGCCCCGCCCAAGTCGCGATGTCGGCCTTGGTGTAGCCGACCACGGTCGGCTTGCCGGTCGTGCCCGACGAGGCGTGGATTCGGGCCAGCCGCCCCTTCGGCACCGCGAAGAAATCGAACGGGTAAGCGTCGCGCAAATCGGCCTTGGTGCTGAACGGGAATGAAGCGAGATCGGCCAGCGACGTCAGGTCATCCGGATGGACTCCGGCCGCATCGAACTTGGCCCGGTAGCGGGCATTGCCGCGATAGGCGTGGCCGAGCGACCAGCGCAGCCGCTCGAGCTGCAGCTGTTCGAGTTCGTCGCGGGACGCGGTTTCGATCGGATCGAGGCCGGCGATCATGGCCGTGCTATGCCGCACCGGCACTGGTCGAGGAAGGGCGTTCGGCCGGCGTCCGATCCGCTCTCCTAAGCCGCGGCGCGCTCCCGGTCCTGGAGGAAGGCGGCGAGATGGGTGGCCGGCATCGGCTTGCCGATGTGCCAGCCCTGGGCCGTATCGCAGCCCATTTCGCGGAGGCGCGCGAGGCAATCGGCGTCTTCGATCCCTTCGGCGACGACGTTCATGCCGAGCTCGTGCGCCATGGCGATGGTGGAGCGAACCATGATTGCGTTCCGGTCGTTGGCGGCCAAATCGGCGACGAAGCTCTTGTCGATCTTCAATTCAGTCGCCGGCAGGTTCTGGAGATAGGCCAGGGAAGACTGGCCGGTGCCATAATCGTCGATCGAGATTTTGAGGCCGAGCGCGCGCCAGCTGTTCAGCGCGGCAATCGCCTGCTCGCTGTCCTTCATCGCCGCGGATTCGGTGACCTCCAGCGTGATGCAGCCGGCCGGCAGGCGCGCGGCGGCGATCTCCCGCTCCAGCAGGACGGCGAAAGACGCGTCGAGCAGCAGAGTCGCCGAAATGTTGACGGCGACGTCGAGGTGGATGTCCTGGGCTCGCCAGCGGACGGTGTCCTCGAGCGCGCGCCTGAGCACGGCAAGCGTGAGATCGCTGGCGCGGCCCTGGGCCTCCACTTGCGGGATGAAGCGGTCGGGCGCGATCGGGCCGCGCTCCGGATGGTCCCAGCGCACCAGCGTCTCGACGCCGACGATGCGGCCGGTCGCGATGTCCATCTTGGGCTGATAGGCATTCCACACATGGCCTTCGAGCAGGGCGGCATCGAGCTCCGAGAGCATGGAAAGATGCCAGTCCGCCTCCTCGTCGCCACCGGCGAAGCGCTCCCACAGCGCGCCGCGGCCGGCCGCGCGCTCGGCGGCGAGGCCGGCATCGGCGACCTGCTGGCCGGGGCCGTCGGCGACGGGATCGGCCACGCCGAAGGCGATAACGACGTCGATCAGGCGCCCGCATTCGATCGGAGCCCGCATCAAGGCGCCCAACCCTTCGAGACGCTGCTCGAGCGACGCTGCGCCATCTGGAGACTCGATCCAGGCAAGGTGCGATTCGTCGATACGGTAGACCGGGCCGTCATGGCCGAAGCCGAGGCGGTCCGCGATCCGGCGGACAAGGCCGGCGGCGGCCTCCGGCCCGATCCCCGCCGAGATCGCGGCGAAGCGATCGATCCGGGCGACGACGATGGCGCCGCCCGAACCGGAGGCGGCCAGCGCGATCGCCTCGCCATTGGCAAGGCCTGTGGCCTCGTCGACGAGGCGGCGCTGGCGGAAACGGACCGCGCCGTAGAGGCCGAGCGTCGAAAGCCCCGCCGCGCACAAAGCGTAGAGCGCCGGCGCAAGCGGGAAGGACAGGCCCCAATATTTCTCGGCGGCGAGCGGCAGCGCGAGGATGGCGGTCGCGCCGGCGGCGAAGACCGCTATCCGAACCGGACGCCGCCCTTTGGGAAGGGTCGCTGCGATCAGCGCGAAGGCGAGCAGCAGCGGCCAAAGGCCCGAGGCCATGGCCGGCGGCGGGCCGGCGAGCAGGGTTTCGGCGGCAAGCGCCTGGATGACGACACCGGGGATGACGCCATGGCCGGGCGCCGCATAGCGATCGCCGATCTCGACCGCGGTCGCGCCGACGAGGATGCGCTTGCCCCGCAATGCGGAGGCGGGCACGCGGCCTTCGACGACGTCGACGAAGCTGTGCCGGGGAATGGTGGCGGGATCGATCGAATAATCGATCGCGAAGGAGCCGTCGATCGCCCCCTCGCGTTCCGCGAGCAGGGCCGCGAGCGACGGGCGCGGGATACCCCCCACCTCCAGGCCGAGCGGCATCTGGCGGATGTTCCCGTCCTCGTCCGGGATCACGTTCACCGCCGCGAGAAAGGCGTGGTCGCGCAGGATGCCGATGGGGACGTTTTCGACCACCTCGGCGCTGTCCGCGGAGGCCTGCTGCCGAAGCACCGCGAGCATGACACTGTCTTCGGCGCGGGCGAGCGCCGCGGCGAATGCGGCATCGTCGACCGGGTTGGACTGGGAGGAGAAATCGATGTCGAAGGCGATCGAGCGCGCTCCGGCGGCGTGGAGGCGGTCGACCAGCGCGCCGTGATTGCGGCGCGGCCAGGGCCAGGTCGACAATAGCCGAAGCGAGCGGGAATCGATCTCGACGATGTGCACCTCGCCGCTCGCCGGGTGCGACCTTATCGAGTCGCGGGCGCCGCGCAGCAGGCGGTCCATCCCCTCGCCGCTGCCGGCGCTTAGCGCGAGCAGGCCCGTCAGCGCGGCAAGCGCCGCGACGATAAGACGGCGGCGGCCGAGGATCCGATCGAGCAAGGCAAGGGTCATGGGGTCTCGGTCTAGCGTCGAAGGATTGACGGAATACCCTCAGTCATCGTCGCCGTTGCTGCCTCCGCCGTGACCGCCGCCATGGCCACCGCCATGGCCGCTATTGCCTGGGCCGCTATTGTCGTCGTCGGCATCGTTGCCGCCGCCATTGCCGGGGCCGCTATTGTCGTCGTCGTCGTTGCCGCCGCCGTTATTATTGCCGGGACCGCTATTGCCGTTACCATTGCCGGGGCCGCTATTGTCGTCGTCGTCAGCGTCGTTGCCGCCGCCATTGTTGTTGCCGGGGCCGCTATTGTCGTCGTCGGCATCGTTGCCGCCGCCATTGTTGTTGCCTGGACCGCTATTGCCGTTGCCGCCGCCATTGCCGGGATTGCCGGCGTCGTCGCCGTCATCGTCATTGCCGTGGCCGTTATTGCCGTCGTCCCCGGCATTGCCGGCATCGTCGCCGCCGCCAGCATTGTCGCCGGGACCGCTATTGTTGCCACCGCCATTATTGCCGGAGGCGCCGGCGCCGCCGTCGTTTCCGGGCGTGGCGGTGCCGGGACCGCCCGTGTCGCTGCCGCCATGGCCCGCTTCGCCATTGCCGCCGGCGTCGGGACGCACCGCGTCGCGGACATCGGCAAGCGCGAGGTCGACGCCGGCATTGCCTTCGACCAGGCCGCCGGTGACCTCGGCCAGCGCGACCGGCTCCTCGGTCAACGAGGCCACCACGACCACCTGGCTGTCGGCGGGACCCTGGTAATTTCCGACCTCCGACGGCGGCACGACGACCGCGTTCGCCGCAGGGGCGCCGTTGGAGCGGATCGAGCGGCTATTCTCGCCCTGGATGTTGAGCAGCTGGAGATCGGAGGCCGAGACCGTTGCGATCGTGCCGGGCCGGACCATCTCCGCCGCGCCGCCGTCAGCGGTCGAGACCTCAACCGCGCCTTCGGTGACCTGGACCGATGCGCCGGTCTCGCTGACGGTGACGGTGAACACCGTCCCCTTCACGACGGCGGCCAGATAGGGCGTCCGAACCGCGAAATGCGGCGTCGCGCGATGCTCGATCCGGAACAGCGACGTGCCGGCCTCGGAGATCATCTGCACGAGGCCGCCTCTCCCTGCCTGCGCGGCGGTGGGGACGCGGACCCGGCTCGCGGGCGACACGATCACATAATCGCGGCCGCTCACCAGCACGGCACGGGCCCGTTGCGCCGTCGTCACCACCGAGCCGCCGGAGAGCAAGGCGCCGCGCGTCGCCGGCCGGCTGCGGCCGCCCTCGACGATGCGGACGTCGCCACCGACCTCGCTGACCCGCCACGAGGCCGTCTGCGCCAGAGCGGGCGCACCCGTCGCGGCAAACAGCGCCATCAGCGCCACGAGGAGAATACGCATAGCAGTTGCCTTCCAACGGGACGATGAGCCTGCCGCTTAGCCGAATTGGGTTGCGAAGCCCTCAAGGATGGGGGTTAACCGCGGCGTAATTCGCTGTTTGCTAAAAGGAATATTTACTCGGCATCGTTAATGCCGAAGGGATGAGGCCAAGGGTCAGTCCATCCTTTTCAAATGCTCGCGGGGGCCTTTCCCTGACCGCGGCCTTGCTGCTGGCCGTGCCGACGGCCGCGGCCAGCCAGACCCAAGTCGACCAGGCCGACCCGTTCGTCGTCGAAGATCAGCTCGGGGCCGACGAGCGCCAGCCGCAATCGCGCCCGGACACCGCTTTGCCCGCGGCCCCGGCGCGGCGCGGCGCCGAGCCGCCCGCCGAGATCGTCGTTGCGGGCGCTATCCGGATCGACGGCGCGACCGAGCTGCCGCCCGCCGCCTTCGCGGCCGCGATCGAACCCTATCTCGGCCGCCCTCTGGGCCCGGAGGACCTGCGCGCGCTCACCCGCGACGTCGCGGCGGTGGCGCGCGCGGCCGGCTTCGGCCTCGCCACGGCGTGGATTCCAGGCCAGAGCCTCGTCGCCGGCGTGCTCAGGGTCGTGGTCGACGAGGGCCGGATCGACGCCGTCGAAGTGGAGGGCAGCGGCCGCGAAGCGGTCGAGCGCCGGCTTGCCTCGCTCGCCACGGGCCGTCCGCTGCGCACGGCGGAGCTCGAGCGGCAATTGCTGCTGGCCGGCGACCTTGCCGGCATTTCGGTCGGACGCCCGCGTATCGTGCGCCGGAACGGCCGCAACATCCTCAAGGTCCGCGCCGGCCTCGATCGGGTCCAGGGCCGGGCAATGATCGACAATTCGGGCTCGGCCACGATCGGGCCGGTGCGGGCGCGGCTCGGCGTCGACATCAACAGCCTCGTCGTCCCCGGAGACCGGCTGTCCGTCGGCGGCGTGGTGACGCCGATCCAGCCGCGCGAGTTCCAGCTCGCGCAGGCGAGCTACACGATACCGATCGGCCGCGACGGGACCGAAGCGTCGGTGCGCGGCTATGTCGGCCACAGCAATGCCGGCGCGAGCCTGCGCGACCAGGACGTTGTCGGCGTCAGCGCGGAGGCCGAAGCCTCGGTTTCCCATCCGATATTGCGAAGCCGCGCCGCCAGCCTCTGGGCGAGCGCCGCCATGACCGTTCGCGACAGCCGGCTCGATCGAGGCGGCGCTCGGGTGCGCGACGATCGCATCGTCACGGCCAGCGCGACCCTCTTCGGCAACGCCCGCCTGGGCGGCGGCCGCGTGCGCGTCCGGCTGAGCTACGTCCAGGGATTCGACTGGCTGAGCGCCACCGCGCGCGGCGACCCGCTGGCGTCGCGCCCGGACGGCGGCGGCCCGTTCTCGAAGGTCGAATTCTGGGTGCAATATGAACAGCCGCTCGGCCGCGGCTTCAGCATCGATGTGCGCGGCCAGGGCCAGATCGCCTCCCGGCCGTTGCTGGCCAGCGAGGAATTCGGGCTCGGCGGCCGGCAATTCCTGCGCGGCTTCGATTATTGGGAGCTGTCCGGCGACGAGGGCGCGGCGGGCGCGGCGGAGATCCGCTACGACATCGCCAACGGGCTGCCGAGGCCGCTGCGGCGCCTCCAGCTCTATGCCTATGCGGACGCGGGACGCGTGACCAATTTGCGCGGCGGCTTCGGCGGCGGCTCGCTCGCCTCGGCGGGCGGGGGCGTCAGGGCGTGGCTGGTGGACGGATTCGAGGCCGGCCTGGAATTGGGCCTGCCGCTCACCGACGGCCTGTTCGACGACGACCCCGACCCCCGCTTCTCCTTCACGCTCGGAAGCCGATTTTAGGACATGGGCGTTGCGGCGTCGGCGGGCCCGCCGGCGCGGTCCCTATCGACCACCCGTCGGCACCAGGGACGGACCCGCTTGCTGCTTGCTGGATTTGCGCTCGTCCTTGAGGAATCTTTCGAGCTTGGCCGTGGCGGTGGGGCTGCGCAGGAAGCGGATACGGCCGGCGAGAAAGCTCTTGATGCCGCCGCCCAGCGCCTGCCTCGCCCAATCCTTCGCATCGCAATAGTCGTTTTGCCTCCGGATCTTGCCGCCTTCGAACTCGAATCGGGATTCGATCGCGTTGACGACGAGGCTGCCGGGAGGAGGTCCCGAGCCGGGCGGGTCCTCCAAAGGGTGGAAGGTGTAGCGATCGATGAGCTTGACGCGGCCGGCGCGGTCGTCCGCCGCGACGACCATGAACTTCACCTCGATGTCGCCATGGCAGATCATGCGCCACATTTCGTGGATCTCCTTGCGCCCCTTGCGGTGGAACGCGATGTCGCGAAACTCGGCGTGGACATGGTAGCAGGACGCCATCGTGGCGTGGTCCTTCCGGCCGAGCGCGGTGAAGAGCCTGGTGAGCAGCGCTTCATTGGGATGGGTCGGCGGGCTCGTCGGCATGGGTCAGTGCCCCTGCAGGATCGCGTTGAAGAATTCGAGCGTCCGGTCGCGCGACTGCGTGAGCGCCGGATCCTTGAAGCCGTGGCCCTCGCCATCGACCTCGTAGAAGAAATCGGTTCCTTTTGCCCGCCCCGCGGCCTTCAGTCCGGCATCCAGCCGCTTCGAGTTGCCGATATCGACCAGCCGATCCTCCTTGCCGTGGAAGATCAGCGTCGGCGGCAGGCGCGACCAATGCGGATCGAGCAGATGCGTCGGCCCGAAAAAGTCCACGACTCCGCGGACCGGCGCGGCCGCGGGCGGGCCTATGCCGAGGCTGAGCGCAAGATCGCCGCCGAGCGAGAAGCCGAGCACGCCCATCCGCGCCGGATCGACCCTGGCATCGCCCGCCATCGCGGTCAGGGCGTCGCTGCTGGCCTGCCGCCACGTGAGGTGCTTGGCGGTGATCGTGTCCGATGCGAGCAGGGCCACCACGCCAAGGCCCGGAGCATCCCCGGTCGCTTTGAGATAATATGGTATCGCCGCGCCGACGCCATTTTCCGCCAGCGCTTCGGCAAAGGACACTATATCGTCGCCATAGGGCGGGTCCATGCCGAAGCTGCCATGCAAAACGAGCACGAATGGCGCCCTGCCCGCAGCTGCCGGCATGAACACATCAAGTGGCAGTAACTTGCCGCCACTTGTAAAGGCCTCATGGTTTGCTGCCATGACCTCCTCCTCGAAGTGCCTGTTTATTTACTATCATCATTCCGACGGCGAGTCGATTCATGGCAATGAGTCACTTCGCCGGCGAAGCGCGCACCGGCTCGTCGGCGCGACGTCGCCATCGCCGGTGCCTCCATTTCGGCCCCGATGTTTTGGAAAATGAAAGCGCGGGTCCGGCGAAGGCTCAGCCTTGCCCGGACGCGCCCTTCTTTCCGCAAATCTCCAGGAAGCCTGCCGCCATGAAGCTCGCCATGCGCTGCTTGATCGCGGTGAAATCGTCCGATTTGCACAGGCCCCGCGACAGCCTGTCGATGCGCCCGGTGCGGCCGAGCGTCAGCATCAGCGCGCCGGTCGTGAAATGATAGCCCCAGAACAGGTCCTCGTCCGGGCAATCGGGCAGCGCCTTGCGCAATAGCCCGATCAGCCGGAGCACGACCGGATCGAAATAGCGGTTCATCAGCTCGGCGCCGCCTTCGGCCGAGTTGGACATCAGGGCGCCCAGCGCGGCATAGTTGAGCCAGCCCTCGCCGCCGTCGATATAGAGATCGAGATCGGTATCGAGGAAGGCGCGCAGCGCGCCCTCGACGGTGGGCTTCCCCCTGGTGGCGGCATCATATTCGTCGAGCGCCTTCATCCGCCGCTCGACGGTTACGGCGGCGCGGCGGCCCGAGACGGCGCTGAACAGCGTCTTCTTGTCCTGGAAATAATAGTTGAGCAAAGTGTGGTGGACGCCGACGCGCTTGGCGACGTCCTGCAGCGTCACGCCATGCAGGCCATGCTTCGAGAAGAGATATTCGGCAGCGTCGAGGATCTGCTCCATCGATTCGGCGCGCTGCTCGGCCTTGGTCGGGCGCCGTCGCGGCTTTTGAGTGTCGGGCAAGAAAACGGCCTTTCCTTCACACGGGCGTTCGCGCCCTTAACCGCTACCATATTCGGATCGAAGCCTAATCTTGTCGATCTTGCCGGTCGGCGCCAGAGGCATGTTGGAAAGGCGGAACACCTCATCGGGAATCCACCAGGGCGCGACCCGGCCCTGAAGGGGGCCGAGCAAAGCCTCGTCGCTGACCGGCCGGCCGTCGCGCATCTCGACCAGAAGGATCGGACGCTCGCCCCATTTGGGATCGGGACGGCCGATGACGGCGGCGAGCGCGACCTCCGGAATCGCCCCGATCACCGCCTCGATCTCGGCCGGGTTGATCCATTCGCCCCCCGACTTGATCAAATCCTTGGCGCGGCCGGTGATGATCAGATTGCCGTCCGCGTCGATCCGGGCGAGATCGCCGGTGGGGAACCAGCCGTCGGCGTCGGTCGCCTTCTCCTCATGGCCGAAATAGCGCTCGACCACGGCGGCGCCGCGCACGCGCAAATGCCCCTCGGCGCCGCGCTGCCGCGCCAGCGGCTTGCCGTGCTCGTCGGTGAGCAGCATGTCGACTCCGACCGCCGCCCGCCCGGACAATTCCGCCGCGCGCGAAGGATCATGGGGCGGCGCGACCGTTCCCGACGGCGAAAGCTCGGTCATCCCCCAGCTGGTCTGCACCGTCACGCCCAGCCGGCGCTCGATCCGCGCCATCAGGGCCGGCGCGATCGGCATGCCGCCGACGACGACCCGCTCGAGCGTCGGCACGTCGCCGCCGACCGCGTCCAGATGCTCGACGAGGCCGAGCCAGACGGTCGGCACGCCGACCGCGACCGTCACCGCCTCGGCATTGATCAGCCGCATCAGGCTTGCACCGTCCGTGTGGCGGCCGGGGAGGACCAGCTTCGCCCCCACCGCAGGCAATGCGAAGGGCAGGCCCCAGGCGTTGGCGTGGAACATCGGCACCGCCGCCAGCACGCTATCCGAGCCCCTGAACGCCATCACGTCCGCCTGGAGCGTCCGAAGCGTGTGGAGGAAGCTGGCGCGGTGCGTGTAGGTCACGCCCTTGGGCGCGCCGGTCGTGCCCGAGGTGAAGCACAGGCCCGAGGGCGCGGTCTCCTCGAAATCGCCCCAGGCGACATCGCCCACCGCCTCGGCGAGCAGGCGCTCGAGCGAGGCGGGATCCGCGTCGTCGTCGATCAGCAGCAGATGCCCGATAAGCGGCGCGCCGGCCGCGATCTCGCGGGCGAGCGGGGCGAGATCGGCGCTGGCGATGAGGATGCGCGCTTCGGACTGTCCGGCCATCGAGGCGAGCTGGGCCGCGGTAAGGCGCGGATTGAGCGTGTGGCAGACCGCGCCCATCCCCATGATCGCATACCAGGTCTCGACATGCGCCTGCGTGTTCCAGGCCAAGGTCGCGACGCGGTCGCCCCGGCCGATGCCGAGGCCCGCGAGCACCGCCGAGACTTTCAGGCTGCGCGCCATCAGCCCGGCATAGCCGATCCGGTCGATCCGGCCGTCCTCCCGCCCGGTCACCACCTCAGCCCGCTTATGCCAGCGGGCGGCATGGCGGAGGAACTTGTCCAGGGTCAGCGGCCAGGATTGCATCTCTCCGTCGGTCATCGGCATCCCGGCGCTCCGGCGGGGAGCGGCGGCGCGACGATGCCGACATTCCAGTTCCAGGGGATGCCGCCCTGCGCGCGGCGCCGGCACATCACCTGCTCGTTCAGCTCGTACATGCCCGGCAGCAGATGCGTGCCCGGGCGCGGCGTGCCGGCGAAGGCCATGAAGGCGCGCTCGCCGCCATAAGGCCGCCAGGCGGGCTGCCCGGCCGCGCTCGGCACGCCCTCGCGGGCGAACGACACCCAATAATCGAGCATCGCATCGGCCAGCGCCCGCTCCTCGGCCGTGTCGGGCGCGCGGGGCCAGGCGGCGGGCGTGCGCTGCGTGTTGCCAAGCGCATAAGGGATTTCGGCGGCGTGGAAGGCGTGCAGGCCGAGCGCGTCCGCGGCCGGATAGGAGTGATCGAAATAATAGAGGTAGCCCGGCGCCCCGGCGGCGGTCTGCTTCGCCGCCAGCCGCTCCGCCGTCCAACCGTAGAGCGCGTCGCGGGGCGGCAGCAGCATGGTCTCGGCGAGATTGCCGACCGGATAGAGGCGCAGGAATTCGCCGGCGAGATCGCCGTAGCGCTCGCGGATCGCCGCCTCATAGGCCGCGGCATCGGAGGGCGGCGGCGGCGCGAGGAAGCGCAAGCTGCGAATCTCCCCGCTGTTGAAGCCGGCGATGATCGGCACATGCGCCTGCTGGCCGCGATCGAAGATGGTGACGAGCTGGTCCGGCACGTAGCGGCCGTCGACCGTCAGGAACGGGAAATAGGGCGTCCGCGCCACCGCGGCGACCAGCGCCTCCGCGCTCGTCGCCCGAAGCGAGGCGAGGTCGGGCGCGCCGACCATGCCCATCAGCATCGTCCCGATCTGCTCGGCGGAAGGGCCGCCATAGCGGCTGCTCCTGAGCTCCGGCGCGGAGACCATATAGCCGCTCTGCACGATCGCCTTGGCGAAGAGGCCGCGCGCCTGCGGCGCCGCCATCAGGTACATGACGCTGAGTCCGCCCGCCGATTCCCCCGCGATGGTGACGTTGGCCGGATTGCCGCCGAACGCGGCGATGTTGCGGTTCACCCAGCGCAAAGCCGCGATCTGGTCCATCAGGCCGTAATTGCCCGATACGCCCTCGCGCGATTCCGCGCTGAGCCCGGGATGGGCGAGATAGCCGAGGATACCGAGCCTATAGTTGATCGAGACCACGATCACCCCGCGCCGGGCCATCGCCGCGCCGTCATACATGATCTGGCGGCCGGCGCCGGTGGTGAGCGCGCCGCCGTGGATCCAGACGAACACCGGGGCATTGCGGGCGTCGGCCGGCGCCCAGATGTTGAGCGTCAGGCAATCCTCGCTCATCGCCGGCAGCGCCTCATAATAGATGCTGCCGGGCCGGGGCTGCGGCTGCATGCAGGCAGGGCCGAAGGCGGTCGTGTCGCGCGTGCCGCGCCAGGGCCGCATCTCGACCGGCGGCCGCCAGCGCCCCCGGCCCACGGGCGGCTGCGCGAAGGACAGGCCGCGGAAGACGTTGACGCCGCCCTGCGCCTCGCCGCGAACGGCGCCCGTGGGCGCGTTGACGACGGGCTGGGCCGAAGCCGGCATGGTCAAAACGAGCGCGAGCATCGCGGTCAGAATCCGTATCACGGTCTATGCTCCTCTCGCCGAAGCGCCCGCGCGAGCAGGAGGAACAGCCCGATCGCCACGAAGTAGAAGGGAATGAGGGTGTAGAAGGCCAGTTGCAGCGAATTGGCCGGGTGGTCGGGCCGGAACCAGTCGCTCATCGCGCCGAGATAGGTGGGGCCAAGGCCGAGGCCGATCAGGTTCATCACCAGCAGCAGCAGCGCGCCGGAGAGCACGCGCTGGTTCGGCCGCACCTCCGCTTGCACGAGCGCGACGGCCGGAGAAAGATAGAAATAGTTGCAGCACATCGGCACCGCGAGGAAGGCCAAAGCCAGCGGCCAGGTCGGCGCCCAGACGAAGCCGACGAAGAAGGGGATCGCGATCGCCAGCCCGACGGCGGGGATGAAGGCATAGGCTCGCTTCGAGCGCGGCGCGAGCCGGTCGACGAGCCGCCCCGAAAGGTAGATGCCGCCGCCGATCCCCAGCCCGACCAGCAAGGCATAATAGATCGCGACCTCGCTCAAGCTCATGCCCTTTTCGCGCATCAGGAACAGAGTCGCGAAGTTCATCGTCGCATAAGTAACGATCTGCGTGATTCCGCTCGCCAGCGCCATCAACCTCAGCGCCGGCCGGGAGAAGAACATCCGGCAGGTGGCCCAGAAGCGGGCCGGCTCGGCCGGGGCCGCGGCGTCGTGCCCGGCCGGCGCGGCGTCGAGCCTGCCGCGCGCCGGCTCGCGGACGAACAGGTAGACGATGAGCGCGGTGACGATGCCGACGATGCCGATCGAGACGAACGCGTCGCGCCAGCTATAGGCGGCTGCGATCGAGGCGCCGAAAGCGACGCCGAGCGCCTGCCCGATCGGCGGGCCGAGATTGTAGAGGCCGAGCGCGGTGCCGCGCCGGCCGGGCGGAAAATAATCGGAGATGATCGCGTAGGAGGGCGGAACGCCGCCCGCCTCGCCAATTCCCACCGTCATCCGCGCCAGCACAAGCTGCGGATAATTGGAGGCTATGCCGCAGGCGATGGTGGCCGCGCTCCACAAGGCGCAGGCCAAAGACAGCACCTTCACCCGGTTGGTCCGGTCGGCAAGCCAGCCCACCGGGATCGCGAGAATGCAGTAGAAGAGCGCGAAATAGAGCCCGCCGATCAGGCCGAGCTGGCCGTCGGTGACTCCGAGATCGTCCTGGATCGGCTTGGCCAGGATCGACAGCAGCTGCCGGTCCAGGAAGTTCAGGACATAGACGAAGCACAGCACCGCCAGCACCGCCCACGCGCCCCTCGCGGGACGCGCGGCGGCGAGCGGGGCGGCGGCGCTCGCCATCGGCTAGAAATTGTAGCCGGCGCGGATGCCGATCGTGCGGGGACGCAGCCTGGCATAGCGGGCGTCGAGAAACGCCTCCGGGTGGACGTAGGTGATGGAGGAATCGTCGAACAGATTCTCCACGTAAAGGGTGACGTTGAGGTCAGCGATAACGGTGCCGGCGTAGAGGTTCACATTGGTCCAGGCCTCGGTGAAGTCGTAGGTCGGGCTGACCTGATTGGGCCTGCCGGGCACGTTCGGGAACTGGTTCGGGAAGGAACCGACGTGGGAGACGTTCACCGCCGCCCAGCCGTTGGCGCGCGGGCTGAGCGCGAAATCGTAGCGGAGCGTCGCCGAGCCCTGGAAATGCGGCGAGGCAAGGCGCGTGCCGATCTGCGCGCCGGAAATCGCCGCCTCGCTCGGCGTGAGATCCGTGACCTTGGCCTCGTTGATCGAGCCGTTGAGGGCGATGCTGAAGCCGTGGAACGGCCGCGCGACAAACTCGAACTCGAAGCCGTAGCTCTCGGCGCCGCCGATATTGGTCGCGAATTGGAGCGTGTCGGAAACGCGGTTCGCCTGGACCTGGATGTCGCGCCACGAGATATAATAAGCGGCTAGATTTGCGGTGAGATCGCCGTTCAGCCAGCGGCCCTTGAGCCCGATTTCGTAATTGGTGAGCTTGTCCGACGTCGCTCCGGCCGGGATGACGATGTCGGTCGGGTCGAGCGTGCTGACCCGGCCCGCATTGGCGTTGACGACGGGCGGACGGAAGCCGGTCGAGACGGTCGCATAGGTGGTGATGTTCGGCGACGGCCGCCACGACACGCTCACCTTCCACGAGGCCCGGTCGTCCTCGACCCTGAGGCCGGTCGCGGCCGGGATCGGCGTGACAGTGATCGGAAAATTGGAGATGTTGAAGAAAGCGAGGGTCAGGTAATTGCTGTTATAGCCGCCCGCCCTGGTGAAGGACTGGACGGCGGTGTTGCCGTAGCGAAGCCCGCCGGTCACCCAGAAATCCTCGGTGAAGCGGAAGGTCAGCTCGCCGAAGCCGGCCATTTCGCTGATGTCGGTGTAAGCGTTGAACACGTTGTAATATTCGTTCGGCAGCCCGGTGAGGTTGCGCGCGGCGAGATATTCGGGCGTCGAGCGGTAGCGGAAATCCACGCTCCGCCTCTTGTCGAAATAGAAAAAGCCGACCGTCCAGTCGAAGCGCCCGCCCGGCGCGGAGACGAGCCGCGATTCCTGGACGAAGAGATCGTCATAGCCATAAGCGTCGAGCGCGAACGGGAAGGTGTTGCCGAATGTGCCCTGAAGGTCGACGTAGAAGGACGCATCGTAGGTGGAGACGGTCGTCGAGCTGACGAGCTCGGCGAAATCGAGGTCCCAATTGACCGTCACATTGTAGTTGGTGAGCTCGCCCTGGAACAGATCGGGCCGGTCGGAGCGCCGCACGAACTCGCCCCGAAGCGGATTGATCAGCCCCGAATCGGCCGGCATGCTGTTCTCGTAGGAGGCGAGCAGGCGGACCGACAGGCGATCGGTCGGCCGGAACAGCAGCATCGCGCGGATGCCATAGGCTTTCAGCGAGTTCGAATCCTCGACGCCGGTGCCGATATTGTTCACCCAGCCGTCTTCGTTGCGGTAATAGCCGACCGCCCGGAACGCGATATTGTCCTCGATGATCGGAACGTTGATCATCGCATTGTAGCGCTGGCGGACGGAATCGGACCCGGTCAGGCCGAAATCGACGAACGCCGCGCCCTGAAGCTCGTCGAGATCCGGGCTTCGGGTGATGATCCGCATGGCGCCGGCAAGCGAGCTCGATCCGAACAGGGTTCCCTGCGGCCCGCGCAGGAATTCGACGCGCTCGACGTCGAACAGGTTCGGGTCGAGGATGGTCGAGTTGCCGTTCGCCGAGATCGGCAGCTCGTCGACATAGATCGCGACCGCGCTCTGCAGGCCGGCGCTGTAGCCGTTGGTGTTGATTCCGCGGCTGGTGAAATTGTTGAAATTCTGGGTCGGCCGGTTGACGACCACGCCAGGGGTATTCTGGGCGATGCCCTCGAAGCCGACGATGCCGAGCTCGTTGAGCTGCTCCTGGTTATACGCGGTGACGCTGAGCGGCACGTCCTGCAGCCGCTCGGCGCGGCGGGTGGCGGTGACGATCACCTCATTGCCCTCGGCGGGCGCGGCCTGCTCCGTGGCCTGCTCGTCCGCGGCGCCCTCCTGCGTGTCGGAGGCGGTGGGGACCTCCTGCGCCTTGGCCGGCGCAGCGGTGACGACGATGGCGGCGGCGCAAGCCGACGCAAGCAGACCTGCCTTCATGCTTCATCCTCCCAGCGGGCGCCGATCGTGCCTGCCGGCGCCTCGCCGCCAAATTGCCCAAGCGCGGCCCGCCTGTCAACATTCACTATCAAGTGCGTGAATGAAACTGATCCGCGGAAAGCCGGAGCGGGTCGCGGCCTCCGGAGGCTCGATCGGCTTCAGGGTTTCCGCGGCCGTCGCGAACGATCAAATGGGGATCGCGCGTAGCGCGCGCACATCGGTCAAATGCCCCGCGACGGCCGCCGCCGCACCCATTGCGGGGGAGAGAAGGTGGGTGCGCGCGCCCGGCCCCTGGCGGCCGATGAAATTGCGGTTCGAGGTGGAGGCGCAGCGCTCGCCGGGCGGAACGCGGTCGGGGTTCATCGCCAGGCACATCGAGCAGCCGGGCTCGCGCCACTCGAAGCCCGCGGCAATGAAGATGCGGTCGAGGCCCTCGGCCTCGGCCTGCCGCTTGACCGGGCCGGAGCCGGGGACGACCAGCGCCTGGCGGATATTGGGCGCGATCCGGCGCCCCTCCAACACGGCCGCCGCGGCGCGCAGATCCTCGATGCGGCTGTTGGTGCAGGAGCCGATGAAGATGTTCTCGACTGGGATCCCGTCGAGCCGCTGGCCCGGGACGAGGGCCATATAGTCGAGCGCATTGCGTGCGCTTTCGCTCGTCGGCGCCGGGACGGTGCCGGTGATCGGCGCGACATGCTCGGGGCTGGTGCCCCAGGTTACCATCGGCGCGATCGCCGCCGCGTCGATCGCGACGCTGCGATCGAAGCGCGCGCCTGCATCGCTGCGCAAGCCCGCCCACGCATCCTCGCGCCTGCCGAGCGCGGCGAACAACGTCTCGTCCGGCGCGACCAGGCCGGCGCGGGCGCCCCCCTCGGCCGACATGTTGCACAAGGTCAGCCGGCCTTCGATGGAAAGGGCCCGGATCGTGGCGCCGCGATATTCCACGACATGGCCGGCCGCGCCCGCCGCGCCGATCTCGCCGATGACGAAGAGGATGAGATCCTTGGCGGTGACGTGCGGGCCCAGCGCGCCTTCGACGTCTATCGCCATCGCCCTGGACTTGCGCATCCACAGGGCCTGGCTAGCGAGGACGTGCTCGAGATCGGTGGTGCCGATGCCGAAGGCGAGCGCGCCATAGGCGCCGTGCGCGGAGGTGTGGCTGTCGCCGCAGACGATTGTGGTGCCGGGCAAGGTGAAGCCGCGCTCCGGCCCGACGACGTGGACGATGCCCTGCGCGGGCGAATCGGCGGCGATATAGGGGATGCCGGCCGCCTCGGCATTGCGGCGCAGCGCCTCGATCTGCGGCGTCGTACCGCGGCCCGGCGTGGTGGCGATATTGTGGTCGGGGACGGCCAAAGTCAGGTCCGGCCGGCGAACCCGGCGGCCGGCCAGGCGCAGGGCTTCGAACGCCTGGGGGCTCGTCACCTCGTGAATCAGATGGCGGTCGATATAGAGGAGCGCGGTGCCGTCGCCGCGCGTCGCGACGACATGGGCGTCCCAGATCTTGTCGTAGAGGGTGCGGGGCTCAGCCATGCGAACTTGACTTCGCAATGCGAAAATCTAGCGCAGTGCGATGCACAGCACAGACAGATTCCTCACCACCCATACCGGCAGCCTGCCGCGCCCCGAAGGGTTGATGCGAATGATGTTCGCGGCGCAGGAAGACGTGCCGGTCGAGCCGAACGCGCTGGCGGCGGCGGTGGACGCGGCGGCCGCCCTGATGGTCGAGCGCCAGCGCGCCGCCGGGATCGACATCGTGAACGACGGCGAGATGTCGAAGCCGAGCTACGCCACCTACATCAAGGACCGGCTCGACGGCTTCGGCGGCGAGAGCGGGAAATACAGCTTCCAGGACCTCGACGAATTTCCGGGCACCAAGGCCAAGGTGTTCGCCGACACCGGCAGGGCGAAGCGCAAGGCGCCGGCCTGCAACGCGCCGATCTCCGTCCGTGACATGGAGGCGCCGCGGATCGACGCCGAGCGGCTGGCGCGGCTCGCGGACGGGGCGCCGACCTTCATGAGCGCGGTCTCGCCGGGGACGACCTCGCTCTTCTTCGCCAACGAGCATTATCCGAGCCATGAAGCCTATCTCTTCGCGATCGCCGACGCGCTCGCCTATGAATATGAGACCATCGCCAATGCGGGCATCACGCTGCAGATCGACTGCCCCGATCTCGCCATGGGCCGGCACGTCCAATATGCGGGCCTCGACCTCGCCGGCTTTCGCAGGGCGATCGCGTTGCATATCGAGGCGCTCAACCATGCGGTGCGCAACATCCCGGCCGAGCGGCTCCGGATGCATTTGTGCTGGGGCAATTATCCCGGACCTCACCATTGCGACGTGCCGCTCGCCGACATCATCGACCTGGTCTGGACCGCGAAGCCGGCGACGATCCTGTTCGAGGCCGCCAATCCGCGCCACGCCCATGAGCATGCCTTGTTCGAGAGCGTCGGCGTGCCCGACGGCAAGATCCTCGCGCCGGGGCTGATCGAGCCGCAATCCACCTATATCGAGCATCCCGAGCTGATCGCGCAGAGGATCGGCCGCTATGCCGACCTGGTCGGCCGCGAGCGCGTGATCGGCGGCGTAGATTGCGGCTTTTCCGTCCATGTCGGCAGTGGCGGCCTCGACACGGAATTGGTCTGGGCCAAGCTCGCCGCGCTCGCGCAGGGCGCGGCGATCGCCAGCCGGCGTTACTGGGCCTGAACGCCTCACGCCGCGAGCGCCGCGGCGAAGGACGCGACCAGATCGTTATACGGACCGGGGTGGCTGATATTGCAGAGATGGCCGCCGGGAGGCCGCGCCCGCCGCGCATTGGGGAGGCCATAGAAAAGGGCGTCGCTCACCAGCTGGCGCCAGGGCGTGTCGTCCTCGCCGGTCACGACGAGCGTAAGCGCGGCGATCTCGCCGAGCCTGCCCGCGATCGGCGGCAGCGGCGCCTCCCCGGCGAGCAGGTCGCGGCCTTCATAGCCGCCGAGCGCATCGGCGCGGCCCCCCATCAACGGATGCGCGGCCCAGCGCGCCTTCATCTCATCGAGCCGGCCGGCGCGGACCAAAGCCGCATAGTCGGCAAGCGGGATCGCCTCGTCCTCCCTCGGGCCCGGCAAGAAGCCGTCGAGCGGCGCCCCCTGAAGGACGAGGCCGGCAACCGCCTCGGGATGCTTCAGTGCGAAATGGAGCGCGATGCGGCCACCCTGCGACATGCCGGCGAGGATCATCCGGTCGAGGCCGAGCGCATCGCGAAGGCGGAGCAGATCGTCCGTCTCGGCGGCGAGGTCCGGCGGGGCGGTGGAGCGGCCGAAGCCGCGGCGGTCGATCGCGATCAGCCGGAAGCGTCCGGCGAGCGGGCGCTGCTTCGTCCAGGCGCGGCGGTCGAGCGCCCAGCCGTGGAGCAGGACGAGCGGCGGGCCCGCCCCTTCGGTCTCGACGGCGAGCGCGCCGCCGGCGACGGGGACCTCCAGGGTCCGGGGCTCAGGCGTGCTCTTCTTCGTGGCGGTAGTTGTTGTTGGTGGTGTGATCGCCGGCGAGCCAGCGCTTCAGCTCGCTATGCGCGTCCTTCAGCCGGTCGGCGTTGATCTCGCCGGCACCCGGCGCGTCGACGGTGAATTCGAGGATCATGCCGTTGGGGTCGTTGATATAGAGAGAGCGGCAATAGCCGTGCTCGAGCGTGAAGGTGTCCGGCTCGACATAGCCGGCGTCCCTGATCCGCTGCTCCATCGCCGCCTGCGTGTCGGCATCGACGTGGAGCGCGATGTGGCGGAAGGGCGAGGGCGGCAGTGCGGGGTCGAACAGGGCCTGGTCTTCCGGGTCCGCGAACTGGAAGAAGGCGAGCGCGCTGCCGTCGCCGAGGCCGAAGAAGCAGTGGCAATAGGTGCGCTCGGCGCCGAACAGCAGATCCTTCTCGCACCAGGTCGCGACCAAAGGCAGGCCGAGCACCTCCTCGTAGAAATGCCGCGTCTTTTCGAGATCCTTGGTGACGTAAGCGGTGTGATGGAGGCGATTGGGGAGCTTGGGCATTTTCGGCTTCCTCTCGGGGCTTCAAAGCGAGCCTATCACAGGCCCAAAATCGCAGCAATTCGTTTTGCGAAGAAGTCTTCGCATATCGAATAAGCTAGCTGAGCTCTTCGCGGACGATCCCGGCGCCGGCCACCATCGCCGCCATCTTGCCGTAGGCGACGTCGCGGGGGAGATATTTGAGGCCGCAATCGGGGGCGACGATGATCCGCTCGGGCGCGACGTAGGGAAGCGCGCGGCGGATGCGGGCGGCGACCGTGTCGGGCGTTTCCACCTCATGCGTGGAGAGATCGAGGACGCCCAGGATGATGGTCTTGCCGGGCAATTTCTCGAGGATCGCGCAATCGAGATTGGCCTGGGCGGTCTCGATCGAGATCTGGTCGAGATCGGTGGCGGCGAGCTCGGGCAGAAAATTATAGCCCTCGGGCCGCTCGTGGATGAGCGCCGCATAGCCGAAGCAGATGTGGAGCGCGGTGCGACCCTCCACTCCGTCCAGTGCGGTGCGCAGCGCGTCGAGGCCGAAGGCGCGCGCTTTCTCGGGCCGGGCCTGCATATAGGGTTCGTCGATCTGGACGACGTCGGCGCCGGCGGCGAACAGGTCCCTGATCTCGGCGTTGACGGCGACGGCATAATCGCGCGCCATCTCCGCTTCGTCGTCGTAAAAGTCGTTTTGCGCCTGCTGGGACATGGTGAAGGGGCCCGGCACGGTGATCTTGATCATGCGGTCGGTATTGGCGCGCAGGAACTGGACGTCGCGGGTCTCGACGGCGTGGCGGCGGCGGATCTTGTCGGTCACGCGCGGCACCGGATTGGGCTCGCCGCTGCGGTCCAATGCGACGCCTGGATTGTCGAGATCGACGCCGTCGAGCGCGGTGGCGAAGCGGTTGGAATAGCTTTCGCGCCGCATCTCGCCGTCGGTGATGATGTCGAGCCCGGCGCGCTCCTGGTCGCGGATGGCGATGAGGGTGGCGTCGTCCATCGCCTGGTGGAGCCATTCGGGCGCGACCCGCCAAAGCTCGGTCGCCCGAACCCGCGGCGGGAAGCGGCCGGCGAGCTTCGCCCGGTCGATCAGCCAGTCGGGCTGGGGATAGGACCCCACCAGGGAAGTCGGCAGCAGCATAGAATCTCCTCAGCCCTCCGGGCCGTCATAGTCGATCGCGGCGGCGGCTTCCCCCGACAGGATGAAGCCGATCGGGCGCTCGCTCTCCTCGCCCAGATGGGCGATCAGGCTGGCGGTGCGGGCGAGCAGCGAGATGCCCTTGAGCGCGGCGAGCGGGAAGCCGACGTCGAGCATCACCGCGGGAATCGCGCCGTTGACGTTGATCGGCAGATCGCGGCCCAGGGCCGCGGGCAAAGCCGCTTTTATGCTGCGCAGCATTTCTATGTGCGGGCCCGCGGCATTTCGCTCGTCGGCGAGCTTCAAAAGCAGGTTGGCGCGCGGGTCGCCCTGCTGGTGAAGCGGGTGGCCGAAACCGGGGATCGCTTTTTTCTCGGCGCGCAGCCGGGCGACCGCCGCGGCAGGATCCTCGCCGCTTTCGACGAGCCCGGAAAGGAATCGTCCCGCGGTTTCCGCGCTGCCCAGCACCACCGTGCCGCAGCCGAGCAGACCGGCGGCGACCGCGCCCTGGAAGGCCTCGGGCGCCGCCGCATAGGTGATCCGCGCCGCGACCACGCTCGGCACCAGGCCGTGCTCGGCGATCGCGGTCAGCACCGCGTCGGCGAAGAAGCGCTGGGTCTCGCTCGGCGCCTCGCCGGTGACGAGCAGCCAGAAATAGGAGGTGAAGTCGGTCTTGCCGATCAGGTCGGCGCACAAATCCCGGCCGCGCACCGTGACCGTCTCCGGTGTCGAGGTACAAATGGCGCTGGTGCGCTGGTCCTGTTTTCCTATTCGCATTAAGGTCGAACCTATCGGCCGGCGGGTCCCGCGACAAGCCTTCGCATTTCGAAGTTGTTTTCGCTATCCGAAGTTTTCTATAAGGGGAGCGCGGGAGGACAGACATGGCGAAGGTGCTCCGGAACGTCCGGGTGCTCGAAATGGGAACCTTCATCACCGGCCCGGCGGCCGGGATGCTGCTCGCCGATCTCGGCGCCGAAGTGATCAAGATCGAGCATCCCGAGGCCGGCGATCCGTTCCGCGCCTTCAAGGGCGGCCTCTACAGCCCGCATTTCCAGACCTACAATCGCAACAAGAAGAGCATCACCCTCAACACCAAGCAGCCGGCGGACCTTGCCGAGCTCGATCGGCTGATCGCGGGCGCCGACGTCTTCATCCAGAATTTCCGCCCCGGAGTCGCCGAGCGGCTGGGCGTCGACGCCGGCCGGCTGCAGGCGATCAATCCCAGGCTCGTCTACTGCGCGATCTCGGGCTTCGGCCCGTCCGGCCCCGACAAGGACAGGCCGGCCTTCGACACGGTCGCCCAGGCGGCGAGCGGATTCCTGAGGCTGCTGGTCAACCCCGAGCATCCGCGCGTGGTGGGGCCCGCCATCGCCGACGCGATCACCGGCTTCTATGCCGCCTACGGCGTGCTCGGCGCGCTGCACGAGCGGCATGCGACCGGGAAGGGACGGGTGGTCGAGGTCTCGATGCTCGAGGCTATGTGCCATTTCAACCTCGACGACTTCACCCATTATTTCTCCCAAGGCGAGGTCATGGGTCCCTATAGCCGGCCCAACGTCTCGCAATCCTATGTCTTCGAATGCGGCGCCGGCGGCTGGATCGCCCTGCACATGTCCTCGCCGGCCAAATTCTGGGAGGCGCTCGCGGAGGCGGTGGGCCGGCCGGATATGCTGCTTCTGCCCGAATTCGCGGACCGCGAGGCGCGCATCGGCAATTATGAAGGCGTGGTCGCCTTCCTCGCGCCGATCTTCAAGACGAGGAGCCGCGAGGAATGGCGCGCTCGGCTGCTCGACCATGAGGTGCCGTCCTCTCCGGTCTACGCGTCGGACGAGGTGCTGAAGACCGCCCAGATCCGGCATCTCGAGCTGGAGATCGCCGCCGAGCATCCGCAGATGGGGGAATTCCGTACCATCCGAAGCCCGGTCTCCTTCGATGGCGAGCGCGCGCTCGACGTGCGCCCGCCGCCCGTGCTGGGCGAGCATAATGAGGAAATCCTGTCGCCATCGCGCCACGACGAGGCGGCGGAATAGGCGCGGCTGGCATGGGCTCATCCCCCGGTCTATAGAATCAGCGGATGGGAACCCCGCCGAAGAAGCCGCGCCAGGACAGCGAATATCTCTCGACGCTGGAGCGCGGACTTTCGGTGCTTCGCGCCTTCAACCAGAGCCGGCCCGAAATGCAGCTTTCCGAGGTCGCGGCGGCGACCAGCCTCAACCCGGCGGTGGCGCGGCGCTGCCTGAACACGCTCGTCCAGCTCGGCTATGTCGCCCAGCACGGGCGCCGCTTCCTGCTCCGGCCCGAAGTGCTGGTGTTCGGCTCGGCCTTCCTAGCCTCGATGAACATCGAGCAGGTCGCCGGCCCCCATCTCCAGGCGGTGCGCGACGAGACCGGCGACAGCTCCTCGATGGCGGTGCTGTCGGGGCACGACATCCTTTATCTCGCCCATGTCTCGACCAACCGCCGGATCAGGCTCGGCGCCAGCGTCGGCACGCGCTTCCCAGCTTATGCGACCTCGCTCGGCAAGGTGCTGCTCGCCTATCAGGGCGATGACGCGATCCACGCCTATCTGGCCGAGGCCGCGCTCGAGCGGCTGACCGAGCACACGATCACCTCCAAGGCGGAGCTGAAGAAGCGGCTGCGCCAGGTGCGCGTCCAGGGCTATGACAGCGCCCAGGACGAGCTCGATTACGGTATCGTCTCGGTCGCGGTGCCGGTGTTCGATGCCGATCGCCAGGTCGCCGCCGCGATCAACTGCTCGACCTCGACCACCCGGATCTCGCGCGACGAGCTGGTGAAGACCCGCCTGCCGCTGCTGCAGCAGGCGGCGCGGGAGATCGAGGATGCGCTGCGGCGCTGGCCTTTCCTCTCCCACGCGCTCCGGCCGTAAAGAGGGCCTCACCCCGGACTCGATCCGGGATCCATGACCACCGGCTTTCCCGGTTTTCGATGACGGTGTTCATGGGTCCCGGATCGAGTCCAGGGTGATGTCTCAAGAGCCGCTATTTTCGGAATGCGAACTTGACTTCGATAATCGAAGTTCATAACCCTTTCGGCACAATCGGCAGGCGTGCGCCGGCCTCTCGCGCGGCCGGCGACGACCATGCCTGCAAGGGGAGGCAGGGCATGAAGACCAGGTTTGGGCGCAGCATCCTTCTGGCCGGCGCGGCCTTGGGCACCAGCCTCGCCGCCGCCAGCCCCGCCGCCGCGCAGGACGATCCCGCCCCGGTCGCGCCCGTCACGCCCGCGCAAGTCGAGGAACAGGAAGGCCAGAACGACATCGTCGTCACCGCCCTGCGCCGCTCCGAGAACCTTCAGGACGTCCCCGCCGCGATCACCGCATTCACCGCCGACACGGTCGAGGCGGCGGGCATCGATCGGCCGCTCGACTTCATCAACCTGACCTCGAACGTGAACCTGGTCGAGACCCAGAATGCCGGCAACGCCTTCATCGTCATTCGGGGCATTACCCAGGCGCGCAACTCCGAGCCGTCGGTCGCGGTGATCGTCGACGGCGTCCAGCAGGTGAACGCGGCCCAGTTCAACCAGGAACTCTTCGACATCGAGCAGATCGAGGTGCTGAAGGGACCGCAGGGCGCGGTCTACGGCCGCAACGCGATCGGCGGCGCGATCGTCATTCGCACCCGCCAGCCGACCGACGAGTTCGAAGGCCAGGTCCGCGCCGGCGTCGACAATGGCTTCGGCTATTGGCTGCGCGGCGGCATCAGCGGCCCGATCGCAGAAAATCTGCGCTTCCGCCTCGCCGGCTCCTGGTACGACACCAAGGGCTTCATCCGGAACGCGTTCCTCAACGAGGATGCCGATCCGGTCGAGGATCTGTCGCTGCGCGGCACCTTGCTGTGGCAGGCCGCCCCCAATTTCACCGTCGACCTGCGCGCGTCGATGAGTCGGCTGCGCACCCAGGCGCTCTATTTCAACATCGTCGCGGATGTGAACGACACCAGCCTGCCGGTCCGCGTCAACAATGCCGGGCAGAACGACCGCGACATGTACAACGTCTCGCTGCGCCTCAACTGGGAGACCGAGGCCGGCACATTGTCCTCGGTCACCTCCTACGATTCGCTCGAGGAGGTCTTGACCGGCGACGCCTTCGATTTCCTGCCGATCCCGGAATCCCTGTTCTTCAACATCCTCGGCTTCGATCTCAACCAGAGCCAGTTCCTCGACGTCGAGGCGGTCAGCCAGGAGATACGCTGGACCTCGCCCGCCGATCGGCGCTTCCGCTACATCATCGGCGCCTATGCGATCGACACCAGCCGCTTCATCTCGACCGGCAACATGGTCGATACGGGCGCCGGCGTCTTCCCGGTCTTCCACACGCCAAGCACCAATCCGGCCAACCCGCAGGCGACCTTCCTTTCCGACCAGCAGGACAATTTCGCCTGGGCGGTGTTCGGCAATTTCACCTTCGATCTCACTGAGCAGTTCCGCATCGACCTCGGCATACGCTATGACCGCGACCGGCGGCGCAACACCACGCTGACCCCCACAGCCTTCCTGCCCAACGTCCCCGGCTTCCCGCAGGGCGCCACCGGCCAGGTGCGGCGAGTCACGTTCGACGACTGGCAGCCCAAGGTCACGGTCACCTGGGAGCCAACCCCCTATGTCACGTTCTACGGCGGCTATTCGCGCGGTTTCCGCTCGGGCGGCTTCAACCAGACCGGCGTCGGCGGCGTCGCCTTCGCCAACGGCATCGTCGGCGTGAGCGACATCTTCCAGGCCGAGACCGCCGACACGTTCGAGGCCGGCGCCCGCATCAGCACGCCGAGCCGCGACTTCACGCTGAGCGCGAACGTGTTCACGACCAACTCGAGAAACAGCTACTTCTTCGTCTTCCTCGCCGCCAATTCGACGCAGAACCTGGGCAACGTGCCCGAAGTGGACATCAGCGGCTTCGAGCTGGAGGCGCGCTGGAGGCCGGCGCGCGGGCTGGAGTTCAACGTCGGCTACGGCTATACCGACAGCTCGATCCAGAGCTTCCCCGATTCCACCGTGATCGGCAACGAGGCGCCGCTCATCTCCCGCTACACGCTCAATGCCGGCGCCCAGTATCGCGCGCCGATTGCTGGCGATGTCGGCATCCTCGCCCGGCTAGATTATCGCCGCACCGGCCGGACCTGGTGGGACGTCTACAACACCACCTCGCGCGATCCGATCGACCTGGTGAATGCGCGGCTCGGCCTCGAAGGCTCCAACTGGTCGGTCACCGCCTTCGCCGAGAATCTGTTCAACGAGATCTACAATGCCGAATTTTCGCCGGGCGGCTTCGTGTTCAAGGCGCGGCCGCGCCGTTATGGCGCGGAGCTGTCCTACCGATTCTGACGAAGGAAAAGCCCGTGCCGCGTATCCTGGTGCTTTATTATTCGAGCTACGGCCATATCGAGACGATGGCCGGCGCCGTCGCGGAGGGCGCTGCGTCGGTCACGGGCGCCGAGGTCGCGGTCAAGCGCGTGGCGGAGCTGGTGCCCGAGGAGGTCGCCCGGGCCGCCTTCGTCAAGCTCGAGCAGGACGCGCCCTTGGCCGATCCAAATGAGCTCGGCGATTATGACGCGATCATCGTCGGCGCGCCGACCCGCTTCGGCAACATGGCGGCGCAGATGCGAAACTTCTGGGACCAGACCGGGCCGCTGTGGATGAAAGGCGCCTTGGTCGGCAAGGTCGGCGGCGCCTTCACCTCCACCGCCAGCCAGCATGGCGGGCAGGAGATGACGATCACCTCGATCCACACCACCCTGCTCCATCACGGCATGATCATCGTCGGCCTGCCCTATAGCTGGCCCGGCAACGCCCAGATGGCGGAGATCAGCGGCGGCACGCCTTACGGCGCCAGCACCATCGCCGGTGCCGACGGCTCCCGCCAGCCGAGCGCCAACGAGCTGGAAGGCGCGCGCTTCCAAGGCCGCCACACCGCCCAGATCGCCGCCGAGCTGGCGCGCGGACGCGGCTAGGCCGATGCCGGCCCGGCTCCGCATCACCGGGCCCGTCATTCCCTTCGGCCGGGCCAATGTCGATACCGACCTGATCATTCCCGCCCGATACATGAAGGGGCTGACCCGCGACGGGCTCGGCGCGGGCGCCTTCGCGGCGCTCCGCGGCACGCCGGACAACGTCTTCGACGATCCCTGGTATCGCGGGTCGCCGATCCTCGTGGCCGGCGGCAATTTCGGCTGCGGCTCGTCGCGCGAGCATGCGGTTTGGGCGCTGCTGCAGATCGGCATCGAGGCGGTGATCGCGCCAAGCTTCGGCGAGATTTTCGAAAGCAACGCGCTGCGCAACGGCCTCGTCGCCGTCCGGCTGCCGGAGGGTGACGTCGAGGCCTTGCTGGAGCTCGATCCCCAGCGGCATGTCACCATCGACATCCTCGCCGAGCGCGTCATCGCGCCGCATGGCGAGATTGCGTTCAGCCTCGATCCGTTCCGCAAGCATTGCCTGGTGGGCGGCCTCGACGAGATCGCCGTCACCCAGGGATATGAGGCCGAGATTGCCGCCTATGAGGAAAAGGTGGGCCGCGAGCGGCCCTGGGAGCAACAACCATGACCTATCGCCTGGACGACGCGGCGTTCGCCGCCTGGCTCGGCGCCTATAAGGAGGCATGGGAGGCGCGCGATCCCGCCGCCGCGGCAGCCTTGTTCACCGCGGACGCATCCTATCATGAGATGCCCTTCGACGCGCCGATCCTGGGCGCCGGCGCGATCTCCGCTTATTGGGCCAAAGCGGTCGCGGGGCAGCGCGACATCCTCTTCACCTCGCAAATCCTCTCCTGCGCGGGCGCGGAAGGCATCGTTCACTGGCATTGCGCATTCACCGGCGTCGCTGGCGGAGAGCAGATCGACCTCGACGGCATTTTTCGCTGCCGTTTCGCCGACGCCGGCCGGGTCGCTCATTTTCAGGAATGGTGGCACGTCCGCGTCGTGTCGCCGGAGCTTTCGCCGCCTGACCCGCAGCCCCGTTGAGGACGATGGCCGTAAGGTGGCGGAGACGGAGGCCGCCGAACCGTTGCTGACTCAATCGCCACAGCCCCAAAGCAGACCCTCAACCGAATGCGGGCGCCCCGGACTCGCCGGGGCGCCCTTTGGTTTGCCCCGATCTGCTTCAGGCTAGGCGCCAGGTCTCTTCGCCCCCCAAGCAGGCCCGCCTAATCGTCGAAGTCGAAACTCCCTCCATTGGCGCCCCATCCCCTGGTCGCGACTCCGTTGCGCCGGCTGGCGGTGTAGGAGGAGCGGCCCGGTAGCGCGCGGAGGCGCAGGGTGCCGCCGTCCGCGTCGATCACGCCGGCGTGGAGGGCGGCGCGGCACACCGCGGAATCGCTGGTATAGGGCCCGCTGCCCCAGACCGTTCCGGCTTCGGTCGAGCCGGGTTCGCACGAGCAGGTGAGGCTCTCCCCCGGGCTCATGCTCATCGAGTTGGCGGGGCAGGAATCGATTTCGGACCGGCGGGCGCGGCGGCCGTCGAGGCGAAAGGCGATGCTCCGCGGCCAATTCCCATAGCCGGTGCTGGTGACGCCGTTGCGCTGGACTGTCGGGTAGGAGGATTGACCCCGCGCCGCATAGACCGAGACGCGGCCGCCGTCCTCGCCGATGACGCCGGCATGCAGAGCGGCACGGCAGATCGCCGAATCGTCGGTGTAGAAATTGGAGCCGTATATGTCGCCGCGCGAGGTCGCCTGGGCGCTGCAATGGCACTCAAGCGCCTGCTGCTCGCCCAGCCGCAGCGGGCAGGCGCCGGCGCGCATCGGCTGCGCGCTGGCAGGCGCCTCTGCGCCGGGGACGAAGACGAGTCCGGCCGCGATCCCAAGCGCCGCGACGGTCGTCAATGAAAGAATGCGTAACATCATATTTCTCCCTTTTGGTGGCGGCTGACCCTCACCAGCCCACCGTGAATCCGACCCGGCCGCCGGTCGAACGGCGCACGGTGGAGCCCGCGACGCCGCCGCTGACCCAGATCCGGTCGGTGACCCGCGCCACGGCGGCGCCCGAAAAGCCCTGCTCGCCGCGGAAGGTCGCCAGGTTGAACGAGAGGGCGAAGGTGGTCCCCGGCGGGATCATATTGCCGCCAAGCGCCATCGCTGCGGCAATGCCACCGTTCGACGTGCGCTGTTGCCGGGCAAGCGCGCCGTCGAGCGCATCGACCCGGCCTTCCAGAGACGCGGTGCGCGCGCCAAGGCCCTGTAACTGGCCGAGATCGAGCGTCGTTGTTCCCAGATTGCCACCAAGGTCCGTCGTGACCAGCCGCAGCGCCCCGCTCTGCGCCGCGTTGCTGGCCGAGCTGGCCAGGCCCGTAAGCGTGTAAGTGGAGGTCGATGCGCCCACCGCGACCTGGTTCGCCCGCGTCGTCGCGGCGCCCGCCCCGATTGCGATCGAGCCCGCGAAGCCGGCCGAGGCGCCGACCCCGATCGCCGCCGAATTGGTGGCGGTCGCGGTCGCGCCGGGGCCGACCGCGATCGCGTCGGTGCCGGTCGCCTGCGGAACCGGGCCATTGCTGTTGGCGCGGAAATAGGCGCCGTTGGCGAGGGCCGTATTGGCCGTCGCCTGCGCCGCGTCGGCCGAGCTCTGGGCCGCCGCTGCCGCCGCGCCGCTGTTTCCAGCCTGCGCGGCGACCGCGTTCAGCTGGTCGACGTTGACCGCGTCGGTGCCAGCGGTGCCCGCCGCGACGTTGGTGATACGCCGTTCGGCGCCGGCCGCGCCCACTGAGACGGTGTTGGCCTGATCGGCGACGGAGCCGCTGCCGAGCGCGACGGCATTGGCGGCCGAGGCGGTGGCGCCGTTGCCGATCGCCACGCCATTGTCCCCGGCGGCGCTCGTCGAAGCGCCGGTCCCGATCGCGACCGACTCGTCTCCGCCGGCGCTGCTGCGCCTGCCGACCGCGATCGCTTCGTCGCTCGATGCGAGCGCGCCGTCGCCGATCGCCACCGAGGACGTCCCGCTCGCGATCGAATTCTGGCCGACCGCGATCGCATTGGCGCCAACCGCCTGCGACCCCGGGCCGGTGCTGTTGGCGTTGAAATAGGGGCTTGGCGGAAGGCCGGCGGCGATCGCGGCCAGCGCCGCCGTCGCATCGGCCTGCGCCGCATTGGCGATCGCATTGGTCAGGTTGAGCTGTCCAAGGTTGACCGCGTCGGTCGCCTGAGTCCCGGCCGCGACGTTGGTGACCTGCCGCTCCGCGCCGGCGGCGCCGACCGAGACGCTGTTGGCCCGGTCGGCGACCGACCCTCCGCCCAGCGCCACGGCGTTGTTCGCGGTGGCGGACGAATTGCGGCCGATCGCGATATTGTCGGACAGCGGCGTAAGCGTGGCCAGATTGAATCGCGCCGCCTGCGCATTCTGGCCGATGGCGATGCTGCCGATGCCGCCCGCAAAGCCGTCCGCGCCGAGGCTGACCGCGCCGGCCCCGAGCGAGGAGGCCTGATAGCCCAGGGCAATCGCATAATCGGCCGCGATCCCAAGGTCGCCGGCCCGCGCGCCGGTGCCGACCACGGTGGTGAAGTCGCTATAGGCGAACGTAGTTTGCAGCGTGCTTGTGGTCCCTCCAATCGCGATGCTTTCCAAGCCGATCGCCGCGGCCTGGCCGCCGATCGCGATCGAGGAATTTTGAAGAGCGCGGGCGAACGGCCCGAAGGCGGTCGCGTAGACTCCATCCGCTTCCGACAATTGACCGCAGGCAAGCGAGGCGATGGACGTCGCGGTCGCGCCGTCGGCGGTGCCCGTTGTCGCGTCGACACACACGGCCTGCGCCTCGGCGGTCCGCGGCATTGCGATCACGGAGATCAGCGCCAGCGGCGCCGCGGCGGAAAGGAGCGTGAACATTCTCATGGCCTTAATCCCCTGTTGCTTGCCAGCACCCACCGCGCGCGCCACAACGGAGCCGCGCATCTGTGCTGACCTGGGTAAGACGGGAAAAGGCGATCGAACCGGACACGGCCCCTGAAAAAAATGTTTCGCCGGCCGCGGACGCCCTCGTCGCCTCGCTCTATGACGAGCTGCGGGTGATCGCGCGCCGGGAGCATGTCCGCGCCGGCCGGCCCCAGACGCTGCAGACGACCGCGCTGATCAACGAAGCCTATCTCAAGCTCTCGCGGCGCGAGGGCTGGGCGAGCCGGGCGCACTTCCTCGGCTGCGCCGCCACCGCCATCCGCAACATCCTGGTCGACGCGGCCCGGGCGCGGCTGGCGTCCAAGCGCGGCGCGCCGGCCTACAGCTTCACCGAGGGTCTCGATTCATTGGGCGCCACGCCGGAAGACAGGGATGTGGTGCGGCTCGGCGACACGCTGCAGGCGCTGTCGACGTTCGACGCGAACCTCGCCAAGGTGGTCGATTGCCGCTTCTTCGCGGGGCTCGACGAACGGGAGACCGCCGAAATACTGGGCGTCACCGACCGGACGGTGCGCCGCTGGTGGGTCCAGGCCCGCGCCTGGATCCATAAGGAAATGGCTGTCTAGGATCCGTACTCAACTACCAGCAACTCAATGAGTCATCCCGAAAATCGACCAGCGCCAACTAGCGAAGTCGCGCCCGCACCGATGCGACGCCCCGCAAATGCGTCTCGCCCGCCGGTCCGAGCGCGCGGAAGATCGTCTCGGCGCGGTTGAGATCGGCCAGCGCGTCGGCCCGGCGACCCTGATTCAGGCGGATGATTGCGCGCGTGCGGGCATAGATCCCTCCCATCGGGCCATTGCCTCCATTGGCATTCGCGATCGGCGCGGCCTCGGCCAGCCGCCGCTCGGCCGCGGCCGTGTCTCCTGTCTCGGCCAGCGCTTCGGCCAGCGACATGGCCATCACGATCGTCGGCACCGCCGTGCCGCCGAGGCGCTCGCGGGCGAGCGGCAAGGCTTCCTCGAGCAACCGCCGCGCCTCGGCCGGCTTTCCGCGCTGCAGCTTGACCCGCGCCAATTGCAGCAGATCGACCGCAAGGCCCGTCGAACGGCCGAAGGCGGCGCGCCTTAGCGTCGCGACCCGCTCGAACACCGCCTCGGCCTGGGCCGTCTCGCCCCGCCGCAAGTGCCAGACGCCGCGCTGCTGCCGGATCGCCAGCGCCGGCATGCTGGACGGCTGGCCGCCCCTCGCGATCGCCGCCTCCGCGCGCGCGAAGACCGGCGGCATGTCGCCCAGCCGGTTCGCCTCGAGCATGTAGACGAGCACGCTGTTGTAGCGGTTCAGCAATTCGCGATGATTTTCGACATAGACCTCTTCGGCTCCGGTCAGGCTTGCGGTCAGCAGGCCGATCGCGCGGTCATAGTCGCCCTGGCGCCGCGCCAGTTGGGCGCGCACGCCGGTCACCTCCTGGAGCTCGAGCCGGAATCGCCCGGGGTCCGCGCTGAACACCCGGTCCGCGGCGTCGATCAGCGGCCCGATCTCGTTGGTCCGGTCCATCGCCGCCGCGGTGGAGGCGAGGCGCAGCTGGATCTCGGCGCGCGAGACCGGGTCGCCGCCGTCGACGTTCCGGTCGAGCGCGCGGCGCAACAGGGCGTCGGCCGAGGCCGGGTCCTCGACATAGACATAAAGATCGGCGATCGTCGTCACCAGCAAGGTCGATCGCGGGCCGGGCGCGACCGTTTCGATCATCCGCCGCGACGTCTGGTCGAGCAGCTGCTTGACCGTCGCCTCGGCGCCGGTGCCGAGATCGCCCGCGTCGCGGAACATCAAGGTGAGCATGCCGCTGATCGCCTCGGATCGCCGCGCCTCCGCCAGCGCGACGTCGCGCTCGATCGCCGTCTGCCGCGCCTGCCAGGCGATGCCGCCGGCGCCGGCGAGAAGGGCCAGGAATACTGCCGTGGCAGCCGCGAGGGCGAGGCGGTTGCGCCGCATGAACCGGCGCGCCGCATACCAGCGCGAGCCGGCGCGGGCCCGCACCGGCTCATGCGCGCGATGACGTTCGACGTCCCCGGCCAGCTCGTCGACGGTGCGATAGCGGTCGGCGGCCTCGCGGCGCATCGCCTTGAGGACGATCGCGTCGAGATCGCCCGCGATCTTCTGCGGCGGAATCGGTGCATCGTCGCGGGCCGCGGCCGCCTTGCTCGGCGCCGGCGGATCTTCGTGGAGCATGCGTTGCACCAGCGCTGACACCGGGCTGCTCTCGCGCCGCCAGGGCCCCGCGCCGACGAGCAGATCGTAGAGCAAGGCGCCAAGGGCATAGACGTCGGTGCCGACCGTCGGCCGGTCGCCGGCAAGCTGCTCGGGCGCGGCGAATTCGGGAGTCAGCATCGCGATCGTCGTCGCCGGCGCGCCGGCGACATCGTCGAGCAGCTTGGCGATGCCGAAATCCAGCAGACGCGCGTGGCCCGCCTGGTCGACGAGAATGTTGGACGGCTTGATGTCGCGATGAACGACGAGGTTGCCATGCGCATAAGCGACCGCGTCGCAGATTTCGAGAAACAGCCGCAGCCGGGTGGCGAGATCGGCCCGGTTGCGCCGGCACCAGGCGTCGATCGGCTCGCCGTCGATATATTCGATCGCCATGAATGGCCGTCCGTCCGGAGCAACGCCGCCGTCGATCAGGCGCGCCAGGCCCGGATGATCGAGCCGTGCGAGCAATTGGCGCTCCCGTTCGAAAAGAGCCTCGCGTTCGGCGGCCTCGACGCGCAGCAGCTTGAGCGCCACCCGTTGCTCGAACCCGCCGGCCGTGCGGTGGCCGAGATAGACCTCGCCCATGCCGCCGCGACCGATCAGCCGCTCGATCGTGAACGCGCCGACCGCGTCGCCTTGCGCGAGCGAGCTGCGCGGCGGAGCGGCATCGTCCGCCCCGAGGCCAGGCTGGCCCCCGTCGAGAATGCCGGCATCCATGACCGAGGACAGCATGGCGCGAACCTCCGCGACGATGTCGGCGGCGTCGGTCGCGGCATCGAGCCGGCGTTGTTGCTCAGCGATCGGAAGATCGACCAATCGATCGAACAGGCGCTGGACCTTCGACCATCGCGCTGTCTTCGTCATAGGCACAAGTATGTCCCACCGCCGTTCGGCAACGGCATCATAGCCGTCACAGAGCGGCCTTACCGGCCGTGCCAACCCAGGTCCATGACGAGCCACCCTCGCCCGGATCCAAAATACCGCTTTGTGACCGGTTAAGCTGAACGCGGATGCGGATCGGCGAAGTACCAGCGGCTAGAAAACGGCAGCTTTTCGCGGATCTCCCCGAGAGCCGACGGTCTGCAGGCGGCCATCACCTGCCATTGTGCTTAGCGCGCGTGTCGACGGTTCAAGCTCGCCGCGCATCTCCGAATATTCGCATCAACTAGGACCGGCGACGCAGCGCTTCAAGCAGCAGCGCGATGGCGAATGCCGGCCATCGGGGAAATGGCGGAGACGGAGGGATTCGAACCCTCGGTAGGAGTAATCCCCCTACGGCGGTTTAGCAAACCGCTGGTTTCAGCCACTCACCCACGTCTCCGGGAACGGCGCAGGCGATGGCCTATATAAGCCGATCCCCAATCGTTCAACCGGGCGTCTAGCGTAGCATTACCATGTCCGCCAGCGCGCCGGCGCGCGCTATCGGGGCGTCCGTGCGGCACATGCGCGCATATTCGACTCGTCTGGGCGCGAAATCGATTCGGTTCGCCGCCGATTCATGGACGCGCAAGGTTCGCGGGCGCTAAATTCGCCCGCGAGAGCGTGTGGGGAAATGTCATGCTGAAATCCTTCGTGAAAATCTTCGCGGCCATCGCCTTCATGGCTGCCGTTCCGGCCGCCGCCCAGGTCCAGAGCGTCGATCCCGACCAGCCCGAAAGCTGGGAGGCGCCCGCTTCGACCGACACGCCCGCGCCCGACATGCCGGCTCCCGCTTTGGCGCCCGAATGGTCCTCGACCGAAGCCCCGACCCCTGCGCCCG
>DASYKV010000011.1:0-4333 GCA_035994965.1 Allosphingosinicella sp.
CCTCGCTCCTTGCCCTGGCCCAAAATCCGCTCCGCCACGGCCGTTGCGGGTACCGAGTGCGGACCCTAGAGCATCGCCATCCCGCCGTTGACGTGAAGCGTCTGGCCGGTGACGTAGCCGGCCTCGCGGCTCGCCAGATAGACGGCCGCCGCGGCGATGTCCTCGCCGCTGCCGAGATCGCCGATCGGGATTCGGCCGAGCAGGGCCGCCTTTTGCGCCTCGGGCAGCACTTCGGTCATCGCCGAGCGGATGAAGCCGGGCGCGATGCAATTGACGGTGATCCCGCGCGAGGCGACCTCCTGGGCGAGCGCCTTGGACATTCCGACCAGCCCCGCCTTGGACGCGGCATAATTGACCTGGCCCGGATTGCCGGTCGCGCCGACCACCGAGGTCACCGAGACGATCCGGCCGAAGCGCGCGCGCATCATCGGCTTCAGCGCCGCCCGTGCCAGCCGGAAGGCGGCCTCGAGGTTGATCCGGATGACGTCGGACCATTCCTCGTCCTTCATCCGCATGGCGAGATTGTCGCGGGTGACGCCGGCATTGTTGACCAGGATGTCGATCTTGCCGAGCGCTTCCACCGCCTGCGGCACCAGCGCGTCGACCGCGGCGCCGTCGCCCAGATTGCAGACCAGGGCGACGTGATCGCCGCCGAGCCCGGCGCGGAATGCCTCCAATTTCCCGGCATTGGACCCCGAAACCGCCAGCCGGGCGCCCTGCGCCGCAAGCCCCTGCGCGATCGCCGACCCGATCCCGCCCGAAGCGCCGGTCACCAACGCGGTCATGCCTGTGAGGTCGAACATGCTCATCTCCCTGGTATCCGCAGGCCGTTGCCAGCCGCGCCCCCTGCTTTGCAAGCCCCGTTTCGCGCTGGTAAGCCTGGGTCCGGGGGAAAGATGATCGATCGTCGCCAGATTCTGTTCGGCAGCCTCGCCGGCCTCATTGCGCCGGGGCTCGTCGCTGCTCAACCCGGACCAGGGCCGGCCGGACCGCCCCCGCCCGCCCCGGCCGGCGGAACGGCTGGCCGTCCCCCGGCCAATGCCGGCGCGCAAGGCAATGTAAGTTTGCAAGGCGACCGGCTGGGCAGCCGGCTGGGCGACCGGCGCGAGGGATCGCGCGACACCCAGTCCGGGCAGGCGCAGGAGGGGCAGCAGGCGTCGCAGCCGCCCCGGATCAAGGCGCTGATCCTCAGCCAAAGCTATCGGGGCTCACCCGGCCTGACCCTCGCCAACACGACGCGCGACGCCGCCTTGATGGCGCGCAGCTTCCAGCAGCTGCGCTTCGACGCGGTGACAACGCACAGCGACGGCAGCGCCGCTTTGACGATGGCCCATCTCGCCGCCTATCTGCGCACGATCGATGCCAATACGGTCGCGCTCCTCTACGTCGCCGGCCATGGCGTCGAGATCGGCGGCGAGAATCTGCTGCTGCTCGAGGACGGCACGTCGTTCCTCAGCCTGCAGGCATTGGTCCAGCTGCTTCAGCAACGGGCCGGGGTGACGATTCTCTTCCTCGATGCGTGCCGCAACAATCCGTTCGGCAACGTCGCCGCCGCGGTCTCGGGCCGGCGCGTCGTGCGCGCGGTCTGGCTGGAGCCCGAGGAGGAGGTGCGCATCCAGACGGTCCGGCTGGACGAGCTGCGTGCCGCGCCGAATGAGACGCTTGGGCGGCTGCGCGCCTTCTCGCTCCAGGGCAGCGGCATCAAGATCGTGTTTTCAACCGATCCCGCCAACGTCGCCCTGGACGGCGTCCGGCCGAACAGCCGCAACAGTCCCTTCGCCGAAGCGCTGGCCCGCCACATCCGTCAGCCGGTCAGCCTCGACGACATCGTCGCCCTCACCACCGGCGACGTCATCCGCGCCACGCGGCGCGTGCAATCGCCCTGGTCGCAGGGCTCGATCGACCGGCCGATCTTCCTCTCGGGCCGGGGGCGGCGCCGGCAGGCGGCATTCGGCTAGCCTTCAGATCTCCTTCACCAGCGCTTCGATGTCGTCCATCGTGACGACGCTGGTGACCTGCACCTCCGGCGCGATGCGCTTGACCATCGGGCCGAGGACCTTGCCGCCGAACTCGACGAAATGGGTGACGCCGGCCGCGGCCATGTTGGCGACGCTTTCGCGCCAGCGGACCATCCCCGTCACCTGCTCGACCAGCAGGTCGCGGATCGTGTCTGGGCTGTCGACGGGTCCGGCGGTGACGTTGGCGTAGAGCGACACGCAAGGCGGCTCCATGTGCGCCGCTGCCAGCGCCTCGGCCATCGCCTCGGCGGCGGGCTTCATCAGCGGGCAGTGGAACGGCGCCGAGACCGGCAGCAGGATCGCGCGCTTGGCGCCCTTCTCCTTGGCGATCTCCAGCGCCCGCTCGATCGCGCCTTTGTGGCCGGAGATCACGACCTGCGAGGGATCGTTGTCGTTGGCCACCGTGCAGATTTCGCCCTGCGCCGCCGCCTCGACCACGGCCTGGGCGATAGCGAGGTCGGCGCCGAGCAAGGCCGCCATCGCCCCCTCCCCGACCGGCACCGCCGCCTGCATCGCCTGGCCGCGCGCCTTCAGGAGCCGCGCGGTCGTGGCCAGATCGAAGGTGCCGGCCGCGCACAGCGCCGAATATTCGCCCAGGGAGTGGCCGGCGACGAAATCGGCCTTGGCGGCAAGCTCGATGCACGAGGCGCGCAACGTCGCCAGCGCATTGGCCATGATCGCCGGCTGGGCGTTTTCGGTCAGCATCAGCTCCTCGGCCGGCCCCTCGGCCATCAGCCGCGACAGATTCTGGCTGAGCGCCTCGTCCACCTCGTCGAAGACGGCCCGAGCCTGCCTGCTCGCGCCCGCGAGCGCCGCCCCCATGCCGACCGACTGGCTGCCCTGGCCCGGGAAGATGAATGCGCGCATGATCTTCTCCTCAATCGCGCGGGCTCCTAGGCCAAGGCCGCGGTGAAGCGCAAGCCGGCCACCCCTTTCCCGCGCGGACTTTTGCGAATAAAGTCCGATTTTGGGGAGGGATTTTCGTGACTTATATCCTGAAGGCGATGCTCGCTTTGGCGGCGCTCGCAGGCGTTGCGGCGCCGGCCTCGGCGCAGCTGGACCCGGCCCCGCCGCAGGGTTCGCTGTGGCGCCTCGAAGCCAATGGCGACGCGGTGCAGACCGATCTCGGCTTCATCTTCCCCGCCCGCATCCGGGCCTTCGAACGGCGCGGCTTCACCTCGACCCGGCCCGACGGCGCCAGCGTCATGACCCATTATGAGAGCCCGGACGGCGTCAAGCTTCGGATCCTCCTGACGCTGCGCGCCGACGTGCGCGGCATCCCCCTGCCCGGCGCCGACGGCGTCGCGCGCAACTGGAGCTTCGTGAAGATCGCCGGCGACGTTTTCTATCCCACCGGCACGCCCCAAGAGACCCTGCTCGAAGGCCCGCTGATCTGGGGCGATGTGCCGCGCCCCAACGGCATGATGCTGTTCAGGCGCTTCCGGATCGAGGGCCGCAGCGAGATCCAGGGCATATGGTACCGCAATATCGGCCTGTGGGAGGTGATCGTCATCGCCTCCGGGCCGGAGGCCAATCAGGCCGCGGTCGAGGCCGCCGGCGCCGCAGCGATGACGATCCAGTGGCCGGGCGCGCCGGTCACCGCCGAGCTTCGCGCCACGCTCTCCGCCTGGCTGCCGACGCTGCGCGAATGCCCGTCCAGCCTCGGCCGCGACGGCAATGGCCGCCCGGTCGATCCCGGCCCGATCGTGGCGTCGATGATCGGCATGGGGCTCAGTTCCTATTTCGGCGGCAATCCCCAGGCGCTGCCGCATCCGATCAACCAGCCGGACGCCTATTGCCGGATCGAGACCTTCCGCGTCGGCGTGCACGAGATCAGCGCGCTGGGCTGGACCGGCGACGTTTCGGCCTATCCGGCGGTGCGCTACGCCTTCCTGATCGGCGACACCGGCGTGATGTACCAGTTCGAAAGCTTCTTCACCGTCACGCCCGCGGAAGGCGGCCCGGCCGGGACGGCCCGCCTGGTCTGGCTGACCGCCAGCAACGAGCGCAGGGTCGCGGCCATCCGCGTCTTCACCGACTGGCCCAGCTATGCCGAAGCGAAGCGGCTGGTGACCGAGACGGGGGGGCCGCAGCCCCGCCCCGTGGTCGAAGTCATCCATCCGGCCGGGCAGATCAGGATCACGCCGATCAACGCCGGCCCAATGCCGCCACGGCCCTAGGGTCCGGACTCAATTGCACCAGAAGGCGACGGTGGCAGCGATGAGTGCGCCTGAGAGGAAGTTTCTGGCGAGTTTGTCGTATCGTGTCGCGACGCGTCGCCAGTCCTTAAGCCTGCACCAGAGGCGCTCGACGAG
>DASYKV010000012.1:0-179446 GCA_035994965.1 Allosphingosinicella sp.
TCGGCGAGGCGGTCGGCGAAATCTACATCCGCCGCCACTTCCCGGATTCGAGCCGCACGCAAATGACCGAATTGGTCGGCGATCTTCGCGCCGCCCTCGGCCAGCGCCTGCGCGGCAACGCCTGGATGGACGAAGCGACCCGCACCGCTGCGCTCGCCAAGCTGGACGCCTTCGATCCGCGGGTCGGCAATCCGGTCCGCTACATCGATTATTCCTCGCTGCGGGTCGATCCGGCCGATCTCATCGGCAACGTCGTCCGCTCCGCCGAATTCCAGCAGCGCCTGGCGCTGTCGCGGCTGCCCAATCCGGTCGATCGCTCGCTCTGGGCGATGACTCCGCAGACGATCAACGCTTATTACAGCCCGCTCTCCAACCAGATCACCTTCCCGGCCGCGATCCTCCAGCCGCCCTTCTTCAACGCGTCGGCGGATCCGGCGGTCAATTACGGCGCGATCGGCGCGGTGATCGGCCACGAGATCGGCCACGGCTTCGACGACAATGGCCGCCGCTTCGATCCGCAGGGGCGGCTTCGCGACTGGTGGTCGGCGGAGAGCGGAACGCGCTTCACCGAGCTGACCCGGCGTCTCGGCGCGCAATATGGAAGCTATCAATCGGCCGGCCAGAACCTCAACGGCGCGCTCACCATGGGCGAGAATATCGGCGATCTGGGCGGGCTCGAAATGGCCTATGCCGCCTATCAGCGCTACCAGCAGAGGCACGGCCGGGCCCGCGTGATCGGCGGCCTCACCGGCGACCAGCGCTTCTTCCTCGCTTATGCCCAGGCCTGGCGCAACAACGTCCGCGAGGGCGCGCTTCGCCAGCAGGTGCTGACCGATCCGCACAGCCCGCCCGAATGGCGCGTCAACGGCGTCGTCCGCAACGTGGACGCCTGGTACCGCGCCTTCAACATCCAGCCCGGCGACCGGCTCTACCTGCCGCCCGAGCAGCGGGTGCACATCTGGTAGGAATGGCAAAGGGGACAGTCACGTGACTGTCCCCTTTTCCGCTAGCGGTCGCGGCCCTGGAGCTTGAGGGCCACCTCCTTGATGGTGCCGTCGACGCCGAGGAAATGATCGCCGGCGAAATAAATGCGGACGCCATCCTCGAAGCCGGCCAGGTAGGTCACCTTCTCGGGCACGACCAGATAGTCGTGGCCCTTCCGGCTGAATTCCACGAATCTCATAATATCCTCGGCGTAACCAGCGCCGAGAGACGGTGACTCTGATCGACGCCCAAGTCTAGCGCGTTTGCACCGGATACAATCGCCTTTGTCTTTGCCGCGTCTTCTGGCATCCCCTCGAATAAGGGGGACTCGCCATGCTGCGTCGCCGTGCCACGCTCATCCTGTCGCTGCTCGCGCTGGGAGCGGCGCCGCTCCCCGCCCAGGACGCTCCGGCCCCGCAGCGGCCGGACTGGCTCGTCCCCTACGGCACGAGCGGGCTCGACCTCACGGCGCGCGACCTTTCGGTCCGGCCCGGCGACGACTTCAACCTCCATGCCAGCGGCGCCTGGCTGCGCACCCATCCCATCCCCGAAGCGGAGGCCAGCTACGGCGTCTGGCTGCAGATGATCCAGGAGACCGAGCGCCAGCTGCGCGCCATCGTCGAGCGGCCCGGCGGCACCCCCGCGGCACGCCAGGTCGGCGATTTCTACGCGAGCTGGATGGACGAGGCCGGGATCGAGGCGCGCGGCATCGCGCCGGCGCGGCCCTGGCTGGCGCGGATCGAGGCGGTACGCGGCCGCGACGACCTCCTCGCTTTGTTCGCCGATCCCGCCTTCGACTCGCCGGTCGGGGTCGGAATCACGCCCGATCCCGCCGACCCGACCCGCTACGTCGCGGCCGCCTATCAGGCGGGCCTCGGCATGCCCGGCCGCGATTATTATCTGCGCGAGGGCGCGGACTATGACCGCTACCGCGCCGCCTATCGCAACTACCTGGTCACGCTGCAGCGCCTTGCCGGCATCGCCGAGCCGGAGGCGAAGGCCGATTCGATCATCGCGCTCGAGCGGCGGATCGCCGAGGCGCACTGGACTCCGGAGCGCAGCCGCGACGTCACCCAGATGATGAATCCGATGACCCGCGCCCAGATTGCGGCGCTTGCGCCCCAGTTCGATTGGCCGAACCTGCTACGTCGGCGCGGCCTCGGCGCGGTCCAGCGGGTCATCGTCGGCGAGACCACCGCGATCGCCGAAGCCGGCCGCCTGCTTGAATCGGTGCCGCTCGCGACCTGGAAAGCGTGGCTGGCCGTCCACTTCCTCGACAACCATGCCCGCTTCCTGCCGCACGTCTTCGACGAGGCGCGCTTCGCGTTCCGCAACCGCACGCTCAACGGCACGCCGCAGCAGCTCGAACGCTGGAACCGCGGTGTGCTCTTCGTCGATCAGATGCTCGGCGAGGCGCTGGGCCGCCTCTATGTCGAGCGTCACTTCCCGGCCGAGAGCCGGCGGGTGATGGGCGAGCTGATCGGCGACGTCCGCGGCGCGCTCGAGGAAAAGCTGCGCGGCCTTGACTGGATGGACGAGCCGACTCGCCGCGAGGCGCTCGCCAAGCTCGTCGCGTTCGAAGCCCGGGTCGGCGGACCGGTGCGCTATATCGATTATTCGCCGATCCGGATCGAGAGGAACGACCTGCTCGGCAACGTCGTCCGGGCGAGGGCGTTCGAGTGGCGGCTGCAGCTGTCGCGGCTGCCCCATCCGGTCGACCGCGCGTTGTGGGAGATGACGCCGCAAACGACCAACGCTTATTATTCCGATCTCAGCAACCAGATCACCTTTCCGGCCGCGATGCTGCAGCGGCCGCTCTTCCACCCGAGCCAGGATCCGGCGGTCAATTACGGCTCGATCGGCTGCACCATCGGCCACGAGATCGGCCATGGCTTCGACGATCAGGGCCGGCGCTTCGACGGCGCCGGGCGGCTGCGCGACTGGTGGAGCGCGGAATCGGCGCGGCGCTTCGTCGCGCGCACGGCCCGGCTGCGCGATCAATATGCGGCCTTCGAGCCGCTGCCCGGGCTGCGCATCAACGGAGAGCTGACCCTGGGCGAGAATATCGGCGATCTGGGCGGGCTCGAAATCGCTTATGCCGCCTATCGGCGCTATGTCGCCCGCCATGGCGAGCTCCCGGTGATCGACGGCCTGACCGGCGACCAGCGCTTCTTCCTCAGCTACGCCCAATTCTGGCGCAACCACGTGCGCGAGGACAGCCTGCGCCAGGGGCTGCTGACCGATCCGCACAGCCCGACCGCATTCCGGATCAACGGCGTCGTCCGCAACATGGACGCCTGGTACCGCGCCTTCGACATCCGGCCCGGCGACCGGCTCTACCTGCCGCCCGAGCAGCGGGTGCACATCTGGTAGGAACGGGAAAGGGTCCCGAGGTGTCTATGGTGCCCAGAAGAGGACTCGAACCTCCACGCCCTTGCGAGCGCCAGCACCTGAAGCTGGTGCGTCTACCAATTCCGCCATCTGGGCCCAGAGAAGAAAATAACAGGTAGGCCGGGCGCGTTAGGGGGCGTGCCCTTCATTGTCAACGCGCCCGCGCGGCCGCGCCGCGCTCGATCCAGGGCGCCAGCCCCGCCAGCACCGGCGCCAGCTGCGCCTCATGGTCGCGCCATTTGCCCGCGTCCGGCGCTGCGGCCGGCGGCGCCAGGCGCGCGGCGCCGGTGAAGTCGCCGATCGCCTTCAGCGCGCCGGCGTCCGCGGCGAGCGCGTCCGTGTCCGCTTCGTGGGTGAAGAGGCCGAACGCGGCCTCGCTCGCCGCCACCATCTCCATGGTCGCGGCGTAGAGCTCGGCGGCGCCTTCCAGCGTCAGCATCTGCCAGGCGGGGTCGCTCATCGGGAAGCGGCGGCGCAAGCAGGCGAGCATGATGTCGCGAGGGTCGCGCCGGGCGACCAGCACCCGCGCGTCCGGGAACAGCCGCGCGATCAAAGGCAGCTTGAAGATGTCGAACGCATTGCGGTCGACGAAGATTCGGCCGGCCGGATCGACGCCGGCCTCGGCCACGCGCCGCCAATAGAGCTCGCGATAGGAATCGAGCGCGTCGTCGGGCAGGTCGCAAAAGGCGGCGAACTTGCCGGCGTCCGCCATCCAGTCGCGCGCCGCGTCGATCAGGCATTCGGCGTCGGCGAGGACGGTGACTCCGGGATCGGCGGCAAGCCCCGCGGCGAGCCGGGTGGCGCCAGCGCCCGGAAAGCCAACCAGGAAGACATGCGCCTTTGCCGGCCCGCGTCCGCCATGGCCCCAGGCGGCGGCGACCCGCCGACCGGCGAGCGCCGCGGTCAGATCGCGGACCAGCGCCAGCGTCCCCGGCCGCCCTTCGAAGCGGGCGCGATAATGGCCGGCTTCCAGCCTATTGGCCTCGCCCCAGGCCGCGAACGCCTCCTCATGGCGGCCGAGCGCGTCGAGCGCGTCGCCGCGCAGCCCCCAGGCGAGCGCCCGGTCGAGCGGATTGGCGAACCGCGAATCGCCGATCAGCGCGGCGAGCGCCGCCGCCGCGTCCCCGGCCCGCCCCTCGGCGAGATCGGCGCCGGCGAGCGTCATCACCGCGCTCGGAAAGCCGGGCTCGCGCGTCAGCACTTCGCCGGCGAGCCGCCGCGCCCCGGCCGCATCGCCGTCGCGCAGGACCAGGGCCGCGAGCCCGGTCAGCGCGACGAGATGGTGCGGATCGATCGCCAGCGCCGCCTCGAAATCGCGCCGCGCCTCCCCGGGCCGGGCCAGCGCCATCAGCGCCATGCCGCGATTGGCGAGCGCCGGGACGAAAAGCGGGTCGAGCGCCAGCGCCGCTTCATAGTCCGCCGCCGCCTCCGCATGACGCCCGAGCCGGTGCAGGATGAGGCCGGCCGCGTTCATGATCCCGATCGCCCCGGGCGCCGCGGCCCGGGCGCGCTGCAGCAGCACAAGCGCCTCGTCGGGCCGGCCCTGCTCCTCGCGGCGCCCGGCGACCAGGCTCAGCACCATGACATGGTCGATGCCGTCGGCGAGCGCATCCTCGGCGAGCTTGGCCGCGCCCGCGACGTCGCTCTGAGTCAGCGCCCAGTGCACCGCCTTGAGCCGCGCCCTGTCGGTCTCCGGATCGCGGATCGCGCCGCCGCCGCCGCCATTGCCAGTGCCATTGCCCTGCGTCATCGGCGCGGCCTTGCGGTCGGGAGCGGGGGCTTGTCAACGCGGGCAGCCAACCCTCCGCTTGCGGAGGGGATTGAGGGCAGAAGGGTTTTCGGGCAAAGGCTCGGCATGCCTCCCAAGACCGATCTGCTCGTCACCCTGTTCGGCGGCGGCGGCTTTCTCGGCCGCTACGTCGCCCAGTCGCTGCTCAAGACCGGCGTGCGCATCCGCGTCGCCGAGCGCGACCCGAGGCGCGCCTGGTTCCTCAAGCCATTGGGCGGGCTCGGCCAGGTCCAATTCGTCCGCGCCGACGTGACCGACAAGGCGTCCGTCGCCGCCGCGCTCCACGAGGCCGACGCCGCAATCAACCTGGTCGGAATCCTCAAGGGGCCGTTCCACAAGATCCATGTCGAGGGCGCCCGCAACATCGCCGAGGCCGCCGCCGCTGCGGGCGTGCCCGCGCTGGTCCACGTCTCGGCAATCGGCGCCGATCCGGAGAGCGAGAGCGCTTATGGCCGCTCCAAGGGCGAGGGTGAGGCGACGGTCCGCGCCGCCTTCCCGGCGGCCACCATCGTCCGCCCCTCGATCACGTTCGGCCAGGAGGACGATTTCGTCAACCGCCTCGCCCGGATGGCGCGGCTGATGCCGATCCTGCCGGTGATCCGCCCGGCCTGGCGGCTCCAGCCCGTCCACGCCGCCGACCTCGCCAAGGCCATCGCGCTGGCCGCGCTCGATCCGAAGGCTCATGCCGGCCGCACCTACGAGCTCGGCGGCCCGCAGGTGCTGAATATGGCCGAGCTCAACAAGTGGATCTGCGAGGCGACCGCCCGCAAGCGCCCGCTCGCCTTGATCCCGGACCCGATCGGCAAGGCGATGGCGCGGGTCACCGGCTGGCTCCCCGGCGCGCCGATGACCTGGGACCAGTGGCTGATGATGCAAAGCGACAACGTCGCGGCGGGCCCCGGCTTCGAGGCCTTCGGCATCCACCCCGCCCCGCTCGCCGCGGTGGCCGAGAGCTGGCTGACCCCGTTCAAGCGCCACGGCCGCTTCGCCAAGGCGCCGTCCTAACCCATGTTCCCCGCTCAGTCCGCCACGAACCTTCGCACCACATCGCGCGCCAGCCGCGCCGGCCGCTGGGTCGCCGCGTCGAGGCAGCACCAGGAGGATTTCACCTCGGCGAGCACCTCCTCGCCGCGCTTGATCAGGGTGGAGAAGAAGGCGCGCGCGCCCTGCATGCCCTCGGCGACCACCTGGGCCACGATATTGTCCTCGAGGAAGGCCGGCCGCCGGTAGGTGATCTCATGCTTGAGCGCGACCCACAAATGCCCGGCCACCGCCTCGGCCGGCGCGACCCGGCGCCAGTAGGCGATCACCGCCTCCTGCACCCATTCGAGATAGACGCTGTTGTTGACGTGCCCCATGAAGTCGATGTCGCCGGGCTCGATGGCGAGCGCGTGCCGATGGGGCGGGATGGGACCGGGGTCGGTCATAATTAACATAGGTGGCGCTCGCTTACAGCGATGTCAATATCGAAGCGGCGGCGCGCGGCGGCCGCGCTAGCTCGATTTCTGAACCCCGTCGACGAACGCGATCGCGAAATACGGGAAGAGGCCGGCGAGCGCGGCAACGGCCAGCCAGCATATCTTCCTATGCCGCGTCATTCCGGCATCTCCGCCCGCCTGCGGCGGCGGCGCCGGATGACGACGCCGATCGCCGTTGCGAGAGCGAGGCCGAAGCCGACCGGCGGCATCCATCGCGGTATCCGAACGTCCCCGAGCAACACCGGCAGCAGGAAAAGCATGCCGAAAACGAACATGGCGGCGATCAACGCCACCAGTGAGTCTCTCGCGTCACTCGTCATCGAGTCGTCCCGCTCGCTCAGGTTTCTCAACCTGCTTATGCCCCACAAGCCCGCGGCCGCGCCAGATGAAGCAGGGTGTCAGGTACGTGTCAGGTACGTACCTGACACCATTTGCGCATGCGTTGTACGCCGCTGCATGAAGCGCTTCCATGGGTGCGATCTCGCCCCGCGGGGACGCTTCGTCAATGCCCGGACAAGGTGGCTGGTGACAGGTACATGCCCGTCACCGCGGCCCGCTTGCCCGGAAATTCTTTCCCGTTGAAATGTAGGATTTCTTCTGGCCTACGCTGTCGGATGAAGCAGGATTCCAAAGCATTGGTCCCGGCCGATCCCAAGCCGACGGATCCCCCGGCAGAGACCGGCCCGCTCGACCACCCCGCCTTCGCCACCGACGCCGAGGAGGATAGCTATTGGCGCGGCGTCAATGCGGGCCTTCGCATGGGCGGGGAGAGCGCGGTGACGCATGTCGGCGGCGGCGAGCCTGACCCCGATCCCGACGCCTCCGTCGAATCGCGCCGCGTGCGGCGGGCGCGCTGGGACGGGTTCACCGGGCCGAAGCAGGCGATCTTCCTCGAGCAGATCGGCGAGGGCGCCACCGTCGAGCAGGCTGCCAGGGCGGCGGGGATCAGCCCGCAGGCCGCCTATAATCTGAGCCACCGCCGCGCCGGCCGCGCCTTCAACATCGGCTGGGAAGCCGCCAACCGCCGCCAGCGGCGGCCGCTCGCCGACAAGCTCCACGACCGCTCGGTCGAGGGACAGACCCAGACCCTCCGCGACAAGGACGATCTCATCGTCGGCACCCGCCACTATCACGACAACCGGCTCGCGATGGGAATGCTGACCCGGCTCGACCGCAAGGCCGAGGCCTATCGGGAGGACGAGCGGCTGGTCACCGCCGTCGCCGAGGAGTTCGAAGAGCTGCTCGACTGCATCGAGACGGGCGCGACGCCGAGGATTTCATCCTGTCGCGCACGCCGCCGCCCCGCATCTATCGCCCGCAGGACAGCCTGCCCAAAGCCGACGACGATTGGGTCGAGGCCTATGAAATCCGCCACCGCTACGACCATGTCGATCCCGCCGACGTCGACATAAGCGACCTGGACCGGGCCGAGATTCCGCGCTGGACCCGGGACCAGTTCGCCCGCGCCGAGCGCAGCGGCCTGCTCGAACGGATCGAGCGCGACGAGCGGGCCGAAATGGCGGCGCGCATCGCCGCCGAGGCCGCGCAAGACGCCGGAGCAGGGCGATGAATGATTCCTCCCCGCCAAAGCGAGAGGGTCTCCTGGATATTCTCAACTTCATCAACTTAAGCGGCTGGACCGGCGCCGCCCTCCGCCGCTAGGTCTGCTTCATGCCCGTGATCCTCGTCATCATCCTGCTCGGCATCGTCGAAGGCGTCACCGAGTTCATCCCGGTCTCCTCGACCGGCCACCTCATCCTCGCCAATGCGCTGCTCGGCTACGATCCGGCGCAATGGGCGGTGTTCAACGTCGTCATCCAATTGGGCGCGATCCTGGCGGTGATCGTGCTCTACTGGCGGACCTTCTGGGCGGTGCTTGCCGGCCTCTTCCGCAACAGCCCCGAATCCTGGCGCTTCGTGCGCAACGTCCTCGTCGCCTTCCTGCCCTCGGCAGTGCTCGGCTTCCTGCTCATCGACCGGATCGAGGCGATGCTGGGCAGCGCGACCATCGTCGCCTGGGCGCTTCTGCTCGGCGGCGTCGCCATATTGGTGATCGAGAGGACCGCGCCGCAGGGGACCGAGAAGGGCGTCGCCGACATCTCGCTCGGCAAGGCGGTCGGGGTCGGCCTGATCCAGTGCCTGGCGATGATCCCGGGGGTCAGCCGCTCGGGCGCGACCATCCTCGGCGCGCTCTCGCTCGGCGTCGAGCGGCGGACCGCGGCCGAGTTCAGCTTCTTCCTCGCCGTCCCGACCATGATCGGCGCCACCACGCTCCAGCTCCTCAAGCATCGCGACCAGCTCGGCACGGCCGGGTTCCACGGCATCGCGCTCGGCTTCCTGGTCTCCTTCGTCGTCGCGATCCTGGTCATCAAATGGTTCATCGGCATCGTCTCGCGGCGGGGCTTCGCGCCCTTCGGCTGGTATCGTATCGTCGTCGGGGGGGCGGCGCTCATCTGGCTCGCTCTGCGCTGAGGAGAAACGACATGATCGGACGGCTCGCTGCTTTCGTCGTCGCCATCGCCTTGCCATTGACCGCCGGGCTCGCGCAGCAGGCGCCCGATCCGGCCGCGCTCGACCTCGCCCGAATCCTGATGACCCGCGACGAGAGCCTCTATGGCGACGCCGACCAGGGCCACGCCCGGCAGCAGATCCAGGAGGCGCTGCTCGCCGCGCCGGGCGGCTGCAACCCCTATCTCGAGGAATGCCAGGCCGCCGCCGTGGCGGTCGCGCGCGAGTTCGCGCCGAATTTCCGCCAAGGCGAGCGCGCCCGCGCCGAGCGGATCACCGCTTATCTGCTCGCCGACTCGCTGCGCCCGGAGGAGATGGCGCGAATCGCCCAATATCTGCGCGGGCCAGACGGCGACAAGCTGCTCGGCGCCTTGGCGCTGCTTCGCCAGAGCGAGCGCACCGAACGCCGCCGGCGCGAGCTCGATCGGCTCGTCCCAAGGACCGGGCTCGGCTCGCTCGACGCCGCTCTGGCCCGGTTCCGCCTCGTCACCCGCAACACCCCCCGGGCGCCGCCGCGCTGAGCTTGCGGCAAGGCGAAAAATATGATGCAATGCGAAGACGATAGCGGCGGAGGACTCGGAATGCGGCATGCCATCTTCCTGGGCTTTGCGCTCGGCCTCGCCCCGCCCGCGCTTGCGGCGCAGGCGCCCGCCACCCAACCGCCTCCAGCGAGCGCGCCGGCCCCTGAAGCTCCGGACGCCGCCCGCCTTGTCGCGGCCGGGCGCCTGGTCGATCTGATGATGCCGCCCGGATCGATGCGCGACGTCATGTCCGATTTCATGCCTGATCTCGATATGATCCTGGCCCAGACCGCGGAGAGCCTCGGCATCGACACGGAAGGGATGAGCACCGCCGAGCGCGCCCGCGCGGTCGAAGCCCGCGGCGTGCAGCGCGACCGCCATTTCCGCGAGCGGATGCGGATCACGCTGGAGGTCAGTCGGCGAGTCATGAGCGATGTCATGGCGGAGATGGAGCCCGACATGCGCCGGATCATGGTCACGATGATGGCGCGCCATTTCGATCAGGCCGAGCTCGGCGAGCTTTTGACCTTCATCACCACCCCGACCGGCAGGAAATATGCGCAGATGTCGTTGAACATGGGCCGCGATCCGGCCTGGCAGGAGATGATGACCCTGATGCTCCCGCGCATAACGGCGGCGACGGCCCGTGTCGCGGACGAGGTCCGCGCCGCCACCGCGCACCTCGATCCCCCGCCGCGCATCTGAGCCATGTTCAGCCCCGGCTCAGCTTCGTCATGGCAAGGCCCGCCCGCCCGAGGAGTCCGCTCATGCGCAAGATCCTGATCGTCGCCGCTCTCGCCACGCTCGCCGCCGCGCCCGCGGCCGCGCAGAACCGCGCCGGCCAGGTCCGCGGCGCGCACGACGCCGTCGATCGGACCGCGCCGGCGATCGACCGCGCCACCGGCGCCTTGCTCGATGTCGACGTCGGCCCGCTCATGGACGCCGCCGATCCTTATGGCCGGCGCGGCCGCCACCGGACCCTGCGCGAGATTGCCGGCCGCGACGACCCGCGCTTCGAGCGCCGGCTGCGCGCCTCGATCTACGGCACCGCCGACGGGCTCAACCGGATGATCGACGCCTTCGCCGCCGCCGAGCCGGCGCTGCGCCGCTCGGTCCACGACATGGAGGAGGCGATCGAGGGCGCGGTCGACGACTCGCTCGCGCCCGACCCGCGCCGGCTGCCGCCGGGCGACGTCGACGACGATTGGGACCGCGATCTCGACGACGAGGGACCGGACGACGAGCCTTATTGATTTGGGAGGGTAGACTGGGCCCGCGTCTCGGTTAAGACACGCTGGCCATGTGGCAGCTCTATCAATTCCCCCTCTGCCCCTTCTCCCGCAAGGTTCGGCTGGCGCTCACTGAGAAGGCGATTCCGCACGAATTGGTGCGAGTCTCGCCCTGGCTCGACGACGACGATTTCGCCGATCTGACCCCGGCCAAGCAGACTCCGGTGCTGGTCGAGGCGTCGAAGGGCATCGTGCTGATCGATTCGACCGCGATCTGCGAATATTTCGAGGAGACGATCGACCGCGCGCCGATGATCCCGGGGACGGCGCCCAACCGCGCCGAGGTCCGCCGCCTGGTCAGCTGGTTCGACGTCAAGCTCTACCAGGATTGCGTCGCCCTGCTGATGCACGAGCGGATGCTGAAGCGCCTGGTCAGCCGCGAGGCGCCCGACGCCCAGCAGCTCCGCCGGGCGATGACCGCGATCGACGGCCATCTCGACTATCTCGATTATCTGCTCGATCATCGCCGCTGGCTCGCCGGGCCGGTGCTGACCATGGCCGATCTCGCCGCCGCCGCCCAGCTTTCGGTCGCCGATTATCTGGGCGGGATCGACTGGCGCGGCCACAAGCAGACCGTCGATTGGTATGCGGTGATGAAGTCGCGGCCGAGCTTCCGCCCATTGCTCGCCGAGCGGATGGAGGTGATCATGCCGCCGGCCCATTACGACAAGCCCGATTTCTAGCGAAAGGGGACATTGCTCCCCACGCTGAAGACGATCATGCCGTCGAGCAGCAGCTCGCCACCCGGCGCCGGATCGGGCCGGGCATTCGCCACGGCCAGGCGGTAAGCCGCCTCCGCCGCCACCACGAACCGCGGCCCGGTCCCGGTCCCGGTCCCGGTGGGAACGCATTCCTCCTGCCCGGTCTCGAACGGAATCACGATCGCATCGCGCCTCCCGGTGGGCGAAGGCGATTGGGCCGCGAGCAAGGCGGCCAGCGACAGGATGAAAGCGGCCACGATCCTTCTGCGCCCTTGAACCTTCCGTCGCCTTAGACCACATCCCGTCCATGCTGATCCAGACCGAGACGACCCCCAACCCCTCGACCCTGAAATTCCTTCCGGGCCAGAAGGTGATGGACGCCGGCACGCGCGATTTCGCGACTCCGGAGGAGGCCGAGGCCTCGCCGCTCGCCGAGGCGATCTTCTCGACCGGCGAGGTCGAGGGCGTGTTCTTCGGCCGCGACTTCATCTCGGTCACCGCGGCGCCCGGGGTCGAATGGCGGGCGCTCAAGCCGCAGGTGCTCGAGGTCCTGCTCGACCATTTCGCCAGCGCCGCGCCTTTGTTCCGCCCCGCCGCCGCCGGCGGGATCCACGTCGCGTCCGAGCCGGCGCTCGACGACGATCCCGCCGACGCCGAGCTGATCGCCCAGATCCGCGAGCTGATCGACACAAGGGTCCGCCCCGCAGTGGCGCAGGACGGCGGCGACATCGTCTATCGCGGCTTCAAGGGCGGCACCGTCTATCTCGCCTTGCAGGGCGCCTGCTCGGGCTGCCCCTCCTCGACGATGACGCTCAAGAACGGAATCGAGAGCCTGCTCAAACATTATGTCCCCGAGGTCGAGGCGGTCGAGGCGATCTGAGCGGATACCGCCCGCCCCGTCATTCCCGCGAAAGCGGGAATCCAGCTTCTTTTCTTCCGCGTCCAAACCAGGACTGGACTCCCGCTTTCGCGGGAGTGACGGTGAAGCGATGCTCCGGTCTCTCTCATGCTCCTGGTGATCGAAACCGCGACCGCCGCCTGCTCCGTCGCCCTGCTCGGCGCCGACGGCGCGGTGATCGGCGAGCGCCATGAGCTGGTCGGCCGCGGCCATGCCGAGCGGCTGCTGCCGATGATCGCCGAGCTGATCGGGTCGCGCCGGCCGGACGCGATCCTGGTCGATTGCGGGCCGGGCAGCTTCACCGGCGTGCGCGTCGGCCTCGCCGCCGCCCACGGCCTCGCCATCGGCTGGCGGGTGCCGGTCGCCGGCTTTTCCTCGCTCGCCCTGATCGCGGCGGCGAGCGGCGAGCGCGATCTCGCCGTCGCCCTGACGGGAGGACATGGCGAGCTTTTCGTGCAAAGCTATGGCGGTGATCCGATCGCGCCCCTTGGCGAGCTCGCCTCGCTCGCGCCCGACGGCGCCGCCGCGGCCGTCGCGGCCGAACTCGTGCTTGGCTCGGGCGCTGAGGCCCTGGTCGCGGCGCGCGGCAGCGGCCGCTGGGCCGAGTCCCTGCCCCGCGCCGCCGACGCCTGGGCGCTGCCGCCCACCCTGCGCTCCCTGCCGGCCCGGCCGATCTACGGCCGCGCGCCCGACGCGAAGCCGATGACATGACGACCTCGCCGATCGTCCTCAGCGAAGGCGGCCATGCCGATCTCGACTCGGTGATGGCGGTGATGGATTCGAGCTTCGACCCGCGTTTCGGCGAGGCCTGGACCCACAAGCAATGTGCCGGGCTGCTGCCCATGCCGGGCGTCTGGCTGACGATCGCGCGCGAAAACGAGACCGTGCTCGGCTTCGCCCTGGCACGTTTTGTCGCGGACGAGGCCGAATTGCTGCTTCTGGCGGTCCGCACCGACGTCCAGCGCCGGGGTATCGGCCGGACCCTGATCGAGGATTTCGAGGGCGCCGCCCGCGCGCGCGGCGCCTCGCGCCTGCACCTCGAAGTCCGCGAAGGAAATCATGCCCTTAGCCTTTACGAGCAATCGGGCTTCGGCCTCGTGGGAAGGCGCCGCGACTACTATAGCGGCCAGAAAGGGGACAGGTACGACGCCCTCACGCTGGCGAAAAGCGTCGGAAAACTCGTGTAAACCACAGATTGCGTGATTCGTTTCGCCCTTGTCAAAGACGCCAAAACGGACCAATCCTCGCACCGTGCCTGCCAGGCCAATGGCAGTCACTTCCTCTGATCTCAAGCAAAGTTGGATACCGACAAAATGGAAAACCAGGATAATTACGGGGAGACGCTGGTCACCCTGACGGCCGACATTGTGTCGGCGCACGTCAGCAACAACAGCGTCGCGGTCTCGGACCTCCCCTTGCTCATTGCCAACGTGCACGGGGCCCTTTCCGGCCTCGGCGAACGGAAGGAAGAGCCGGCCGCGAAGCCGGAGCCCGCCGTTTCGATCCGTTCGTCGATCAAGCCGGACTATGTGGTCTGTCTCGAGGACGGCAAGAAGCTGAAGATGCTCAAGCGGCATCTGATGACCCACTATAACCTGACCCCGGACCAGTATCGCCAGAAATGGGGCCTCAACGCCGACTATCCGATGGTTGCGCCGAATTATGCCGAGCAGCGCCGCGCGCTCGCCAAGAAGATCGGCCTCGGCACCAAGCGCAAGCGTACCGCCGCCAAGAAATAAATGGCGCGGATCGTGATCGTTTCGGGCCCGGTCGCCCGAAGCCTGTGCCATGGTCCCGCCAGCAAGAGCCTCGTTCCAGGCTCGAGGAAGCCGGAAGGCGCCATTCCCGCAGCAGCGGGGATGGCGTTTTTCGCGCCCGGCGCCTTTGCGTCGAACCGCGAATGCCTCTAAAGACCTCATGACATGACCCGCAGCATCGACATCGAGGCGCTCTGCGCCGAAAAGGGCCTCCGCATCACCGAGCAGCGCAAGGTGATCGCCCGCGTGCTCGGCGAATCCGAGGATCATCCCGACGTCGAGGCGCTCCACGCCCGCGCCGCCGCCGTCGATCCCGGAATATCGATTGCCACCGTCTACCGCACCGTCCGCCTGTTCGAGGAAGCGGGCATTCTCGAGCGCCACGATTTCGGCGACGGCCGCGCCCGCTACGAAGCGGCGGCCGAGACCCATCACGACCACCTCATCGACGTCGAGACCGGCAACGTCATCGAGTTCGTCGACGAGGAGCTGGAGGAGCTGCAGCGCCGCATCGCCGCCAAGCTCGGCTTCCGGCTGGTCGATCATCGAATGGAGCTGTACGGCGTCTCCGTCTCCCGGGATCATTAGGTGATCCGAAAGCTCAGGGTCGCCTGGCGCGTGGCGGGCGTGATCGCCGGCTTCGGCTTCTGCGTCCCGTTCCATTATCTCTGGAAATTGCTTGGCCGGCGCTCGCCCTGGCCGCGCATCTTCCTGCGCTGGACCGCCCGGCGCTCGGGCCTCAGGGTCACGGTCGAAGGCCGGCCGCTTCCAGCCAATGCGCTCTATGTGGCCAATCATGTGAGCTGGCTCGAGATCTTCGCTATCGGCGGCGCATCGCCGGCGATCTTCGTCGCCAAGTCCGACGTCCAGGATCAGCCCGTCTACGGCTGGGCATCGAGCCTCAACGATTGCATCTACATCAACCGCGACGTCCGCAGCACTGTCCTGGGTCAGGCCGACGATCTGCGCGAGGGCCTGGTCGCGGGCCGCGCCGTCTGCCTGTTCCCGGAAGGAACGACCGGCCCAGGCGATGTCGTGCTGCCCTTCCGCCCGAGCCTGTTCGCCTCGCTCTATCCGCCGATCCCGGGCGTGATGGTGCAGCCCGTCGCGGTCGATTTCGGACCCGGCTCGGGCGAGGCCGCCTGGATCGGGGACGAGGCCTATGCGGTCAACCTCGGCAAGATGCTCGGCCGCCCCGGTCATTTGCCGGTCACCTTGCGCTTCCTCGACCCGATCGATCCCGCGCAGGCCGGCGACCGCAAGCGGGCCGCGTTTCTCGCGCGCGAAGCGATCGTCGCGTCTCTCGAAGCTTCCGGCACGCTCACCCCTCGCCAGGGTCTGCACTCGGTACCCGCAATGGCCGTGACGGAGCGGATTCTGGTCCAGGGCAAGGAGCGAGGAGGGAGCGATGCTATCGCATCGTGACCGACGCCGCGACGTAGCCCTGGCCCAAAAGCCGCCCGCCGCTTTGCGGTCGCCCGGACATTGCGGGTACCGAGTGCAGACCCTAGAGGCGGCGCAATGAAACCGACTCCCCAAAGCTTCCACGTCAAGTCGTTCGGCTGCCAGATGAACGTCTATGACGGCGACCGCATGGCGGAGCTGCTCGAGGCCGAGGGGCTGGCCGCGGTCGATGCCGATGCCGCCGACCTCATCGTGCTGAACACCTGCCACATCCGCGAGAAAGCGGCGGAGAAGGTCTATTCGGACATCGGCCGGCTGGCCAGGCGCCCCGGCGGCGCCGCGGCGCCGATGATCGCGGTCGCCGGCTGCGTCGCCCAGGCGGAAGGGGCGGAAATTCCCCGCCGCGCGCCGCAGGTCGACATCGTCGTCGGCCCGCAGGCCTATCACAATCTGCCGGCGCTGGTCCGCGAGGCGGCGGCGGGCCGCAAGGCCCTCGACACCGACATGCCGGCGCTCTCCAAGTTCGGCGCGCTTCCCGCCCGCCGCCGGCAGGGCCCGAGCGCCTTCCTCACCGTCCAGGAAGGCTGCGACAAATTCTGCACCTATTGCGTCGTCCCTTATACGCGCGGCGCGGAGATCTCGCGGCCCTTCGCGGCGATCGTCGACGAGGCCAGGGCGCTGGTCGATGGCGGCGCCAGGGAGATCGTCCTGCTCGGCCAGAACGTCAACGCCTGGCGAGAGGAGACGCGCGGCCTCGACGACCTGATCCGCGCGCTCGATGCGCTGCCGGGCCTTGCGCGCATCCGCTACACGACCAGCCATCCGACCGACATGACCGAAGGCCTGATCCGCGCCCATGCCGAGGTCGAGAAGCTGATGCCCTACCTGCACCTCCCCGTGCAGTCGGGGTCGGATCGCATCCTCAAGGCGATGAACCGCAGCCACAGCGCCGCGAGCTACCTGCGCATCCTCGATCGCGTCCGCGCCGCCCGCCCGGACATCGCCATCTCGGGCGACTTCATCGCTGGCTTCCCGGGCGAGAGCGACGCGGATTTCGAGGCGACGCTCAGCATCGTCGAGGCGGTGGGCTACGCGCAGGCTTTCTCGTTCAAATATTCGCCCCGCCCCGGCACGCCGGCCGCCGCCATGGAGGACCAGGTTCCGGCGCCGGTCGTGGACGAAAGGCTGCAGCGCCTGCAGGCCCTGCTCAACGAACAGCAGCTGGCCTTCAACCAGGCGAGCGTCGGGCGGCGCACCGCCATCCTGCTCGAGCGTCCCGGCCGCAAGCCCGGCCAGCTGGTCGGCAAGACGCCCTGGCTCCAGTCCGTCCACCTCGAGACGGACGCCGCGATCGGCGACCTGATCGAGGTCGAATTGCTCTCGGCGGGGCCGAACAGCCTGGCGGGGGCCGGGCTAGTGAAGGAAGCGGCGTAGCTTCAGCGTCACCCCGGGCTTGATCCGGGATGCACCTGCCTGGTTGCGCCTCCGGAAAGAAGCTGGATCCCGGATCAGGTCCGGGATGACGGTTTGCGTCATCGCTTTCGCCCCTTTGCCGCCGCCGCGCGGCGGTTGCGGCGCGGCGCGGAAGTTGACGATGTGGACGATACGTCCGGGACGAAAGCGTCTTCGGCAGGGTCGAGGCCGTCGTCGGGGTCGTCATATGCGTCGTCCGCTTTCCCCGGCTCCGGCGGCGCGCCGCCGGCGGGACCCCAGCGGTAGAGATGGGTCTCGTCCCAGGTCTCGTCCTCGTCGCAAAAGTGCCTGGTGGTGACCGTGCGCCTGAGCCCGGCCGCGTCGCGATGCGCGTCCACCTCCACCCAGGCCAGCGCATCCGCGAGGCCGAGCGCCGACGTCTCCGGATGCCGCGCGACCGGCTGGCGATCCAGATGCCTGCCGTAGCGATGCGGCCTGCGGTAGCGCAGGATGAACATGGTCAGCCGCTCGTCGTGGCGGCGATGCGTGCCGACCAGCTCGCCCTTGTAATAATGCGGGATCTCGACCCCGTTCAGGGCGCGACTGAAGGCGCCGTCCTCGATCCTGTCCGCCGTGCCGTCGAGCGCGAGGTCCAGGGCGATGCGGAAGCTTTGCGCATCGGGACGCCTGAGCAGCTTGTAGACGCTCTCCGCCGAGATGCCGACGCGCGCGCAGGCCTCGCGCACGCAGCCGCATTCGGCGATCGCCTGGATCACTTTCACCTGCCGCTCGGGCGTCAGCCCGTCGCGGCGGTGGCGAAGCTGCACCGGGGTGAAGCCGGCACCCGAGGCGCGCTATCGCCCGCGCCGCGGCGTTTCCTTATGGTCATCCGTGTTTATAGCGCAGATTGGTTATGTAAGAAATAGGTTTGGAACCGATTCGGTTCTAATCTTTGCTTTCTTCGCGTCTTTGCGCTTTGCGTGAAACAGGCCGCATAGGGATCACGCAAAGGCGCGAAGGCGCGAAGAAAGCATGACAAGAAGCTGGATTCCCGCGTTCGCGGGAATGACGGGGGGCGGTCGGGGTGTGGCGCGCGTGCATCGCAGGCCCGCAACGATGCGGCGCGATGCGAAGGCGCTGGCATTTCGCCGCCGTCCGTCCCACCTTAAGCGCGTGAATCGCCAGCATGAAAGGGCCCGATGAGCCGCAAGCCCACCGCCGCCGCAGCCGAACCCCGCGCCCGGGTCGAGCTCGAGTTCGAGCAGCCGCATCTGCTCGGGCCCTTGTTCGGCGAGTTCGACCGCAACCTGGTCGCGATCGAGGATAGGCTCGGCGTCTATATCGCCGCGCGCGGAACCAAGGTGCAGATCGAGGGCGAACCGGAAAGCGCCGCGCGCGCCCGCGAGGTGCTGCTCGGCCTCTACAACCGGCTCGACGAAGGCCATGACATCGACGCCGAGACGGTCAATGCGATCATCGCCATGTCGGGCCAGCCGACGCTCGACGGGATCATCGAGAATGAGGTGATCGAAGCACCCAAGGTGATGATCCGCACCCGCAAGAAGACCATCGTCCCGCGCTCCAAGACGCAGGGCGCCTATATGGAGGCCCTGGCCCGCGACGACATGATCTTCGCATTGGGGCCCGCGGGCACCGGCAAGACCTATCTCGCGGTCGCCCAGGCGGTGCAGCAGCTGATCGGCGGCTCGGTGGACCGGCTGATCCTGTCGCGGCCCGCGGTCGAGGCGGGCGAGCGGCTCGGCTTCCTGCCCGGCGACATGAAAGAGAAGGTCGATCCCTATTTGCGGCCGCTCTACGACGCGCTTTACGACATGCTGCCGACCGAGCAGGTCGAGCGCCGGATCGCGTCGGGCGAGATCGAGATCGCGCCGATCGCGTTCATGCGCGGCCGCACGCTCAGCGACGCCTTCATCATCCTCGACGAGGCGCAGAACACCACGCCGCAGCAGATGAAGATGTTCCTGACCCGCTTCGGCATGCGCTCGCGCATGGTGATCTGCGGCGATCCCAACCAGACCGATCTGCCCCAGGGCGCGACCTCCGGCCTCAACGACGCGGTCGGCAAATTGGAAGGCATCGCCCGCATCGCCACCATCCGCTTCGGCGCCGGCGACGTGGTGCGGCACCCCTTGGTGGGCAAGATCGTCGAGGCCTATGAGGGGCCGGCAGCGTGAGAAATGGCTCCACCATGACCCCCACCTCGTTCGTCCCGAGCGAAGGCGAGGGGCGCTGGCACGGACTCATCACGGGCGCCCCTCGACTAGGCTCGGGACGAACGGGCTTGGGGTCGGGCACGTGATCGGTGTGGAGACAGATGTCTCGGAAGACTGGGATTCTCGCACCGACTGGTCCGCTCTCGCCCGCAGCGCAGTCCACGCCGCGGTCGCGCACAGCCGCCACGCCGGCCTTTCCGACAGCGAGGTCTCGGTCAAGTTCACCTCCGACGCCGAGGTCCGCGCGCTCAACGCCGCCTGGCGCGGCCAGGACAAGGCGACCAACGTCCTCTCCTTCCCGATGGCGGAGGAAAGCGAGCTCGCCGCCAGCCCGCTGATCGGCGACGTCGTCCTCGCGCACGGCATCTGCGCGGCCGAGGCGGCGGACAAGCATGTCGCCATCGAAACGCATGCCGCGCATCTGGTGGTGCACGGCACGCTCCATCTGCTAGGTTACGACCACGAAACGAGCGACGCCGACGCCGAGGCGATGGAGGAGACCGAGCGGCGCGCTCTGGCTTCGCTCGGCATCGCCGATCCTTATCACGTCACAGAGGTTGAAGCTTAGACCCATGGAAGACGACAGTCCCGGCAAGCGCGAGGAAGGGCGGAGTTTCTGGGGCGGCCTGCGCGGCCTCCTGTTCGGCGGCGACGACGGCGGCGCGATGCTGCGCGACGAGATCGAGGAGGCGATCGAAAGCCGAGAGGACGAGGAGCCAAGGCGCGGCGACCTCAGCCATGTCGAGCGGCAGATGCTGCTCAACATCCTCCATTTCGGCGAGAAGAATGCCGGCGACGTCGCCGTGCCGCGCGGCGACATCTATGCCGTTCCCGCGACCACCGGCTTCGAGGCCCTGGTCGCCGCCTTCGCCGAGGCCGGCCACAGCCGCATGCCGGTCTTCGAGGACAGCCTCGATACGGTGATCGGCATGATCCACGTCAAGGATCTGTTCGCGGTCCAGACCAGCGGCGCCGAGCCGCCGGAAGATATCCGCACGCTGATGCGCACGCCGCTCTACGTCCCCGAATCGATGGGCGTGCTCGACCTCTTGGCGCGGATGCGCGCCGAGCGAGTCCACCTCGCCATCGTCGTCGACGAGTTCGGCGGCACCGAGGGGCTGCTCACCATCGAGGACGTGGTCGAGGAGATCGTCGGCGAGATCGAGGACGAGCATGACGAGGAGGTGCCGGGCCTGTTGATCCATGCCGAGGACGGCGCCTGGGACGCCGACGCCCGCGCCGAACTGACCGAGGTCGCCGAGACCGTCGACGCGCGGCTCGGCCCGATCGAGGAGGATGTCGACACATTGGGCGGCCTCGCCTTCGTGCTCGCCGGCTGCGTGCCAAAGACCGGCGACATCCTGGAACATCCGAGCGGCTGGCGACTTGAGGTGATCGAAGCCGACACCCGCCGCGTCCGCCGGCTCCGACTGCATCCACCCGGGGAGACGATCGCGGCCGATTGAGGAGGCCGCCATGCGCCGTTTCTCCGCCGCTTTGCTTGCCCTTCCGCTGCTTGCCCCGTGCGCCGGCTGCGGCGACCATGCCCGCCTGAACGTCGTCCAGTCGACCGGCCCGGCGCCGCAGCTGCCGCCACCGGTCCGGACGCCGATTCCCACCGTCCACGTCGCCCCCGCCGCGGGCTGGCCGGCGGGCGCCGCACCGGTCGCCGCCGCCGAGCTCGGCGTCGCCCCGTTCGCCACCGGCCTCGATCATCCGCGCTGGCTGCTCGTCCTTCCCAATGGCGACGTGCTGGTCGCCGAGAGCGCCGCGCCGACGCCGCCGCCCCAATATGAGGAGCACGGCCTCAAGGCGGCCTTCATGCGGATGTTCATGCGCCGGGCCGGCTCCGCAGTCCCCAGCGCCGACCGGATCACCCTGCTGCGCGACGCCGACGGCGACGGAGTGGCCGAGATCCGCATTCCCTACATCACCGGGCTCGCCTCGCCGTTCGGCATGGCGCTCGTCGGCGACACGCTCTACGTCGCCAATGCCGACGCGCTCGTCGCCTTCCCCTACGATCCGGGCGCGACCGCGATCACCGCCGCCCCGCGCACCGTCACCGCGCTGCCGGCCCAGCGCAACCATCACTGGACCAAGAGCCTCGCCGCCGGCCCGGACGGGCGCCTCTATGTCGGCGTCGGCTCCAATTCCAACGTCGCCGAGCACGGCCTGGCGGAAGAGGAAGGGCGCGCCGCGATCTGGGAGATCGACCCCGCCAGCGGCAGCCACCGCATCCTCGCCTCGGGCCTCAGGAACCCGGTCGGCATCGACTTCCTGCCTGGCACTGCCAGCCTCTACGCGGTGGTCAACGAGCGCGACGAGCTTGGCAGCGATCTCGTTCCCGATTATCTCACCCGGGTGATCCCGGGCGCCTTCTACGGCTGGCCGTGGAGCTATTGGGGCCAGCATGTCGACAGCCGCGTCAGGCCGCCGCGGCCCGACATGGCCGCCCGCGCGATCCCGCCCGATTATGCGCTCGGCACCCATGTCGCGCCGCTCGGCCTCGCCTTCAGCCGCGGCGCCCGGCTCGGTCCGCTGTTCGGCGACGGCGCCTTCGTCGGCCTGCACGGCTCGTGGAACCGCCGGCCGTTCAGCGGCTACAAGGTGGTCTTCGTGCCGTTCGCGGGCGGGCGCCCGTCGGGCCAGCCGATCGACGTCCTCACCGGCTTCCTCGACGCGCGCGGCCACGCTCTGGGCCGCCCCGTCGGCGTCGCCATCGCCCGCGACGGCGCGCTGCTGGTGGCCGACGATGTCGGCGGCAGCGTCTGGCGGGTGAGCCGCTAGGGCGCGCTAGAGCTGAACGATCCCGCCGAGGAGGCCGGCAATCGCCGGCGCGAATAGCGCCAGGAGCGTCTTCAGCTGGCCAAACAGTTCCGCGACGATGCTGCCCGTGTCGTTTCGCGCATCGGCGCCCCCATGCGCCGCTTCCTTCCTGCTCCTCTTCGCCGAAGACGTTGCGGCCGCGCCGGCGAGGCCAATGGCCACCGGCACATAATAGCAGGCGATGAACAGGGAATAGGCCACCCCCCAATAGAGGGTGTAGGCATCGACATGTGCCTTGTAGCTGGTTGCGGCGGCCCCGTGGAAAGCGAAGCCGGGCCAATGCAGGAGCGCGCTGAGGAACAGCAGCCCAGCCACCAGCGATGCGGCCGTCAGGTACAGATGAATCTTGAGCCGCCTTGCCTGATATCGTCGATCCTCCTCTTCCGGCGCTGGTGGCAGGGCGAGACATGAAAGCATCCCGATAACGAGGGCCGGAATCAGGAGCACGAGGAGATATTTCTGGATTTCATTCAGCCACCACAGCAGCTGATAGAGTCTGCTGCCGGATGCGCAGGCGAACGGGGTGTCGCTCACCGGCGCGGGCGGGTGAACATATGTGCTGAGCACCGCGGTCGTGTCGGACGGCGGCACCACACCTGCCGGCGCCTCCACCAGATCGAAGGCGGCGCAGATAACGCGCCGATCCATGAGCCGCTGCCCGCCCTCGATCTGGCCCAGGGCGACAAGCATTATGCCGATCACCGCCATCGCGAAATAGACCTTCCGGAGGCGGCCTTTGGTGACGGACTCCAGGACGCGGGTGCTCCAGCCGCAGTAGATGATGCTGGCGATGCTGGCTGCCGCCAAAAGCAGCCATGTCGCCAGCACCCTCAATCTTGCCGCCGCCTCGGCGTGGCCATCCTGCACCACGGCTCTGGCCAGATGATCGACGGGAGGACCAAGATGGCCAATCAGAAAAACGGCGACGATGATGAGGATGGTCGGCGGAATGGCGATCCACAACACCCGATGGGTAAGCTCGAACGTTTCGGCCCTGACCGTCGCCATGCCCCGTCTCCCCGCGGGAAGGCTAGATGTCGCAGCGGATGGCGGTCAACGCGAAATTGCGCCACAAAAGCGGGATGGACTTCAAGCATGTTCGAATCGAACAAACCCCCGCCGGCGTCGCGACGGTCACGCTCAACCGCCCCGATTCGCTCAACGCCCTCAGTGGGGGGCTGATCGAGGAGGTGCGCGGCGCATTGGCGTCGCTGGCGGGAAGCGGTGCGCGCTGCCTGCTCCTGACCGGCGCCGGCCGCGGCTTTTCCAGCGGCGCGGACCTGGTCGCTGGCGGCGGCCTGCCCGACGATGTCGGCGCCGCGCTGGAAAGCCATTTGAACCCGCTGATCGAGGACATCTTCGCGCTGCCGATCCCGGTCGTCGCCGCGGTCCGGGGCCCGTGCGCGGGCGCCGGCTGCTCGCTCGCTCTGGCCGCCGACATCGTCATCGCCAGCGACACCGCTTATTTCCTGCAGGCCTTCATCAATATCGGCCTCGTCCCCGACGCTGGCGCGACCTGGCTGCTGCCGCGCCTCGCCGGACGCGCCCGGGCGATGGAGATGATGATGCTCGGCGAGCGCATCCCGGCCGGCCAGGCCGCCGAGTGGGGCCTGATCAGCCGCGTCGTGGCGGACGACGCGCTGGACGCGGAAGCCGCCGCCCTCGCCACCCGCCTCGCCCAGGGCCCGACCGTCGCTTACGGCCTGCTCCGCCGCCTCGCCCGCGACGCCGAGCAGACGCCGCTGACCGACGCCTTGGCCGCCGAGCGCCACGCCCAGACCGACGCCGGCCGCACCGCCGATTTCCGCACCGCCGTGATGGCCTTCATCCAGAAGCAGAAGCCGGGCTTCGAGGGGAAATGACGTCATTGCGAGCGAGCGAAGCAATCCAGCCCAGTCTGGATTGCCGCGTCGCTTCGCTCCTCGCAATGACGGCGGCTTTGTTGCCTCGTCCCCCGGTCGCGAATAAGACCGCCCGATGGGCACCACGATCGAAGAGCTGGACCGGCGCCGCGCGGCCGCGCGCCTGGGCGGGGGCGAGAAGCGCATCGCGGCGCAGCATGCCAAGGGACGGCTGACCGCGCGCGAGCGGCTGAGGGTGCTGCTCGATCAGGGATCGTTCGAAGAATATGACATGTATGTCGAGCATAATTGCGTCGACTTCGGCATGGCCGAGCAGAAGATCCCCGGCGACGGCGTCGTCACCGGATCGGGCACGATCAACGGCCGCCTCGTCTTCGTCTTCGCGCAGGATTTCACCGTCTTCGGCGGCTCCTTGTCCGAGCGCCACGCGCAGAAGATCTGCAAGGTGATGGACATGGCGATGAAGGTCGGCGCGCCCGTCATCGGCCTCAACGATTCCGGCGGCGCCCGCATCCAGGAGGGCGTCGCCAGCCTCGCCGGCTATGCCGAGGTCTTCCAGCGCAACGTGCTGGCCTCGGGCGTCATCCCGCAGATCAGCCTGATCATGGGCCCCTGCGCGGGCGGCGCGGTCTATTCGCCGGCGATGACCGACTTCATCTTCATGGTGAAGGATTCGAGCTACATGTTCGTCACCGGGCCGGACGTGGTGAAGACCGTCACCAACGAGGTGGTGACGCAGGAGGAATTGGGCGGCGCGATCACCCACACCACCAAATCGGGCGTCGCCGACGTCGCCTTCGAGAACGACATCGACGCATTGCTCGCGACCCGCGACTTCTTCGATTTCCTGCCGCTCTCCAACCGCCACTCGTCGCCCGAGCGCCCCTGCCACGACCCCTGGGACCGGCAGGAGGACAGCCTCGACACGTTGATCCCCGACAGCGCCGCCCGGCCCTATGACATGCACGAGCTGATCCGGAAGGTGGTCGACGAGGGCGACTTCTTCGAGATCCAGCCGGCGCACGCGGCCAACATCATCACCGGCTTCGGCCGCGTCGAGGGCCGCACCGTCGGGATCGTCGCCAACCAGCCGATGGTGCTTGCCGGCGTGCTCGACATCGCCTCGTCGAAGAAGGCCGCGCGCTTCGTGCGCTTCTGCGACGCCTTCGACATCCCGATATTGACCTTCGTCGATGTCCCCGGCTTCCTGCCCGGCGTCGCCCAGGAGCATGGAGGCATCATCAAGAACGGCGCCAAATTGCTCTTCGCCTACGCGGAGGCGACGGTGCCCAAGATCACCGTGATCACCCGCAAGGCCTATGGCGGCGCCTATGACGTGATGGCCTCCAAGCACCTGCGCGGCGACCTCAACTACGCCTGGCCGACCGCCGAGATCGCGGTGATGGGCGCCAAGGGCGCGGTCGAGATCATCTTCCGGGGCAAGACGCCGGAAGAGATCGCCGAGCGCACGGCGGAGTATGAGGCCCGCTTCGCCAACCCCTTCGTGGCGGCATCGAAGGGCTTCATCGACGAGGTGATCATGCCGCATTCCACGCGCCGGCGGATCGCGGTGGGGTTAAGGAAGCTGCGCGACAAGCAGCTGGAAAATCCCTGGAAGAAGCATGACAACATCCCGCTTTGAGTCCCATCTCGTCATTCCCGCTTTCGCGGGAATGACGGGCTGAGCCATATGACCTTTCACGGCGAAAATCTCCTCGTCGGCCTCGTCGCGCTGGCGCTGCTGCCGCTGATCGGCTGGCGGATCTGGCGAGGGCTGAGGGACGGCCACCTGCCAATCTACCGGGCCCATCACCACCGCGCGGACAGCCGCTCGAAATTCATCGTCCTGCTCGCGCTGCACGCGCTGAGCTTCCTGCTGATCGCGCTGGTCGCGGCCGATCTGCTGTTCAACCTGGGCTTGAGGGAAATGCTATGACCATCGGCCGCCTGAACCATGTCGGAATCGCCACCCCCTCGATCGAGACCAGCGTCGCGCTCTATCGCGACCTGCTCGGGGCGACGAAGATCCATGACGCGTTCGATCTGCCCGCGCAGGGCGTCAGGGTCTGCTTCGTCGATACGCCGAACAGCCAGATCGAGCTGATCGAGCCGCTCGGCGAGGCGAGCCCGCTGCACAATTTCCTGGCGAAGAATCCGGCGGGCGGGCAGCACCATGTCTGCTTCGAGGTCCCGGACATCCATGCGGCCAAGGCGGAGATGGAGGCGAAGGGCGCCAAGGTGCTCGGCGAGCCCAGGATCGGGGCGCACGGGACGCCCGTCATCTTCGTGCATCCCAAGGACATGGGCGGCGTTCTGGTCGAGCTGATGGAGACGCCGCACGTGGCGCAATAGCATTTGTGCCCCTGCGAAAGCAGGAGCCCAGGATTGACGCCGGACTGGACCCCTGCTTTCGCAGGGGAACGAAAGTGCCACTGATGACCGACAAACCGACCAAAGCCGATTGGGAGGCCGCCGCGCAGAAGGAGGTGCGCGGCAAGGACCTGAGCTGGCGCACGCCCGAGGGGATCGACGTGCGCCCACTCTACACCGCCGAGGACGCGCAAGGCCTCGACCCCGGCCTCCCGGGCTTCGCGCCGTTCACGCGCGGGCCTTATGCCTCGATGTATACGGGCCGGCCCTGGACGATCCGCCAATATGCCGGCTTCTCGACCGCTGAGGACAGCAACGCTTTCTATCGCCGCAACCTCGCCGCCGGGCAGAAGGGGCTCAGCGTCGCCTTCGATCTCGCCACCCATCGCGGCTATGACAGCGATCATCCCCGCGTGGTCGGCGACGTCGGCAAGGCCGGGGTGGCGATCGACACGCTCGAGGACATGAAGATCCTGTTCGACGGCATTCCGCTTGGCGAGATGTCGGTCAGCATGACGATGAACGGCGCGGTCCTGCCGGTGCTCGCTTTCTACATCGTCGCCGCCGAGGAACAGGGCGTCGACCAGGCCCAGCTTACCGGCACGATCCAGAACGACATCCTGAAGGAGTTCGCGGTCCGCAACACCTATATCTACCCGCCCGCGCCATCGATGCGGATCGTCGCCGACATCATCGAATATTCGTCGGCCAACATGCCCAAGTTCAACTCGATCTCGATCTCCGGCTATCACATGCACGAGGCCGGGGCGACGGCGGTGCAGGAGCTTGCCTTCACCCTTGCCGACGGCATGGACTATGTCCGCGCGGCGCGGGCCAAGGGGCTCGACGTCGACGCCTTCGCGCCAAGGCTCAGCTTCTTCTTCGGCATCGGCATGAACTTCTTCATGGAGGTGGCCAAGCTGCGCGCCGCCCGCTTGCTCTGGCACCGGATCATGGCGGGGTTCGGCGCGAAGAATCCGAAATCCCTGATGCTGCGCACCCATTGCCAGACGTCGGGCGTCAGCCTGACCGAGCAGGATCCCTATAACAACGTCATCCGCACCACCCTGGAGGCGCTTGCGGCGGTGCTCGGCGGGACGCAGAGCCTGCACACCAACTCGCTCGACGAGGCGGTCGCCCTGCCCACCGATTTCTCCGCCCGAATCGCGCGCAACACCCAACTCGTCATCGCTGAGGAGAGCGGCATCGCCAACGTCGCCGATCCGCTCGGCGGCTCTTATTATGTCGAGAGCCTGACGGGCGAGCTGGCGGAGAAAGCCTGGGCGCTGATCGAGGAGGTCGAGGGCCTGGGCGGCATGACCAATGCGGTGGCGAGCGGCATGCCCAAGCGCCGGATCGAGGAGGCCGCGGCCGCCCGCGCCGCCGCCGTCGACCGGGGCGAGACCGTGATCGTCGGCGTCAACCGCTACCGCAAGGACGAGGAGGACCATCTCGACATCCTCGACATCGACAATGACAAGGTCCGCACCGGCCAGATCGCCCGCCTCGCCAAGACCCGCGCCGAGCGGGACGAGGCGAAGGCGCAGGCCGCGCTCGAGGCGCTGACCGGGGGCGCGGCGGGCGACGCCAATCTGCTCGCTTTGTCGATCGACGCGGCCCGCGCGCGCTGCACATTGGGCGAGATCAGCCTGGCGCTGGAGGCGGTGTTCGGCCGTTACGGCACGGTGCCGACCCCGGTTGAGGGCATTTACGGCGGCGCCTGGAAGGACGATCCGGCCTGGGCGCGGGCGCGATCCGGCGTCGGCGCGGTCGGCGGCCGGCTCGGCCGCAAGCCGCGCATGCTGGTCGCCAAGATGGGCCAGGACGGCCACGATCGCGGCGCCAATCTGGTCAGTTCGGCCTTCGCCGATCTCGGCTTCGAGGTGGTCCCCGGCCCGCTCTTCCAGACCCCGCGGGAAAGCGCCCGGCTCGCGGTCGAGAAAGGAGTCGACGTGGTCGGCGCCTCCAGCCTCGCCGCCGGCCACAAGACGCTCGTGCCCGAGCTGATCGGCCATTTGCGCGACATGGGCCGCGCCGACATCAAGGTCGTCGTCGGCGGCGTCATCCCCGCCCAGGATTACGAGATGCTTCGCGAAGCCGGCGTGCAGGCGATCTTCGGCCCGGGCACCAATCTGGTCGAGGCGGCCGGCGAGGTGCTCAAGCTGCTCGGCCACAACCTCCCGCCGCTCGAGGAGGCGGCGGAATGAGGCTGCTGGCGATGCTCGCGGCGGCGGCCCTGCCCGGCAATGCCCAGGGACCGCAATTCTCGCCCGTCGCGATCGGTGAGGCCATCGCCTATTTCCGCCACATCTGCGTCGAGACGCTCCCCGATCCGAGCGCCTTCGCCGCCGCGCTTGCCGCCGACACTTCGGGCTGGACGCGCCATGAAAAGAGCACCCGGCGCGTGACGGTTCTCGGCCATTTCTGGAGCTCGCCCCGGGGCGAGCTTTCCTATGTGAACCTGCCCGGGGTGCAATGGCCCGAGACCAATCCCGGCTGCCATTATGCCTTCCGGACCGGACCGGAATTCGACCATGATTCGGCGTCGCGGGCGCTGGCCGCGGCGCTCCGCATCGATGGCGGCCGCCAGACCCGCGACAGGCGCGAACAGCAAACCCGGTGGGAGGTCGTGTTGCCAAGCGGCCTTCGCGTCCGGATCTTCCTCAGCACGGCCGAGCGCGACATGGGCGGCCCGGCGGCGACACTGTCGATCTCGGCTTATCGCAGGCAAAGCCGATGATCGCTCCCCTCGCTCTGGCTCTGCTCGCCGCGCAGGCGCCGCAATGGAATTGCGCCGATCCGCAGACCCAGTCAGAGATGAACGCCTGCGCGCGAATCGACTTCGAGCGCGCCGATGCCGAGCTCAACACCGAATATCGCGCCGCCCACGCCCACGCCCGCGCCAGCGACCGCGAGGAGAGCCGGATCGAGGGCGACGATAGGCCGGGCGACGAGGCCACGTTGCGCGAAGCCCAGCGCGCCTGGGTCGCCTTTCGCGACGCCCATTGCCGGCTCGAAGGCTATGAGGCGCGCGGTGGCACTATGGAGCCGATGGTTTACGAATCCTGCCGCGCGGAAGTCACCCGCGCCCGCATCGCCCAGCTGCGCGCGCCCAGCGCGGTGGGGGAGCAATGAAGCCGATGCGCGGCTGGACGATCTCTCTCGGCGCACTTCTCGCGCTCCAGCCGATGGCGGCCGCGGCCTGCTCGTTCAGCTGGCGGCGCGGCCATTCCCCGGAGGAGATCAGGGAGAATCCTGCGCTGCGCGAGGTCCGCGGAACGTTCAATTTCATCATGGCGCAGGATGGGAGCGGCCATATCGCGACGGATGCGCGGGGCTGGGCCTATGGCCGGATCGATGCCGAGCGGGGGCGCCCGCGCTACTGGAATACGGTCCAGTTTCCGCTCAGTGAAATCGCGATCGAATGCGGCGCCTACACGGCCCCGACGGGAAACGGCGCGACCGGCATTTTCTGGATTTCGCGCGAGCGGAGAAACCGGCGCTACCAGCTGATGATGTGGGAGCCGGCACCTCCCCGCGAGGCGGCGGCGCCAAGTCCCTGAAGCGCGGGGCTTGACCGCGGGTCCGCCTTACTTTCTGAAAGCCGTGGCAGAGCGCACAAGGGAGCGTCCGTGTTTTCCAAGATCCTGATCGCGAACCGGGGCGAGATCGCCTGCCGAGTCATCAGGACGGCGCGGCGGATGGGAATTGCGACGGTCGCCGTCTATTCGGACGCCGACGCGCGGGCGCCGCATGTGAAGCTCGCCGACGAAAGCGTGCGGCTCGGGCCGCCGCCGGCCTCGGAGAGCTACCTCGACGCCGAGCTGATCATCGACGCCTGCAAGGCGACGGGCGCCGAGGCGGTCCATCCGGGCTACGGCTTCCTTTCCGAGCGCGAGAGCTTCGCCCGCTTGCTGGCCGAGGCGGGGATCGCCTTCATCGGGCCGCCGCCCGGGGCGATCGCCGCAATGGGCGACAAGATCGAATCGAAGAAGCTGGCGCAAGCGGCCGGGGTCAGCGTCGTGCCCGGCTTCCTCGGCGAGATCGCCGATACAGACGAGGCGGTGCGGATCGCCGGCGAGATCGGCTATCCGGTGATGATGAAGGCCTCGGCGGGCGGCGGCGGCAAGGGCATGCGGCTCGCCCAGGACGAGCAGGACGTGCGCGAGGGCTTCGAGGCGACCAGACGCGAGGGCCTGGCAAGCTTCGGCGACGACCGCGTCTTCATCGAGAAGTTCGTCGAATCGCCGCGCCATATCGAGATCCAGATGCTCGGCGACAAGCACGGCACCATCCTCCATCTCGGCGAGCGCGAATGCTCGGTGCAGCGCCGCCACCAGAAGGTGGTCGAGGAAGCGCCCTCCCCCTTCGTCACGCCGGAGATGCGCAAGGCGATGGGCGAGCAGGCGGTCGCGCTCGCCGCCGCGGTCGGCTATTTCAGCGCCGGCACGGTCGAGTTCATCGCCGGCGCCGACCGCTCATTCTACTTCCTCGAAATGAACACCCGCCTCCAGGTCGAGCATCCGGTCACCGAGCAGGTGACGGGCCTCGATCTGGTCGAGCAGATGATCCGAGTCGCTGCGGGAGAGAGGCTGGCCTTCGCACAGGACGAGGTGAAGCTGGACGGCTGGTCGGTCGAGACGCGCGTCTATGCCGAGGATCCCTATCGCGGCTTCCTGCCCTCGACCGGGCGGCTGGTCCGCTATTGTCCGCCGGCGGAAAGCGAAAGCGTCCGCGTCGACGACGGGGTCGCCGAGGGCGGCGAGGTTTCGATGTTCTACGATCCGATGATCGCCAAGCTGGTCACCTGGGGCGCCACGCGCGAGCAGGCGATCGACCGCCAGATCGAGGCCTTGGACGCCTTCCGGATCGAGGGGATCGGCAACAATGTCGATTTCCTTTCGGGCCTGATGCAGCATCCGCGCTTCCGCGCCGGCGAGCTCACCACCGGCTTCATCGCCGAGGAATATCCGCAAGGCTTCCAGGGCGCGCCGGCGGCCCCGGCGCTGCTGAGCGCGCTCGCCGCGATCGCCGCCGGCATGTCGTTCAGCGAGGCCGCGCGCGCGCACCTGATCTCGGACCAGCTCGGCGCGCCCGTGCCGCCGGGCTGCGACTGGACCGTGAAGATCGGCGGCCGCGATTTGCATGTCACGCTTGGCGAGGGCCATGCCATGGTCGACGGCGAGCGCGTCGAAGGACGGCTCGACTGGCGGCCCGGCGACTGGATGGCGATCGCCACGGCCAATGGCGCCACGCTCAGGATCATCGTGACCAAGCGGCGCAGCGGCTGGCTGCTCGCGACCCGCGGCGCCCGCCACCAGGTGATCGTCTATCCCGCCCACATCGCCGCTTTGTCGCGCCACATGATCGAGAAGGTCCCGCCGGACCTCTCCAAATATCTGATCTGCCCGATGCCGGGGCTGCTGACCCGGCTCGACGTCGACGCCGGCGACCGGGTCGAGGCCGGCCAGCCGCTCGCCGTCGTCGAGGCGATGAAGATGGAGAATATCCTTCGCGCCGAGAAAGCCGGGACGGTGAAATCGGTCGATGCGCGGGCCGGCGACAGCCTCGCCGTCGACGCCGTGATCCTGGAGTTCGAGTGATCGCAAAGCCGCACTGCGGCAAAAAAGAAACATATATTGATCTGCCACCGCAACGATGTGCGCGCACGGCAGTTGAACCCGCCATGACAGCACCCCTCCGCACCCCCGCCCGCTTCGCCGCTCTGGCCGGCGCCGCTTTCCTCTCCCTCCTCGCCGCCGCGCCCGCCTCCGCCCAGGACGACGAGGCGCCGCGCGGCCGCATCGTCACGCTCGGCATGGGCGCCCAGGTCAGTCCCCAATATCCGGGCGCCGATTCCTACAGCATCGGCCCCTTGCCGAATTTCGGCCTGCGCCGCCCCGGCCAGCCGATCGTGTTCGAATCGATCGACGACGGCGCCGGCTTCGGCTTCCTCAGCTATGACAGCGTGATCAATTTCGGCCCCGCCGTCCGTTTCCAGAGCAAGCGCGACGAGGACGATGTCGGCGCCGCGGTCGGCGACGTCGGCTTCACCGTCGAAGTCGGCGGCTTTGTCTCCATCAACCCGTCGCGCAACTTCCGCATCCGCGCCGAGCTGCGCCGCGGGCTCGGCGGCCACAAGGCCTGGACGGGCAGCCTCGGCGCCGATCTGATCATGCGCGACGATCAGAATTACTTCGTCTCGATCGGCCCGCGCGTGCGCTGGGCCGACAATCGCTACAACGACCGCTATTTCGGCGTGACCCCGGCGGTCACCGGGGCGACCGGCCTTGCCACGCTCGATCCCGACGGCGGCGTCTACGCGCTCGGCGCGATCGCCAATCTGAACCATCGGCTCGGCCGCAACTGGGGCCTGCAGGCCTATGCCGGCTATGACCGGCTGGTCGGCGACGCCGCCGATTCGCCGATCGTCCGCGCCTTCGGCTCGCGCGATCAATTTTCAGGCGGCGGCGGCCTGTGGATCGAGTTCAACGTGGGCGGCGGGCGCCGCTGACCCCTTCCGCTGATCCGGGGACAGTTACTGGTAACTGTCCCCATTCATCGTCTGTCCCCATTAATCGTCCGCGGCCTCCACATCCCCTTCGCCGGCTTCGGCCTCGGCGAGCAGCTGCGCGTCCTCCGAGCCGCGCGGCCGCAATTCCTCCTCGGGCCGGGCCTCGGCAGGAAGCTGGTCGAGCGGGTCGGGAAGCTGCGCCTCCTTCGTCCGGGGCGTTCGCGGATCGGTCATGATCGGGTCCTTTCCTTCGCCACAACGCGGCAACGGCCGGCGGCGATCCCTCCATGGTCCTGTGCGCCGCCCTCTCATTGCCGCCCAGTAGATTTCATGTCATTCTTCGTTCCGCCTCCAGATCAAACAAGAGGTGTGCCGGTCGCGGGTTAAATCAGGGCAAGAGGAGGGACTGCGATGCGGGGTCGGGCCTGGCACGTCATTTTCCTTTCGACAGCGGCTTTATTGCTGAGTCGCGCCCACGCGCAGGAGCCGGTGGGCCCGCTGGACGGCGACACGTCGCAGGGCTGGACCAACACCCAGCGGACGGGCTGGTACAGTCTCAACCAGGGCTCGCGGCTGATGCCGGCGAGCTGGATGCGCGCGCTCGAGCAGCCGGGCAATGCGCGCCCGTTCCTCGCGCCCGATCACATCGCCGGCTTCGGCTATCTTCCCGATTGGCCGGGGGCGCCCGCCGGCCATCTCCCGCTCGGCTTCGCCGAGGACGATCGCGGCGACAAGCATCTCGTGCGAACGCAATTGCGCTGGTATGCCGGCCAGCGCGACCGCGAGCGCTGGGTCGGCCTCACCTGCGCCGCCTGCCACACCGCCGAGATCCTTTTTGAAGGGCAGCCGCTGCGCGTCGACGGTGCGCCGGCCATGGCCGATTTCCAGAGCTTCGTTGAGGCGGCCGATCAGGCGCTGGTCGCGACCCGCGACGACCCCGCCAAGTTCGACCGCTTCGCGCGCATCGTGCTGGCCGCTGCCGACACGCCGGCGAACCGGACCATGCTGCGCAATGCCTTGGGCCGGCTGATCGCCGACCAGCAGCAGCTCGCCCGAATGAATGCGAGCCCGATCCGCTACGGCCCGGCGCGGCTCGACGCCTTCGGCCACATCTTCAACAAGGCCGCCGTCCTCAACGGGGCGGCCAATCCGGTCGGCAATCCCGCCAGCGGCCCGGTCAGCTATCCCTTCCTGTGGAACGTGCCGCAGCACGATCTCGTGCAGTGGAACGGCTCGGTGGCCAACCAGCGCCTGCAGCTGGGCTGGGGCCGGATCGACGTCGGCGCCATCGCCCGCAATGCCGGCGAGGTGGTCGGCGTGTTCGGCGACGTCGCCGTCCGGCCCCGCGGAACGAACGAGCTTCGCCAGTTCCGGTCGAGCATCAACGTCAACAATCTCGCAGTGGCGGAGGAGGTCTATCTGCGCCGGCTGCTGCCGCCGGCCTGGCCGGAGGCGCTCAGCCCGATCGACCGCGACGCCGCCGTCCGCGGCGCCACCCTGTTCCAGGCGCAATGCGCCGGCTGCCACCAGCCGCTCGCCCGCGACGATCTCGAAACGCCGATCCACGCGCAGATGAGCCGCTTCGCCTTCGACGCGCCGCCGCCGGGCCCGGGACGAGTCAACATCCCCCCGGGCACCGATCCGGTGATGGCCTGCAACGCCTATAATTATCGCGCCGCGAGCGGCTGGCTGGAGGGCTATTCGGGGATCGGGCCGGAGGGCAGCGGCACCGCCTTCCTCACCGTGATCGTCCGCAATAGCCTGATCGGCGACTGGCGGCAGGTGCTCCGTCTCGCCTTCACGATCTTCCTCGGCCGCGAGCCCCGGCTCGAGCCGCAGCTCGAAGGCGTGCCGAGACCGCCCGTGACGTCGGCCGCCTATCCGGGCCTGCCCGAACGCTATCGCCAGTGCGTCGACGGCGGCTGGCGGGGGCCGGGCGACCGAATCCTCGGCTACAAGGCGCGGCCGCTGACCGGGATCTGGGCGACCGCGCCCTTCCTCCACAACGGCTCGGTGCCAACGCTGCTGGATCTGCTGCTGCCGCCGGCGGAGCGGCCTCAAAGCTTCCATGTCGGCTCGCGCCGGTTCGATACGCAGCGGGTCGGCTTCGTCACCGCCCCGTCGCCCGAGAATCGCTTCGAGTTCCGCACCCGCGACGCGGCGGGCAATTTCATCTGGGGCAATTTCAACGGCGGCCACGATTACGGCAATGCCCGCCTCACCCCGCAGCAGCGGCTCGATCTGGTCGAATATATGAAGACGCTCTGACGGGCGCATGAAGTTGATCCGCCGCCTTCGGGTGGCTATCGGCGGGCAATGCGGATTTTCCTCCTTGCCGCCATGCTGCTGCTCACCGCGGCCCGCCTCGCTCCGGAAGAGCGGCGCATGGCCGAGGCCGTCGACCGCGAGAGCGCCCGGACGATCGCCCTGCTCGAACGGCTGGTGAACCGGAACAGCGGCACATTGAACCTCGAAGGCGTGCGCGCGGTCGGCCAGATGATGCGCGAGGAGCTGGAGCCGCTCGGCTTCAATGTGCGCTGGGCCGACATGGGCGCCACCGGGCGCGCCGGGCACATCGTCGCCACGCACGCCGGGCGCGGCCGCAACATCCTCCTGATCGGCCATCTCGACACGGTGTTCGAGCCGGACAGCCCATTCCAGGCCTTCACCCGCGCCGGCAACCGCGCCACCGGCCCCGGCGTCGGCGACGACAAAGGCGGCCTCGTCGTGATCGTCGCGGCGCTCCGCGCCATGCACGTGGCCGGCACTTTGCGCGCCGCCAACGTCACCATCGTCCTCACCGGCGATGAGGAGCGCACCGGCGCCCCGATCGCGGTCGCCCGCCGCGACCTGATCGAGGCCGGGCGGGTGGCGGATTATGCGCTCGAATTCGAGAATCTCGCCATCGAGGACGGCCGCGATTTCGGCTCGGTCGCCCGCCGCAGCTCGACCAACTGGACGCTCACCAGCCATGGCCGCACCGGCCACAGCTCGGGCGTCTGCGGCGCCAATCTGGGCTGCGGCGCGATCTACGAGCTCGCCCGGATCCTCGACGCCTTCCGGCGCGAGCTGCCCGAGCCCAACCTCACCTACAATGTCGGCGTGATCGCCGGCGGCACGCCAGCGACGCTCGACGCCGACGGCTTCCGCGCCGCAGCCTCGGGCAAGACCAACATCGTCGCCGAGACCGCCATCGCCCGCGGCGACATCCGCACCTTGAGCGCCGAGCAGGAGGCCCGCGCCCGCGCCGCAATGCAGGCGATCGTCGCCCAGCATCTGCCGCGGACCAGCGCCGAGCTCGTCTTCGGCGAGGACGGCTATCCGCCGATGGCGCCGACGGCGGGCAACCGCGCCCTGCTCGCCCGCCTCAACATCGTCAACCGCGACCTCGGCCTTCCCGAAATGGCCGAATTCGACCCCGCCCGCCGCGGCGCCGCCGATTCCTCCTTCGTCGCCGGCGACGTCGACACGCTGGCGGGCCTCGGCGTCGCCGGCGGCGGCACCCATGCGGAGGGCGAATGGGCCGATCTCGACAGCCTCTCGCGCCAGGCGAAGCGTGCGGCGATCCTGATCACGAGGCTGACGCGGGAGCGACGCTAGCTTTTGTTCCCCGGCGAAGGCCGGGGCCCAGTCCTTCTTCCGTGCAGCTGGACCCCGGCCTTCGCCGGGGAGCTAGCCCCGCCGCGCCGTCACCAGATAGTTGAGCGACACATCCCCGGTGAGCTGGAATCCGCGCGCCGGCGTCCAGCCGAGGCCGGTCGTGTCGACGATCTCCAGCCCCGCCGCCCGCACCAGCGCGCACAATTCGTCGGGCTGGATGAACTTGTCCCAATCGTGGGTGCCCTTGGGGATCTGCCCGCTCCCCTCGCCGAGCGTGATCATCACCAGCCGCGACCACGACGTCCGGTTCGGCGTCGACAGGATCAGCAGCCCGCCGGCCGCCACCGCCGCCGCCAGCGCGCCCACGAACGCCGCCGGCTCCACGACATGCTCCACCACCTCTAGCGAGGTCACCAGATCGTAGCGCCCGTCGAGCGCGTCGGCCCCGCCGACGCGATAGTCGATCTCCAGCCCTTGGCCGAGCGCATGCGCCCGCGCCGCCGCGATGTTCTCGGGCGCCGCGTCGATCCCGGTCACCGCGGCGCCCAGCCTGGCCAGCGGCTCGGCGAGCAGCCCGGCCCCGCAGCCCACGTCCGCGGCGCGTTTGCCGACCAGGGGCTTGAGCGCGGTCTCGTCGGCCTGCCAATGATGATCCACCGCATCGCGAATATATTTGAGCCGCACCGGATTGAGCTTGTGCAGCATCGCCGAGCTGCCCTTCGGATCCCACCAATCCGCCGCCATCGCCCCGAAATGCGCGGCTTCCCTGGGGTCGATAGTGGATGGTTCGGCGGTCACCCTAAACTCCGTCATTCCAGCGCAAGCTGGAATCTCCCTTGAACTTACGGGCTCCAAAGGAAAAGAGATTCCAGCTTTCGCTGGAATGACGGCGGGGCGGCCCTGGGGAGAGAAATGCCTCGCATCGTGATGAAGTTCGGCGGCACGTCGATGGCGGGGAGCGAGCGCATCCGCCATGTCGCCGGGCTGGTGCGGGCGCAGGCGGAGCGCGGCGACCAGGTCGCGGTCGTGGTCTCGGCGATGGCGGGGGAGACCGACCGGCTGATCCAATTCTGCCGCGAGGCCGCAAGCGTCTACGATCCGCGCGAATATGACGTGGTGGTCGCGAGCGGAGAGCAGGTGACATCCGGCCTGCTCGCCATCACCCTCCAGGGCATGAGTCTCAACGCCCGCTCCTACATGGGCTGGCAGCTGCCGATCCGCGCCTCGGGCCACGCCGCCGGCCTGATCGAGGGGATCGACGTCGCGGTGCTGGAGCGGGTGTTCGACGAGCAAGGCATCGCCATCATCCCCGGCTTCCAGGGCGTCGCCGCCGACGGCAGCGTCGCCACCCTCGGCCGTGGCGGCTCCGACACCAGCGCGGTCGCGATCGCCGCCGCGATGAAGGCCGACCGCTGCGACATCTACACCGACGTCGACGGCGTCTACACGACCGACCCGCGCGTCGTGCCGCGCGCGCGCAAGCTCGATATCGTCACTTACGAGGAGATGCTGGAGCTCGCCTCGGTCGGCGCCAAGGTGCTGCAGACCCGCTCGGTCGGCCTCGCCATGCGCTACACCCTGCCGCTGCAGGTCCTGTCCTCCTTCGAGGACAGGCCGGGCACGCTCATCGTGCGCGAGGACGCGCTGAAGGATTATGCCATGGAAAGACAGCTCATCACCGGCATCGCCCACGACAAGAGCGAGGCGCGGATCACCCTCTCCGGCCTGCCGCCTGTGCCCGGCGGCGCCGCCGCAATCTTCGGCGCGCTGGCCGACGGCGGCATCAATTACGACATGATCGCGCAAGGCTCGCCAAGCGAAATCACCTTCACCATCCCCGCCGCCGCGCTGGCGCAGGCCGCCGACATCCTCGACAAGAATCGCGCGGCGATCGGCTATGCCGGCCTCGCCACCGACACCGACATCTGCAAGGTCTCGATCGTCGGCGTCGGCATCCGCTCCGACCCCGCTCTGGCCGCCCGCATGTTCGCCACCCTGGCCGAGCGCAAGATCGAGATCCTCGCCATCGCCACTTCGGAGATCAAGGTCTCGGTGCTGATCCCGCAGGATTATACCGAGCTCGCGGTGCGCGTGCTGCACACCGCGTTCGGCCTGGATGCGGAGGACGCGGCTTGATTCCCCCGTCCATCCCGGCGACGGAGGAGAGATGAACGACGTGACATCCTCGATCGGCCACGACCGCCTCGCCCGGCTGATGAAGCGCGGCACCGATTTCCTCGGCTGCGAGGTGGCGGTGCTTGGCGGGGCGATGAGCTGGATCTCGGAGCGCAATCTCGTCTCCGCGTTGTCCAACGCCGGCGCCTTCGGCGTGATCGCCTGCGGCGCGATGACGCCCGATCTGCTCGACACCGAGATCGCCGAGACGAAGACGCGCACCGGCCGGCCGTTCGGCGTCAACCTCATCACCATGCACCCGATGCTCACCGAGCTGATCGAGACCTGCGCGCGCCATGAGGTGAGCCACGTCGTCTTCGCCGGCGGCCTGCCGCCCGCCGGCGCGATCGACAAGGTCAAGGCGTTCGGAGCGAAGCTGATCTGCTTCGCGCCCGCTTTGTCGCTTGCCAAGAAGCTGGTCCGCTCGGGCGTCGACGCGCTCGTCATCGAGGGGATGGAGGCGGGCGGCCATATCGGGCCGGTCTCGACCTCGGTGCTCGCCCAGGAGATCCTGCCGCCGCTCGCCGCCGAGGTGCCGATCTTCGTCGCCGGCGGCATCGGCCATGGCGGGCTGATCGCCGGCTATCTGGAGATGGGCGCGGTCGGCGTTCAATTGGGCACCCGCTTCGTCTGCGCCACCGAATGCATCGCCCATCCCAATTTCAAGAAGGCGTTCATCCGCGCCTCGGCCCGCGACGCGATCACCAGCGTCCAGATCGATCCGCGCCTGCCGGTCATCCCCGTCCGCGCGCTCAAGAATCGCGAGATGGAAAGCTTCGCCGCCAAGCAGCGCGAGGTGGCGCAGCTGCTCGACGAGCGGAAGGTCGAGATGATGGAGGCCCAGCTCCAGATCGAGCATTATTGGGCGGGCGCGCTCCGCCGCGCGGTGATCGACGGCGACGTCGAGACCGGCTCGGTCATGGCCGGCCAGTCGGTGGGCATGGTCAAGGACGAGGCCCCGGTCGCCGCCATTCTCGCCACCCTGATGGACGAGGCCGCCCACGCGCTGGAGCGCCGCTCGGTCTAGGGAGAAAGAGATGAGCGCAACCGATGTCGCCTTCGCAGGCTCGATCCCGGCACTCTACGATCGCTATATGGGCCCGCTCCTGTTCGAGCCTCATGCGCGGGACATCGCCGCGCGCGCCGCCGCGCTGGGGCCGCGGCGCATCCTCGAAACCGCGGCCGGGACCGGCATCGTCACCGAGGCGCTCCTGCGCGCGCTGCCCGATGCCGAGATCGTCGCGACCGATCTCAACCAGGCGATGCTCGACGTGGCGGGCGAGCGCGTCCGATCCGCGAACGTCCGCTTCCAGCAGGCCGACGCGCAGGCGTTGCCCTTCGCCGACGCCGGCTTCGACCTGGTCCTCAGCCAGTTCGGCGTGATGTTCTTCCCCGACCGCGTCGGCGCCTATCGCGAGGTGAGGCGCGTGCTGAAGCCGGGCGGCCGCTTCCTGTTCAACGTCTGGGACCGGATCGAGAACAACCCGGTCACCGCCACGGTCGGAGCCGCCATCGCGGCCCGGTTCCCCGACCATGCGGAGAGCTTCTACCGCCGGGTCCCGTTCGGCTATCACGACACAGCGAGGATCGAGGCCGACCTGCGCGACGCGGGCTTCACCGACATCGCCATCGAGACGATAGCGCTGACCAGCCGCGTCGGCGCCCGCGACGCCGCCATCGGCCTGGTCCAGGGCACGCCGCTCCGCGCCGAGATCGAGGCGCATGGCGTCGACCTCGACGAGGCGACCGAAGCCGCCGCCGCCGCGCTCGCCCCCCTCGACGGCAAGGACGCGCCGATGTCCGCGCACGCGGTCAGCGCCGGCGGCTGAAGGGGAGGAGAACATGGCTCTGGTGCGACGCGAGGTTCTGGCCGGCGGGCTGGCGCTGGCGGCGGTCGGATTTCCCGCGGCGGCGGAGGCGCCGGTCGGGCCGATGCACGGCTTGATCGGGAAGATGCGCGCCGTGACGGGCCAGCGCGACGCGCTGATCGCCATCCTGCTCGAAGGGACCGGCGGGATGCCCGGCTGCCTCTCCTACGTCGTCGCCAGGGACCCGGCCGACGCCGACGCGATCTGGATCACCGAGGTCTGGGACAGCCGCGCCAGCCATGCCGCCTCGCTCCAGCTTCCCGCCGTCCGCGCCGCCATCGCCCGCGCCCGCTTGCTCATCGCCGGCTTCGACAGCGGCCAGGAAACGGTGCCGGTCGGCGGCATCGGGCTGCCGATGGAGCGCTAGGCAGGCGTGGCACCGGCCCGCCCTTTCTGATAGCGGCGGATCATGCCGACCCAGTCCGCCACGTCCGCCCGCGAGATACTGACGGGCCTGCACGAGGTGATGGCCTCGAAGCTCGGCGCGCAGGCCAAGCTCAACAAGGTGGTGAAGATCATCGCCGAGGCGATGGCGAGCGAGGTCTGCTCCATCTATCTGCTGCGCGACGGCGTGCTCGAGCTGTTCGCGACGCTCGGCCTCAACCAGGGCGCGGTGCACGTCACCAAGCTCGCCATGGGCGAGGGCCTGGTCGGGACCATCGCCAAGGACGTCGCCGTCCTCAACCTGGCCGAAGCGGCGAGCCATCCGGAGTTCATCTATCTGCCCGAGACCGGCGAGGAGCTCTTCCACAGCTTCGCCGGCGTTCCGATCATCCGCAAGGAGCGGGCGATCGGCGTGCTCGCCGTGCAGCATGCCGATCCGCGCGCTTATGACGAGCTCGAGATCGAGGCGCTGCAGACCGTCGCAATGGTCCTGAGCGAGCTGATCGCCAATGCCGGCCTCGCCGACAAGGCGGCGAGCGCGGGCGAGGAGGGCCGCGACGCCGGCACCACCCAGATCGCCGGCCTGCGCCTGGTCGCCGGCATGGGCCGCGGCGTTGCCGTCTATCACCAGCCGCGCGTGCTCATCGAGCATACCATGGCCGACGATATCGAGGCCGAGCGGCATCGCCTCGTCTCCGCATTCTCCAAGATGCGCGAGCAGATCGACGCGATGATGGGCACCGCCGAATTCGGCAATATCGGCGAGCATCAGGAGGTGCTCGAGACCTACAAGATGTTCGCTTATGACGAGGGCTGGTCGCGGCGGATCAACGAGGCGATCGATTCGGGCCTCACCGCCGAGGCGGCGATCGAGCGGGTGCGCCAGCGCACCGCCCAGCGCATGCGCCAGATCGACGATCCGCTGCTCCAGGACCGGATGCACGACTTGGACGATCTCGCCAACCGGCTGCTGCGCATCGTCTCCGGCCAGCTCGGCACCGCCGCCCAGACCGGCCTGCCCCAGGACGCGGTGCTGATCGCGCGCAACCTGGGCCCGGCCGAATTGCTCGAATATGACCGACGCAAGCTGAAGGGCGTGATCCTCGAGGAGGGCTCGCTCACCGCCCATGTCACCATCGTCGCGCGCGCGATGGGCGTGCCGATGCTTGGGCGGATCGCCAATGTCCGCCGGATGATCGCCGAGGGCGACATGGTGCTGCTCGACGGCAATGCGGCGGCGGTCTTCGCCCGCCCGACGCCGGCGATCCAGGATGCGTTCGACGCCAAGCACGCCGTGGGCCAGAAGCGCCGCGCCGAATATGCGGCGGTCAAGGATCTGCCGCCGGTGACGAAGGATGGGGTGCGCGTCGCGGTGATGGTCAATGCTGGCCTTCGCGACGACGTCGCGGCGCTGTCCGCGACCGGCGCCGACGGCATCGGCCTGTTCCGCACCGAATTCCAGTTCCTGGTCTCGGCGACCCTGCCGCGCCGCGAGGCGCAGCAGCGGCTCTACCGCGCGGTGCTCGACGCCGCCGACGGCAAGCCGGTCATCTTCCGCACCGTCGACGTCGGCGGCGACAAGAGCCTGCCCTATCTCAACGCCAATGCGGAGAATGAGGAGAATCCCGCAATGGGCTGGCGGGCGCTTCGCCTCGCCCTCGACCGCGACGGCCTGATGAAGGCGCAGGCCCGCGCCCTGCTCGAGGCGGCCGCCGGCCGCGAGCTCCAGGTCATGTTCCCGATGGTCTCGGAGCCCTGGGAATATGACGCGGCACGCGCGATCGTCGAGGAGCAGCGCCTCTGGCTCGCGAGCCGCAAGAAGAAGCTGCCGGCGCGGATCCTCTACGGCTGCATGCTCGAAGTCCCCTCGCTCGCCGAGATGCTCGACGTGCTCCTGCCCAGGCTCGATTTCCTCTCGGTCGGCACCAACGACCTCACCCAGTTCCTGTTCGCCGCCGACCGCTCCAACCCGCGCCTCGCCGAGCGCTACGACTGGCTGTCGCCGGCGATCCTCAGATTCCTGAAGCGGATCGTCCGCGCCGCCGACAAAGAGGGGGTCCCGCTCGGCATTTGCGGCGAGATGGGCGGCCGCACGCTTGAGGCGATGGCGCTGATCGGCATCGGCGTGCGCCGCCTGTCGATCACGCCGGCCGGCGTCGGCCCGGTCAAGGCGATGATCCGTTCGCTCGACGCCAGGGCTGCCGCCGCCCAGCTCGACCGCATGCTGAAGTCGCCGCCCGCCGATTTCCGCGGCGCGCTCGCCGCCTGGGCCGAGAAGCACAAGGTCGCGATGGCCTGAACGCGCCGTCGGTTGACAGTCATGCGCCCCTGCGCCGATGAGGCTCTTCTCTGGTGTAGCGCTCTGGAACGAAAGCGAATCGATGTCGGAGCATGACGAGACGGAAGGCGAGGGCGGGTTCGTCTCGATCGGCGAGCGGCTGAGGCGTGCCCGCGAGGCGCGCGGCATGTCGCTCGACGACGTCGCCGGCCAGACCCGAATCCCGATGCGCCACCTCCAGCATATCGAGAATGAGGATTGGGACGCGCTGCCGGCGCCGACCTATGCGATCGGCTTCGCGCGCAATTATGCCAATGCCGTCGGCCTCGACGGCCCCGCCATCGCCAGCGAATTGCGCGATTCGATCGGCGGGCCGCGCCGGCGCGCGCCTCCGCCCGAATATTACGAGCCGGCCGATCCCGCCCGGGTGCCGCCGCGCTCGATCGTGATCGCCGCCCTCGTGCTGGCGGCGCTGCTGGGCGGCGCCTACGTGATCTGGCGCACCACGGGCGGCGCTGGCGAGGAGACGACGCTCACCGTGCCCGAGCCGGCGAACGGCCCCGCGCCGGAGCAGAACCAGGCCGCCGCCGCGCCCGCGCCGGAGGCTCTTGCCGGCCAGCGCGTCACCCTCACCGCGAGCGGCGCCGTCTGGGTGAACATCACGGACGCCGAGGGCGGCGCCCGGCTCTTCCAGAACAATCTGGCCGCCGGCCAGACTTATGAAGTCCCGGCCGGCGCCCGGCGGCCAGTGATCACGACCGCCCGCCCGCAATTGCTGCGCGCCTCGGCCGGCGGACGCGACCTCGGCGCGCTCGGCGCCGAGGAACGCCTGATCCGCAACGTCAGCCTGCTGCCGCAGAATCTCGCCGCCCGGGCCCAGGGTGCGCCGCCGGCCGGCCCCCTGAGCGCGCCGGCGCCGACGGCTCCGAGGCCCTAGGCGCTTGAAGAGTTCGTCATTCCAGCGAAAGCTGGGATGACGGAGGGTCGGGGCAGCGGGGCTTGAGACCCGTACTTCCCGTCGCTCCCATCCGTCGCTTAAGGCTGGCGACGGGCGCGATCCTCCCATATCATCCGCGCCAGGCAAAATTCATGCGGGGTATGAGATGCGTATTCACCTGATCGGGCTGATCCTGCTCGCCGGCCTGAGCGCGCAAGCGCCGGCCCACGCGCAGCAGCCGCAAACGGTCGAACGGCGGGTCGACCGGCTCGAGCAGCAGCTGCGCGCGGTCCAGCGCCGGGTCTTCCCCAACGGCAACGTCCAGCCCGAGGTCGGCGATCAGCCGGCGGTGGCCGGCCCGGCGAGCGCGGGCGGCGATGCCCTGACCAGCCTCACCCAGCGGGTCGACGCGCTCGAGACCCAGCTCAGGGCGCTGACCGGCCAGATCGAGGAGAATGGCTATCGCACCCGCCAGCTCGAGGAGCAGGTCGCCCGGCTGCGCACCGATCTCACCGCCCGGCTCGACCGGCTCGACCCGCCGGCGGCGGTGACCCCAAACGTCTCCGCCCCCCCGATCGAAGAGCCCCGCGCCGAGCCGCCGGTCGAGACCCCGCCCGAGCCGGTTCGCGCCGCGGCGCCCGCCTCGGCCGAGGAGGCCTACAATGCCGGCTACCGGCTCTGGGACCGGCGCCAATATGCCGAGGCCCAGGCCACGCTCGAGGCCGCCGCCACCCGCTACCCGACGGGACGCTGGATCAGCTGGATCCGCAACCTCCAGGGCCGCGCCTATCTCGACGACGGCAAGCCGGCCACCGCGGCGCGAATCCTGCTCGCCAATTACACCGACAATCCGCGCGGCGACCGCGCCGCCGACAGCCTCTATTATCTCGGCGAGGCGCTGACCCGGCTCAATCGCCGCACCGAGGCCTGCCGCGTCTATGACGAGCTCGCCCGAGTCTATCCGACGATGCGCGACCAGCTCCGCAGCCAGCTGCCGGGCGCCCGGCGGACGGCGCGCTGCGGGGGCGAATAGCACGAGCGTCTCGTCCGGAATTGCTCCGATACGGACCTTGTCGCGGATCGGTGCGTTGGCGCCGTAACGACACGGGAATGAAAATATGGTCGCTTATCCCGCGCGGCTTGCGGCGGAAGGCGAGAATCGGGTCATGCTGACCATGCCCGACATCCCCGAGCTCGTCCTCGTCGCCGAGGCGGAGAAGGAGGCGCTCGAACGGGCGCCGGCTTTGCTCTACGCCATCCTCGACGCCTATCGCGCGGGCGACCGGCCGCTGCCGCGCGCGTCGCGGATCGGCGGCGCGCCGCTGGTGACCGCCAAGCGCGACTGGATGGCGATGGTCGACTGATCGGTTGTCCCGATCGGCTCAATCTGCCGATCGTCATCCCAGCGGAAGCTGGAATCTCCCTTCTTTCCCTCGGCACCAAAGGCAAAGGGATTCCAGCTTTCGTTGGAATGACGGCGTTTCAAATCGAATGAAAAGGAGTCGGTCCCTCAGACCAACCACGGACGCAAAGGCGGACCCCGGCTTGCGCCGGAGCCCGTCCCTTTTGCCCGTCAGGCGTCTAGCCTAGCAGCGCCGGCCCCGGCCCGCCGGATCGCTGTAGCGACCGGTGTCGGAATCGGTGCATGACCGGCGGCGGCGGCCACGACCATAGCCGGCCGGATCGGAGCCCGGTCCGCTGTCGCGGTCGGTGACGCCGGTGCGCCGGCGTCCACCGCAGCGGCGGCCATAGCCGACGCCATCGGCATAACGGCCGCCATCGCGATCGGTGCAGCCGGTACGGCGGCCCCGGCCACCACAGCGACGGCCGTTTCCGCCCGGATCGCCGTAGCGACCGCTGTCGGAATCGGAGCAGCCGCTCTGCGCCTTGGCTTCTTCGGTGCCGACCACTCCGACCAGGCCGGCGGTGGCGACACCCCCGGCGACGGCCGCGAAAAACGAGCGACGGCTCAGCTTGCGTGTAGGTTTCATCGGCGACTCTTCCCTTTCGCCAGAGGCGGGCCACTGCCCGCGACGACACAGGCGTAACAGATTATATCGGCGGGGAAAACCTTTCGGACGCGAAAAATCCACTCCGGCGTTTAAGCTATTGATCTAGCGTCGGATACAGCGCCGCCCGCGCCCCTGCGGGTCGCCCGTCTGGCCGCGATCGCGGTCGTTGCACTCGCCACGGCCGCGGCCGCGCCCGGCCGGGTCGGCACCCGCGCCGCTGTCCGAATCGCTGATCCCGGTGCGCCGCCGGCCATGGCCCGCTGAATCGGCATTGGCGCCGCTGTCGGAATCGCTTTCCCCGGTGCGGCAGCGGCCGCGGCCGGCCGGATCGCTGTTGGTGCCGCTGTCGCCGTCGGTGCAGCCGGTGCGCGGGCGGCCATAGCCGGCGGGATCGGTGGGATCGCCGTCGCTCTCGCCGGTCCGGCCCCGGCCCCGGCCCGGCGAATCCGCCTTTGCCCCGCTGTCCGAATCGGTTTCCTGGAAGGCCCGGGCCTCGCCGGACACCAAGGCCAGCGCGCCGCCCGCGGCGAGGCCGCCGGCGACCCTGGCCATGAACGAGCGGCGGCTCAGCCTGCGCGTCGCTTTCATCCACCCTCTCCCCGCAATCGGCCCTTTGCAAAGCGTACGGCACAAGCGTTTCCCCGCTCGGCCGTACAAGGCTAGGATGACGCGCATGAACGGCCGCTTGCCCGATCCCGACGCCGTCGCCCGCTTTCGCGCCGATCTCGAGGCGCTGACCGGTGCCGCGCCCGGCCCGCTCGGAATCGCGGTTTCGGGCGGGCCCGACAGCCTTGCCTTGCTGCTCCTCGCCTGGGCCGCCTTTCCGGACCGGGTCAGCGCCGCCACCGTCGACCACCGGCTGCGGCCCGAAAGCGCCGGCGAAGCCGCCTTCGTGCACAAGGTCTGCGCGGGCCTCGGCGTGCCGCACGTCGTCCTGGCCGCCGACGAAGCCATTGCCGGCAACGTCCAGGCGGCCGCCCGGGCGCTCCGCTACCGCCTGCTCGCCGACTGGGCCGCGGCCGGCGGGATCGGCTGGCTGCTCACCGGCCATCATCGCGACGACCAGGCCGAGACCCTCTTGATGCGGCTCCAGCGCGGCGCCGGCCTCGCCGGCCTCGCCGGCATCCGCCCCTGCACGGAGATTGACGGCCTCAAGGTTGCCCGCCCCCTGCTCGGCTGGCCCCGCGCGGAGCTGGCCTTGCTGGTCGAAGCGGCGGGCCTCGAGGCGGTCCGGGATCCGAGCAACGAGGACGAACGCTACGACCGCGCCCGCCTTCGCCGCCGTCTCGGCGAGACGGACTGGATCGATCCGGAGCCGCTCGCCCGCAGCGCCGAGGCGCTCGCCGAGGCCGACGCCGCTTTGGAGTGGAGCGTCGAGCGGCTGATCGCGGAGCGGGTCGAAGCCGCGCGAGGCGGCTTGGCCTTCGACCCCGAAGGCGTCCCCGCCGAGCTCCGCCGCCGGGCCCTGCTGCGCCTCCTCGCCCTGCTCGTCCCCGCCGATCCCCCGCGCGGCGACGCCGTCCAGCGCCTGCTCGCCGCCCTCGACGCCGGCGAGACGGCGACGCTCGCCGGGGTCAAATGCGAAGGCGGCCCGGTCTGGCGGCTCACCCCCGCGCCGCCCCGGCGGGGCGCCTAGCCCCGCTTCGCCTTCACCAGCGCCTCGTCCAGCGCCGACAGGAAGCGCGAGCGATCCGCCTTGGCGAAAGGCGCGGGGCCGCCCATGATGCCGTCGGCGCCGGCGCGCAGATCGGCCATGATCGCCCGCGTCGCCACCGCCGCGCCGATCGAAGCGTCCGTGAAGGGCCGCCCGTTGGGCGCGATCACCGCCGCGGCGCCCGCCTTCAGGCAGCGGTCGGCGAGCAGGATGTCGCCCGTCACCACCAATGCCCCGGGCCCGGCCCGTTCGGCGATCCAGTCGTCGGCCGCGTCGAACGCGTCGGAGACGGTGACCCGCTCGATCAGGGGATGCTCCGGCACCCTGATCCTGGCGTTGCTGACGATCCGCACCGGCACCTCATGCCGCCAGGCGACCTTGTAGATCTCGTCCTTGACCGGGCAGGCATCGGCATCGACGAGGATGACGAGGAGAGGGGGATTGCTCATCGGCCCATGATAGCGCCATGATGGCGCGGCGGAACCGACTTCTCCTGCCTGAGTTAGCCAGTTCGACCCCTCAAGACCGACGGAGCAAGACCAATGTCCAGCATCCCCAACGACGCCATCCCCAAAGCCGGCGCCAGCGACGCGCCCGAAGCGGAGAAGAAGGGCCTGGTGAAGCGCGCGGCCAGCAAGGCCGGCGGCGCCGCCAAGAGCGCTGGCGGCGGCGCGGCCAAGGCGGCCGGCAAGGTCGCCAGCCTCGCCCGCAACAATCCGAAGGCCGCGATCGCCGCCGGCGCCGCGGTGGCCGCGGTCGCCGCCGCCGCCGTCGTCCGTTCGCGCCGCAACAAGGCGGCCAGCACGGCGGGCGCTGGCAAGGGCACGGCCAAGAAGAAGAGCTAGCGCCGCGCGCGTCCTCGCGAGCGGCCTGAAGGCGGGCGCCGCCGGCGCGGCCGCCTGCGCGTTGCTGATCGGCGCCGTGCCGGGCCGCGCGGCGCTGATCGCGTGCGCGCCAACACGGCCCGCCCCACCCCAGCTCGGCCCCTTCATGATCTTCCTCGAACACGAGAGCGACGAGATCGCGCCGGTCGCCGCGGCGATCCTCGCCAACGTCCTGAGGGCGTGGCGGACGGGCGCCGCCGCCCGCCTCGTCGTCGCCGGCCATGCCGACCGCAGCCACGGCGCCGAGGAGAGCATGGCGATCTCCCGCCGCCGCGCCTGGCGCGTCTACGACTGGCTGGTCGACGCCGGCGTCCCGCCCGAGGCCATCATCGTCCATTATTACGGCGAGGACCGCCCCCTGGTCGAAACCCAGGACGGCGTCCGCGAGCCGCAGAACCGCCGGGTGGAGATCGCGTTCGAGCCGGCCGCGCCGCGCTGATCGAGAGCGGGACGCCCGCTAACCCAAGGTTCACCCGAAAACCCTACATTGCGCCCGGCGCCGGGCTTCCTATCTAGGCTGGTGTAGGATTTGGTCGTCCGCCCGCGTATAAGGCGCCGCGACACAAGAGCGAGACTGAGCAACATGGCCGACGACAAGACCCCCCGCAACCAGGGCCCCGAAAGCGGGCCGCCCGCCGGCGGGAACTGGATGAAGAGCCTGTTGATCTGGGCCGGCATCCTGCTCGCGCTGGTGCTGGTCGTGCAGATGGTGAATGGCGGGTCGTCGACGGCGCGCGATTCGATGCGCTATTCGGATTTCCTGACCAAGGTCGACGACGGCCAGGTGCGCAGCGTCCAGATCGGCAAGGACGCGATCGTCGGCAAGCTCGCCGACAACAGCACCTTCCGCACCAATCCCACTCCCGATCCGGGGCTGACGCAGCGGTTGCGGGAGAAGGGCGTCGCCTTCGACGGGCAGCCCGAGCAAACCACGAGCTTGTGGATGCTGCTGCTCTACCAGTCGCTGCCCTTCCTCCTGATCCTTGGCATCGCCTTCTTCGTGATGCGCCAGATGCAGAAGAATGCGGGCTCGGGCGCGATGGGCTTCGGCCGCTCCAAGGCCAAGCTGCTGACCGAGAAGCATGGCCGGGTCACCTTCGACGACGTCGCCGGCATCGACGAGGCGCGCGAGGAATTGCAGGAGATCGTCGAGTTCCTGAAGGACCCCACGAAATTCGCGCGGCTTGGCGGTAAGATTCCCAAGGGCGCCTTGCTGGTCGGCTCGCCCGGCACCGGCAAGACGCTGCTGGCGCGCGCCATCGCCGGCGAGGCCAATGTCCCCTTCTTCACCATTTCGGGCTCGGACTTCGTCGAGATGTTCGTCGGCGTCGGCGCGAGCCGCGTCCGGGACATGTTCGAGCAGGCCAAGAAAAATGCCCCCTGCATCGTCTTCATCGACGAGATCGATGCGGTCGGCCGCCATCGCGGCGCGGGCCTCGGCAACGGCAATGACGAGCGCGAGCAGACGCTGAACCAGCTGCTCGTCGAGATGGACGGCTTCGAGGCCAATGAGGGCATCATCATCATCGCCGCCACCAACCGGCCCGACGTGCTCGATCCGGCGCTGCTGCGGCCGGGCCGCTTCGACCGCCAGGTCGTGGTGCCGCGCCCGGACATCGAGGGCCGCGAGAAGATCCTGCTGGTCCACATGAAGAAGGTGCCGCTCGCCCCCGACGTCGATCCGCGCACGATCGCCCGCGGCACGCCCGGTTTCTCGGGCGCCGATCTCGCCAATCTCGTCAACGAGGCGGCGTTGCTCGCCGCGCGGATGGGCAAGCGGCTGGTCGCGATGAAGGAGTTCGAGCTCGCCAAGGACAAGGTGATGATGGGCGCCGAGAGGAAGTCCATGGTCATGACCGAGGAGGAGAAACGGGCCACCGCGCACCACGAGGCCGGCCACGCTCTGGTCTCGCTCCACGTCGACGGCTGCGATCCGCTGCACAAGGTGACGATCATCCCGCGCGGCCGCGCGCTCGGCGTCACCTGGAACCTGCCCGAGCGCGACCGCTATTCGATGACGATGAAGCAGATGAAGGCGCGGCTCGCGCTCTGCTTCGGCGGCCGCATCGCCGAGCAGCTCATCTACGGCTCGGACTCGCTCAACACCGGCGCCTCCAACGACATCCAGCAGGCGACCGAGCTCGCCCGCGCGATGGTCATGGAATATGGCATGTCGGAGCGGCTCGGCTGGCTGCGCTATCGCGACAATCAGGAAGAGGTGTTTCTCGGGCACAGCGTGTCGCGGGCGCAGCATGTTTCGGAGGAAACGGCACGCCTGATCGACCAGGAGATCCGCCGGCTGATCGAGGAGGCGGAAGGGGTCGCCCGCAAGGTGCTCACCGACAATCTCGACGAGCTCCACCGGCTCGCCAATGCCTTGCTCGAATATGAGACGCTCACCGGCGAGGAGTCGAAGAGGGCGATCAAGGGCGAGGATATCGGCCGCGAGAACCCCAATCTGAAGCCCTCGCTCATGCCCGCCACCGGCGCCTCCATCCCCTCGACGCGCAAGCCGCGCGGCGGCGGCATTGGCGGCCCGGCCCAGCAGGGGGCCTGAGGAAGCTCAGCCGAGCAGGCCGAGCCCGACGAGCAGGATGAAATAGAGCATGCCGGCGATCCCGGCGAAGACCAGCAACGCGGCCGTCCGCCACAGCGCGCCGAGGCGCGACAGGGCGTAGGCGCCCTTGAGCTGCAGATACATGTGGATCGGCGGCAGCAGGACCAGGGCCAGCGTCCCCGGCCGGTCGCTGCCGATCAGCGGCCGGATCAGGCTGAGCGCCACCATCATCAAGGTCATGAAGGCGAGCGAATAGGTCACGAAGACGACATGGTCATAGGCCTTGAACCGCCGCCGCCATGCGAACATCAGCCACACGAACGGCACCGAGATGGGAATGAGCGCCCAGGAGAATTTATAGGCGCTGCTCTGCAGCTTGTAGGCGAAGAGCGAGGGATTCTTTCCGACATGCTCGAACGCGCGGTCGAGCGGCGCCCATCCCGTTTCGAGGTGAAAGCCGGACGAGCCCGCCTCCCCGGCACCGCCCCCTTGCGACGGCCGCGCCAATTGCCGGACGGATTCAAGCCCCTGAAGCTGCCGCCGCGTTGCCGCGAGCCGCGCGTCGACATCGGCGGTGGGCTGGCCGCGCGCCGCGAGCGCGCGGCGCTCGCGCTCGAGCCCGTCCGCCCGGCCGCGCAGCACGCCGGCAGCGTCACGGCCGATTCCGGCGACCGCTTCCGGCGACGCGCTCACCTCCATCTGGAACGGCCCGCCGACCATGCCGAACACGCCGAACATCAGGAAGACGGAGAACAGGAAGAGCGCCAAAGGCGAGACGAACCTGGCGCGCTCGCCGTCGATATAGCGGCGGGTGAGCGAGCCCGGCCGCCAGGCGAGCAGCGGCAGGGTCCGCCAGATCTTGCCCTCGAAATGGAGGACGCCGTGCAGCAGATCGTGCCAGAAAGCGTGGAGCGTGCGGTGGACATGTCCCGGCTGCCCGCATTCGTTGCAATAGGGCCCGGCCAGAGCGGCGCCGCAATTGAGGCAATTGCCGCCGCCCTGGTGCCGCGCCTCGCCGGCCTGCGGCTCGACCGCCCGGGCGACCAGCCCGCCGGTGACCGCTTCCCCAATGCCCTCGATGCCGCTCATCGCCGCACCCCCCGGCTTGGACTATGCATCCGACGCGGCGCCGCGTCGAGGCGGGACTGTTGTATCACTTGTATACAAGTGATACAGAAGGGCATGAGCAAGACCGCCGTCATCACCGCCCGAGTCGACGAGGAGACGCTAGCGCTCGTCGATCGCGTTTCCAAAGCCCACAATCGCAGCCGCGCCTGGTTCGCCGCGCGCGCGATCGCCGAGGCCGCCCGCAAAGAAGCTGAGTTCCTCGCCTTCGTCCAGGTTGGGATCGATGCCGCCGATCGCGGCGAGCTGATCCCGCATGAAGAGGTGGTGGCGAAGATCGATGCGATGATCGCGAAGCACAAGGCGCGATGCGCGTCCTAGAATGGACTGGTGCCGCGCTCCAGGATCTCGAGAAAATCGACGCCTGGCTGACGGCGAAAGCCGGCCCTGATACCGCGATCAGGATGCTCGTCGCCATTCGCGCGCGGGCCGATTTCCTTCTGGATTTCCCCGGGGGCGGGCCCTTTCTGCACAATGAGATGCATTCGCTTCGTGTCGGCAATACGCCCTACAGCCTCGTCTATCGGGTGCTCCGGGAGGAGCGGATCGAAATCGTCCGAGTCTTTCACGCGGCGCAGGATTGGCGGGACGAATGACCCGCATCGGCCTGCTCGGCGGCTCCTTCAACCCGGCCCATCGGGGGCACCGGCGGATCAGCCTGGCCGCGTTGGCGGCGCTCGGGCTCGACGAGATCTGGTGGCTGGTCTCGCCCGGCAATCCGCTGAAGCCGGTGAAGGGCATGGCGCCGCTCTGCCACCGCTTCGCCTCGGCCCGCCGCGCCGCCCGCGGCGCCCGCATCCGGGTCACCGCCATCGAGCGCGAGCTGGGCAGCGTCTACACCGTCGACACGCTCGCCTTTTTGGTCCGCCGCTTCCCGGAAAAGAGCTTCATCTGGCTGATGGGCGCCGACAATCTCGCCCAGCTCCACCTGTGGCGCGACTGGCGGAGGATCGCGCGCACCGTGCCGATTGCGGTGATCGGCCGTCCAGGCTATGATGGCCGCGCCCTCAAGGCACCGGCCTGGGGCTGGTTGCGGCGTTTCGTCCGGCCCGCGGCCATGGCGCAAGATTGGACGGAGTGGAGACCGCCGGCGCTCGTGCTGTTGCAATTGCCGCCCGATCCGACGTCCGCTACCGCCATCCGCGCCGCCAATCCCGATTGGCACGAAGACGCAATGAAATCGTTTCAACACAGGGCCATCCGCGACGGCGTGACGCGGCGCCCGATATCGTGAAGGAGGTCGTTTGCCCCAAAATGCTTCCGCTCCGCCCGTAGACGGAGCCATCGAACGAGCCGAGGCATTGCATGATCTCGTGCTTCGTTCGCTCGACGACGACAAGGCGGTCGACGTCGTTTCCATTCCCCTGAGCGGGAAGTCCAACATCGCCGATCACATGGTGATCGCCTCGGGCCGTTCGACCCGCCAGGTCGCCGCCATGGCGCAAAAGCTGGCCGAACGGATCAAGCGCGACCTCGGCCGCTCGGTCCGGATCGAGGGCCTGCCGGTGGCCGACTGGGTGCTGATCGACGCCGACGACGTCATCGTCCACCTGTTCCGGCCCGAAGTGCGCACCTTCTACAATCTCGAGAGGATGTGGGCGTTCGAGGACAATGCGCCGGCCGCGACGGCCAGCCGCTGATTGCTGCTGCACATCATCGCGCCTCCGAGTAGGCTGACCCGTGCTCCTCCACATCATCGCGCGGGGGAAGATCGGGCGCAGCCCCGAGGCCGAGCTCGTCGAGCGCTATCTGAAGCGGGTCGCCTGGCCGACCAAGGTCACCGAATTGCCCGAGAGCGGCGGCAAGGTCCCGCCGGCAGCCGAGAATAGCGTCACCATCCTGCTCGACGAGAAAGGGGAGCCACTGGGCTCGTCCGCCTTCGCCAGGAAGCTGGAGGCGTGGCGGGACGGCGGCAGGCGCGAGGCGCGCTTCCTGATCGGCGGGGCGGACGGGTTCAGCGATGCCGAGCGGGGCCGGGCGGACCTGCTGCTGGCGTTCGGCAGGGCGACCTGGCCGCACCTCCTCGCCCGAGCCATGCTCGCCGAGCAATTGTTCCGAGCGACGAGCCTGCTTGCGAACCACCCCTATCATCGTGAAGGATAGGGAATGCGCTTGTTCGTCCTCGCTTCATTGATCGCGATCGCCGGGGCCGGCACCTTTGCCGCGGCCAGCGCGCAGGATAGCGTCGCCGACGCGGCGGCGCTGGCCCAGGCGCGCGCCGAGGCCGCGCAGGCGACGCAGCGCTACCAGCAGCTCGACGAGCAGGCTCGCCGCGCGGTCAACGAGGCCGACCGAGCCAGGGCCGAATCCGAGGCGCTCGCCGCCCGGATCGAGGCCGCCGAGGCCGATCTCACCGCCGCCGAGCGCCGGATCGCACTGATCGCCGCGCTCCAGGCCGAGCAGCGCGCCCGCCTCGCCGAGCGGCAGGGGCCGGTGATCCGGCTCACCGCCGCCTTGCAGACGATGACTCGCCGCCCGGCGGCTCTGGCCCTGGTCCAGCCCGGCTCGGTCCGCGACGCCGTCCATGTCCGCTCCCTGCTCGCCGCGACCATGCCCGAAATCCGCCGCCGCACCGCGGCGCTCCGCGGCGAGGTCGCGCGCAGCGCCGAGCTTCGCCGCCAGTCCGAAGCCGCGCGCTCCGGCCTCCTCGCCAGCCGCGCCGCGCTCGGCGAGCGCCGCGCCGCTCTGGCGGCGTTCGAGACGACGCAGCGCGCGCGCTCGCAGGAGCTTGCCGGCCTTGCCTTGTCGCAGTCCGACCGCGCCTTGGTCTTCGGCGAGGAGGCGCGCGGCCTGGCCGGCCGGATCGGCACGCGCGAGGCCGAGGCCGCGATCGCCGCCAGCCTGGCGCGGCTGCCCGGCCCGCTGCCGCGTCCCGAGAGCGCCGCCCCGGCCGCGACCGCGGCCGCCGACGCCATCCCCTATTCGCTCGCCGTGGAGGGCCGGCTCGTCACCGGCGTCGGCGAGATTTCGGACGGCGGAGTCCATTCGCGCGGCCTCACCATCGAAACCGCGGCCGAGGCGCGGGTGATCGCCCCCGCCGGCGGGCGAATCATCTATGCGGCGCCGTTTCGCGGCTACGGCTATGTCGTGATCATCGACCATGGCCGCGGCTGGACCAGCGTGATCACCGACATCGCCACGCTCGAGGTCGCTCAAGGCGTGCTCGTCCGGCGCGGCGAGGGGATTGGGCGCACGGGCGGCGGCAGGCCGCGAGTCACCCTCGAGCTGCGCCGCAACGGCCGCCCGGTGCCTTTCGCCCAGCTGATCGGCGGGTGAGTCTTTGTTGGGGGGCGGCTTTGCCTAAACCACATGACGTTCATCGAACGTTGCTTTGCGCCGGCTAAAGAAGGCTGGTAGAAGCCCGGCAAAAGCCACAGCAGGATTTCCAATGGCCAAGAATTTGCTTCCCGCGCTCGGTCTCGTCGGCGCGATCGCTTTCATCCCCGCCGCCACCGCAAGCATGGCCCAGGTCGACGCCGGCTCGGTGCGCGAGATCAGCCAGCTGATGACCGTGTTCGAGCGGGTGAAGGCCGAATATGTCGACCAGGTCACCGACGAGCAGCTCGTCCGCGGCGCCATCGACGGCATGCTCGCCAGCCTCGATCCGCACTCCTCCTATCTCGACGCGCGCGGCTTCCGCACGCTGATGACCGCGACCGATGGCAATTATGGCGGCCTCGGCCTCACCGTCACCATGGACGACAGCGCGGTCAAGGTGATCGCGGCGACCCGCGGCACGCCCGCCGACCGCGCCGGCATCAAGCCGGGCGACTTCATCACCCATATCGACGGCCGGCTGTTCTACGGCGGCACGCTCGACGAGGCGGTCGACCGGATGCGCGGCAATCCCGGCACCAGCGTAAGGCTGACCATCGCCCGCCCGGGCCGCGACCGGCCGTTCGACGTCACCATCACCCGCGCGATCATCGACATTCCGGCGGTCCGCTCGGAGGTCCGCGACGGCGTCGGCATCATCACCGTCAACACCTTCAGCCGGGTCACCACCGACTCGGCCGCCCGCGCCATGGCCGATATCGAGCGCCAGCTCGGCCACCCGCCGCTCGGCTACGTCCTCGATTTGCGCTCCAATCCGGGCGGGCTTCTCGACCAGGCGGTCGGCCTTTCCGATTTGTTTCTCGAGCGCGGCGAGATCGTCTCGCAGCGCGGCCGCCGGCGCACCGACATCGAGCGTTATTACGCCCGGCCGGGCGACGCCGCCCACGGCGCGCCGATCATCGTGCTGGTCGACGCCGGCACGGCTTCCGCGTCCGAGATCGTCGCCGCCGCGCTGCAGGACCATCGCCGCGCGGTCGTCATGGGCGAGCGCACCTTCGGCAAGGGCTCGGTCCAGACCCTGCTCCCGCTCGGCGACGGAAGCACCGCGCTGCGCCTCACCACGGCGCGCTATTACACGCCGTCGGGCCGCTCGGTGCAGGAGGGCGGGATCACGCCCGACGTGCTCGTGCCGCAGCTTTCCGACCCCGATTACCGGCTGCGCAACCGGGTCCGCGAATCGGACCTGAGACGCCACCTCGTCAACGAGACCGGAGTCCGCGACGATCTCATCCAGGACGACGGCCGGCCCGATCCGCGCTTCGCGGCGACCGCCGAGCAGCTGACCGCGCGCGGAGTCACCGATTATCAGCTCGATTACGCGATCCGGACGCTGGCCCGGCTCGGCGCCCCGCCGCGGGTCGCCGGCGCGCCGGCCCGGCCGCGCGCGCGCCGCTGACGGTTCAGGCGATGGCCAGCCCGCTCCGCCTCGCCAAGGCGCTGGCCTTTCTCGTGCCCGCGGCCCTGCTCGGCGGCGCTTATGCCTCCCAAATTTGGGGTGGGCTGGTGCCGTGCGAGATGTGCTGGTGGCAGCGTTACCCGCATATGGCGGCGCTCGCCTTCGCGCTCCTGGCCTTGCTCGCCGGCCGGCTGCCCGATCGCGGCCGCTCGTTTGTCTGGCTCGCCGCTCTGGCGATCGCGGTCAGCGGGGGGCTCGGCGTCTATCATGCCGGGGTCGAGCTCGACTTGTGGGAAGGCTTCACCCAATGCACCCAGACGGTGACGGGCGAATCGGCGGCGGATCTGCTGACCAAGATGACGGAGCCGAGCCGCATGGTCCGCTGCGACGAGGCGCAATGGAAGGATTCTTTGCTTCACATCTCGTTGGCGGGGTGGAATGCGATCCTTTCCCTTGTTTCTGCGTTGGTGATCCTATGGCTGAGCCTCAAACGACCGCGGAACCCCGCTTGAGCCGGCGGCCCGGCGACGCACGCCCGGACGTGGCGGCGATGCTGCGCGTCGACCAGGCCGGCGAATATGGCGCGACGCGTATCTATGCCGGCCAGCTGGCGATGCTCGGCGGGCACCAGCCCACCGCCGGCCTCGTCGCCCGCATGGCCGCGCAGGAGAAAGAGCATCTCGGCCATTTCGACGCGATGCTTGCCGCGCGCGGCGTGCGGCCGACCCTGCTCCAGCCGATCTGGGCCGTCGCCGGCCACGCATTGGGCGCCGCCACCGCGTTGATCGGCCCCGAGGCGGCGATGGCCTGCACCGCGGCCATCGAGGACGAGATCGACGCCCATTATTCCGAGCAATTGGAGGCGCTGGGCGACAGCGACCCCGAGCTCTCCGCCAGCATCGCCCGCTTCCAGGCCGACGAGCGCGAGCATCGCGACATCGCGCTTGGCGCCGGCGCCGAGCAGAGCCCGGCCTATCCGTTGCTCTATTCCGCGATCCGGGCGGGCTGTCGTGTCGCAATCGAGCTTTCGAAGAGGATCTGAGTCATGCGCATCGCCCTCGCCACCGTCTTCATCGCCGCCGCCGTCGGTCTGACCGCTTCGGCGTCGGCCCAGCAGCCCGGGGTCGCCGTGCCGGGAGTGGCCGAGGCGCAGAGCCCGGCAAGCGCCGACGACGTCCGGGTGAACCAGCTGATCGTCTATGGCGACGATCCCTGCCCGCAAAGCCAGGACCCAAATGAGGTGACGGTCTGCGCGCGCCTGCCCGACGACGACCGCTACCGCGTGCCGCCGAACCTGCGCAACAATCCGGACGATCCGGCCAGCCGGGCCTGGGCCGGCCGGGCGACCGAGCTTTCCTATGTCGGCCGCACCGGCACCGACAGCTGCTCGACTGTCGGCGGCGGCGGCTTCACCGGCTGCTTCAACCAGATCGTCAGCCAGGCCCGGGCCGAGCGCCGCGCCGCCGGCGTCGGCGACGTCAACTGGTCGCGCATGGCGGAGGAGGCGCGGGCGGCCCGCGCCGCGCGGATCAACGCCGAGGCGCAGGCCGAAGAGGAAGACGCCCAGCGCGAAGAGGCCGCGCGGCCGCCGCAATGAGCCGCTCTGGCCTGTGAGCACCGACGGGGGGAACGTCGATCGCGGCCTCAAGCGCGACATCGGGCTGACCGGCTCGGCCTTCCTGTCGTTCAACGGCATCATCGGCGCAAGCATCTTCATCACGCCGGGGATTCTCCACCGGGATTTCGGCGCCTTCGCGCCCTGGCTGTTCCCGCTCTTCGGCCTGCTCGTGCTGCTGATCGCGCTGCCCTTCGCCAGGCTGGCGGCCTTGTTCCCGAATTCCGGTGGGCCGGTCGCCTACACCGCCACTTTCGGGCCGATGGCGGCCTTCCAGGTCGGCTGGCTCTATTATCTCGCCCGGATCGCAGCGCTCGCCGCCAACGCCAACGTCTTCGCCGACTATGCGGGCGCTTCCTGGGCGCCGTTCAGCACCATGGCCGGGCGCATGGCGGTGATCGCCGCGCTCGTCGGCGCGCTGACCTTCGTCAATATCGTCGGCGTGAAGCGCGCAATACGGGCGCTCGATGCGCTGACCCTTCTCAAGGCGCTGCCGCTGGTCGGTCTCGCCATCTGGGGGCTGAGTTATGCTGCGGAGGGCGTCCCGCCGCCCGGCCCGCCACCGCCCTTGTCGGCACTGGAGGCGTCGGCGCTCGTCATCCTCTACGCTTTCGTCGGTTTCGAGAATTCGGTGGTCCCGGCCGGCGAAACGCGGGATCCGGGCCGGACCGTCCCGCGCGCGCTTATCGCCACCATCGTCGTCACCGCAGCGCTCTATTTCCTGGTCCAGCTCGCTTATGCCGCCACCATGCCGGCCGGCCCCGCGCCCAAGGCGGCGCTCGCCGCCTTCGCCCAGACCCTGATCGGCCCGACCGGCGCGCTCGTCCTCGGAATCACCGCTCTGGCCTCGGTCGCCGGCAATGTCAGCGGTTCGATGACATCGACGCCGCGAGTCACCTACGCGCTCGCCGCCCAAGGCTCGCTGCCGCGCTGGTTCGGCGCGGTCAGCGCGCGCTTCGCCACGCCCGCCAATTCTATCCTGTTCATGGGGCTTGCCGGCGCCGTGCTGGCGATCAGCGGCAGCTTCCTGTGGCTCGCCATCGTCAGCACGCTCGCGCGGCTCGTCGTCTACGCCGCCTGCATCGTCGCTCTGCCGAAGGCGCGGCCGGGCGCGGCCTCGTTGCTGCTCGCCGCCGCCGGCTTGGCGGTTTGCGCTTATGCGGCGGCCCAGTCGAAATGGGAAAGCTGGGCGATGCTGGCCGGCGCGCTCGTTGTAGGCGTCCTGCTCTACGCGCTGGCGCGCCGTCAGGCGGGTTCGAGCTCCGCCGCCACGGTCTCCTCGATCCAGCCGCCGCCGAGCACCCGGTCGCCGTCGTAGAGCACGGCCGCCTGTCCGGGCGAGACGCCATATTCGGGCCGGTCGAAGCGGACGGTCTCGCCGTCGAAGCGCGCCGGAGCGGGCCTCGCCAATGAGCGCACCTTGACGGTCAGGCCTTCGCGCTGGCCCTCGCCGAGCCAGTTGAGGCCGCTCAGCCGCGCCGCGCGGACCGCCAAAGCGCTCTTCGGGCCGACCACGACCCGGGCCCGCTCCGGCTCCAGCCTCAGCACGTAGAGCGGCTCGGCCTGGCCGCCGATCTCGAGCCCGCGGCGCTGGCCCACGGTGAAGTGGATCAGGCCGGGATGGCGCCCGAGCACGCGCCCGTCCCGGTCAACGATCTCGCCTTCGACCGCGGCCTCGGGCCGGACGTTCTTCACCACTTTGGCATAATCGCCGTCGGGGACGAAGCAGATGTCCTGGCTGTCGGGCTTGTCCGCCACCAGCAGCGCCAGCTCGCGGGCGATCTCGCGCACCGCGGGCTTGGGCATGTCGCCCAAGGGGAAGCGCAGGAAATCGAGCTGGTCGCGGGTGGTCGCGAACAGGAAATAGCTCTGGTCGCGCGCCGGATCGGCGGCCCGGTGCAGCTCCGCCCCGTCGGCGCCGACGACCCGGCGGACATAATGGCCGGTCGCCAGGCAATCGGCGCCGAGATCGCGCGCGAGGCTGAGCAGATCGGTGAACTTCACCCCCTGGTTGCAGGCGATGCAGGGGATGGGCGTGCGCCCGCGCGCATATTCGTCGGCGAAGCGCTCGATCACGCTTTCCCGGAAGCGACTCTCATAATCGAAGACGTAATGGGCGATGCCGAGCCGCTCGGCGACCGCCTTGGCGTCGTAAATGTCCTGGCCGGCGCAGCAGGTCCTGCTCCGGCCCAGCGCCTCGCCATGATCGTAGAGCTGGAGCGTCACCCCGATCGTCTCGGCGCCGGTCCGCGCCGCCAAGACGGCCACCACCGACGAATCGACGCCGCCCGACATGGCGACGACGATCCGGGCCCGATGGGCCGGCCGGCCGAGTTGGAAATCCGCATCCATAAGCGCGCTAGATAGGCGCAGACGCGCGCCGCGCCCACCCCCGGACTCCCGAAGGTCAGGCTTTACCGGCTCTTCACCCTCTTCCTCTAGAGACTCGACCCCCATGGACGAGTCCTTCCACCTCCGCGCCAAGCGCCTGAACGGGCCGCCCCAGCCGGCGCCGCTCGACTTCCAGATGCTGAGCGCCGGCCTGATCGCGCAGCAGGCGGCGACGCCGGCGGCGCGCGCGCAGGCCGCGTTCGACCGCAATAGTGCGCCGCCGCCCGAAGCCGAGCCTCTGGTCGAGACCGTGCTCGCCGGCGCGCAATGGCGGCAGGCCGCTTCCGCCCAGCGATTCTGTTTCAACCGTGCCGAAGTGAAACGGCGTCACAATGCCCCGTAAACCATGATCACCGCGATATTTACCTTGGCGTTTCAATCTTCCTTCAACGGTCTCCCGCTAAAGCAGGGAACGCAGACGGCGCTAGGGAGCCGAAAGCGCGTGAAGTTTTGAGGTACGAATGATCGAGAATCAGAAAATACGTCCCGCTCAGGTCATCGGTCCGCTCGGCGAGCCGCTCACCATCGACTCGCTGCCGCATCCCACGACCACCCGCTGGGTGGTCCGACGGAAGGCCGAGGTCGTGTCCGCCGTCAATGGCGGCCTGCTGAGCGTCGACGAGGCCTGCGAGCGCTACGGCCTCAGCCTCGAGGAATTCGCCGGCTGGCAGCGCGCGGTCGACCGCTCGGGCATGCCCGGGCTCAGGGTCACCCGCATCCAGCATTACAAGACGCTCTACGAGCGCCAGCAGAATTATTGAGCCGAAAGCGGCGCCCCCCGCCGCTTCGTCTCGGACCGAAGGGGCCGCTCCTTGAGAAGGGGGCGGCCCCTTTTGCTATTCGAGCTCGAACACCACCGAGACGGTCGCGGAGATGACGCGTCCGCCCGTGTCGATCGTGCTCCCGATGACGACATTGGTGCTCATGTTGGCGAGATTGTTCGAATTGCTCGAATTGGAATAGCCGCCGCCTTCGTCGATCAGCACGGCCCGCTTGACCCGCATGCCGAGCCCGCGCGCATAAAGCTCGGCCCGGGCCCGCGCCGCGCCGATCGCCATGGTCCGCGCCTCGTCCATCAGCGCATCGCGATTCTCGAAATCGAGGCTCGGTCCATCAATGTCGTTGACGCCTTCGTTGACCAGGGCATCGAGCACCTGGCCGGAGCGCGAGACGTCGCGCAGCCGGATGACCAGCTGGTTGCTGGTCCTGTAGCCGGCGAAGATCTGCTCCCGGGCCGGGGCCGGGCCGGTGACGTAGTAAGCGCCGAGGTTGAAGCTCGTCGTCTGAACGTCGCGGTCGGCGACTCCGGCGGCGGTTAAGGCGGCGCGCACCCGCGCCATTTGCGCGCTGTTCTGCCGCATCGCCTCGGCGGCGGTGCGCGCCTGCGTGGTCACGCCGGCCTCGACCCGGACCACGTCCGGGACCCGGGCCAGGCGGCCGGTCGCGGTCACGTCGAGCCGGGTCCCGCGCAACGCCGGGATCGGCGCGATCTCGGCATTGGGCAGCTGCGCCGCCGCCGGCGTCGCCGCGGCCAGGGCGAGCGCCGTCAGCGCCGCCTTTCCTGTCTTGCGGATCATCTCAGTCCCTCCCCACCTTTTCGATTCTGGTGGGGAGAGAATGAGCCCTGGCCGGACCGGCGGCAAGCCGCCGCGTCGCGTCAGCGCCGGTTCGACATCCCGGCGACGAGCCGGTAGACGAACAGGATCACCACCGCGCCGACGATGGCGGCGAGGAAGCCGGCGCCCTCGCCGGGACGATACCAGTGGAGCTGCTGTCCCAGGAAGCCGGCCAGGACGGCGCCGCCAATGCCCAGGATGACGGTCATCAGGCAGCCGCCGGGATCGCGCCCCGGCACCAGCATCTTGGCGATTGCGCCGGCGACGAGACCGATGACGATCCACCAGATCCATCCATGATCGGCGAGAAACTGACCCATATGCTTTTCCTCCTCCAGCGCCGGACGGCGCCGCGGCCGTCATTCAACATTGGTAATGGCCCAACTAAGGTTGTAAAGGCGCGGTTCCGCGTAGGGGGGAAGCGGAGGACGCGCCATGGCTGATTATGGCTTGTTCCAGGTGATATATTCGGCTAACACAGCTCCGCGCATGCGGCTGTCGGCCGAGCTGTACGAGTGGGGACGATGAAGACGATGAACTACGAGGCCAGCAAGTGGAGTCGCGACGCGATCGACGACGTGGTCGTCGACGAGGAGGCTCTGGCGCGGCGACGCAAGAAGCGGCGGATCATTCTCATCGTCGTCCTGCTGCTGGTGGTCGCCGTCGGCGCCTATATGACGATGGGCCGCGGCGGCACGCCCGCGCCCAAGGCCGCCGGCAAGAGCGCCGAGGGCCAGCAATTGCCGACGGTGACGGTCGTCGTCCCCGGCCGCACCGAGGTCGAAACAGTGATTTCCGCGACCGGATCGCTCGCCGCCCGGCACGACATGCCGATCGGCGTCGCCGGCGAGGGAGGCCAGATCGAGCGCGTGCTGGTCGAGCCTGGCGACTATGTCCAGGCGGGCCAGACGCTCGCCGTGATCAACCGCGCGGTGCAGACCCAGGAAGCCGCCCAGCTCGCCGCCCAGATCGAGGTGAGCCGCGCCGACCTTCGCCTCGCCCAGAGCGAGCTCGACCGCGCCCAGGCGCTGGTCAGCCGCGGCTTCATCAGCCAGGCCGACATGGACCGCAAGCGCGCGACCCGCGACGCCGCCGCCGCCCGAGTCCGCGTCGCCCAGGCGAACCTGGGCGCCAGCCGCGCCCGCATCGGCCGGCTCGACATCCGCGCGCCGACCGCGGGCCTCGTGCTCGCCCGCAACGCCGAGGCCGGCCAGGTGGTCGGCGCCGGCTCGCCTCCCTTGTTCCGAATCGCAGAGCGCGGCGAGATGGAGCTGCTCGCCCGCCTGGCGCAGCCCGATCTCGCGCAGCTGCGGGTCGGCGGCATGGTCACGGTGACGCCGGTCGGCTCGACCCGCCCCTATCGCGGAACCATCCGGCTGATCTCGCCGATCATCGATCCGCAGACCCGCCAGGGCATCGTCAACGTGCTGGTTCCCTATGACACGAATTTGCGGCCGGGCGGCTTCGCCTCGGCGCAGCTGCGCTCGGCCCTGACGCGCGTGCCGCTCCTGCCCGAATCGGCGGTGCTCACCGACGACGGGGGCAATTTCGTCTTCGTGATCGGGCCGAACAACACCGTCACCCGGCGCGGCGTGCAGACCGGCACGGTAACCGATCGCGGCGTGCCGATCGTCACGGGCCTCACCGGCGACGAGCAGGTCATCGAATCCGCCGGCGCCTTCCTCAATGCAGGCGAGCGCGTGCGGCCCGAGCGGGCGCGGCGCAGGAACTAATCTCTCGGCCGGCGCCCCGCGGCGCGCCGGCGGCGTAGTGAACGGGACGATGTTATGGGCCTGAGAAACATTTCGAGCTGGGCGATCCGCAACCCGGTGATTCCGCTCGTCCTCTTCTTCATGCTGACGCTGGTCGGGTTGATCTCGTTCAACCGGATGAGCGTCAACAACATGCCCGACATCAGCTTCCCGGGCGCGATGGTCGTGATCAGCCAGCCCGGCGCGGCGCCGCAGGAGCTGGAGACGCAGGTGACCCGCCGCGTCGAATCGGCGATCCGAAGCATCGCCGGCGTCGACGAAGTCTCCTCGACCGTGCGCGAAGGCGCCAGCGAGACCATGGTCCAGTTCAACATCGGCACGCCGATCGACCGCGCGGTCAGCGACCTGCGCGACGCCATGGCGCGCATCCGCGGCGACCTTCCCGAGGGCATATTGGAGCCGTTCATCCAGCGCATCGAAGTCGAAGGCGGCCCGATCGTCACCATGTCGGCGACCAGCACGGCGATGACCGTCGAGCAATTGAGCTGGTATATAGACGACGTCGTCGCGCGGCGCCTGCTCGCCGTCACCGGCGTCTCCACGGTGAGCCGGCTGGGCGGCGTCGACCGCGAGATCCGCGTCGACCTCGATCCGGCGCGCATGCAATCGCAGAACGTCACCGCGAGCCAGGTCAACCAGGCGCTGCGCGCGCTGAACCAGAACGCCGCCGGCGGCCGCGCCGAGATCGCCGGCTCCGAGCAGAGCGTGCGCGTGGTCGGCAATTCGGCGAGCGCGGCGCAGCTCGGCGAGCGCCAGATCCCGGTCGGCAATGGCCGCACCATCAGGCTGAGCTCGATCGCCAACGTGCGCGACCAATATGGCGAGCAGCGCTCCTACGGCATCGCCAATGGCCGCCAGGTGGTCAGCTTCCAGGTCCAGAAGGCCAAGGGCTATTCCGACGTCACCGTCTACCAGGCGGTGAAGGCCGAGCTCGACCAGATGGCGCGCGACAATAATCGCGTCACCTTCAGCGAGCGGTTCAACTCCGTCGACGAGACCCGCAACAGCTACAAGGCGGCGATGCGCGCCTTGCTCGAAGGGGCGCTGCTCGCGGTCTTGTGCGTCTTCATCTTCCTGCGCGACTGGCGCGCGACCCTGATCTCGGCGATCGCCATCCCGCTCTCGGCGATTCCGGCCTTCTGGTTCATGGAGATGATGGGATTCTCGCTCAACGGGGTAACCCTGCTCGCCTTGAGCCTGGTCGCCGGCGTGCTGGTCGACGACGCGATCGTCGAGATCGAGAATATCGTCCGACACATGCGCATGGGCAAATCGGCCTATCAGGCGGCGATCGACGCCGCCGACGAGATCGGCCTGCCGGTGGTCGCGACCACCTTCTCGATCGTCGCCGTGTTCCTGCCCGTCGGCATGATGAGCGGCCTGATCGGGCAATATTTCAAGAGCTTCGGCTTCACAATCGTGATCACCGTGCTGATCAGCCTCGCGGTCGCGCGCCTGATCACGCCGATGCTCGCCGCCTATTTCCTCAAGGCCAAGGGCCACGCCAAGCATGGCGAAGGCTGGATCATGGACCGCTATATGGGCGTGCTCCACTGGTCGCTGAGGAACCGCTGGAAGACGGTCGGGATCGGCGCCCTCGCCTTCGTCGCTACGATCTTCTGCTTCAGCCAGCTGCGCTTCACCACCAATCCGCAGGTCGATTCGGACACGGTCAGCGTCTCGGTCACGCTTGCCCCGGGCGCGACGCTCGACCAGACCCGCCTGGTCGCCGACCGGGCGGCGGCGATGCTGGGGCGCGAGGCCGATGTCGAGCAGGTGTTCGAGGCGGTGCGGGTCGGCACCGCGACGATCTGGGCGACGCTGAAGCCCGACCGGGCGATGGCGAGCTACGAGTTCGAGCGCTACATGACCGCCAAGCTCACCACCATTCCCGACGCGCGCGTCTTCTTCCGCGGCCAGGGCTTTACGGGCGGACGGGCGGTCTCGGTGATGCTCGCCGGCTCGGATCCGGAAGTGCTGCACCGCGCCGCCTCGGCGGTGGTCGCGGACATGGCGAAGCGATCCGAATTCCGGGCGCCGCGGATCGAGGGCGATCTGCGCCGGCCGGAGATCACGATCACGCCGCTGCCGCTCGCCGCCGAGCTTGGCGTCAGCACCCAGGCGCTGAGCCAGGCGGTCAGGGTCGCGACCCAGGGCGAGATCGACCAGGTCAGCGCGCGCTTCTCCCTGTCCGATCGCCAGATCCCGATACGGGTGCGCGTCGATGAAGCCGCGCGGCGCAACATCGCGACCATCGAGAACATGCCGGTGCAGACCAGCAACGGCACGACGGTCGCGCTCAACAGCGTCGCCCGGCTCACCTTCGGCGCGGGCCCCTCCGTCATCCAGCGCTTCAACCAGGAGCGGCGGATCATGATCAGCGCGGATCTCGCGCCGGGCGTGATCGAGTGGCTGCCGGTGCTCAACCAGCTGGAGAGCATGAAGAACCTGCCGCAGGGCGTGACCCGCGCGCGGTTCGGCGACGCCAAGTTCCAGGCGGAGCTGGTCACCAATTTCGGCCTGGCCGTGCTTGCCGGAATCGTCCTGGTCTTCGCGGTGCTGGTGCTGCTCTACAAAAGGCTGATGGCGCCGTTCGTGAACATGGGCTCGCTGCTGCTGGCGCCATTGGGCGGAGCGATCGCTTTGCTCATCACCGGCCAGCCGCTGTCGATGCCGGTGTTGATCGGCATATTGATGCTGCTCGGCATCGTCGCCAAGAACTCGATCCTGCTGCTCGATTTCGCGATCGAGGAGATGGCCAAGGGCGTGCCGAGGGACGAGGCGATCGCCGATTCGGGCCACAAGCGCGCCCAGCCGATCGTGATGACCACCATGGCGATGGTCGGCGGCATGTTCCCGACCGCGCTCGCGCTCGAGGGCGATTCGAGCTGGCGCGCACCGATGGGCATCGTCGTGATCGGCGGCCTGCTGCTCTCGACCGTCCTCACTTTGGTGATCGTGCCGGCCTCGTTCAGCCTGGCCGACAGCTTCGAGAAGTGGCTGGCGCCCAAGTTCAAGCGGCTCATCACCTACAAGGGCAAGCAGGACCACGGCCTCCAGCCGGCCCCCGAACCGGCGGAATAATCGTCGGCCGGTTTGAACCAGTCCGGCCGCCGGTTATTCATCCGGCATGACCCGGCCCGATCAGACGCGTCCCGGCCGCCCGCCCTCCGCCCAAAGCGGCGCGCGCGGCATGCGCGCGCTGGCGACGGCGATGCTCGCCTTCATGGCCGCGATCTTCGTCGCCGCCGCCGGGCTCGAAGCCAGTCATCCCGCCTGGGGCTTCGTCCGCGCCTTCGCCGAGGCCGGAGTCGTCGGCGGGGTCGCCGACTGGTTCGCGGTCACCGCTCTGTTCCGCCACCCGCTCGGCCTGCCCATCCCGCACACCGCGATCGTGCCCAGGAACAAGGACCGGATCGGCGACGCGCTCGCCTCCTTCCTCAAGGACAATTTCCTCACCCCGTCGGTGGTCGCGCGCAGGATGCGCAAATTCGACGTCGCCGGCGCCGTCGGCCGCTTCCTCGCCCAGCCTCCGAGCGAGGGCCGGCTGCGCGCGGGCGGCTCGCGCCTGCTCGCCGACATCCTGGAATCGCTCGATCAGGAGCGGCTGGGCGGCATGGTCAAGACCGCCATCGCCCAACGCATCCGTTCGGTCGAGGTCGCGCCCCTGCTCGGCCAGACGCTGGAGGCCGCGATCACCTCGGAGCGGCACGTGCCGATGGTCGATGCGCTCGTCGCCTGGGCCGGCCGGACGCTCGACGCGAATGAGGATCTGATTCGGGCGATGGTCCACAAGAGGGCGGGCTGGATCCTGCGCATGGCCGGGCTCGACGACAAGCTCGCCGACGCCATCGTCGACGGCCTCAGGAAACTCAGCATCGACATGGCGGTTGACCCCGACCATCCGGTGCGCGCCAAGGCCGAGGAGGGCCTCGCCAGCCTCGCTTCTCGCCTCCAGAACGACCCCGAGACCAAGAGCAGGGTCGAGGCGTGGAAGAGCGAGATGATCGAGAATGAGGCGGTCTCCGCCTGGCTTGGCGGGCTCTGGGAGAAGGGCCGCGCCGGGCTGCTCAAGGGCGCGCGCGATCCCGACGCGGCGCTCGCCGGCAAGTTCGGCGAGGCGCTGCGCCAGCTCGGCGAGACGCTCCAGGCCGAGCCCCGCCTCAAGGCCGCGATCAACCAATTCGCCCGCCGCGCCACGGTCGGCCTGGTCGCCTCCTACGGCGATTCCATCGTTAAATTGGTCTCCGAGACGGTGCGCGGCTGGGACGCCGGCACCGTCTCGGACCGGCTCGAAGGCGCGGTCGGCCGCGATCTCCAATATATCCGGATCAACGGCACCCTGGTCGGCGGCCTGGTCGGCCTGCTCATCCATAGTGTCGAGGTGCTGACGTGAGCGTCGAGGGAGACACCTTGCGCGAGCTGGCCCGGAATCGCGGCTGCAAGCTGGTCGCCTCGCGCGTCCGCACCCCGGGCAAAGGCGACCACGGCAAGTTCGGCCTCAAGGATTCGAAAACGGGCCGCGAGCTTTTCGGCTTCGGCAAGGACGGCCTCACCGCGACTCCGGACGAGATCGAAGGATTCCTGCGCGGCGACGGCGCGTCGGCCTGGAAAAGCTCGGTCGGCAAGACGAAGGCCAAGCCGCGCCCGAAACCCGCGCCGGCGCCGAAGCCCGAGCCGAAGCTTTCGATCCGCGAGGCGAAGCCGAAGGACAGCGAGGCGATCGCGCGGCTCGTCGTCGCCCTCGGCTACGACGTCACCGCCGCCGAAGTCAGGAAGCGTCTCGCCACGCTGAAGAAGGCCGGCATGCCTCCTTTGGTGGCGGAGCGGGACGAGATAGCGGGGGTTGTGACCATCTATCTGACGCAGGTCCTGCATCGCCCCCGCCCGGTCGGCCGGATCACCATGCTGGCCGTCGCCGAAGGCCTGCGCGGCCAAGGCATCGGCACCGCGCTCGTCGCCGAAGCGGAAACGCGCCTCGCGGCGAAGGGCTGCGGCCTCATCGAAGTCACCAGCAACACGAAGCGCCTGCGCGCCCACGCTTTCTACGAGCGGCAGGACTATGCGCGCACCAGCTACAGGTTCGCCAAGGCACTTCAAGACTGAGGACCGAACGTGCTAGGCACACCGCTCCGGTTGAAACGCGGCGAGGCACCATGGCAACCTCGATGATGAGCGCGATTCTTACGCAGCTCGTGGTGGTGGGCGCGATCATCCTGGTCGTCGCCCTGGTGCTGATCCGGGTGATGCGCGCCGGCGGCAATGCCGCCACCGCCGTTAAGTCGATGGCCGATCCCGTGCCCGGCACCCTGCTCGTCACCGCCGCCGCCATGCCCGACCGGGGCTCGGCTTATCATATGACCCGGATCACCGGCATCCTCTCGGCCGAGGGGGTCGAGCCCCGCGCGGTCCAGTTCGGCGGCCTGGTCAAGACCTCGCTCTGGCCGAGCCCCGGCCAGCAGCTCCCGGTCGTCGTCGACCGCGCCGACCCCGGCAAATTCGCGATCGAATGGGACAAGGTCCGCGGCACCGGCGATGCGGCGCTCGACCAGGCGCAAGCGCTGGCGGCGGCGATGCGGGCGAAGGGCGGAGACCACGAAGCCCCTCCCCCTGGAGGGGGAGGGTAGCGAGGGATGTTCGGCGTCGGCGAGAATTCTCGAACGCCTAGCCCCCTCCCCTAACCCCTCCCCGCCGTGAAGGGGGAATTCTCAACCGTCGCTGGCCCGCTCGATATCCGCGCCGACCGCCTGCAACTTCTCCTCGAGCCGCTCATAGCCGCGGTCGAGATGATAGACCCGGTTGACCTGGGTCTCGCCCTGCGCGGCGAGCCCGGCGAGGACGAGGCTCATCGACGCCCGCAAATCGGTCGCCATGACCGGCGCGCCGATGAGGCCGTCGACGCCGCGGACCACGGCCGAACGGCCGCGGACCTCGATGTCCGCGCCCATGCGGCTGAGCTCCGGCACGTGCATGTAGCGATTTTCGAAGATCGTCTCGGTCAGCAGGCTGGTGCCGCCGGCCAGCGCAAGCATCGCCATGAACTGCGCCTGCATGTCGGTCGGGAAAGCGGGATAGGGCGCGGTCGACAGCGACAGCGGCTTGATCCCGCCATTGGCGCTGACCTTGATCGAGCTTTTGCCGAGCTCGATCTGGGCGCCGGCATCGGCGAGCCCGGAGAGGATGGCGTGCATCTGGTCCTCGCGCGCGCCGGCCAGCTCGACCGAGCCGCCGGTGATCAGCGCCGCGCAGGCATAGGAGCCGGCCTCGATCCGGTCGGGCATCACCGCATGGGTGGCGCCGTGCAGCCGGTCCTTGCCGTGGATGGTGAGCGTGTCGCTCTTCAGCCCCTCGATCTCGGCGCCCATCGCGATCAGGCACGAGGCGAGATCGGTGATCTCGGGCTCGCGCGCCGCATTTTCGATCACGGTCGTGCCCTTGGCGAGGACGGCGGCCATCAGCGCGTTCTCGGTGGCGCCGACCGAGACGGTCGGGAAGCTGACCGTGCCGCCGACGAGGCCGCCTTTGGGGGCGATCGCCTTCACATAGCCGGCGGCGATCTCGATCTCGGCGCCAAGCGCCTGCAGCGCCTTGAGGTGCAGGTCGATCGGCCGGTTGCCGATCGCGCAGCCGCCGGGCAGCGACACCGTCGCCTCGCCGGCGCGGGCGAGCAGCGGCCCGAGCACCAGGATCGAGGCGCGCATCTTGCGGACGATGTCGTAGGGCGCGACCGTCGAGGCGATATTGGCGGCGCGGAAAGTCATCACCCGGCCGAACTCGCCCTTGCGCGAGCCTTCGATCGCGGTCGAGACGCCGAGCTCGTTCAGGAGATGGCCGAAGCTGTCGACGTCGGCGAGGCGCGGCAGGTTCCTCAAAGTCAGCGGCTCGTCGGTCAGCAGCGCGCAGGGCATCAGGGTGAGCGCGGCGTTCTTGGCGCCTGAAATCGGGATTCTGCCGTTGAGCGCCTTGCCGCCGTGGATGATGATCCTGTCCATGGGGCGCCGTCTTACGCCTTCTCCACGGTCAGGCAAGCGGCCCGCCGCCGCCACGGAAAAACGCCGCCGATTGAACGGCTTCTTGATTTCGATCAGCGCATGGCGACGCTTTCGCACCTATTGTTCCGGTGCGCACAGTATCGCGCGGCTGCTGGGAAGAGGCCAGGCTTTGGGGGGAAGTTGTCTAGCTGAGCGTCTCAGCCATTATGTGCGGCTGTCCGACGCCGAGCGTATTTCGCTGGGCAAGCTCGAGGATGAGGACCGTGCCTTTCGGCGCGGGGCCGTGGTGATTCGCGAGAACGAGGCGTCGCGCGACCTCTATATCGTCCGTTCGGGCTGGCTCCATTCCAGCGTCGTGCTCGGCAATGGCAGCCGCCAGATCATGCGCTTCCATTTCCAGGGCGACATATTGGGCCTGCCCTTGCTCGCCTTCGCCGATTCGCCGGAGACGGTGACCGCGGTCTCCGATGCGGTTTTGTGCCCGTTCAGCCGCGAGCGGCTCGCCGCCTTGATCGGCGATCATCCGCGGCTGGGCGCCTTGATCCTGGGCCTGTCGGTGGCCGAGCGGGTCGCGCTCGCCGACCGCCTCGCCTCGATCGGCCGGACCTCGGCGCGGGCGCGGGTCGGCTCCCTGATCTGCGAGATCTTCGCGCGGATGCGGCGGCTCGGCCTGGCCGACGGCGGCGCCATCCAGCTGCCGCTCACCCAGGAGGATATCGGCGACGCCACCGGCCTCACCGCGGTCCACGTCAACCGGATGATGCGCGCTCTGGTCGAGGACCGGATCATCGAGCGCAATGGCGGCAGCCAGATCCGCCTGCTCGACGAAGCGCGCCTCGTCGGCGAATCCAACTTCGTCGACCGCTCCAGCCTCGAGACGGGGTGGCTGCCTCCGGCCAAGTAACGCTCCCGCTTTCCCGGGAATGACGTGCGAGGGGCGCTAGGCCTTCTCCAGCGTGCACTGCAGCGGATGCTCGTTCGCCCGCGCGAAATCCATCACCTGGGCGACCTTGGTCTCGGCGACCTCGTAGGGGAAGATGCCGCACACGCCGACGCCGCGCTGGTGGACGTGGAGCATCACCCGGGTCGCGTCCTCGATGCTCATCTTGAAGAAGCTCTGCAGGACGTGGACGACGAACTCCATCGGCGTGTAATCGTCGTTGAGCATCAGCACCTTGTAGGGCGAGGGCGATTTGGTGCGGGTACGCGTGCGCGTGGCGACGCCGAGGCCCGTGCCCTCATCGTCGCCCGGAGGCCGGTCGTCGCTATTCGCCCTGATCACTGACTCGCCCATAAACATCTCAACGCCGTAAATATGGCATGCTGCCCCGGGCGGGCAAGGGGTGAGCTGTCCCATCCGCACGCAAAAAGGGCGGCCGCTCCAACTGGGAGCGGCCGCCCTCTCTACTGGTTCGGACCCTGCGGTTACGCTGCGAGGGTCTTCACACGCTCGGCCGCCACGGTGTAGCGGCTGGTCAGCGGCTCGGCGACGTCGCCGGCCAGCTTCAGCATGTTCTCAGACACGCGGGCGCTCTGGGCGACGGCGGCATCGAACGCGCTGCGGGCGAAATCGCCCTGGAGCTTGAAGAGGTCGGTCGCCGACTTGACGTCCGCGAAGCTCTTGAACGCGAGCGAGGCGTCCTCGAAGCTCTTGCGGCTGTAATTGGCGGCGTCCTGGCTGAGGCTCTCGGCGCCCTTGGCGGCGACCTTCGAGGAGGCGACGATCGCCTCGACGTTGCCGCGGCCGAGCTCGGCGAGCTCCTCGATGACCTTGGCGCTCTTCTCCATCGCGGTCTTGGCACGGTCATTGGCCTGGCTCACGACGGTCTTGATCTGCTCGGCGGCGGCGAAGCCGGCGTCGGCGGCCTTCTGGGTCTGCTTGTTCATGGTCTTCACTCCTGTCTTGATGGCGGTGATGCCGGCGCGGGCCGGCTTCTTGACGATCTTGGCGGCCGTAATGGCCGGCTTGGCGATCCGGGCGGTCTTGGCGGCCGAACGGGCCGGCTTGGCCTTCGCCCTGGTCTTGCGCGCGGTCACCGGCTTGCGGGCCGGCTTGGCGCGCGGGGTCGGCTTGGCGGCGACCTTGACCGGCGCGGCCGGCTTGGGCTCGGCGGCCTTGACCGGCTCGGCCTTCGGGGCCTCGGCGACGGGCGCCTTGACGGCGTCCGCGATGCGCGGCGTGTCCGCCTTGGTTTCGTTCACTTTGGTCTCGGTGGCCTGATCAGCCATATTCTCGCTCCTATGCTGCGATGCAACAAATAGGGGTGTGGAATCGGGATTTCAAGCACTTTTTTGTGCGCTGCAACATAATTGCAGTGTTGAAGCGATATGAGTGGCTTAGCGGTCCGAAGGCCGGGCGCGGCGCGGCGGCATAGGCGGCGGCGCCGGGAGGAGATCGTGCTCGGTCCAGGCGCCCGCCCCTTCGCCGCAGACCTGGGCAGCGCAAGGCAAAGCGGCCTCGATCTCGTCGCGCAGGGCTTCGATCAGGGCGCAATCCGCGTCGTGCCGGGGCGCGAGGATGGTCAGCGGCACCGGAGTCATGTTCGCGACGAAGTCGAGATATTGGCGCAGGATCGGCCGAGTCACCGGCGCTCCGTTCCACAATATCCCGTCGCGCGCCGACACGGTGATGCGGTTGAAGTGGCGGCTCGGAGGTAGAAGGACCGGCGCAAGCCAGCCCGGACGCGGACCGGCGCAGCCGTTGGCCGGCGCGGCCGCCAGCGCCAAGGCGAACAGGACGCTCACCGCGCCTTCACATAGCTTCCCGGCGCGTCCTCGATCGCCTTGAGACGCCCCTTGCCGGGCACCCGCGCGCCCGACGCCGCCACCTCGTCGGAGGAGATGGCGCGGATCCATTGAATCCAGTCGGGCCACCAGCTGCCCTTGGTCTCGGTCGCTCCGGCGATGAACTGCTCGAGCGTGTCGGCCTTGGCCTCGTTGGTCCAATATTGGTATTTCTGCGCAGCGGGCGGATTGACCACGCCGGCGATATGGCCCGAGCCCGCCAGCACGAAGCGCATCGGCCCGGTGAAATGATGGGTAATCTTCCACACGCTCTGCGGCGGCGCGATATGGTCCTCGCGCCCGGCCTGGACGTAGGTGGGCGTCTTCACCGTCCTCAGGTCGATCGGAACGCCGTCGACCTCGATCCCGCCCGGCTGGACCAATTTGTTCTCGCGGTAGAGCTGCTGTAGATAGGCGCGGTGCCAGTCGGCCGGCAAATTGGTCGTGTCCGAATTCCAGTGGAGCAGGTCGAACTGCGGATAATCCTGGCCGAGCAGGTAGTTGTTGGTGACGTAGCTCCAGATCAGGTCGCGACCGCGCAGCAGGTTGAAGGTCGCCGCCATGTAGCGCCCGTCGAGATAGCCCTTGTCGGCGGAAAGCTGGCGGATCAGCTCCATCTGCTCGTCGCCGATGAACAGCTTGAGGTCGCCGCTCTCCGAGAAATCGACCTGCGCCGTGAAGAAGGTGGCGCTGGCGACCTTGGCCGCCTCGCCCCGCGCCTCGAGCAGCGCGAGTGTCGCCGCCAGCATCGTCCCGGCCACGCAATAGCCGATGGCGTGCACCGCCTCGACGCCGAGCGCCTTGCGCACCGCGTCGATCGCCTCGGCCTGGGCAAGCGCATAATCGTCGAGCTTGACGTCCTTCATGCTCTCGTCGGCCGACTTCCACGAGACGACGAACACGGTCAGCCCTTCGCCCACCGCCCATTTGATGAAGCTTTTGTCGGGGTTGAGATCGAGGATGTAGAAGCGGTTGATCCACGGCGGGAAGATGATCAGCGGCACTTCCAGCACCCGGTCCGTCGTCGGCGCATATTGGATGAGCTGGTAGAGCGCGGTCTGCTTGATCACCTTGCCCGGCGTCGTCGCGATGTTGCGCCCGACTTCGAACGCGCCCGGCTGGACATGGGTGAGCTGGCCCTTCTCCAGGTCCTTGAGCATGTGCTCGAGGCCGTGGAGCAGGCTCTCGCCCTTGGTCTCCATCGCCTTTTCGAGCACTTGCGGGTTGGTGAGCGCGAAATTGCTCGGGCTCATCGCATCGACGAACATCTTGGTCGTGAACCGCAGCTTCTCGCGCGTCGCCGCATCGACGCCCTCGATCGCGTCGACCGAGCCGAGCAGCCGCTCGGAGACCAGCAAATAGGTCTGCCTTATCGTGTCGAACAGCGGATTATCGCGCCATTCGGGCGCGGCGAACCGCCGGTCCTTGTCCGCTTTGTCGGCGAGCGCGCTCTTCTCTTCGCCGTTCGCGGGCGCGGGGCTGAGCGCCCGCTGCCAGATGTCGAGCCCCTCGGCCCACATCTGCGCCTGCGCCTCCATCAATTTGGCCGGATCGCCGAACAGGCTCATGCCGGGCCATTGCATCATGCCCGCCTGAGCCTTCTCCGGCGCCGCCGCCCCGGCCGCCTTCTCCGCCGCCTCGCCCATCGCTTGCGCAAGATGCTCCATCATCAGCTGCTGCGCCCGGCCCATCACCCAGGTCCAATGCTGCATGTCCTCGAGCGAGGGCGTTGGGAAAGCGGGCGCTGCCGGGGCTTCGGTGTCTTTGGTGTCGGTGGTATCGGCCATGAGAGGCTCCTCTTGCCGCGCTCTCTAGTGAATCCGGCACTCCCGGGGAAGGGTTGCTTCACGCCCCCGCTTTTACGCCCGCGCCGGCTTATGCTATCCTCCCCCGCGCGGGCCGGCCTCGCCCGCGCGGGGATTCGGGGGGAGACAAGGCATGAGAATCGTCAAGGCGGCCGCTCTGGCCGCGATGGGGACAATTGCAATGGCGGCGCCCGCGGGCGCGCAGCGGGAGGGGGCCTGGCTGGGAGTCGGCACGCGCACCCTCGCCGCCGGCAGCTCCAGCCAGATTTTCGAGGTCCGGACGACCAGCGTCCCGCGCCAAATCATGTTCTGCGTCGACGGCGGCAATATCCAGCTGGTCAGCGCCGACGTGCGCTTCCGCAGCGGCGGCAGCCAGGCGGTGCGGCTCGCCACCAGGGTCCGGGCCGGCCGCTGCTCGTCCGAATATAATCTCCGCAATCGCGACGCGGAGCTCGGCTCGGTCACGGTCGCCTACGATCCGGCCAGCCTCGGCGGCGCCAGCCCCTCGCTCCAGGTGCTGGTGCGCTAAGGCAAAAAGGCGCTCAATCCGGGTGCAATATCCGGTCGATGCCGCGGGCAAGGCCACGCACGGCCGAGCCGATATCGATGATGAGCGGCTGCAGGCAGAGCCGGATGCAGCGATCCGCGCCCATGGCCGCCATGGCCGAGGGTGCTTCGCCGGCGATCAGCCGCACCCGCGCGCCGGGCTCGGGCGCCCAAGGCACGCGATAGCCGCCGCCGGCCACAACGCGGCCGCAGACGATGATCGCATCGGCGAGCGCGCCGCGTCGACAGGCGGCATCGGCCGGGTCGGCCAGGGCCCTGCGCATCGCGAGATCGCCGAGCGGGTCGGGCGGCGCCGGGATGATCACCGACGGTTGAGCGAATGCCGGCGCGGATGCGGCCGCGAGCAGGACCAAGGCGAGCGAGCGCATCCGTTTCAATCCCGGTTGATCAGCGCCTGGGCGATGCCGCGCACGATCGCGAAGCCGATCCCGATCATGTCGAAGCCGCCGCCGCATTGCTGGTCGCGGCCCACCGCCGAGCAATAGGTGTCGCCGGCCTCCATGGCGGCGCGCTGGGCGCCGCCCGCGCGCTCGCCGGTTCCGGGAGTCGGCGCGACCGGCAAGGGCAGCCGATAGGGCGACCGGGCGGCGCGGCGGCCGCAGACGACGACGTCGCTATCCTCCGCGCCCGGCGGGCAGGTGCGGGCAACCATGTCGCTGACCTGGCGCCGGCTCATCGCCACCGCTTCGTCGGCGGTGACGATGGTCGGCGCGGCATCGGTGCCGGGCTGCGGCGGCGCCGCCTCCTCATGGGCGGGGTCGGGCGTGCTTATGCTCTGGCCGAATGAAGCCGCCGGCCCGGCAATGCCAAGCAGGAGGAGCCCCGGGAGCGTTCTCGACTTTGTCATAGGCCTCGCCTACTTCCGCCCGTGAACGCCCCCGTTCGGCGAGGAGGATGACACAAAAGATGGTCAAGGCAAGCCAAGTTCTCGATCGCGTGCTGGTCCTGGAGATGGTCCGGGTGACCGAGGCGGCGGCGGTGGCGGCGTCCAAGCTGATCGGCCGCGGCGACGAGAAGGCCGCCGATCATGCCGCGGTGGAGGCGATGCGGGCGGCGTTGAACACGCTCGACATCGACGGCACGGTGGTGATCGGCGAGGGCGAGCGCGACGAGGCGCCGATGCTGTTCATCGGCGAGCGCGTCGGCGCGGCCCAGGGATCGGGGCCGCGAATCGACATCGCGCTCGATCCGCTCGAGGGCACCACAATCACCGCCAAAGCGGGCGCCAACGCCATGGCGGTCCTCGCCATCGCCGAGCAGGGCTGCCTCTTGAACGCCCCCGACGTCTACATGGACAAGATCGCCATCGGCCCCGGTTTTCCGGACGGCGTGATCGACCTGGCCAGAAGCCCGGCGGAAAATGTCCGCGCCGTCGCCGCCGCCAAGGGCGTGGCGCCGAACGAGATCATCACCTGCGTGCTCGATCGGCCGCGCCACGAGAAATTGATCGCCGAATTGCGCGCCTTGGGCTGCGGCATCCAGCTCATCCCCGACGGCGACGTCGCCGGCGTGATCGCGGTCACCGATCCCGACACGACCATCGATCTCTATCTGGGCTCGGGCGGGGCGCCGGAGGGCGTGCTCGCCGCCGCCGCCCTGCGCTGCGTCGGCGGCCAGTTTCAGGGCCGGCTCCTCTTCCGCAACGACGACGAGCGCGCCCGCGCCCATCGCTGGGGGGTCGAGGATCTCGACCGCATCTATCAGCTCCACGACCTCGCCAAGGGCGACGTCATCTTCGCCGCCACCGGCGTCACCGACGGCTCGCTGCTCGATGGCGTCAAACGGCGCCGCACCTGCATCACCACCGAATCCGTGGTGATGCGCGCGAGCACGGGGACGGTGCGCTGGGTCAAAGGCGAGCACCGGCCGGAGCACGAGCCCGGGGTCTTCGACGGCTGAGCGGAGCTTACGCGAAACGGAGGCCCGTGGGGTTCTTGCGTCAAGGAGTACTTTGTAATATAGAGTCCTCTCCGATTCGCTGGAGAGATGACATGACCCGCCTTCCGTATCTTGCCGCCGCCGCTCTGGCGCTCTTCCTGCCCGTCCCCGCTCATGCCGGGCCGGTCACGGTCGATCTCACCGGCCTGCGCGCAGGCGGCACGCTCTACGTCCAGGTCCAGACCCGCGAGCAGTTCATGGGCCAAGCCCGAGTCGGCGGCCGGATCGTCGCCGCGCCCCCCGCCGGCAGCCTCACCGTCGACCTCGGCGCGGTTCCGCCCGGCGATTATGCCGTCACCGTCTGGCACGACAGCAATGGCAACAACCAGTTCGACATGGGCACCGACGGCTGGGCGATGGCCAATGGCGACCGGCTGCGCGGCCAGCCGACCTTCGAAATCGTCAAGCTCACTATCCCCGCCGGCGCCCTGCGCCTGCCGCTCGCGGTCAGCTACGGCTTCTGAGCCGTAGCGGGCTTTTCCACAGGGAATATCCCGGCCCGATTCCCTTTTGCCCCGCCGAAGCCTAGGGTCGGGCGATGCTCACTGGCCCGTCTTTCGTCTGCGGCGTCAGCCGCTCGATCCTCGGCCAGCCCTGGCGCTGGCGCGGGCTGGCGGCGGACGACAGCGATCCCGGCTTCCAGCCCGACGATCTCGTCGACCAGCTCCTCCTCGCCCGCGGCGTCTCCCGCGCGGAGCTGGAGCGCAACCGCCATCCCACCTTGCGCGACTTCATGCCCGACCCTTCCGTCTTCCGCGACATGGACAAGGCAGCCTGGCGGCTCGCGGACGCGGTCGAAGCCGGCGAGGCGGTCACCATCTTCGGCGACTATGACGTGGACGGCGCCACCTCTGCCGCCCTGCTCGTCCGCCTGCTGCGCGACCTCGGCCTCGATGCCAAAGCCTATATTCCGGACCGGCTCATGGAGGGCTACGGACCGTCGGGCGAGGCCCTGGTCCGCATCGCGCAGGGCGGCGCGTCGCTGATCGTCACCGTCGATTGCGGCGCCCAGGCGTTCGAGGCGCTGGCCATGGCCAAGGCGGCGGGGGTCGACGTCATCGTCGTCGACCATCACAAATGCGCGAGCAGCCTTCCCGACGGCTTCGCCATCGTCAATCCGAACCGGCTCGACGAAAGCGCGGAAGGCGCCGACCAAGGTCATCTCGCCGCGGTCGGCATGGCCTTTCTGCTCGGCGCGGCCCTGCTCAGGACGCTCAGGGCCCGCGGCTATTTCGCGAGCCGCGCCGAGCCCAGGCTGATCGAGCTGCTCGATCTGGTCGCGCTCGGCACCGTCGCCGACGTCGCGCAGCTGCGCGGCCTCAACCGCGCCTTCGTCACGCAAGGGCTCAAGGTGATGGCTGGCCGCCGCAACACCGGCCTCGCCGCCTTGGCCGACGCCGCCCGCCTTTCCCGAGCGCCCGAATGCCGCGATCTCGGCTTCGCGCTCGGCCCCCGAATCAACGCCGGCGGCCGCGTCGGCAAGTCCGATCTCGGGGTGCGGCTGCTCACCACGGAAGATGCCGAGGAGGCGCGCGGCATCGCCGCCGAGCTCGACCGGCTCAACGAGGAGCGCCGCGCGATCGAGGCCCAGGTCTGCGAGGCCGCCGAAGCGCTCGCCGCCGCGCAGGGCAACCGCGCAATCGTGCTCGTCGCGGCGCCGGGCTGGCACCCGGGCGTGATCGGCATCGTCGCCGGGCGCCTCAAGGAAAAGCTGCACCGGCCCGCCATCGTCGTGGCCATTGGCGAGGACGGCGTCGGCAAGGGCTCGGGCCGCTCGATCTCCGGCGTCGACCTCGGCGCCGCCGTGCTCGCCGCGAAGGACGAGGGCCTGCTCGTCGCCGGCGGCGGCCACGCAATGGCCGCCGGCCTCACCGTGGCGGGCGACCGGATCGGCGCGCTCGGCGACTTCCTGGACGAACGCCTCTCCGCCGACGTCACGCGCAGCCGCGACGACCGCGCCCTGCTGCTCGACGCCTTGCTGGCGCCGGGCGGCGTCTCGGCGGCCTATTGCGCGGCGATCGAGGCGGGCGGGCCCTATGGCGCCGGCTGGCCCGGCCCGCGCGTCGCCACGGGGCCGGCCGGCATCGTCAAGGCGGACGTGGTCGGCAACGGCCATTTGCGGATCATCGCCGCCGGCGAGGACGGCCGCCGGGTCAAGGCGATCGCCTTCCGCATGGCCGACAGCCCGCTGGGCGAGGCCCTGCTCGCCGCCCCGCCTCACCGCCGGCTGTGGCTGGCGGGCAAGATCAAGCGCGACGATTATAATGGCGGCGACGCGGCCGAGCTCCACCTCGACGACGCCGCCTGGGCCGATTGACGCGCGCCGAACCAGCCCCTAAGTCGCGGCTCGCTTCACGGCCCCTTCGTCTAGCGGTTAGGACGCGGCCCTTTCACGGCTGAAACACGGGTTCGATTCCCGTAGGGGTCACCAGCTTGAAATCCCTAGGGATTTTTCGCGCGCGTTTCGCGGCGTCCCCCTTTTAGCGAAATGACGTCCCCCCGCATGATGCGCGCGGCCGCGCCCTGGGCGATCATCAGCGCCTTGGCGCGCTTGGTGTAGTGGCGCACCGTCTCGGGCGTCATGCCGCAGATCGCGCCGATCTCGCTGTCGTTCAGGCGGAGTTCGGCGAGGTAGCAGGTCGCGTTCTTGCGCAGGCCGTGGAAGCTGTAGCCCCGCTCGCGGCCGTTGGTGACATAGGTGGGCCCGCCGATATCGCTCATCAGGCGGCGGATGCGCTCCTGGACGATCTTGGTAGATGCGAAGGGCTTGCCGCTGCGGTCGTAGAGCAGGGTCACCGCGCTGCGCTTGTGGCTCGCCAGCTCGGCCGTCCAGGCCGGGTGCATCGGCACCGCGACGTGGGCCCGGTTCTTCGCGGTGACGAACTCCATGATCCGCCCATCGTGCCAGCCATGCTGCATCCGGATGACGTCGCCGATTCGCGCGCCGCTGCACAGGCCGGTGACGATCGCCAGGCGCAGCATCGGCGAAGCCGCCTCGAGCGCGCGGGCGAGGACGTCGGCCGGCCAGGGCTCGTGCTCGCCGATCGGCAGCATCTTGACCGGCGCGGCCGGGTTGTCGCGGCGCCAGTCGTTCAGCGCGGCCCAGCCCATCAGCGTCTTGAAGACGTTCAACCAGTTGTTCGCCTTGCCCGGATGCTCCTGATAGCGATCGCGCATGCGCCTAACGAGATAGGGCGTGGCGCTGCGCACGGTCCGATGCCCGTCCTCGGTCGCGATCATGTCGAGATATCGGGCATAATTGGTCCGCGTCCGGGGCGACGGGATCGAGCGATAGTCGGCGCTGGCGCGGTAGGCGGCGACCAGGGCGGCGAGCGTGCCCGCCGCGGGGCCGAGCCGCGCCGGCGCGTCCGACTTGGCGATGGCATAGGCTTCGGCGAAAGCAGGCTCGGCCGGGTCCGGCAGGCGGATGTAGTGATCCTTGCCCGCCACCTTGCGCCGGTAATAGGTGCGCCCGTGCTTCTGGCAGACGCCCTTCATTTCAAGTCGTCCCACGACCCATCCTCCGGATCGCCGGTCTGCGGCAAGCCGAATTGGGCGTCAACATAGCGATCGAGCTGGCGGCGCGACCAAAGCCGGCGCCGCCCATCGCTGATCGGCTGCGGGTAGCTGCCCGCCGAGACACGATCACGGAATGTCGATTGCGAGACGCCCAGATAGAGCGAAGCGAGATCCTCGCCCATGCGCGCTGGCCAGTCCGGCATTAGCGCCACCCGCGCCTGGGCGGTCATCAGGCGGCCTGCCGCCTCGCGGCGGCCTGGGCGCGAACCTCGGCGTTGAGCCCGCCGAGCCATGCGCGATAGCGGCTCAGAAGCCCGTGGATGGCCGCCACGGCGTCGCGCCGGGCAGTCCGGGCGGATCCGGCCGGGGCTTTGGCCACGGCTGCCTCGCCCGCCTGCAGGGCCCGTGCGGCGGCGAGCTCCATCGTCTCGAGCGTGATCTCCGCGCCATCAGCGTCGACGATGATCGTCGAGCCCCATGACCCCTCGCACCAGCGCGCGATCGCGCCCCATGCCGCATAGTCTGTCTCAGCGTCGCCGCGCTCGATCTTTCCCTCGCGGATCCTCGCGGGATAGAGGCGCGCCCGCTCATCGCGCTCGCGCGCGGCATCCGGCGCATAGCCGGCGCGCGCTGCGACCGAGAGGAAATCTACCATCACGAGGCCCAGTCCAGCATCGCCGCGAGGACCAGTAGGATCAGGGTGAACGTCAATGCTCCGGTGGGACCGACTAGGGCCCAGACGACGCAAGCCGCCGCTGCGACGAAGAAGTGAAAGCAGCCGATCATGCCGCCACCGCGGCCACGCCGACGATGGCGTCGGCAAGGTTGGCGCGCACCAGCGCCTCGGAGAGAGGCGGGCAGACGCTGTTGCCGATCATGCGGATCTGTGCCGTCTTGGTGAGCGGCTTGCCGTTGACGATCGGGTCCAGGATATAGTCGTCGGGGAAGCCCTGGGCCCGAGCCAGCTCGCGTGGCGTCAGCATCCGCATGCCGATGTCGGCGATGACATATTCCTCGCCGTCGATCGTCACGGTGACGAGGCCGAATCGCTCCTTGGTCGTGGCCGTGCCGATCGGCTGGTCGAAGCCGTAGCCTCCATTCTCGTTGCCGTAATATTTGATGAGGAAGGCGGCGACCTCGGCGAAGTGCGTCCCGCCGGCGGAGAGGGTATGCAGCGGCACGTCGATCGGCTGGCCGTCCTTCGACGTGCCGCGCAACTTCATGACGGTCGTAGCCACGAGCTGCTGGTGTGATCCGCTGCTTGTGATCGTGCTGAGCGGAGCCTCTGCCGTCCGCCCGGCATTCGGGGTCTTGCCGCTGTTGTGCTGCGCTATGTGGGCGGTGACGACTGCGAGCGGCGGCGCGCCGCCGGGACGCTTGATGTAGCTGTTGGCGGTGACGGTCGGCGCCGGATCGTCGAGCGACTGGCCCGGATGATCGGGCCGGTATTTGTGGAGGAACGCGCTGACCAGGTTCTGATGCGCGCCTCCCGCCGTGATCGTATGCGTCGGCTCGTCTCCCGCGGTGTAGGGCTTCTGAGCATTGCGCATCGTCATGACGTGCGGGACGAGCAGAGCAGTCGCGACGCTGTGCTTGATCCCGCCAGCGACGATGGTGCCAAGCGGCATATGGAGATCGAGGACGCGAGGCGCCTGCCCTTCCCGTTCGCCGTAGCCCATCTGGATCAGCGTCGCGCTTACGGCTGCGAAGCCGCCGCCTGAACTGGTGACGGTGCGTAGAGGATCGTTAGCCTCGAATGCCCGGATTGCCCGGGTAGAGGTGTTGTCGACGCTGACCAGCGACACCGCGACCAAGGCATGGTGGCCGCCACCTGCTGTCACCGTCTTAAAGGGCCGGTCAGGGTCGCCGCGGCCGCCATTGGTGTTGCTCGTATACTGGTTCGAGATTAGCGCGGCGGTGACCAGGCATGCGTCGCCCTTGGCCGTCGTCGTCGGATAGGGGCCCAGGACGTCGACCGGGCCGCTCTGCCCGCGCCGCCCGCCACAGCCGACGATCGTCGCGCTGATCAGGGCGCTATCCTGGCTGGAGAGGACGGTCGGGAAAGGCTCGGCCGGGCCATGGTCGCCCTTCCCTCGCTTCTTGCCCTTGCTGTCGCGCTCGCCATGGGCAGTGCGGGCAAAGACGGGGGCGACCATAGCGAACTCCCCGCGCGCGGCCGTGGTGACGGTGCGGAGCGGATCGTCGGCCGAGTGAACGCGGCTGTCGCCGCCGCTGTGCGTGATCGGGACTATGAACGGCTTCGGGCTGTTGACGACGAAGCGCATGATGCCGTGAGCGATCCGGCGCTTGGTTGCGTCCTTCAGCTCCTTTTTTCGGGTGAAGATCGACGGGCACGGAATCGACCAATCGATGATCTCCGCCGCGGTCCGCCATGGCAGGCGCTTGCCGGACAGGACCTCGGGTGACCCTGGCTTGCCATGCGTCGGCTCGGGCCAAACGATCGGCTCGCCGTCGCAGCGGGCGACGATGAACAGGCGCTTGCGACTGGTCGGAGCGCCGTAGTCGCAGGCCCTCAGCTCGCGCCACTGGACCTTGTAGCCGGCCCGGCGCAGGCGGCCCACCCATTCGTCGAATGTCTCGCCCTTGCGCGCGGGATCGGGCTTGTCGTCGGCGCCGAGCGGGCCCCAGGTGCGGAACTCCTCGACATTCTCCAGCCAGATTATCTGCGGCCGCAGCTGCGGGCCGAGCCGCTCGGCCCAATGGACGACGGTCCATGCCAGGTCGCGGATATTCTTCTCGACGGGTTTGCCGCCCTTGGCCTTGGAGAAGTGTTTGCAGTCGGGCGAGAACCACGCCCCCAGGACTGGCCGGCCCGAGACCGCCTCGAGCGGGTCGACGGCATAGATCGACTGGCAAAGGTGATGCGTCGCCGGGTGATTGGCGAGGTGCATCGCCACAGCCTCGGCGTCGTGGTTGATGGCGAGGTCGACGGGGCGCTCGATCGCGGCCTCGATGCCCGTCGAGGCGCCGCCGCCGCCGGCGAAGTTGTCGACGATGATGCCCTCGCCCCAGACGCGGACGAAGGCGACGGGCGAGGCGCCGTCGAGCAGATCGGGATGCTTCATGAAGGTGTCTCCGGGGCGTTGAGGCGGGGGAGCAGAACAGTGCGGACGTGGCAAAAGCGCGCGTTCTCGGCGCACCAGCAGGAGAGTTCCTTGCCCCGAAGCCACGCCTCCTGCTGCCGCAGGCGCTCACGCTTGCGGGTCAGCGCATCGATCTCGGCCGGGCAGAAGCCCATGCGTTCAAGCGCGAGCGCGCTCAGCCTGTAATCGAACCAATCGGCATAGAGGCGGACAGCGCGGGCGATCCCATGGATGCGCCAGTCGAAGGGGTTACCGCGAACCGTCGGGCGTCCGCAGTAGATCACGCCCTCGGGCGTGCGGAATCCTTTCTTCCTGGAACGCCTGACATAGCGGGGTGTCGGCGTCGCGCCGGCCCCTGATCGCGGCGTAGCCGCGATCCTCATGCTGCGGCCTTGGCGGCAGCCTTGGGGCGCGACGGGAGGCGTAGCGGTTTCGGCGGGGCGTCGCTGAGCCACAAGATGAGCCGGTCGAACTGCGAGGCCTCGAACTCCTTCTCGGCAGCATCCCACGCAGCCCACGCAGCCCACGCATCCCGCGCATCCCACGCATCCCGCGCAGCCCACGCAGCCCACGCAGCCCGCGCAGCCCACGCAGCCCGCGCATCCCACGCATCCCACGCATCCCGCGCATCCCACGCATCCCACGCATCCCGCGCAGCCCGACTGGCACGCCCCCATTCTTCGTCCGAGACGCGGCCGGCGAGGAAGCCCAAGGTCGCCTTGATGGCGAGCCGCGGCCGCTGATCCTCCGGCCAGCGCTCTTCGAAGATGTGCAGCACCTTGATCGCGCTATCGTTGACGAAATAGGTCAGCCGCCGCGCGACTTCGTTATCGTCCATGGCGATCGCGGAGGCCGCCCAGATCACGTCGGAATATGTGCAACCCGCCTCGCGAGCGGCGGCCGCGCTGAAGCAAAAACCTGGGTCGCAGTTCAGGCGCTTTAGCGCCGCCCGCACCCGTCGACCGTCTCCGACGCAGGGCTTGAGCTTGCTCAATTCGCCGACGGTGATGCAGAGCTTGGGGGCGGCGTCCGGTTGCTTCGTCATGGGAGCAGGTCCTTTCCGATTTTCGGGAGAAGCCAGGCCGCGCCCGGCACGATGATCTGGGCGAAGAGGATCGCGGAGACGGCGAGGCTGAGCGCCGCGGTGGCGCTCCGGCGCGCTTCGGCAATCATGTCGGCACCTTGCGGCCGCGCTGCCACGAGCCCCCTCCGCCGCTGTTCGGGGCTCCGACGAGCGGCAGAGCTGTACCGCAGAAGGCGCACTCGGCGCTGACGCGGCCGACATGAAAATGTGACCGCCCGCAGCCGGGACATACGTCGGCGCCGCCCCCGCGATAGGCGACATGGTAGCCGCGACGCGCGATGGAACCGCCCTGGCCGGCGAGTGCGACCGCGCTCATCGCGCGTTCCATTGAGCGGCGGCCGCTTCCCTCGTGGGGGAGTCGGGCCGGCATCGGAAATCGCAATCGTGGCAGACGGGGAAGAAGCCGTTTCCACCGCCGAGTGCGATGATCTCGACGTCGCGGCTTCGACAGCACGGGCACGCCTTGAGGCGGATTTTGGGGTCCGTCATGCCGCTTGCCCCTGCCGTTCCAGACTACGTCTGTGGCGGGCGAGTAGGCCTTCGAGGACTGGGGCGTTGGCCTGGCGGTCGAGCAGGACGTTGAAGCGCTGGAGCTTTTTGGCCGTGGAGCGGGCCTTGCCCGCCATTTCCCGGTCGAGCTTAGCCAGCTCGCCGACTTCCGCGTCCGTCAGCGGCGTCCCGTCGATCAGATCGTTGAGGGGCACCCGCTTTGTCGCGGATGCGCGAAAGTGATTGCCGATGAAGACGGTACGCGTGCCGTCGTCATGCACGAGGTTGATGCGGGCGAGGGCGCGGCTGCCGTCCAGATCGATGAGCGCGGCGCTGCCCGCAAGCGGGAATGGAGCGTGGTTGTCGAGCATGGGGCCTCCTGAGGTTCAGGAGGCGGATAATACGTGTCGTAACGCCAGTGTCAATACGTTGTGTATTATTGGAGCGTCGTCGGGCCGTTTGCTGGAGGCGGGAAGCTCGCCAAGATTGCGCGACGCACGACGCCGATCACGCGCGTCTCGTCGTCCGCCGCATGTTCAAGGTCTGGCGCGCCTAAGACGATCGGCTTCTGGAACTCAGGCCGATCCGATTCGCTAAGCAGGACATATTGACCATCGATCAGCGCCAGTCTTTTGCAGGTAAGCTCCACCAGGTCATGGGATTGGCGCTGGACGATCACTAGCTCGCCGGGCTGGGCCTCGATCCTGCCGAACGCGATGCGCCGGCAAATAAGGGTGGCCGCGGTCGGGAGGGTCAGGTTCATGCTCTGGCCCTCCAGATTGACCGCGAACATCTCCTCCCCCTCATCACCGGTCAAAGCGGTAAAGTCGATTTCCTGAGGCTCGTCGGCATCAAGCACCGACGCTTCGCGCCAAATCCCGGCGGCCACAGTTCCGAGCAGCGGGATCTTCCGAACGACGCTGTAGCCGCGAGCGGCCCCGTACTCTGGCGCCTCGATGTGATCCAGGCCTAGCAACCAACCCGGCTGGCGCCTGAAGGCGCGCGCGTAACGAAGGGCCGCATCCACATCGAAGCCGCGAGTTCCGTTCTCGTGGCTGGTGAGCGTGGCCGGGGGCCAACCGAACGCTTCGGCCGCGGCGGCGACCGTGCCGTACCCGGCGCCCTGTCGGGCCTCCCGCAGCCGTTCGGCCATGATATCCTTGCGGCTCGCCATAATGCGCAGCGTAGCAAATTGTGTAATACATGGGGTATTGACAGGAATAATACGATGCGTATTACGTGACAGCATGTCACATCACCTCCAGCCCATATACGATGTGTGGGGCGGCAACGCCGAAGCGATGGCCGCAGACATCGACGAGCTCGGCGTCACCGTGCGGCAATGGCGCAATCGACGCGACATCCCCTCCCGCGCTTGGCCTAAGATAATCAAGGCAGCGGCCGCTAAGGGCGGCCTCTTGCGGCTGGAGGATTTCCTGCCCCCCGAGGCCAAGAGCGATCTCGCATTGCATGCGGGAAGTTCTGAACCCGAATGGCCGATCCAGTCAGCAAATAACGGCGCCGAAATTATCCGCCCGGATGAGGAGGCCGGCCCCGGCCACCCTTTCTCTGTGACCTGTTCCAGAACGTCGACCCGCCCGCAGGTCGACGCGAGAGCCGATCAATTGGGGTCGAACACCCCAGTCTCTTCGCCTGGAGCGTCAGCCATGCCGCCGGCTGACGCGGCATGAATGGCGACCGCGAAATCGTTCATCCGCCGCAGCTGCAGGGCGGCAAGGCGGCGACTAAGGCGCTGATCCGCGCCTTCGGCGGGCAGGAAGCGGCGGCGGCTGAGACCGGCAAATCGCAGGCTCGACTGAGCGCCTATGGCGGGCCGAACACGCCCGACTTCGTGGGTATTGATGTGGTGGTGAGCCTCGAGGGGCGCACCCACGGCACGCCCGGCCATCCGCACGTGACGCGGTGGCTCGCCGCGGAGGCCGGCTACATGCTCGTGGCCAAGCCAGCGGCTCTGCTGGCTACGGCGGATTGGTGTGCTGCGCTCGGCGATGCCGTCGCGGATTTCAACGATGTCCAGGAGCGCCTGCTGCGCGCGCTGCCCGGCGGGGTGTCGGCGGCTGAAATCAGGGCCGCCGACATTCGCGCGCAGATCGCCGAAGCCCAAGAGCGCCTTGCGCAACTGGACCAGCTTGCCGCGCGAGCCTTGGAGGAAAGTTGATGGCGCGGGGAGGCGAGGGCGCGGAGATGGAGAGGGTCTGGACCCTGTCGGCGCCCGCGGTCGAGAAATGGCTTGAGAAAGCCAGACCCGGCGATCAGATCGTTTATGCGAGGGGCGACCGGCTCCACGCCTCCGACGGGGTTCGGGCGCTCCAGGTGGCCCATGATGAGGGTCGCGTCACATTCAAGCAGGTGAAGCACGCCGAGTTCGATCGTTCTTACATCGCCCAGCGCTGCGCCGACCCCCGCCGACCAGGCCCCGCCAACCGCCTGGCGCCCCCGATACCGAGCGAGGACAATGACGAGATTGCGCTGCTTATGGCGGCGCTGCGACGGCGCGCCGCGCGCTCGGCGCCGATGGGCACAAACCGCGAGCTGGGCGAGGAGATTGCCGATCTCGCCGGGATGAGCGCGCCGATCTTGCCCGACCGCGTCGCCTATCTGCTGCGCAAGCAGATCAGCGCGGGACGGCTCAGGGTCGAGGCGGCCGCCATCGGCTGCAGGGTGGCGACGATCGTCGCCACCGGCAAGCGGACAGCGGTGGTGTCATGTTGAAAGGCGGCATGAGATATGGCACTGCCATCCCCGCCGATCCGGGATCTGAGCCCCTAGACTATCTGGACTTCGTCAAGGCGAAGGCGGTACGGGCGCCCGAACTCGGACTGCCGGTAGCGATCGGCGACGTGCATCCGCTGCTGCACAGGCATCAGCCTGTCCTGGTCAAATGGCTGGTCGAGGGCGGTCGCCGCGCGCTGTTCGCCAATTTCGGGCTCGGCAAGACGATGATCCAGCTCGAGGCGATGCGCTTGGTGCTGGAGGCGGTGCGCGAGCAATCGAGCTACGAGGGCGCTGGCTCTCCGATTTGCCTGATCGTCATCCCGCTGACCGTCGTTACCGAGTTCAAAACGGACGCCGCAAAGCTCGGCATCGACGTCCGCTTCGTCCGCACCACCCGCGAGATCCTCGACGCGCAGGCAGCGGGCTTCCGCGGGCTCTACCTGACCAATTACGAATCGGTCCGTGAGGGTAAGATCGACACGTCGATCCTGACCGCGGTGTCGCTAGACGAGGCCTCCTGCCTTCGGGGCTTCGGCGGGACCAAGACCTTCCGCGAGTTTATGAAGCTGTTCGACGGCGTCCGGTTCAAGTTCGTCGCGACGGCGACGCCCTCGCCCAACGAATATATCGAGCTGCTCGCCTACGCCGCATTCCTGGAGGTGATGGACGTCGGCCAGGCCAAGACCCGCTTCTTCAAGCGCAACAGCGAGAAGGCCGACGCGCTCACCATCCACCCGCACAAGGAGGCCGAATTCTGGCTGTGGGTGAACAGTTGGGCGGCCTTCATCCAGCGCCCCTCCGATCTCGGCTTCTCCGACGAGGGCTACGATCTGCCCCCTCTCGACGTGCGCTGGCACGAAGTCCCCTCCGACCATCGCAAAGCGGGCGAGGAGGTGGACGGGCAGCGGCGTCTGCTCAAGGCCAGCGCGATCGGGATCGTCGACGCCGCGCGCGAGAAGCGCGACAGCCTGGGCGCGCGCATCGCCAAGATGCTCGAGCTGTGCAGCGAGGATCCGGGCGCACACCGCCTGCTCTGGCACGACCTCGAGGATGAGCGCCGCGCGATCGAGGCGGCGGTGCCGAATGCGGTCTCGGTCTACGGCGCCCAAGATCTCGACGATCGCGAGCGGGCGATCATCCGCTTCTCGGACGGCGACATTCAGGAGCTGGCGGCCAAGCCGATCCTCGCCGGCTCCGGCTGCAATTTCCAGCGTCACTGCGCCTGGGCGATCTTCCTCGGCATAGGCTTCAAGTTCAACGACTTCATCCAGGCGATCCACCGCATCCAGCGATTCCTGCAGACGAAGCCGGTGCGGATCGACCTGATCTTCACCGAGGCCGAGCGCAGCGTGCGCGCGAGCCTCGAAGGCAAGTGGAAGAGGCACGAGGAAATGTGCCGCCGGATGAGCGAGATCATCCGCACTTATGGGCTCGGTCTCGCCGGCGCCGACGATTTGCTCGGCCGGTCGATCGGCGTCGAACGGCGCGAGGCGGCTTCGGCGGCATCGATCGACGGCAAACCGGCTTGGCAGGTCATCAACCAAGACACGGTGATCGAGGCCGCGCAACTGGCCGAGGACAGCCTCGACCTGATCGTCACGTCCGAGCCCTTCTCGACCCAATATGAATATACGCCGAGCTATAACGACTTCGGCCACACCGACAACGACGCCCATTACTTCGCGCAGATGGACTATCTCTTGCCGGAACTGGTGCGCGCGCTGAAGCCGGGACGGATGATGTGCTTCCACGTCAAGGATCGCATCCGCCCCGGCGGTCTCGACGGGGTCAGCTTCCAGAGCGTCTCGCCCTTCCACGCCGAATGCATCGCGCACCGGCGCCGGCATGGCCTGTTCTACATGGGGATGATCACGGTCGTGACGGACGTGGTGCGCGAGAACAACGCCACCTATCGGCTCGGATGGTCGATGCAGTGCGACGACGGCAGCCGGATGAGCGTCGGCATGCCCGAATATGTGCTGCTGTTCCGCAAGCCCCCGACGGACACGTCGGACGGCTACGCCGACGAGCCGGTGAAGAAGACCAAGGCCGAGTACAGCCGGGCTCGCTGGCAACTGGACGCGCACGCGTTATGGAAGTCGCGCGGCGACCGGCTGCTCGAGCCGGAGGAGCTGCTCGGGCTGGACACCAAGACAGTCTATCGCATGTTCCGCGGCTTCTCGGCCGAGAGCGTCTACGATTACGATCGGCACGTCGCGATCGCCAAGGCGCTCGACGACGCCAACCAGCTGCCGACGCACTTTATGACGCTGAAGCCGGTGTCCCGGCATCCCGACGTCTGGTCAGACGTGACCCGGATGCGCACGCTAAACGGGGTGCAGGTCGCCAAAGGCCGCGAGCGGCATCTCTGCCCGCTCCAGTTCGACATCGTCGACCGCCTGATCAACCGCTTCTCGAACCCCGGCGAGTTGGTCTACGATCCTTTCGGCGGGCTGATGACGGTGCCGCTGCGCGCCGTGCGGCTCGGCCGGCGCGGGCTCGGGGTCGAGCTCAATTCCTCTTATTTCGACGACGGCGTGACGATCCTGCGCGAGGCCGATCAGGCGCGGCAGTCCCTCACACTATTCGACCTGCTTGCGGCGGAGGAAGCCGCGGATCCCGGCGACGAGGACGTGCCGGAAGAACTGGAGGCAGCCGAGTGATCGCGCGGCTGAACAGGATCGCAAGGCTGCTCGCCGACATCGCCTTTTGGCTGGCGATTGGATTGGCGTTGTATTGCCTCTTCACGGGCGAGCCCAGCAAAGCGGCTATGCAGCTGGCGGACGCGGCAGTGGCCTTTTTCTTTTGGTGGAAGTGGGGGCAAGGATGACTCGCCGCTACCGCCAGCCCCGCGAACCGAAGGTCTGCCTGGTCAAGGGCTGCGGCTCGATTATCGAGTCGTGGAAGGTGCTTTGCGACACGCATTTCCGCGCGCTGCCCTGGGCGACGCGAGACGCGATCCGAGAGGCGCGGGAGGCGCAGGCGCCGCACATCGTTTCAAAGCTGATGAGTGACGGGGCGGCCGCCCTTGCCGCGCGCGCGGGGGAGGTGGCCGCCGCGGCGGCGGCCCAGACCGCCCGGATGATGGGGGAACGGGAATGAATCGCGCGGAGCATCTGCTGACCTGCCTTGGTGAAGAATGCAGCGAGGTCAGCATCCGCGCGTCGAAGGCGCTGCGGTTCGGGCTGAGCGAGGTCCAGCCCGGGCAGAAGATGACCAACGCCCAGCGGATCACGGCTGAGCTGAAAGACGTCTGGGCCGCCGCGATCATCTGCGCCCAGGCCGGGCTCATCCCTTTTCCGCAGCCGTCGATCTCCGAGATCGAGGCGAAGCGGGCCAAGATCGAGAAATTCATGGCGATCTCGCGCGAGCAGGGAGTACTCAGCGATGCCTGACGTCATTGATTCGGATCGGATCGGACCCGGCCACGTCTGCGCGCATGGCATCCGATGGCCCCACGCTTGTGGGCACTGCGATGACGCCGCGTGGGAGAGAAGGGAGCGCCGGCGGCGCTGGTCTATCCTCGCCGAGGACGGCGCGATCTTCGGCCTTACCGAGCGCGAAACGGCCGAGCTTGCGCAGCTCGAGGCGGAGTTTGGCCCTTCAGGCCTTGATGCCGGGTACCGGCACAGTGGCTGAGCTCGATCTGTTTGGACGCGAGACGCTCCACCGATCGGCTCGTTTCGTCGGAGGTGGCCGGATCGAATTGTGGCGGCGCTGGGGCCCGGGCCCGACCGCTTGCATGATCGGCTGTAACCCATCGGATGCCGGCGTTGATCGCGACGACCCGACAAGTCACTGGTGGATCAACTGGTGCAAGCTGTTCGGCTTTGGTAGCTATGTAGGGGTCAATCTCTATCCCTTCGTCACATCTTCACCCCATGAATGCAGGGAGATTGCCACCTCTGCCTTCGCCGGTGACTGGGGCGCCCGCGATCTCTTGGCATTTGTCAACCTCCCCGCCGTCGTGAAGGCCGCCAAGGAGGCCGACCAGGTCTTCGCCTGCTGGGGCGCGATCGCTTGGGACCAGGACTGGATCGACCATGTCGTGGAGGAAATCCAGACGGGCGAGCCGCCCTATCCTGATCTCTGGTGCTGGGGCTTCACCGCTAGCGGTGCGCCTAAGCATCCGATGGCAAGGGGCGCGCATCGAATCGCGCGAGATCAAAAGCCCTTGCTCTGGAGGGCCGCATGAAGGCGATTTCTCTCTGGCAGCCCTGGGCATCGGCGATGGCGCTTGGCCTCAAGCGGATTGAGACCCGCCATTGGTCGACCAAGTATCGCGGTCTGATGGCGATCCACGCGGCGAAGCGCTGGACCGCGGACGAGCGGGATTTTCACGCGATCGAGCATGAGGCGGGGCGGATGCCTGCGGAGCTGCCGCTCGGCGCTGTCGTCGCCACAGCCCGCCTCTACGACGTGAAGCGGACCGAGCAGCTGGTCGACCGCATTTCCGACGATGAGCATTGCTGGGGCAATTACGCCCCAGAGCGGTACGGTTGGATATTCGAGGACATTGTGGCGCTGCCCGTCCCGATCCTGTTTAGAGGGGCGCAAGGCCTGTTCGATGTGCCTGACGCCGTCCTCCGCGGCGAGGCCCTGCCCGAACCCGCTGACGCTCCCTTGAAGCCTCCACCACCTGCGGCGCGCCAAGGGCTACTGCTGTGAGTGCCGACGCCCTACGCGGTGGCTACGCCCCTTGGTCAGCTGAGCGGGATGCCGAGTTGATCCGCCGCTATCGTGCCGGCGAGCGGGTGAAGATTATCGCCTTTGCGCTCGGCGTTTCGACCGGGGCGCTCGATCATCAGATCGCCCGTCTGCAGCGCGCAGGTCTGCTGGCCATGCGCAACAGGCGCTGGGACCGGGCCGAGGATCTCGCGCTGCTTCACGCGATCGGCGCCGGGTCCAAGCCCGCAGACCTGGTCGCTCGGTTCGGTCGCACGGCCGAATCGATCAGAATGCGGGTCGTCACCCTTAGGCGGGAGCAGCGCCAGGCGCAGGCGCTGGCAGAGAGTGCTTGGGCGGCTCCGCGCGGCGAAGCCGCGCCGATGGCGGCGGACGAGGATCAATTCATGTTGGAGCTGCGAGCTGCGTAATGGGGCGTCCCGTCGACAATCTCTTCTCCCGTGGCGTTCGCATGGTCCACGAGGAGGCGGTGGAGCTGACGCTCCAATCGCTGCGCGCCTATTGGCCGAACCATGACCATGTCGCGGTCGCCTGGTCTGGCGGCAAGGACAGCACGGCCACCCTCACCCTCCTGATCCATCTGATCGATGCCGGCGAGCTGGCCCAGCCTGAGCGCCTGTACGTCTTCTATGCCGACACGCGACAGGAGTTGCCGCCCCTCCAGGCCGCGGCCGAGGCTATCATGGAGAAGCTTCGCGAGCGAAACTGGATCGAGGTTCGCGTGGTTCGCGCGCCGCTCGACAAGCGGTTCATGGTCTACATTTTGGGCCGGGGCGTGCCGCCGCCGAACAACAACACGCTGCGCTGGTGTACTCGGCAGATCAAGGTCGAGCCAATGGCGGCGGCGCTGGAGGAGGCGATCGCGGCGCTACCGGGCACGGCGCTGATGATCACCGGCGTTCGCGAGGGCGAGAGCGCCGTACGTGACGGCCGGATCAAGATGTCCTGCTCGAAGGACGGCGCCGAGTGCGGGCAGGGCTGGTATCAGCAGGTTCTTCCCGACGCGAAAGGGATCAGGGGGCGTATCGCGACGCTCGCACCGATCCTTCATTGGCGGGTGTGTATCGTCTGGGACTGGCTGCGCTTCTACGCCGCGCAGCCCGAGTTCGGGGGCTGGCCGACCAAGATCCTCGCCGATGCCTATGGCGGCGACGAGGCGGAGGAGATCAACGCTCGGACCGGCTGCATCGGCTGCCCGCTGGCATCGAGGGACACGGCCCTCGAGACCGTGATCGCGATGCCAGCTTGGGCGCATCTGGCACCGCTGATGGAGCTAAAACCTATCTACCGCTGGATGCGGCTGCCGAAGCAGCGGCTGCGCAAATCGGGGGTCGAGAGGCTCAAGGACGGCTCCATCGCGAAGAACCCGCAGCGAATGGGCCCTCTGACCTTGGAAGCGCGCTCTGAGGCGCTGGAGCGCATTCTGGATATCCAGCGCCGCGCCGGCGTCGATTTGATCAACCATGAGGAAGAGGCGCGGATCCGCGAGCTTATCGCGGCACGCACATTCCCGGATAAGTGGGAAGGCGACGAGCCGCGCGCCGATGCTTGGCTCGACGCGGTCTACGGCGACGGCTCGGTCCAGCCTCTCCTCTACCGAGACCTGGTCGGAACATGAGCGGAGACAATCCCCTTCTCGACGCCGCCCTGGCTTATGCCGCACGCGGCTGGCCGGTCTTTCCGTGCAGCCCGAAGGACAAGCGGCCGCTGCTGCCCAAGGACGTCGACCCGGCGACGAACAAGCCGATCCCGAACAGCGGCGGCTTAGTCAAGGCGTCGACCGACCCGGACCAGATTCGCGGCTGGTGGAAGCGCTGGCCCAAGGCCCTGATCGCGATCGCGACCGGGCACGCCACGCTCGACGCCGGCGGGCTGCGCCTGTTCGTCGTCGATTTCGACCCGCGCGAGGATAAGGACACCGGCGAGGTCTGGACGCTGGAGCGGCTCAAGACCGAGCTCGAGGCGCAGCTCGGCTGCGAATTCCCGGTCACGCTGGCGGCGCTGACGCCGTCGGACGGCGTTCACGCCTATCTGCTGCAGGGCGACGACGGGCCGGCGATCACCAATCGCGGCAATCTGCCCGAACATGTCGATGTGCGCGGCCTGGGCGGCTACGTGATTGCGCCGCCGAGCGTGATGGGGCCGAACGCGATCAAGGGACAGGCCGGCCTGAAATATCGGTGGCACCGCAAGGAGCCGGTCGGCGGGATCGCGAGGGCGCCGGAGCGGCTGATCGAAGTGCTGCGAGAGCGCAAGACCGCCGAGGGCGGCGCTCGGCCGAGCGGGCCGGGGCGGCCGATGCCCGCCGACCTGGGCGAGGCCGAGCGCGAGGCGATCCGCAAATATGCGCTGAGTGGGCTCGATCTCGAATGCCGGGCCGTGCGCGAGGCGCCAAGCGGCCGGCGCAACCCGCAGCTGAACGAAAGCGCGCTCAAGATCGCCTCGCTGGTCGCCTCAGGCGCGCTGGACGAGACGATCGCGCGGGGTAGCCTGGAGGCGGCCGCCCGGGCCAATCCCGGCCGGGACGACGATCGCCAGCTCATCGCAACCATCGAGAGCGGCTGGTCCGCCGGGATCAACAACCCTCGCGATCTCACCGAGATCGCGGCCGCAGCGCGCGACCGCGCGTCCCGTAGCGGTAGTAGGCAGCGCCTTTCCGGCGGTTCCGGCTCCGGATCGCGGGCGCCGCCTGCTCGCGGGCCTGCGCGCTCCCCGGCTGGTGGGGATGATCAAACACCTCCCTTCCGGGACGGAAGGATGGCTCGCCAATCACAGGGACGGGGGCCCGGGGGTGACGACGTCGCCCCCCCGGTAGCGCTCAGCGAAGCCGAGCTCGACCGGCTCAAGCGGATCTCGGTTGCATGGCTTGAGCGCCGACTGGATCATGTCGAGCGGACGAAGGAGGCGCTGACCGCGCTCGCCTGGTCGATCGGCCGTCGCGTTTCGGCCGACCTGATCGATGAAGGTCAGTCCAAGGAGGCGCTGTGGCCCATCTACGAGGGCGTGGCGGACGTTCAGCATGCCGATATCGACCGATCCCTCGCCGACGGAATAGCGCGCGGGTTCGATCCGCGGCCGCTGCTCGTCGACCTTCGGTGCGCATTGCTGCCGATGACCGACTTCGGCCTGGCTGAGCGTTTCCTCGAGCGCTACGGGGAAGAATTCCGGTTCACCACCGCCAAGGGCTGGCTGGGTTGGGATGGGTGGCGCTGGGCGGTGCTGGACCAGGACAAGGACACGCTTCCGGCTCAGTTGATCGCGGCGGTGTTCGAAACGATTCGCGCCGTGCAGCGCGAGGCGCGGCGCGTCGCCGAAACCGGCCTCAAGATCGAGCTGGTGACCAAGGGCAAGCAGCAGGAGCTGGACCTGGCCGAGCCAAACCCACATTCGCTCGATCACTGGGTGCCGGTCGGGAAGTCGTGGAAGCGCTTTTCCACGTTGATCGCGGGATGGGGGCGCCAATGCGAGCAGGCGGGCAAGCCCGCCGCTATCGCCAATCTGGCGCGCGGCACCCCGGGGATAGAGCGCAGCCGGTTCATGACCGTGCCGATCGAGCGCTTCGATTGCGAGTTGATGGCGATCAACGTCCTGAACGGAACGCTGCGGCTTTCCCCCGAATCCCGGCCCGACGGGACGGTGAAGGCACGCGTCTCGCTTGAGCCGCATCGGCGAGGGGACCTGATCACCCGGCTCGCTCCGGTGGAATATGACAGGGAGGCGCCGGCGCCACTCTACGACGCTATGATCGCATGGGCGCAGCCCGAAGCCGCCATGCGGCGCTATCTTCACCAGGTCGGCGGCTATGCGGCCAGCGGCGACACCGGCGAGCACAAGCTGTGGTTCAACTACGGGCGCGGCCGCAACGGCAAGTCGACGACGATCGACAGCTGGTGCTCATCGCTCGGCGACTATTCCGGCACGATCGGGATCGAGAGCTTCCTCGACCAGGGCATCAAGAAGCGCGGCGACGCCGCGACGCCCGATCTCGCGCGGCTCGGCGGCGTAAGGATGCTGCGCGCGTCCGAGCCGGAGCGTGGGGCAAAGCTCAACTCCGCGCTGATCAAGGCGGCGACGGGCGGGGAGCCGATGGCGGTGCGGGCGCTACACCGAGGCTTCTTCGACCTGCTGCCGCGCTTCAAGCTGCTGATGAGCGGCAATAGTCGACCCGAAATCCCCGACACCGATGAGGGCATTTGGAGCAGGATGAAGCTCTCACCATGGCTGCGCAACATAGACCAGCCCGAGCCTGGGGTAGAGAACTGGCCGAAGAAGGACACCAAGCTGCTCGACAAGATCAAGGCGGGCGAACTGCCGGGCGTGTTCGCCCGCCTCGTCGCCGGCCTGATCGACTACATCGAACATGGCTTCGTCGAGCCCGAGGGCGTGACAGCGGCGACACAGGCCTATCGCGAACATAGCGATCCGCTCGCCCGCTTCCTGCGGCTCTGCACCGTCGTCGATCCCGAGGCTCGGGAGAAATCATCCGAGCTGCACGCGGTGTTCGCCGCGTGGTGCAAGGCCGCCGGCGAGAAGGAGTGGAGCGCCAAAGGCTTTGCCAATGCGATGACCGACAAGGGTTTCACTAAGACGCGCAGTGACGGAATGCGCTGGCTCGGGCTCAGGCTGGTCCGGAGCGCGGACGAGTTCGTCGATGACCAAGGCAAGGTCCGCGAGAAGCTGCCGGATATGGACGATCCCTTTGAGAAGGCGCGCATGGAGCATGAGCGCGGACATGCGGGCGACGACGGTGCACCCTCGCAGCCTGACAATGGCGAGGACTGGCTGCCGTAGGGCGGAAGACATAACGACCCTTCCGGTTTGGAAGGATGGCGGAAGGGTCGGCGGAACGGGAAAAGCGCGGATTTCTGCGCCTTTGGAAGGGTTGGAAGCTTGGGCGACGGGTTGCAATGCACACAGGCATGCGCGCGCATGCAGGATGCATCATTCACGCAAAAGCTTCCAACCCTTCCATTGTTTCCAATTGAATAGGAAAAGGACTTTAACTCAATGAAGTATGCGGACACCAATGCCGGAAGGGTCCAGGCGGAGGCTTCCGGTCTCGGAAGGGTGGGCGATGACGCGACCTTCTGGACTTGTGAGGCGGTCGAAGAGCGGCTGATCGAGACGGTGCGCTGCTGGTGGCGTATGCCCGGCGGCGGCCGCTGGCCGTTCGCGAGCGATGGACCATGGCATCTGATCCGCAAGGAATGGGAGGACTGGGACGCCCGCGACCCGAAGCCGATGCGGTCGCTGCCGCTTCGCCGTGCCGAGGTCACAGCGATGGAGGAGGCGACGGAGTGGATCACGTGGGTGCCCGAGGACAAGCGGCGCGTGCTTGTGCTGGCGCTCGGTAAGAAGGCGCAGGGTATGAGCCAGGTGCCATGGCGCTCCCTGCTCAGGACGCTCGGCCATACCATCGGCGCGGGAGGTCTGGAGTGGCGCTATTCGCAGGCAATCCAGCTGATCGCGAACGTCCTCAACGCCCTGTCCAGTAATCCCTATGCCCCGAAAGGGGTGCGCGTGCGCTATTCCAAGGCCGTTCTGGAGATCGTCGAGCGCGTGAAAATGGCGGAAAACCGCGCCGGTAGTGCGTCAAGTCCAGTAATCTCGTCATGACAAAATATTTGTACTTGGTCTCCGGGGCTGTGGGGTGCGATTTCTCGTCACACTGGGCGAACCCGTTTGCCCCTGGGACTTCCCGAGCGATGGAGACTGGAGATGCGCAGCTTCTGATCGTGACGGGCCTGCTCGCAAGGGCGGGCCCGCTGCGTCGGCCGCGCCTCCTCGTCACGGCCTGGAGGGGGTGCCCTTGGGTCCTTCCCGGCACCCAACCGTATACGGGGGCCAAAGGCGCAAAAGGCGCGAATTTGCTGATTTTTTTGCGGGCTTGCTGTTGTTCTTTCGGTTTCTGTTCAGCATCTTACAGCGTGGCGCACGGTGGAGCAGTGGTAGCTCGCTTGGCTCATAACCAAGAGGTCGCGGGTTCAAATCCCGCCCGTGCAACCATGCTCAGGTGGGGCAGGTGAGAGGCAATCTGGCCGATCTCGCCGCCACTGGGCTGGCCTCTGAGCCGACCCTGAGGAAGTGGATCGCGGCCGAGCCCGATCAGCCCTGGATCATCAAGCGCGGGTCGAATGGCGACGCGTACGAGATTCAGCTGGAGGAGGCCGCCGCGGCCTTCCGGGCTCGAGAGGACGCCAAGGCTCAAGAGGCGCGCCAGCGTGCGGATCAGATCAAGCAACTCGGGCTCGACCTGGGCCTGGGCGGTGACGAAGACGGGCCGGTCGGCCTGTCGATCGCCGAGCGCAAGCAGTTGCTCGAGGAGGAGCTGGTCGCGATCAGGATCGCGAAGGAGCGCCGAGAGCTGGTGCCGCGGGCGTCGGTCGAAGCGGCCTTCGGCGATGTGCTGGTTCGCTTCCGGCAGCGGGGCACCACCTTCGCGGCGCGGCTCGCGAAGAAGGTCGACCTGACCCGCGAGCAGATTACGGCGATCGACCGTCTCGCGCTAGCCGATCAGGCCGAGCTCGCGCGGATGATGGAGAATTTGGGCAAGGATCTGGGCGATGTCGGCGGTGAGCAGAGCGTCGACGCTGGCGCGGCCGCGCCAGGCGCCGGCCATCCCGCCGCCGCGGTGGAGCATTCCGCCGTTTAGGACCGGCGCGGATATCGTCCGCAGCCAAGCACACCTCTACCGCCCGCAGGAGAAGCTGACCGTAAGCGCCTGGGCCGAGCGCCACCGGGAATTCGACCCCGAGAGCCTGGCTTGGCAGGCCGAAGTGATGGACGCCCTGAGCGATCCGGAAGTCTCGGAAGTCGGACTTCTCGGACCGAGCCAAGGTGGGAAGTCCGAGATCGGGCTGGCTTGGACCGGATGGATCATCGACACCGATCCTTCGGACATGCTGATCTGCCAGCCCGATCGGGCAATGGCGCAGAATTTCGTCAAGACGCGCCTCGATCCCATGATCGAGACGACGACGGTGGTGAAGCTGAAGCTGCAGCCGGTCTCTAACGCGAACAATATCGACCTGAAACTCTTTAGGGGGATGTCTCTGGCCTCGATCTGGCCGGTGCCTGCGCAGTTTGCGCAGCGGCCTATCAGGTTCGGATGGATCGACGATTACGATCAGATTGAGGAGAATATCGGTGCCGTCGGCGGTGAGGGCGGGCAGGGATCCGCTATCTCGCTCTTGGAAGGGCGCTTCACCTCGCACGAGGGCAGGGAAAAAAAGTTCGTCTCCTCCTCGCCCGCTGATGACAAGGGCGGCAAGACGGAGGCCTTCGTCGCCGGCGGCACGGACGAGCGGATCAACCCGCGGTGCCCGCAATGTGAGGAGCGGTTCGAACCTGACCTAATCCTGGACCTTCGCTTCGACGCGAAGGGCTCGGCCGACCAGGCCGAAGTGACGGCGCATGTGATCTGCCCGGCCAACGGCTGCATTCTGGCGCCGAGCGACCGGCGCAAACTGCTCGACAGCCTGGTTGCGTTGCCCGCGCGCGGCTTCGTTGCCGCGAACGGCAAGGTCTCGAAGCGTCGTCGGACATTCCGGATCGATGGGTTGATGGCGCTGACCAGCTGGCCGAAGCTGGCCAGGCTGTGGCGCGAGGCGCAGATAGAATGGGAGATTCGGCAGGACGAGAGCCTGCTGCGGACGTTCTGGAACACGAAGGCCGGCAAGAATTACCGCTCCCAATTGAGTGGTGAGAAGCCGCTGAACAGTGAGACGCTGAGGGCTCGTCGAGAAGAGGGCTTCCACATTGGGACGATCCCCGCCGGCGTGAAGGTCTGGGGCGTCCAGGTCGACGTTCAGCACAATCGGGTCGAATGCCAGGCTTTCGGGTGGGGCGACGATCTGGAGGGGTGGGTCCTCAAGCGCTGGCCGATCGACGTGCTCGACGACGGGCTGACGACGCTGGCGCCGTTCAGCCACCCGGAGCACAGCGCCGTGCTGCTGCCATTGTTCAACCTGCGGCTCCCGCTGGCGGACGGGTCAGGCCTTTCGCCGCCGCCCCTTACGGTCCAACTGGACGTCGGCGGCGGCGGCAATAAGGGCGAGGGGGCGACAGAGTTCGCGAAAGCATTCTGGAACGCCGCGCGCGCGCTCGGCATTCACAAGTCGCGGATCACGCTCACGAAGGGCGGTAGCAGCCTGACCGGCGATCTGATGCCCCGGGCCAAGTTTGCGGACCAGCGTCGTCGCGGCGGGCCGAAGCGGACGTCCGCCGAGCTCTGGCTACCGAACGTCCATCGGCTGAAGCACATCATCGACGCGAGGTTGAGACGGACGGATGCTGGAGCCGGTTTCATCCACCTGCCAGGCGGAAAGGTCGGCGGCGGTCAACTGAAGCCAGGACAGGACGAGAACACGACTGGCCGGCTCCTCGACAGCTACATCGACGAGATCACTGCCGAGGAGCTGCAGAAAGGCCGCTGGGTCAAGATCAGGCCGCGCAACGAGACGCTCGATCTGATCGTCGCGGCCTATGCCTCGATCCTGCGGCCGCCATTCGCTCAGTCGCGGACGCACATGAGGTGGGTTCCGGCGGCCTTCCGGGTGCCGGATCAGAAGCGCGAAGCCGATGAGCCTGCAGTCAAGCCGGCCGCCGAACCAGCTTCGGCGATACCGCCCGACAAGGATGGAGCCCGCGAGACGCCGTCGCCGCCACCGGCGCAACCAGCGCGAGCGCGACGAACGAACAGGAAAGATTGGGTCAAGCCGCGCAGCGGCCGCTGGCTGGACAGGAGACACTGATGGCGTGGGTGCAGGCAGACCTCGACCGAATCGAGGCGGCGATCGCGAGCAATGTTCGCAGCGTCACCTATGCGGACGGGAGGAAGGTCGAGTACCATAATCTTGATCAGATGCTGGCTGTCCGGCGAGTGATCTCCGCCCAGTTGCAGATGGCGGCCGAGAGCGCGGCCGGCATCGTTCGCAGGCGCTTCGCCGCGTTCCGCAGCGGAACCTAACACATGGCGAGGAACATCTTGGACCGCGCGATCGCCGCGGTGGCACCCCGCCTGGCCTTGGAGCGGGAACGGGCGCGGCTGCGCTTGGCGATGGTTGATAAGACCAAGGCCGAGTTCGATGGTGCTACTCTCGGCCGCCGCGCGCTTGGCTGGCGGCGGTCTTTGCGCAGCGCCAATGGGGAGCTGACCCCGGCGGTTATGAACGCACTCAGGGGCGTTTCCCACGACCTGGTTCGCAACAATCCTTATGCGGCGCGGGGGAAGCAGGCTTGGGCAGAGCATCTGGTCGGAACCGGCATAACGTTCCAGGTCTATCGCCGTGTCAACGGCAAGGCAGAAATTGACGAGAAGCTGACCGATCTCGCTCGCCGCCATTTCGACAGCACTGCATGCGACGCGGAAGGCCGGCACGATCTCTACGGACTGCAGCTCCAGGCTGCTGGAGCGATGGTCGAAAGCGGGGCCGCGATCACCCGCCGAAGGTGGCGCCGCGCGTCGGACGGCCTTCCTCTGCCGTTCCAAATGCAAGTGCTCGAGCCCGACTATATCGACATGAGCAAGGACGGGCCGCTCGACGGTGGCCATATGGTCAACGGCATCGAGTTCGACCCGATCGGTCGGCGCAAGCAATATTGGATGCGCTCGGGCCACCCCGGCGAGCGTCGCCTGTTCATATTCGAAACCAAGCCGGTGCCGGCGGAGGACGTGATCCACTGCTACCGCGCCGACCGGCCAGAGCAGCAGCACGGAACCCCGTGGTTCGCTCCGGTAATCATGCGGATGCGGGACTTCGCCGATTTCGAAGACGCTCGGCTGATGCGCGAGAAGATCGCTTCTTGCTTCTCGGTATTCACCACAGATTCCGAAGGAGATATTGGCGACGCCCAGCCCACGCCCACCAGCCCGGAGGGCGGCGACGGCAGCATGATCGAGGCGCTTGAGCCCGGGATTATCGAGCACTTGCCGCCGGGCCGGGACGTCAAGTTCGCGACGCCTCCCGGAGTGGAGGGGTATCTCGACTTCTCGAGGGTGAGCTTGCGCGCCGTAGGAGCTGGACTGCTCGGGCTGCCCTACGAATTGCTGACCGGCGACCTTACCGGCGTCAGTTTCATTTCCGGCAGGCTCGGCCGGCTCGCCTTCCGCCGATCGGTTTCGACGATCCAGTGGCTCAGCTTCATCCCGCAATTTTGCGGCGGCGCCGAGCGCTGGTTCTTCGATGCCGCGGAGATGATGGGGCACAACGTCAAGGACGCGTATTTCGAATGGACGCCGCCGAGCTTCGAAATGACCGACCCGGCCAGCGAGATCCCGGCGATCCGAGATGCGATCAGGTCCGGACAGATGAACCTCAGCGAGGCAATCCGTGAACGAGGACGTGATCCGGACAAGCACTTCGCCGAGCGCGCGGCCGACAACAGGCTGATCGATGACCTTAAGCTCGTGCTCGACAGCGACCCCCGCAAGGTGACCGCCGTGGGCAACCCGGCTGCGCCTCCGGCGAGTGGAACCGAAAGGAAATAATATGCCCGAAATCCTCCTCTACGGGATCGTCGGCGACAGCTGGGACGGTCTCGACGCAAAGACGCTCGTCCCGATGATCTCCGAAGGCGATGACGACCTGATCATCCGGATCAACAGCCCCGGCGGCTACGTCATGGAAGGCCTGACCATCTACAACGCCCTGATCCGCGAGCAGGGAAAGGGCCGCAAGGTCGAGGTTTCGATCGACGGCCTGTGTGCGTCGATGGCTTCGGTTATTGCGATGGCCGGCGAGACGATCAGCATGGCCGACAACGCACTGCTGATGATCCACAATCCGTGGGATTGCGCCTGCGGCGACGCAGCCGAGCTGCGCCGCAAGGCGGACAAGCTCGACATCATCCGGGACCAGCTTGTGGGCATCTATTCCGGGCAAACCGGGCTCAGCGCTGAAGAGCTGATCCCGATGCTCGACGCCGAGACTTGGATGAGCGCCGAAGAGGCGCTCGATCAGGGCTTCATCACCGAGATCGCCTCGGCCCTTCAGGTAGCCGCGGCGATCAACGTCCAAGCATTCGGGTTCCGCAAGGCCCCCGATAGCCCGCTCATCACCACCATGGCGATGAGCCTGAAAAGGGCGGCCGTGCCCGCGCCTCAACCGAAGGAAACCATCATGGACCTCTACAAGACCCGCGCGGCGCTGGTTGCCGCAATTTCCAAGTTTCAGAAGGAGGGCGGCACGCAGGCCGAGATTGACAAGATCGCCGCCTCTGCCGTGGCCCTCGAGGCGCACGACGTCCTGCCGAAGACCGGAGCTCTCGCCCCTGAGCTGGAGCTGGTCACCGCGACCGTCATCGAGCCGGTGACCGCCCTGACCTCGGCCGACGTGCAAGCGGCTGTCACCGCCGAGCGCACCCGCGTCGCGGAGATCCGCGCGCTCGGCCAGAAGCACGGCCTCGACGACACCTTCATCGGCCCCCTGGTCAATTCCGAGACCACGCTCGCGACCGCCCGCGAGAAGATCCTCGACAGGCTCGCCACGCAGTCCGATGGCGCGCAGATCGGCCATAACGGGCCGATGAGGGTCACCCAGGACGTTCGCGACAAGTTTCGCGAGGGCGCGACGAACTGGATCCTCGTCAAGGCGGGAGTCGCCCGCATGGTCGAGCAGGCGGCCGCGCTGCGCGGCGAGACCCTGAAGATCGACCCCGGCGAGTTCCGCGGCGTTCGCAACTCCGACCTGGCTCGCGAAGCCCTGCAGATCGCGGGCATTCGGGCGAACCATCGCGATCCCGACATGATCGTCCGCGAGGCGATGACGACCCGCTCGGCCATCACGCAGACGACGAGCGATTTCCCGGTGCTTTTCGAGGATGCGATGCACAAGACGCTTCAGGCGGCTTATGCGGTCACCCCGGACACCTGGACGAAATTCGCCGGGACGGGCACGGTCACCGACTTCCGCGATCACCATCGCTATCTGCGGGGCAGCTTCGGCGCGCTCGACAGCGTCAACGAGGCCGGCGAGTTCAAGAACAAGCCGATCCCGGACCTGGCGAAGGAGAAGATCCGGGCCACGACCAAGGGCAACATCATCAACCTGTCCAGGCAGGCCATCGTCAACGACGACATGGAGGCCTTTTCCGGCCTCGCGGTCGACCTTGGCCGTGCGGCCAAGCTGACGATCGAGATCGATGTCTATGCCTTGCTCAACTCGAACCCGACCATGAACGACGGCGTCGCGCTGTTCCACGCCAGCCACGGGAACCTGGCCGGCTCGGGCGTCGCGCCGACCGTCGCGGCGTTCGACGCGATTCGGGTGGCGATGGCTTCGCAGAAGGATTTGAGCGGCAACGAATATCTCGAAATCCGTCCTGCGATCGGGCTCTTCCCGCTTGGCCTGGGCGGCGTCGCCAAGATCCTCAACGGCAGCCAATATGATCCCGACGCGGTCAACAAGCTGCAGCGGCCGAACATCGTCAACGGCCTCTTCTCCGAGATCGTCGACACGCCACGACTGACCGGCACGGCCTATTACGCCTTCGCCGATCCCAATGTGGCGCCGGCGATCGAGGTCGTGTTCCTGAACGGTGTCACCGAGCCGTTCACCGACAGCGAGGAAGGCTGGCGGGTCGACGGCGTCGAATGGAAGGTGCGGCACGACTATGGCGTCGGCGCCGTCAACTTCCGCTCGGCGCACAAGCAGCCCGGCGCCTAATCGCGACCCCACCTTCAACAGCCAGTGAATTCGGAAGGGCGGCTTCGAGCCGCTCTTTCCGTTTCGGGAGACATAAGATGAGCAAGTTCATCAAGCTTTGGACCTCAGCGATCGTCAACGGGCGCCTTCGTCATCCGTCGGAAGGCGTCCTTCACCTCGAGGACGACGAGGCAGACCGCCTGATCGAAAACGCCGCCGGCGAGGATGTGACCGGGGACTTCTCGACCGAGCAGCGCAAGGAGGCGCCGGTCGAAAGCGTCACCGTCCAGACCGGCCAAGCGTCGCCGCTTGCGGCCTTCGACCCGAGTGCCGAGAATGCTCGGATCATTGCAGAGCGCCAGGCCGCCGCGGCGCCCGATCCGCTCGACCATGACGGAGACGGCCGCAAGGGCGGCTCCAGGCCCGGTGGCGCCAAACCGAAAGACTGAGCGCATTTCAACCCCACGCGGCTGTGGCCGCAAATGAGGACAGCACGATGGCCAAGAATTTCGTTCAGCCGGGGGAAACGCTCCCCCTCACCGCTCCCTATGACGTCGTGTCGGGCGGGGGCATGCTGGTCGGGGCGCTCTTCGCGGTCGCCCTGAACACGGCACTCAGCGGCGCCGCGGTGGAGGGCCGCACGGTCGGGGTCTTCGACCTCGCGAAGACCGCCAGCAACACCTTCACTCAGGGCGCCAAGGTCTATTGGGACAACACTGCCAAGACCGTCACGAGCACGTCCAGCGGCAATACGCTGATCGGCGTCGCAACGCAGGCTGCCGCCGGCGCGGATGCCACGGCACGGGTGCGGCTCGGCATCGTCGCTTGAAGCTGAGGCTCCGCGCTGCGGAGCCAAAGGAAGGGGCGGCGTCTCCCCCTGCGCCGCCCCTTTTCGGTCCTCCCGCAAGGAAACTTTTCCATGAAGAAGATCATCCTCAACGGACCCGCGAGCGACAGCGTGGGCAATTTCGTGGACGCGGGCGGCGAGCTCAGCGTCAGCGGGCGTCATCAGGCCGGCCATATCGACGAGGGGAGCGCGAAGGCGTTGATCGCGAGCGGTGGCGCCGAAGTGGTGCGCGTGCAGGCGTCGCCCAAGCCGAAAGCAAAGCCGAAAGGCGGTGCCGGCAGAGAGCAGGCCAAATCGCCCTCGAGCCCCGCGCCTTCGCCGACACCGCCGAAGGCCGCCGACGCCTGATGCGCGATCACGAAGCGGCGGCCTTGGCCGACATCCGCGCCGCCTATGAGGAGCCGGTGATCTACACCGGCGCCGGCCTCGACGGCGAGACCATCATGGCCATTCCCTCGGATAGCGCTGCGCTCCCATTCCAGGGCCCGGGCTCGACCGCGCGAGAGGTCAGCTTCGAGATCGCCCAAGCCCTGCTGTCCGAGGAGCCGCGGAACGGCAATCTGCTCCAGCATGGTGCAAATCACTGGTCGGTGATCGACATCACGCAGCGCGACGACGTTGCGGCCTGGCTGCTCGTTGTCGAGGAGGCGCAGCCATGACCTCGCCGCTTACGGCCATCTTTGCCAGGATCGATACCCGTCTTGCCGCGATCGAGGGGGTTCAGAGCTACCAACGCATGCCATCGGGTGATCCCGACCGCTTCCCGGCAATCGAGGCTTACGACAACGGCGACGAACCGGTCCCGGATCCGGAGGTCGGCGTCACGAGGCTCGGTTTGATGCTCACGGTCGCCGGTTATGTCGAGACCGGGGGCGCCATCGCGCATGACGCGTTGATCGCGCTGCACGCGGCCGCCGTGCAGGTGCTGTGCGGCGACGAGGGCTCCGATCTCGGCCTGCCAGGAATGGTCGAATTGATCGAGATCGTCGGACGTCGACGCGTCGACATCGCCGAGCTCGCGAAGAAGCGCCGCCTCGGTTTCGAGCAAGACTTTCTGATCCAGTATTCCACCGTGCGGGGCGACCCGTCGCAACCTGCCTAAAGGAGGCAATCCATGGCCAATCCCGTCATTCGTCCCGACAACGGGCTGCTGCTCATCGCGCTGCAGACCGCCGAAGGCTCCCCCGTCACGCTCGACCCGACGCTGCATGCGGTGGGCATCGTGGCGGACAGCTTCACCTATGGTTCGCCGTTCGGCACCGAGGCCAGCAACGAGGCCAATGGCAGCTTCGTCGCGGCCGCGCCGATGGTGATCGGCCAAGAGGTCAAGATCGGCTTCCGCATGCGCATGAAGGGCGCGGGCGCCGGGGTGACCTATACGAGCCTGATCAAGCCCCCGATGCACGCTGCGCTCGGCGCTTGCGGCTGGCGCGGCTTCTTCCAGACTTCGGTCGCCGCCGCTGCGCTGGCCGCTGGCGGGGCGACCACCGGCACGCTCGGCACCGGCTATACCGGCACGGCGCAGCTCTACCGGGGCATGCCGCTGATCCTCTCCGTGGGTCCGGGCGCAGGCCATATCCCGTTCGTCACCGATTACACGGCTGGCAAGATCGCGACGCTCAGCGACACCTTCTCGCCGGTCCTCACCACGTCCACCCTCGCCGCGATCCCCGCGCATTGGACCTATGCCGGCACCACGCCGATCGACGCGGCCAGCCGGCTCACCGACCATCCCTGCGCGACGGTCGGCTGGTTCGAGGACGGCAATTTCCACCAGTGGCAGGACGTTCGCGGCCTGGCTGAGTTCGAGGGGAAGAACGCACGGCCCGGCGAGGCCTCCTTCAACATGACGGGGACCTATCTGGGCGCGACCGTGGTCGCGATGCCCACGAACGCGGTGGTGGCCAGCCACAGCGCCCCGCTGCTCGTTCAGGGCGCGGCGACGCCGCCGGCCGCGATCATCAACCGCTTGCGGCTTCCAATCTCGAGCTGGGCGCTGCGCAACGGCGGCAATCTCGAATCCGTGGACGATCCGAACACCATGTACGGTTTCGGGCCCGGCCAGATCACCGGGCGCGTGCCGGTCTTCGAGGCCGATCCGCTCCGCACCCTGGTCACCACGCGCGACGTGATGACGGAGATCGGCGCCGCGGCCAACTATCCGATCGCCCTGCGCGCCGGCGCGACCTTCGGCAATTCCTGGGGCCTCGTCCTTCCGCTCGCCCAGCCCGTGCAGGCCGATCCGGCCATGCGCGGCAAGCTGCGCTCGGATCAGACGAAGTGGCAGGCCCTCTCGCCGGGCCGCGATGCTCAGAATCGCGACAGCGACGCCTTCTTGAGCTTCTTATGATCGGCGGCTCGATCGCCTTCCTTGACGAGGGCCGGAGCGTCGCCCCGGCCCTCGTCCATCAACCTGTGGGGCATTTATGATCTTCCTCAAGACCACGCCAAAGCCGTTCACGCCGCCCTGGTACGGAACCGGGATGGGGCCGGTGTTCATGATCCGCGCCGGCGACGTCGCCGAGCGCGAGATGTTCGAAGCCGAGCTGACAGGCGAGCATGATGCGGGACGCGTCCTCGAATATGAGGTCAAAGGAGCGTTCGAGGCCGGTGTCGCCTTCCTGCTCGCGGATGCGCCAGACCAATTGGCCGAGCTGGAGGCCATGCTCGCCGCTGAGAAGGAGATCGAGGCCAGCAATTCCGATCTGCTCAGGCGCGTATTCGAGATCCGGGAAGAGGATCGACCGGCTTTCCTCGAAAAGGAGACGAGGCGACTGCCCGACAATCAGCGGCAGGATCTGGAAGAGATACGGCGGCTCGTCGCCAAATATTGGCCCGATTATCGATCGCTGATGGCCCAGCAGGCTCGCCGCGTCGCGATGCTGCCGCTCGAAGCCTTCCGCCGCTTTTGCGTCGGCTGGGAAGGATTGAAGCAGCCCTTCCAGGCGGGGCCTGACGGCTTGGTCACCCTTGAGGCGGCCGGCGGCGTCGCGCAGAACGACATGAAGTCGGCCGGCCTCCATGCGTATCGGCTGCTCTACGGAGCGGTGACGGAGGAGGGGCGAAAAAACTCCTCTGCGCCCGCGAAGTCCGGCTCCGCCCGCAAGACTTCGCCTTCGGGCGCAAAATCGACGAAAAAGGCTGGGAGGTCGCGGGTGAGCGCTGGGTCGAAAACCCCCGGCTGACCGTGCCGGCCTGGGCGTTCGCCGTGGTCGACCTGTGGTTCACCTGCCGGCGCAATATGGGGATGATGGGGAGCTTCACCGCCCTTCCCTGCTCCGGTGGCGTCGGCGAGCAGCCGGCCGCCCTGATGGACGCCTTCGCGCTGCTGGACAGCAACATCGACAAGGAGGCTGAGTGATGCCCGCGGCGATCGAGTTCAGCGTCGATCGCAGTCAGCTAGAGCGTGAGCTGCATCGCATCGAGACCGAATATCTGAAGGCTGAGCGCCGGGCGGTCGCGGAGACGACGCGGGAGGCCGAGCAGGCGCTAGAGGGTGCGACTGCTGCGGCCGGCCTGGGCCGCCTCGGGCGGGCCTGGACCAGCAAGGTCTACCCGATCGGCGGGCTCGCCCGCGAGCCAGTCGGCTATATCTTCCCCAAAGGCGGCCGGCGCACCGAGGGCGCGATGCGTTCCTTTTCCCGGGGTGCCCGCATCCGCGCACTGGACGGGGGGCCCGTCGCCATCCCCTTGCCCGCGGCTGGCGGACGAGGGCGCGGCGGGGGGCTTACGCCGGAGGAATGGGAGCGCAAGACTGGGCAGAAGCTGAGACCAGTTTACCGGCGGGGCAAGGCGCCCTTGCTGGTCGCCGATGGCCGCGTGAACATGCGGACCGGCCGCTTCAGGAAAAGCCTGAAGCGCGACGCTCGTCGGATCGGCCCGGGCTACGGCGCCGTAGTCCCTATCTTCGTGCTGATGCCCCAAGTGAACCTCAGCGCTCGCTTCTCGATCGAAGGCACGCTGGCACCGTTCCCTGGGCGCGTCGCCGCGGCATTCGTGCAATTGGCGAACGCGATAAAGTGAGGCCATTGGCCTCGTTAGTTAGGAAGGCTGACGGTTGCGAAACGCCTTTATGCGTAATACCCATTCTAAATGAGAATCATCGGCCTCGACCCGAAGGGGGTTTTAATCTTCTCGGTTGAGCCGCCTGCTCTTGTGACAGGGTCGTTCCCTGTAACTGATGAGTGCAGACGTTATTTGGAATATCGTTACGGCCTCGCCGTTTCGGGAGATTTAGACGAGTGCGGCTTTGACCTCCTGATGGGTGTGCATGAATATACTGAGGCGGTAGTGGAAAAAATGGGGTATTGGGGCCGCGCTGGAAAATCATTAGTCCGGGCCATCGCCTGCTCAATTCTTGATGATCCTCCGCTGGCTGACTTGATTTCTCGCGCTATGCAGGCGAGATTCAACAGCGGACGAGAAGCATTGACGGGGAAGAGCATCGCGCGAACCGCGCATTACGAAACAGTGTCACTGATCGCCAAGGAAGTGCGAGATTATCTAATGAGCCAAGGGGTATCATTGGGTGTTAAAGGCTAGTTCCGGGTTCTGAGAGTGGGCCGTAGCCTATCGAGCAATAAAATCCTATCCGGTCAGCTCCTGGATTGGGTAGAATTGATAAACTGACCAAGTTGCGACGTTCAGCATCGCGCCACTGGAGAAATTTGTCCCCTCTTTCGTCAATTTCTTGATGGGTAGGGCGACCATATAAACTATGCATAAAGCTCTCCAGTTCAGCGCACGATTGGGCTGGGGACAGGGAGAGGTCGATCTGAGCTAAGCCCCCAGCGTGACTAAAGAGGAAGCTCGCGTCGAAGCTGAAGCCATTGGCGTTGTAATGTCCAGACAGTTCCGGAGTAGACCAATTTAGCTCGGGGATGGGTCGTTCGTTCAGCGGGAAGGGGATAGCAGCGCGGACTTGTGATCTCGTCATTCCCCAAGAAGACCCTTGCCATCCCGCAGTAGCGGGCACGCTGAAGCATGCCCATGAGAGGACTGCTAGGTAGAAGAGTTTTCGGATTGCAGCGCGCGCTCGACGAGGCGTCTTATCGACTCCGCCCGCGATGGAATGTCCTTCTGCTTCCGTCGCCATTGATCGATCCGCTCTAAGAACTGAGGTTCGACCACCATGCCGAACCGCTCTGTTTTGTGCCCTCGCTCCATACGTGATGATAGCGTTTCCAGCGCATGGTTGCAAACTTACAAAAGTGGTGTAAGTTACGAGCCGCCGGAGTGTTGACCCACCCCGGCGACCCTAACCCGTGCAAGGATTAGACCCATGCAGCAGGCTGAAGACAGCGATAGCGTTCCCGGTGTGGGACCGTCACCAAATAATTCAGACCAAGATATTCGGCGTCGCGTTTTCCTTGGGGCGCTGGCGGTGGCACCACTCGTGGTCGCCGGCTCGGCCACGGCCGGCAGCTTCGGGGTGGCCGACCCCGCCTATGAGGCATGGATGCGGTGGCAGGCGCTGGAGACGGCTTGTCCTGGGGAGGATGATGAGGCGGGCCGGCTGTGGAGCCTCCAGTCTGATCAGGCCGCGTTGACGGTTCGGGACGCGATCGCGAGCTCGTCCCGCGGGTTGGCCGGCAAGCTTCGCGTCGCGCGAGAGTATATGGCGGACGAGCTCAGCACGGAGCTGATCGACCAGGTCGCGCGATCGTTGATGGAGATGGGGGCATGAGCGCGCTGGTTTCGATCCGCGATGGCGAGGTCAGGGCCAGCAGCCAAGACGTGGCGGCGGCGTTTGATAAGGCACATAAAGACGTGCTGCGCGCGATCGACAGGCTGATCGCACTGGCGCCGGAAATCTCGGGGCGCAATTTTGCGCCACGAGATTTTATCAGCCGGGGACGGTCATACCGGGGCTACGAAATGGACCGCGACGGATTCTCGCTGCTGGCCATGGGGTTCACTGGTGCTCGGGCGCTGGAATGGAAGCTGAAGTTCCTCGAGGCCTTCCGGCGGATGGAGCAAGCGCTGAGCCAGAGCCTGGCCGTCAACGATAACGGCCTGGCGAAGCTGCACCCACTGCTCCGCACCCCTGAGGGCCGCGATGCCATCGGGCGGGGCATGGAGACGGTGCGCCGGATGATGGCGGCGCGCGGGCGGGACGCGGCAATAGCGCAGTGGAAGGAGCTTGGCCTGCCGCTGCCGCCGAATATCGACGATTTCAGCGCGGCCTCGGTCGAGCGCGCGCTCGACCCACCGGCAGCTCGCAAAGGCGAGCTCTACCAGTGGCTCGAAGGGTGCGCGGTGAGACTCAGTCCCGGGTCGGGCGTCCACCTACGGACGCTCTGGGAAAGTTATCTGAACTGGTGCGTCGGGAACGACCTCCTCCCATACGGGCAGGACAAGTTCAAATGGCACCTTAGGAACCATTTCGGGCCGGCCAATTATGACGGCCGCGACGTGTTCTCGCTCCAAATCGGGCGAAAGGCCTCAGCGTCATCCGATCGCGGATAGGCCTGCGATAATTTTAGTCTGCAGGGCCGTCCTTCGGGGCGGCCCTTTTCATTTGAAGGAGGTGCCGGATGGATATTATCGCGCGCCTCCGCCTCAATGGCGAGGGCTTCAGCAGCGACTTCCGCGGTCGCTTTGCCGAAATGGAGAGCGCGGCGAGCGCCTCCGCTCGCCGGATGACGAGCATCCTCAAGGGCGTCACTGCCCCGCCTCTTTCGGCGGAGAGCTCGGCCAGCGCCTTCATTGCCGGCAAGGCCGCGGCGGATCGCATGCTGGCCTCCGTGGACCCGCTGTTCGCGGCGCAGGTGCGCTACAATCAGCAAATCGCAAGAGCGAACGAGCTTCATGCGACCGGCATTCTCTCGACCGCCAATTATACGCGCATCCAGGCCAGCCTGAAGGCCGAACTCGATCGAACATCAGTTGCGCAGCAGGGTGTTGTTGCGGGGAGCCGCCAGCACCAGTTCGCGCTGCAGCAAACGTCGGTCCAGATGGGTGACTTTATACAGCAAGTTAGCCTTGGACAGAACGTCTTTACGGCCTTCGGCCAACAGGCAAATCAGTTTTTCTACGCACTGAGCATGATGGGGAGCTCCGTGGCCTCCGGCGCTGGCGAGGCCAAGTCTCTCACGAGCCAATATGATGAAGCCGCCGGGGCCATTGAGAGCGCCCAAGGGGCCACGGAGCAGCTGACCGAGGTGCTTAGCGCCGGTGCCGCCGCGACTGAGGGTAATTCGGCCGCGACCGGCGCCAATGCCGCCTCCCAGGAAGGACGCACAGCCGCGACCGGCGCCAGCACGGCGGCCACCAATTCGAACACGGCCGCGACCGGCGCCAATGCCGCCGCGGCCGAGGCGGATGCCGTAGCGACCACCGGTCTCGCTTCAGCCAAGGCGCGCTTGGTCACGTTTCTCGCCGGCCCGTGGGGAGCCGTTGTGGTCGGCGCCGTGACGGTCCTCGGCATGCTGGCGAGCAAGACCGGCGAAGCCGCCGCAACCATTGAGGAGGAGACCAAGAAGCTCGTAAAGAATGCGGCGCAGACCGAGATCACGCGGCAGGCCAAGGAAGCCTATGAGCGGACCCTGCCCGGGCTTATCGAAAAGATTCGCGAAGAGACTAAGGCGCTCGAGGATCAAAACCGAACCCTTGAGGAAAATCAGCGTCGGACGCTGGAGGGGGCGGAGACCAATTTGACCAACCTCCGCACTCAAGTGCGTGCAATCGAGGGGCAGTTGCGTGACGCGCGCGAGGAAGTAGCTCGCGCCCGCGGCACCACCTACGATCCAGGGGGGATCGCAGAGGCAACTGTTCTCCTCGGGCGCCAGCGCATCGCCGATCTTGAGGAGCAGCTTCGCCTCGCCAACCAGAGCGTTGCTCGAGCTGAGACTGGGATCGGGGAGGCCCGCGTGGCGCTCGTCCGCGGGCAGGCGGCGGACGCCGCACAGGCCATGGGCGACGGAATCGCCCGCATCAACCAGCAGTATGACGAGCAGGTCCGCAACGCCGAGCGATCCGCTGTCGCCACCCACAAGTCTGTCGAGGCGCTCCTCGCGGAAACGAACGCTATCAATGCCGGGAGGGCGGTCGCCATCGCGGCCGAGCGAGAACGGCAGCGCATCGCCGAGGCCGAGAACCGTGACTATTCTCACGTGCCGTTCGCGGAGGTGCGCGCGCGCATAATCGCCAACGAGGCCCCTCTTCGGCTGGGCGGCTACAACGCGCTCGCTTACAATACGAGCCCGACGCAAAACGCGGCCGGCGTCCACGCCCCGCGCTTGCTGACCTCGATGACGATGGGCGAGGTATATGACTTCCAGCTCAACGTCATGCGCCCGCTCACCCGCGGCCGCCGCGGCCCGCGCGACGTGGGATCGACCGGCGTGGGCGCCTACATGTTCGAGAGCGGGACCCTCCGGGAGAATGCAGCCCTGACCTTCGGTGAGGACTGGAGAAGCCAGCTTTTATCGGTCGCCAACCAGGACCGCGTAGCCGAGACGCTGTACAACAGGGTCCGGGGCAATCGGACCCAGTTGCGCAATACCTGGGCCGCATTCCAGCCCGGTCACACCGGACGCGAAGCCGATGACGCCGCCGCCGCCGCCGCCGCTGCCGCCCAAGCAAATGCGCTGGAGCGCGAGGAGCAGGCGCGCGCGCGGATCCTTGGCCAGGCGCGCGAGTCAACAGTGCAGGCGGTTGAGCAGGCCCGGCTTGGCGACATGCGCGCTCGCGGCCTCGGCGACGAAGCTGCTCTCGAAGAGCAGCTCAACACGAAGCGCGCCGAGGCTGCGGAGCGTATTGCCGGACTGCGCGCGGCGGCTGCCGAGCGCGGCGCCGGCGCGCAAGAGCAAGACGCGATCGTCACCGCGCAGCAGCAAATCACGCCCGGTCTGCAAGAGCAACTCGACCTGCTGGACCGGCAGGCGACCGTCTTCAATCAACTGCTCTTCGCCAATCGCGACCGCGAGCACCTCACGACGGAGCAGGTCCAGGCTGAAGAGGAGGCCGCCGCAGCGCTCCAGCAGACGCGCGAGCGGGCTCAGGGGCTTGCTGCCACCATCGCGGACACGCTTGCCCTCCAGGAGCGGCAACTGCGTGTCCAGGACCGGCAGAACGCGGTGGTCGGTCGCTCTGGTGAGTTGCGCCAAAAGGAGAACCAGGCCGCCCGGATGGACCTCGAGGAGCAGGAGCGCGAGCTCGAGGGAATGAAGGATGACATGCGGCGCCGCGAGGAGGAACAATATCGCGAGCTGGCGGCGCTCTGGGGCGACCTGATGCGCGGCAACGTCGACGGCATCTGGGACCGCTTCAAAGAGGCAGGCATCGACGCCATCGCCGAGATCGCGGCGCGATGGACGCTCGCCATGATGACCGGGCAGAGGTTCGACCTGGGCGGGACTTTGGCCGGGATGGAGCAGAGCGGCGGCTTCGGCCCGCTCGGCAGCATTCTCGGCATGTTCGGCAAGGGAGGCGCCGGCACCGGCGCCGGCGTTGCGGATGCGGGCGGCATCTGGGGCAACATCATCGGCGCCGGGGGCATGGGCGGCGGCGCTGGCGGTGCCGCCGGCGCGGGCGGCCTGAGCGGGGGTGTGGCGGCGATGGGTCCGCAGTTTGCCGCCGCAGCCGCAGCCGCCGTCGTCATGGGCAAAATTGGGGGCATGCTTGGCCTGGACGAAACAGCCTTTGCCCTTTCGCCGCTCGGCGCCGTTATCCTCAAGATCGCAAAGCCGGCGCGCCGCGGCTCTGCTACGCTCGGCTTCGACACGTACGGCGAATTGGGAACGTCATCATCTCGTGGAAATTCGCAGTCGCGGATTGAGGCCTCTACGGGCGCAATCGGAAGTGTGTCCGAGATGCTCGGCCGCATCGCAGACCAGCTTGGCGGAAGCCTCACCGGAACCCCGACGGTATCTCTTGGCTTGCGCGATGGCGATTGGCGCGGCGATCCGACCGGTAGGGGAATCACCAAGACCAAAAACGGCGCGATCGACTTCGGCGACGATCAGGAAGCGGCAATCCGCTGGGCCGTCGGCGAGGCTTTGCGTGACGGTGTGATCAGCAGCATTTCAGACGCCACCAAGCGGATATTGGCCAGCGGGCAGGATCTGGAGAAGGCGATCCAGAAAGCCGTCATGATCGAGGAAATTCCCAAGCTGCTGAAGGCGCGGCTCGACCCGGTAGGCGCGGCGCTCGATGAATTGTACAAGAAGTGGGACAAGACCGTCGCCGCGCTCAAGGAGGGTAGCGCGACCGCCGAGCAGATGGCTCAGGCGCAGCAGCTCTACAAGCTCGAGCTGGAAGAGACGATCACCAAGACCGCCAGCGCGTCGGCGTCGCTCAAGGAGTTCCTCGACAGCCTGAAAATGGGCTCCGACAGCCCCTATTCCCTTCGCCAGCAGGAGGAGACGGCCCGCGCCGCTCTTCAGCCCTTCCTCGACAAGATCGCGGCCGGCGAGAGCATCGATCAGGATCAGTACCAGCAGACCGCGCAGACCTATCTCGACATCGAACGGCAGCTCTACGGGTCCACCGATCAGTTCTTCACGGCGATGGACATGATCATGGCCGCGACGAACAAGGCGATCGAGCGCATCGACAGCGCGGTCCCGATCAGGACGGCCGTCGACCCATTCGTCGAGGCGACCGCCGCGAACACCGGGACGCTGACCGAGCAAACGGAAGGGCTCCAAAACACGCTCAACCAGATCCTCGCCACCTTGCAGGGCGGCGGTGTCCCGGTCGCGGCGAACGACTTCATCGGCGGCGGGAACGGCTTCACCGGTATGATGGCGCTCTGACATGCCCGCCACCACCGCGGACATTACCGCTTCATCTCGCCGCGCACGGATCGAGGCATGGTCCGACGCCGCTGTCCAAACCCGCTATCCGAATGCGCGCGACGGTCAGACTGACCCGGCGGAGGGGTTCTTCGATAATGCGGCTGACGGGGCGACCGCTATCGCCGCTCGCGCCGCGCTGCTCGGCACCGACCGTCGCCGCTTTACCGCGATTGCGCACGACCTCGTCTGGAGTGACCTGGAGAGCGGCTTCCCGATCGTGAAGCTGATCGACCCCGAGCAGGCGATCAATGGCAACACCCTGCCCGCCCGCATCGCGCTTTCGCTCGAGGCGGAAACCACGGCCTATGAGGTGATCGGATGAGCAATGCCTGGGCGCTGAAGCCGCTCAGCGGCACCATGAGCGCCAGCTCTACCGCCGCGGGCTACGATGCCTCCTACGTTCTGAACGATTATGCCGGCGTTGTGTGGCAGAGCGCCACCGGTGCCGCGACGCGGACGCTCACGATCGACCTCGGCGCCGGCTACGCCGCCCTCGCGATCCCCGACGCCGCCCTATTCTTCGGTTGCACTGGCGCGACGACGGCGTGGACCTTGACCGTAGAGGCCGCGAACAGCGCCGACTTTGCCACCGCCTATTGGTCGGACGGAGCGGCGGTATCCTTCCTCGCCGGCGCGACGATGCCAACGCACGGCCGCGGCGTCGGGCTCTGGATTGCCGCTACAGCGCCCCCTTCGCGGCGGTATTGGCGCTTCACGTTTGGCAGCCTCGCAAGCGCCGCGGTCACTGTCGCGCGGCTCATGCTCGGCACCCGGCTGACGCTCGAGCGCAATTTCGGCTTCGGCGGCGCCTTCGGCGTGCGCGATCTCGGCAAGCTCGATTTCTCGGCCTTCGCCAATCTGCTGCGCCGTCGCGCCGCCAAACTGCGCACAATGGCGATCACCTTCTCGAATGCGAAGAAGGACGAGGTGGTCGGCAAGATACAGCCCCTGATCGAGCTGGTTGCCGGCCAGGAGACGTTCGCGATCGTCACCGACCCTGCGGTCGCGGCTGACCGCCAGCTCCGCTGCTGGGGCGGCTGGATGGTGGGCGAGATGGGGACGATCCAGCGCGCTGGCCATGCCTGGGTCTGGAAGGTGAATTTTGTTGACCTCGTCCCGATCCCGAAGGCGCCGTGAAACATGGCCGCCTATCTGATCCAGATCGACGGCTATGACCCGATAGCCGGCGCGGCGGTGTCACTGCGCGCTTCGAGCGTCAACGACGATCGCGTCTGCCATCTCGACGGCGCGAACGGTGTCTGGTGGCCTGCATTGGCCCAGCTACCTGAGCTGCGGTACGACCTTATCGACGGTGGCTTTTCAGGGCGGATCGCCACCCCGGACAGCCAATTGGCCCTCTCGGTCGAGGCGTGGCCGAACCTGCCTCGCTACAACCTCGCCGACGCGCGGGTCCGCATCTGGGCGGGCAATCCGGGGGACGCGTGGGGCGCTTTCGTTCTCAGGTTCGACGGGCGGACGAGAGCGCAGCCGACTGTCACCGACGGGCGGGCATCGATCCCCATCGGCGTCGACGACAAGTGGCTCGATAAGCCGCTTCTGGCGCTCTACGCCGGCACAGGCGGGGCCGAGGGCGACGCCCCTCTGAAGGGGCAGCCCAAACCACTAGCGCTCGGCGCACCTCGATTCGTGCCCGGCCTGCTCGTCGACACGAACAGCCTGATTTTCCAGATGTCGGCCTATGGCCTCATTGAGGACATCGAGGTCGCCTTCGAGCGGATCCTGCGCTTTCAGGCGTCGGCGGGCGATTACGCCAGCCACGCCGCGCTGGCCGCCGCCACGATCCCGGCCGGCGCCTGGGCGACTTGCAAAGCCGAAGGAAAAGTCCGCCATGGGGCACCACCGGTGCAAGGCGGCCGCTTCGTATATCATGTGAAGGGCGACAAGGCTGGCCCGGACGGCTGGGTCCGCCTGCCTGGGGCAATGATCAAGCGCATCGCGCTCATCGGCGGTGGGACGGGCCGTTTCAGCGAGGCTTCAGTCGATGCGCTCGACATCGCGCGCCCTTGGAACGTCAGCTTCTTCAGCAATGCGCAGATCACAATCCGCGAGGCGATCCAGCGCATTGCAGCCAGCGTTAACGCGATTGCGGGCGTCTCCTGGCTGAGCCAGCTGTTCGTAGCGCCCATTCCCTCCCTGGTCGGCGCCGCCTCGGTGACGTTGGACGCGACCGGAGCATCGCTGCCGCCGACGGATTCGGTCGACCAGATCCCGATAGACCCGCCCTTCTGGCGGATGGCGATCGAGACGGAGAAGACCTGGGACGTCCACGAATATGGCGATATCGCCTTCACGTCGGTGCTGGTCGACCGCGGGCCCTATGTTTCAACGGACACCTATCGCGAGGGCAATATAGTCCAGGACCAGGGCGTGAACTGGTTCTACATCAACGCGACGCCAGGAGCTGGCAACGCCCCCCCGACGCTACCGGCGACCTCGAACGCTTACTGGAAAGGAACGCCGGCCGGGCCGACTGTCACGCTGACGGCCGATGTTGAGGCGTTCACGTTCACTGACGGCGTTGCTACCCCCGGTGGGCAGACGATCAATTTCGCCGCGGCGCGCCAGAACAGCTCCGAGACGGTGACTTTCTCGACCTCGCCGGCTGTGACGCTAACCGGCACAGGTCTGACCCGCGCCCTCTCGGCCGCCGACTTCGGCGCGAACCGGCAGGTAGTGGTGACCGCGACGGGGGCAACGAGCGGCGCGAAGAGCACCAAGACGATCATGCGTCTGGAGCGGTGGACCAGCTTGGGCGGGCTTGACCCATCTGCGGCGGCGGCTCTTGCGGCGATCGCCGACGACAATATTCTCGACATGGGCGAGAAAACCGACACCCTTCTCCCGAAGGTGGCCGAGCTTGGCGCCCGCTACGCCTATTTGGTCGCAAGGGCGACGGCGCTAGGCCTCAGCACGACAGCCGTCGCGACCTCTCAGACCAACTTCCTGAGCTACCTCGCGGCCTTATCGCCCTCCTACGATGACGTGAACCAAAACACGACGCTCTCGACGAACCTGATCACCGGGGTTTTCCCGGCGGGATGGGCGACGAATAACGGATTGTTCTCTACCTCCGGCATCTACCAACTGGTGACGGACGCGAATGCCGGGGCTTTCGCCAAGCCGGGCTTCACCATCGCCGTGAACGCCACCGGCACCGTAACCTTCGCTGTGGTTGTGAAGAAGGACGCAATCCCCAAGACGACGCGTTCGATCCTCATAGGCTTCGAGAACACCGCAGGCACGATTGCCTACGCTCGGATCGTCATCGCGACCGATACGGGCACGGTCATTTTCACGGACAGCTCACCCAGTGCCTACGGATGCTATGCGCTGAGCGAGACCGAGTGGCTGATTTGGACCACGGCGCCCTCGGCTGCCTACACGTCGCTGGTGGTCAATATCTATCCCTCCCCGGGGGCCGATATCGCTGCCACAGGTTACCAGGCCTCACAGATGGGGTCGGTTTACGTGCGCGATCCGGTCGCAGTCTTGGGTCCACTCGATAAGGCTGGGCGTGACGTCTTCAAATATCGGTTCAGGGACCTTCAGGCCGAACTCGACGCGCTTGCCAAGGCGGTAAGCGAGAAGGACGGCGCCACGTCGCTTCAGATCGACGGTAAATCGACAATCAACGTTCCTGCGACGTATCTTGGCGACGCCTCGGCGTCCCTTCCGATCTCTACCACCTATACCGCGAAGATCGGCACGGGGGCGGTGACCGGGGCCTGGACGCGCACAGTCATCAGCGGAACGATCACGTGTACGGTCGGCGCAGCCACTGGTGTCTTGGACATAACGGCCATGGGCAGTGCGTCGGCTATTGTGAGGCTCGACTGCACGTACAACGGTGTGCTCCAGTCCAAGACTGTGCAAATTCCCCGCGTCGACGCTGATGCCCCCTCCGGCGGCGGCGGTGGAGGCAACGTCAGCTCGGTTTCGGTCTACGGCACGATCAATAGCGGCACGTACACGACCATCGCGACTTTGACCCATACCGCCGGTTCGACGACCGTCGCGCTCTCCGCGCCCGACCTGGTGATCGCGCCCGTGACGGTCGGCGGCAACGGCAGCTGGGACATACAGTTCAAGTGGGTCCGGGAAGCCGGGGCGATCGACGTCGATGTCGGCTCGGCCTCAACATCGAATCCCGACCCGGACGTGACCGGCGGAGTCATGACCGAAGGCTATGCGGTCTGCAGCGCGTCCGACACTGGGCGCACAGCGACCACCGTCTACACCTACTACCTTATGGCCAGGATCAACTCGGGTGCCGCCCGAACGATGACCATCACCGGGTCGGGATACGCAACGTCATGAGCTGGTACTACCTCGAGAAAGAGGGCGAGCGGCCGAAGCTGGCACTTGCCCCTGGGCGGGCGGTAACGGACGAGCGCACCGACGCCGAGCGGGTGCTCGACGCCTATCCGGGCTACGCGGTCGTTTGCACGCTAGAGCGTGCGCCAGAGCAGTTTGAGTTCATCGATCCGGCAACCGGCGCGATCGAACTCGACATGGCGGCGATCGACGCTGAGCTTCTAGCCTCAATCGACGCCGCCGCCGGCGCTTTTCGTGGCCGCTTCCTCACCACCATCATCGGGCAACAATCGGCCTATCGCCGCAAGGAAACCGAGGCGCGGGCATTAGTGGCCGGCGGCGCGGGGCCTTGGCCTATGATCGAAGCCGAAGCGGCCGCCACCGGAGTTGAGGCGGCAGAGCTGGCCGCGGTGATTATCGCCGGCGCCGATACCTGGGCCGATCTGGAACCGAAAATCGAGGCGGCACGGCTCGGCGCCAAGAAGGCGGTCACTGCGGCGACCACCGAAGCCGAGAAGCGGGCGGAGGCAGCGATCCAATGGGATGCTCTCGCCGATCCTACAAAGCCGGTTCAGCCACTCGGCGGTAAGGGGTCGGCATAGTGTTGGAGGGGCAATAAATGCCGGCGTGGCTTCAAATCGTCCTTGCCGGGCTCGGCGGGGCCGGATCGGCAATTGCCGTCCAATGGATGCGCACATTCGGCGTCGTCCACGCGACCGAGCGGACATTCGACGCCAAGCTTCAAGAGCATTGGACAGACACGACGCTCGAGCTGGTCGATGCGCTGCGTTCTGAGCTGCACGAGGCGCGGGAGGAATTGAGCGGCCTGCGCCCGCTGATGGCGAAAATGGCGCATTTCGAGGAGGCGCTCGACCATATCCATGCTCTGCTCGCCGCGATGCGGTCGGAGAGCGAGCCGGAGCTGAAGGCGGCCGAGCGACGCGCGCAGGCATTCCTTCGTCGGATGCGCGGCGATGAGCAAAAAGGCGAAGAGCGGCAAGCGGTGCAGCGGAAGCTGAGCGCCCGACGTGTCGTTGGGGACGCCGCCCCCGATACAGACGACTAAGCGATCGAATGCGCCGGCTGAAGGCCGGCATCCACCAGAGGAGAAGAAAGATGGGAATGCTCCCCGCGGGCAGGCCGCAGATGACACGCGCCCAGATCGAGGCGCTCGCCGCTCAACATGGCGTCAACCCCGCAACCGACAAACTCTATGTCGTCGGCGTGCGCGGATATTACCGAGACACAATGGGCGTCGCCGGCGCGAACGATCGGGGCGTCTATGACGATGCCCTTTTCCTCGTGACGCCGGACTGGTTTGGGGCCTTCAACGGCAACACCGATCCATCCCGTTTCCGCGCCGGCGTCGGTACGGGCGCCGCCAAGGGCATCGCAATGCTCGTGCCCAGCCTCTACCGCGTCCATCGCTTCGACATTCACAACGGCAAATATATGGCCCTGTGCGAGCGCGCCGGGCCGGTGCGCGTTATGCGCGACGGCAGTCCGCGACCCTATGAGGACGGCGGCGGCTTCGGGATCAACATTCACCGCGGCGGCGACGGGACCACGTCGAGCCTTGGCTGTCAGACGGTCCCGCCCAGCCAGTGGCCAGAATTCTATGGAAAGGCGGAAGCGGCGGCGAAGGCGCTGTTCGGCAATGCCTGGCGCTCGGTCGTCGTGCCCTACCTCCTCGTCGACAAGGTCACGGCCGACGCTGCCGGGGCAGATGCTCTCACGCCGGTGCCGGCGGCCGTTACGCCCGCTGCTGCGCCTTCGTCGCAGCCGGCGCCAGAATGGGGCTTGGACGCCGTTCTAGGGGCCGTGGGCGGCCTACTGACAGGGATCGGCGGACCTGTGGCGGCCGCGGTGGCGGCCGCGCAGGATGCGGCGGCTTTGCCCCCGGCGACCGCCGGCATGATGACGCCCAAGGCGTTCATCGCGGGCTTCATCGGCGATCATGAGGGGGCGCTGTCGGTCCACGTCGAAGACAATGGTAACTGGTTCGATCCGGCCCGCTATCGCAACCGCCCGGTCCTTCCGCAGCGTCGCGGCATGGGCGTCAACGTGGGTTCGAAGTTCGGCGTTACCGCTTATGCGCTGGCCGACTATCGCGTCGCCAAAGGGATGCCTCTTGATCAGGCGTTAAACATCACCCGCGAGACCATGGCCGGGCTCGACTTCGACACCGCCGTCGATGTCGGGATGGTCCTATTCTACGCCGGGCCCGGCTTCGATCAGCTCGTCTGGAACCGGGTCACCATGTCGATCATGGATAAGGGCTGGGGCTCCGGCCCGGGTACCGCCGTTCGGATGATGCAGCGGATGATCGGCGCCAACGCTGATGGCAAGATCGGGCCGAACACCGCTCGGGCCTATGCCGCCTTCATCGCGCAGCATGCCGAGGAGGGCGCGGCCCACCTCTGGGCGGACGTGCGAATTGCCTTCGACCAGGTGCTGGCCACCAACGAGGGCGAGGACGATCCCGACCGCAAGTTCATCGGCGGCTGGAATAATCGCACCCGTTCCTTCCTGCCCGGCACGGAATGGTGGCGCCAAGCTGGTGGCGACGCCTGATGCCTTCGAAGAAGCGGCGTCAGGCCACCCCGCGCAGGAAAGGGATCTATGTCGGCGCCCCGGCCTGTTTCGCTCTGGAACTGGCGTGCCAGCAGGTGGTGGCGGCGTTCGGAGGCTTTGGCTGTGGTGGCCTGTATTTAGTCGGCTCCGCGCTCGCGCGCCCGGATTGGCGCGATATCGACCTCCGCCTCATACTACCCGACGACGAGTTTGCGGCACTGTTCCCGAACGCGAGCGACCACTGGGAGTTCGATGAGCGGTGGCTGCTGCTGACCGTCTCGATCTCAGAGCGGCTGTCTAAGCTGACCGGTCTGCCGATCGACTTTCAATTTCAGCCTCAAACCCACGCCAATGAGCGTCACACTGGCGCGCGCAGTGCGCTGGGGCTGCGCTTTTCGAACAAGGAGGATCGTTGATGGCCGAGAAACCCGGCATTGTCGCCCGTTCGGGCGGATTCGTGCGCACGGTCTGCGACCGGTTCTGGCTCTTCACGATAGCCGCTATCGCGCTCGGCGTGATCGGCGTCATCGTGGGGGCGGTCGTGATCAACGGGCATATGCCCGAGGGCGCCGGAGAATTGCTCACCAGCGCGGTCACTGGCCTGCTGATGATCGTCCAGAAAGTCATCGAAGCGCAGCAGCAGCGCCGCATGGCCGACCAGCTGCACGCATCGGCGCCGGCCTCCAGCGAGCCTGCGAGCGGTCGCGCCGGTGATCCCGTGCACACCGTCGAGGAGGAATGACATGCCGAAGTTCTCGCGCGGGGCCATCCTCGCTATCGTCGCCGCCGTTTTGGCGCTCATCATTGTGATCGCTGGCCCGAAGGCCTGCGATGCGCTCCGAAGCCGCGATGCCCAGATCAAGGTCAATGAGGGCCAGCGCGGCGCTCTCGTGGAAAGCATCGAGGACACGCTGAACACCGTCAGCGGCGTCACTACCAATACGGTGAACTCGGGAGACGTTTCCCGGCAGAACGAAGGAGATATTCGAAATGCGAAAGGCGCTAATCAAGCTGTCGATCCCGCTGCTAATGCTGCAGGGCTGCGCGCTCTTTGCCGGCGGCCGTCCCACCGTAACGACCCAGCGTGCCGGGTGCGGTAGCCTGATCCCGGCCGATTGGCGGAACGGGACTCCGGCGGCTGCGATTGTCGACGCGATAGTCGCCGGCACGGCGGCGGTCGGTGACTGGATCGTCCAGGCGGATCGCGAGGCCGCCCGGGGCGACGTCGCCGACGACCGGACCAAGGCGACGATCCACATCTTCACAACGTGCGAGGAGCGCGACGCTGCCGCCGTTCGCCAGGCCACACGCCGGCGGTTCCTCGGCATCTTCTAGCTGGTCAACTGCCGGCGAATGTGGGCGGGGGCTTCGGCCCCCGCCTTTTTTTGTGCCCTAAGCAGGTGGGAGAGGCCCTCTTTCGAACCGCAATCCCCATGCGTGATGGGCGCCATCTTCCAGGCCCACCGGCAATTGGTACAGTTCCTTCGGGGGTTCGCCGTAGAAGATCGCGCGGTCTGCCGATTGGAAGTGATCGCCGCCGTAATCGAGTTGGCGATACATCTCCGTCGTTAAGGTCCACCCGATCGGCGCCGCGCCGCCCTCGAGATGGAGCTCGACCGCGTCAAGCAGCGCGGCCTCCATCTCGGCATAAGTCTCGGTGGCGACTCCCATGGCGCGCATATTGGTGCGGGATAGGTGCTCAGAGCAAGGGCCAGGCTGACGCCGCGCCGTTAGACAGCTATGCGCAGCAATGTATGTTTGTGGCCGAGCCGGACAGGCGGCACCACCCTACATACCGACGCTGCCGCGTCCCCCAGGGGTTCTATCTCATTGATATCCAACGGAGCCATAGACCCTAAAAAAGTGGGACGCACCGTTGATTTACATGGCTTTTCCGCCTTCACGGCTGAAACACGGGTTCGATTCCCGTAGGGGTCACCAGCGTCGGGCGAAAAATGGCGATTTTCCGAGGATTTTACCAACCTCGCCTCGCGTCGCCCCCAATTTGCCCCTTGGTGCACTGCCAGGAGACGCGGCTCCCGTCCTTCAGGGCCGTGCGCGTCACTTTGGTGATGACCATCGCTGCTTCTCCCGCGGTTCCGGACAGCGGCCCGTTCGCAGCTAGATGCCTTCGACCAGGAGCCTGGTGTCGGGCAGTCTCTCGAGATGCGGGATTTCGAGATCGGGCCGTGCCATGCGGGTCAAGGCGTTGAGCGCCGCGGCGATCGCGCCTTCCTGCCAACCCGGCAGCGAGGAAAGCTGGTCGCCGACGACGAAGAACACCGGATCGGACAGCTTGCCCTTCGCGTCTAGCACGCCGGTGCCCTGGCTCAGATTGTTGAAGTGCTTCGCGGCCTGCTCTTCGGTGCCGACCGACTGCCAATAGGCCCAGCCACCCTTGATATAGGGCATGTTCTGCCACGCGATCGCGAGCCCGTCGTGCAGTTCGTTGCCGAATCTCTGGCCGAATTTCCGCGCGCCGTCGCGCGCCAGAACGAGCCGGTCCTTGACCGTCATCTGGCCCCACTCATGGGCGACCTGGCCGAAATTATACGCACCCGTCAGCACGCCCTTGCGGTCGTGGTACGCCGTCGAGGGATACCAGATCTGGACGATCTCGTGCGAGGTCCAGCTGATCCCGCCGAAGATCGGCACGACGCCCTCCTCGGCGTCGGGCGCGACCAGCGTAGTGAGGTCGTCCTTATGCCGAGAGGTGATCAACTTGCCCTGCCACAGCGTGCGGTCGCCCTGCCAGCCGACCTTGGTGGTCGCGGCCAGGAACTTGTCCTGATATTCGCCCTTGTCGTTGATGCGGGGCCGTGCCTGCGCGGCGTAGACCGCCTTGAGCCCCTGCTTGAACGGAAGCCCGAAGCCGCTCTTGTCCCCGCCGCCCTGCAAGTCCTTGGACAGCAGATTCTCGAGGAACGGCATCGCGATGTTCGAGAAGCAATAGTCGGCGCGATACTCGATCGTCTCCTTGCTGCCGATCTTGGCGACCTGGACAACGAATTCCTTGGTCTTCGCATCCCAGCCGATCGAGGTCACCGGGCTGTTCAGGTGGATCGTCCCGCCCAGTGTCGCCACCTGCCGCGCGAAGGCACGCTGGACCTGGTCCATGCCGCCGACTGGCTGGAAGATCGTCTGCTGCCACAGGAAATCGACCGGCTGATAGAAGCGGGTCTGCGCCCAATATTCGGACTTCAGCAGGTCCTCGAGCCTGATCGCCTTGGCGATCTCGCCCGCCGCCACGCCGGGGAGCACGTCGAAGCCGGCCCGCGAGATCGCATTCTCGAAGCCCGGATTTCCGGGGGTGGGCGCATAGTTGCCGTTCTCATCGAGCTCGCCGAAGCTGATCATCAGCGACTTGAGCTTCGGGGCCAAGCCCTTCCGCTCGTTCGCGGGGATATCCAGGCTGGTCGCGGCGAGAAGCAGGGCCGCGTTTTCATGCACCAGTTGCGCGATCCAGCCGCGCAGATTGTGATCGATCTGCCGATAGACGCGGGGTTTGCCCCTCAGCGTTCCCTTGTCCATCTGAACGAGGTTCGACATCGAGTTCATCACATAGACCTCGACCGCGACGCCGAACTCCCGGAGATAGTTGAGCAGCCTTTTGTGCGCCGAGGGGATGCGTCCAGGGCCTGCGTTCAGATAGGGCTCGGCGTCGCCGACGGGCCATTCGAAACGGACGACCTGCGTCTCGCCCGGCTCCGACGCGAACAGCGCGTCGTCCCTGTCCTCGGTCAGCGTGTCGCCGGTGCGCAGCGACAGGCACCGCCCACCCGTGCGGTTCTGCGCTTCGAGGATCGTGACTTGCATGCCGGTGCGGTGGAACAGCAGTTCGTATGCTGTCGTCAGCCCGCCGACGCCGGCGCCGAGAATGAGCGCGCGCTTGCCCGCGAAGCTGCCCACCTCCAGCTTGATCGGACCGGGCGTGATCCGCATCTGCTCATTGGTCGCACCCGCCAGTTCGGCCCACGCGGATGCCCGGGGATGAGATTTCAGATATTCGGCCCGGCTCATCTTGGTGGAGGTGGACATGTCGCTCTCCCCTCGTCTGTCAGACTGGATCCGCCAGTAAATTTCCAACCTCTGAGTGACTGGCGACCAACTTGATATCCGGCAACTGACATCGGATACGTAAGATGACTGTGTTACCCAGATCTGTGCTACGACTCGTTGGCCAAGCATGCACTATTAGATACCAAATCTAAACTGACTTTTCGGGGCCGGTATCCGAACTGAAGTAGCAGTGGGTGTAGGTGAGACGCCGAGAGCAGTCGTGGCACTCGACCGCTCTACCAGCCTTCGCTTGAGCCTATGGCCTCGACTTAAGCAGCGAAGGAGGACTCACCGGCACGCCCCCCAGCCTCCGCCCCGGCGCGCCTGGTCGAAGTGGAAATGGTCGCGGTGCGCCTCGTTATGATCGGGCGAGAGCACGGTCGCGAACAGGCGGCAGGCGCCGTCGCGGACTTCGCGCAGGAAGCGGCCTTTGGCGCCGGCATCGCGCCAGTCGGCGGCGACGGCGATGCGGGCGCGGCCCTCCAGCCGGAAGCCGGCGACGTCGAGCGCGTTGGCGCGGGCATGCTCGCTCCAGCCGCCGTCTTCCCGGCCGTTGAGGCGGCGGCAGCTATAGCTTCCATAATGGTCGATGGCGGCGACCGGCCGGCCGAAATGGCGCCGCGCCGCGGGCTGGACGATCTCGCGTTCCCAGAGGATCAGCGCCGCCGCGACCGCACAGGACGTGCCGACGTCGCCGGGCAGCGCGCCGCCGCTCAGGCGGACGGCGCCCTCATAGCCGCATTGCGGCCCGTCATTGCGCGCCGGCAGCGCCGTGAAGCGCGCACCGGCCTCGATCAGCAAGGCCCGGCAGCGCGCGGGATCCTCGCCGAGCGCATTGAGCTTGCGGCCGGTGAAGCTGCCGATCGGCCGGCGCAGGTCAAGCGCGGTCCAGGGCACATTTTCGGGATGCCGGCGCGCATAATCGCGGACGATCAGCCCGCCCGTCGCCAGCGCCATGAGCAGGACGGCAGGAAGGACGAGCCGGCGGATGCGCATCAGCGCCGCCGCGCCGTCTCCAGCGGCTCGGACGTGACCGGATAGCCGATCCCGTCGGGAATGCAGACGTGAGGCACGCCGCCGCGCTCCTCGACCCAGGGTGTGATGCACGTCACCGGATGAAGCGCCGCATCGGCGCGCGCCTCCGCGATCGAGCCGAAGCGCGCCAATCGCTCGAGGTTGCGCCGGGTCGGGAAGATGACGTGCGCGTCGCCTGCCTCGACCTCGGCCAATATCTCCGCCGCGCTCGCCCAGAAGGCGCGCACCGCCTCGGCTTCGGCGACCACCGGTTCGGGCGCGTCCGGCGGCGCCTCGGCGAGGAAGAAGAAGGTGTCGAAGCGGCGCGTCTCGCGGAAATTGGGGCACCAGCGCGCGAATGAGGTCAGCGCGTCTAAATCGAGCGCCAGGCCATGAGCGGCGAGCAAAGCCGCGAACGGCTCCTCGCGCATGATCCCGTCGCGCAAGGCGGCGGTGGCGGCGGCGTCCGGCGCCGGGCGCAGGCCGATGGCGAGCCCCGTCTCCTCGATCGTCTCGCGGATCGCCGCGATTCGCGCCGCCGCGTCGGGCAGGGCGAAGCCGGCGGCGGTCTCATGATCGTCGGGGTCGATCCGGCCGCCGGGAAAGACGAGCGCGCCGGCGGCGAAGGCCATCCGCCCGGTCCGCTCGGTGACCAGCAATTCGGGCGGGCCGGCCTCGGCCTCGCGCATCAGCACGAGCGTTGCGGCGGGTATGGCTTCCGCCAAATCAGACATCGATTCGGACATCAGTGGCTGAGCACGACCTCGGCGACGCGGCGGCGGCCCGCAATCCGGTCGAGATGGACGAAGACGTCGACCGTGCGGCTGACATAATGGCGGATGTCCTCGCGGTTCAACTGGGTGCCGGCCTGGAGCGCGAGCAGGACGATCTGCTCGACCGCCCTTTCGGCCGAATCGGCATGGACCGTGGTCATCGATCCGGGATGGCCGGTGTTGATCGCGCGCAGGAAGGCGAAGGCCTCCGGCCCGCGCAGCTCGCCAAGGATGATCCGGTCGGGCCGCATCCGCAAGGACGCGGCGAGCAGATCGTTGGCGGTCACCTCCGCCTCGCCCAATGCGCTTCGCGCCGCGAGCAGGCCGACGACATTGTCGTGGGCGACGAAAAGCTCGGGCGTGTCCTCGATCAGAATCAGCCGCTCGCCCTCCGGAATCTCGCGGATCAGGGCGTTGAGGAAGGTGGTCTTGCCGCTCGACGTGCCGCCCGAGACGAGAATGTTCTTGCGCGCCTTGACCGCGGCGGCGAGCATTCCGGCAATGTCGCCGGCCTGGAGCTGCGCCGCCAGCGCCCGGTCGACTTCCGACCGGTCCATCCCCTCGCGCCCCTTGGTCTCGGCGAAGGCGCCGGCGGCGACATAATCGTCGAGCCTCAATTCCGGCGAGACATGCTTTCTGATCGCCAGCGCCAGCGGGCCGCGGGTGGCGGGCGGCGCCACCACCTGAACGCGCGCGCCGTCGGGCAGCGTCGCCGAGAGCAGGGGATGCTCGCGGCTGATCCCCTGGTGCGACAAAGCCGCGATCTGCCGGGCCAGGCGGGCCAAAGTCGCCTCGTCGAGCGCCGGCGCGTCGTGGCGCTCGATCGCGCCGCCGGTGGTCTCGACCCACAGCTCGCCGGGCCTGTTGACGTAGATGTCGGTGACGTCGGGCCGCGCCAGCATGCCGGTCAAAGGCGCCAGATAGGAGCGGAGATAGACGCCCTCCCGGTCGAGCGCGGCGACGCTCATCGCCTATTCTCGACCCCGGTGAAATCGAGGTCGCGGGCGACGAAGATGGAGATGCTGGTGCCCTGGCGCACGGTCAGGGTCGGGGTGATCTGGGCGGGCTGGATGATCTGGCTGGTGGTGCTCTGGACCGTGCCGGGCAGGATGATGACGTTGCCGCTGCCGGCGCGCGAGGCCAGGTTGACGCCGATGTCGAGCCCCGATTGCAGGATCGCGCCGGCGAAGCGCTCGAAGAAATGGCTGTTGACCCGGGCGCGGATGCCGCCGCGGCCGAGCGGGTCGCCGGCCGGCGAGGCAATCGCGACGGTCACGCCGTCGGGGCGGATCAGCCGGGTCCAGATGACCAAGGCGCGACGCTGGCCCGGCGCCGCTTCCGAGCGATATTCGCCGATCAGCCGGCTGCCGCGCGGGATCAGCACCCGCGAGCCGTCGAAGCCGCGAACGTCGCGCGACACGATCGCCCGAGCGAAGCCCGGCCGGGTCGAATCGAGCGCGGTCTCGAGCACCGCCGGGATCAAAGTCCCCTGCGCCACCGTCGTCGCCCGATTGGCGAGCATTCCGGCGCGGGTGCGCGCCGCCAGGGTCGCGGTTGCGGGCGCGCCGGGCTGGTCGACGGGCGTGCCGTTGCCGTCCACGGCGGCGGCCGCCGCCGCTGCCGTCGGCGCGCCGGCGAAGTCGAAGACGAGGGTCGGGTCGTTGGTGACTCGGGCCGGCGGCGTCGGCGCCTCCTGGACGGGCGCCGGCGTCGGCACCGGATAAGGCTGCGGGACGTAGACGATCCGCGGCTGGGGCGGCGGCGGCGCGGGCGGCGGCGGGGCCGCCTCGGCGACCTCGACCGGCAGCGGCAATGCGGGCGGCACGTAGAGCGGCGGCGGCGGCGGACCGCCCGCCAGGTCCGCGGCCCGCGCCTTGACCGCGGGCGCCGACGGGGCGCGGCGGCGGGCGTCCAGCACCGTGAACAGGAGCACGCCCGCGACCAATGCGCCGACTCCGATCGCCCAGCCCGGCAGGCCCCTGCGCGGCAAGCCGACGACCGGCCGCACGCTCGCCTCGCCCGAGGCGCCCGCCTCGACTCGGGGATCGCCGGCGGGGCCGCGAATCGCCATTAGCGGGCGGCTTGCGGCGCGAGGCGGGTCGCGCGCGCCACATGCTGGTCGATTCGGAAGACGAGCCGCGGCACGACGCTGTCGATGACGAACAGATCGTCGCGCATCATGCCGTTGACCAAAGATTCGCCGCCGCGCTCGTCGACCGCGTAGATTGCCGGGATCGCCTGGTCGCGCGGGAATTCGATATAGGTGTGGCGGCCGTCGTCGCTGATCCGGCTCGGCCGCAGGGTGCGCTCGCCGCTCAGCCGGTAGCGGCCCTCGATGATCAATTCGGCCTCGGCGCTCGCCGGGGCGGCGGCAGCCGCCGGATAGCGAAAGCGAATCGTATAGGCCATTTCGGGCGAGGGCCCGAACAGCGGGACCAGCTCGAACGCATAGGTGCGTACGTTGGTCACCACCGTCATGTTGGTGGTCACGCCCGACTGTATCGGCTTGATGAAGAGGCGGCTGCCGATGCGGTTGGCGGTGACCTGCCAGGCGCCGCTGTCGCCGACCGCGACATTCTCGATCTGCTCGTCCGAGCCAAGCTCGAGAGTCACCTGATAGCCCGGCGAGGCCTGGATCTGGACGACCTGGTTGGCATCATATTCGACGCTCTGGATGCGCGAATCGCCCGTCCCGGGCTGGGGGCGGATCTGCGCCGACGCCGACAAAGGCGCACCGACCAAAAAGAGAGCGAAAAAAAGGATCCTCACAGCTCGACCTCCGGGCCTCGCGGCTGGGCTGGCGGCTGCTGCGGCGCCTGCTGCGGCGCCGCTTGCCCGGGCTGCTGCTGAGCCGGCACCACGACCACCGGCTTGACCGTCGTCGGCGGCGGCGTCGCGGACGGCTCGGGCTCGGGCGGCAGCGCTTCGGCGTTACGCTGATAATGAAGCACTTCGAAGCCCAGCGGATTGATCAGCCGGTCCTCCATCCGCATCGGCGCGCCCGAATAACGGTAGCGGATCACCGCCACCCAGGCCTGCGGCGGCTGGGCCTGGCCGCCGGCGTCGCGCCGCTGGGTCTCGAAGCGGACCATTGCCACGTTGGCGGAGATTGGCGAGATGCTCTTCACGCGGGTCTCGACGATCGTGGTGCGCGGATAGCGGGCGAGCGGGCTGTCGGGATTGGAAGCCTGCTGCCCGGATATATAGCTCGAGCGCGCCGTATCGGCCGACCACAAGGACACCCGCCGGTAATTGACCTGGAGGGCATCGGCATCGAAACCCTCGCGCGCGATCACATATTGGGTGAGGAACGATTGGGTGAGCGCGGTGTCGCCCGAGATCCGCTCGGGGTTGAGCGGCTCCAGCGCCTGGACAAAGCCGGTCTGGCGGTCGACCAGCAACGTATAGGGCTCGACCGTCTTCAACGGCAGCAGCACGATCAGCGCCAGCGCCAGCAGCAAGGCGACCACGGCCGCGATCAGGGCGACGGTCCAGGCGGTCTTGCGCGATTTGCGCAGCTCGTCCTGCCGGTCCTCGGCCCAGCTTCCCGCTTCCACATAATAAGCGTCGAGCGCTTCGCGTGCCTGCTTGTTCATGAGTCGCGATCCCGGCGGCCTGCACTTGCGGAGATACGCCCTCGCGTGCGTCGGCGATAGCTCTGTCCGATCGGCACCGCCGCGGCGGCGGCCGGCGTATCGTGCGCCGGCATGTGCTGCCCGATCCGCCGCGAGGGCTGGCCGTCGCTCGCCGCGCCGGTCCGGCCCGACCCGCCGGCCGTGGCGGCGGCGGATTCGCGGCGCTGGCTGGCGGCGACGGCGTCGGCCACCTGGGCGGCGCGCGAGCGGTCGGCGCCAGCGGCGGCCGGCTCGCGCGGCGCGCCGGCGAAGCGCAGCGAATCGCCCCGCACCGCCTCGGCCAGCTGCGCCGGCGCCTGGCGCCAGCCCTCCGGCAGCCGGAAGCCGAGCGCGACTCGGGCGGCTGCGATCAGCATGGCGAGCAGGACCAGGGTGAAGACGAGGGCGATCACGAACAATTCGATCGCCGCGCCGGGAATGGGCCGGCCGGCGGTGCGCAGCGCGATCAGCTCGGCGAGCCGGGGCTCGAGCAAAGCCAGCTGGACGCCGAGCACGATAGACGTTCCGAGCGCGCCGAGCGCTGCGGCGGCAAGCGCCCTTACCCACCCCACGAACAGCCCCCGAGTCCCTTCGAACAGCAGGAAAGCGATGAAGAAAGGCCCGAGCGCGAGCAGCAGGCCCGCGATCAGCCGCACCGAGGCGAGCGCGCCGATCGCGCCGGCGAGATAGAGGATTCGCGAGCCGCCGATCGCGAAGTTGTCGAAATTGGCGAAGGGGGGCGGCGCGACCTGCTCGCCGGTCGCATTGCCCCGCGGAGTCTCGGCCGTGGTGTCGCCGGTGCCGAGGATGGCGAGCGCGACGAAGGCGCGGTCGGTATAGCCCAGCCGCTCGACGAGGCCGCCGCCGACGCCCGGCAAGGCGGCGGATTGGCCGATCTGCGCCGACAATTCCGCCGGCCCCTTGAGCGCGACGTCGTAGACCAGGGTGCGATAGACCGCCCAGCTGGTCGCGAAGGCGAGCACGATACCGATCTTGAGCAAGGCGAGCACGCCCTCGCGCACGGTCGGCGTCTGGCCGAACAGCATCCGGTAGCCCAAGAAGGCGACGAACAAAGTGAGGAAGCCGGTAACGACCAGCGACAAGGTCGATCCCGGCGAAGCCAGCGCTTCATAGCCGTTGGCGCCGATCGACTGCGCCTGGCAATCGACATAGGAGAGCAGTCCCTGCAGGAAGCCGGATTGGGGCGGCGGCGCCAGGCAGACGGGCGCGATCATGCGACCTCCAGCAGGCGCGGCATCCACGCGGCGGGATCGTCGCCGCTGGTCAGCCTGATCTCGTCGAGCAGCCGAACCGTGCGCTCGCGGCCCGAAAGGATGGTGAGGATGTCGCGCTCGGCGGTGAGATCGAGCCGCGCGACCACGCTTTCGGCGCCATGCTTGATCAGGAAGCAATGGGCGTTGTCGGGAAGCGTGCGGACCAGCTCATATTCGTGCGGGGTGAGGCCGAAGCCCTCGATATAATCGGCGGCGCGGGCCTTGGGATTGGCCATGAAGATCTGGGTCGCGGCCTGCTCGATGATCGCGCTGGCGATTCGGCTTTCGAGCGCGTCCTGGGCGCTTTGCGTCGCGAAGCCGACGATTCCGTTCCGCTTGCGGATCGTCTTTTCCCAATCCTTGATCCTCCGCACGAAGACGTCGTCGTCGAGCGCCTTCCACCCTTCGTCGACGACGATGATCGCGGCGGTGCCGTCGAGCCGCTCCTCGACCCGGTGGAACAGGTACATCATCGCCGGCGTGCGCATCGCCGGATCGTCGAGGATCTGGGTCATGTCGAAGCCGACCGTGTCGGCCTTGAGATCGGTGCGGTCGGTCTCGTTGTCGAACAGCCAGGCGCGCTCGCCCTCGCCCCACCAGGGCCTGAGCCGCGCCCAGAGGTCGGCGCCGTGCGGGCGATGCCCGCCGCGGAACAATTCGGCGAGATGGCGCAGCCGGCGATGCTCGGCGGGCTGGTCGAAATTGGCGTCGACGGCGTCCTTGATCCGCGCGGTCTCGTCGATGTCGGCGCCGCCGGCGAGCAGCGACAGCCAGTCGATCAGGAACTGGCGGTTGATCGGATTGTCGTCGAGCTGGAGCGGATTGAGGCCGGACGGCTCGCCGGGCCTGAGCACGTCGTAACGGCCGCCGATCGCCCGGATGAACAGCTCGGCGCCGCGATCCTTGTCGAAGAAGATGATTCGCGGATGATATTTGCGCGCCTGGGCGAGCAGGAAGTTCAGCACCACCGTCTTGCCCGACCCCGAGGGGCCGATGACGGTGAAATTGCCGAGGTCGCCCTGGTGGAAATTGAAATAATAAGGCCCGGCGGCGGTCGTCTCGAGGAGCGTCACCGCCTCGCCCCAATGGTTCATGTCGGCCTGGCCGAGCGGGAAGTTGTGCCCCGACGCCAGCCCCGCGAAATTGCTCGTCGAGACCAGGCCGCGCCGGGCGATATATTTGAAATTGCCGGGGAATTGCGCCCAGAAAGCGGGCTCGAGCCCGATCTCCTCGCGCACCGCGATGATGCCGAGATCGGCGAGCGCCGCCTGCACCTCGGCGGCGCCCTCGTCGACGGCGGCCGGCGCGTCGGCGCGCAGCGCGATGGTCATGTGATGCTCGCCGAAGCCGGCGCGGCCGGCGGCGACCTCGTCCTTGGCGCTGCTGAGGTCGGCGCGCAGGCTCACCGCCTCGTCCTCGGCCGAACGCATCCGGCGCAGCGCGAGGTTCATCCGCGACAGCGCCGCCTGGCGGTCGACGAAGCCGAAGCTCTGCGAGACGGTGAGCTCGAACGGCAGCCTGAGCAATTCGTCGAGCATGCCGGGCGCGGTCTGGCCGGGATAATCCTTGATCGAGATGAGGCCGGTGAAGCTGCGCGGGCTCGGCCCGGCCGGGCCCAATTCCACCGTCTCCTCGCCGAAGCTCACCCGTCGATAGGGGAGATAGGCGCCGAGATCCTGGACCGGCAGCAGCACGGGGCGCATCTCGCCATTGTAGAGCGCCGAGAGGAATTCGAGCGGCTCCGAGCAGATTCCGGCCGGGGTCTGGTAGACGCCGAGCAGCCGCGGCCCGTAATTGCCCAGCGCCGCGACCAGTGCTTCGCGGGCGACGTCGAGCTGGCGCGCCTCATAGACCGCATTGGCGCCGTCCTCGCCGCCGCCGCGGCCGAGCATGGCGCGAAGCCGGTCGAAGCCGCCGACCCGCCCCTGCAACGGCCGGCGGATCAGGGTCAGGAACAGCTCGTTGACGTAGAGCTTCTTGGTCGCCAGCCGCGCCCGCCAGGCGGCGTCGAGCGATTTGGAGAAGGGATCGGGATGATCGCCGCCCAGCGCGACGTCGATCCGCCGCCGGATGATGTGGTGGTAAAGGGCGAAGCGCGACGTGCCGATCGACTGCAGCATCGCGTCGCGCAGGCGCTTCCTGTAATTGAGCTCGTCCGTGTCCGCGGTCTCGAACAGGAGGCCGCGCAGGTGGATGGTCTGCATCAGCATGCCGTCGCGAGTCTCGATCGTATGATCGTCGACGTGGCGCGCATAAGGAAGGTGGAAGCCCGCGGGCTTCTCCCGCGCGACCGCCTTCTTGTCGCGGCTCAGGGGCGATAGGAGTTGCATCGCCAGATCGCGAAATTCTTGACGCGCGGGCAGCGGCCGGCCCGCGTCAGCCACAGGTCGAAGAAACGCGGCTCGCGCAGGCAGAGCAGGACGCCGACGACATGGATGACGAGCGCGAAGGCAAGCACCCAGATCGATTTGAAGATCAGGAACAATTCGGTCGCGATCACCGCATTGGCGATGAAGAAGCTGTAGGTGACGCCGGCGAACATCTGGGGCCGCGTGAGCGCAACGAACAACGTGTCCCGCTCGAGCCCATTCATGGCCTTCGTCCCTTAATTGCCGTAGCCGGCCGTCGACTGGATGCCCGCGACGATGCTGGCGGCGCCGAACAGGATGAAGCACCCCAGGATCACGGTCGCGCCGTAGCGCCAGTTGATCCGCCCGGTCAGCATCAGGAAGCCGACCGAGGCGACCGCGATCACCGCCACCACCGTTGCGATCGTGCCCAGCAAGGTGCCCTGCAGCCATTGCACCGCGCGCACGATCACGCTCGAGCCGGCGGGGTCGGAGAGCGAGTCCTGCGCCTGCGCGGCGCTCGACCAGATGAAGGCAGCCGCCGTCGCGGCCCAGGCCCTGAGCCCTATGCCCTTGCCGCCGCCCGTTTTTCGGCCCCGATCAATCCCGATTCGCTTCATAGGGGGGTTATTGCCCCTTCGCGCCGCCATTGCCAATAGCCGGCGCCTCTGGGCGGCGCCCCGATTCGGAGCGCCCTTGCGCGGCGTCCGGCCGGCTGCGGGGAAAATAGGACAGTATATGTCTTTCGCGGCGCATGACTCGGCCATGCATCTCGCGGAGGGACAAAAATATATACTCTCCCCATTTTCCGGCGGTTGCAAGTAAAGCCGATGATCGGCGATATGCGCAATAGATGGACCGCGACCGCCTCGACCGGCTGACCGAACAGCAGCGCGCCTGCCTGCGCATGGTCTACCAGCACATGACTTCCAAGGAGATCGCGCCGCGACTCGGAATCGAGCCCGGTTCGGTCGACCAGCACATCAAGGCGGCGATGCGAACGCTCGGCGTCGGCGAGAGGCGCGCGGCGGCGCGGATGCTCGCCGAGCATGAAGCTGGGGGCGAGCGGGACGCCGACGCGGACCGGGTCCTCGAGATGCACGAGGAGCAGGCGGGTTTCGAGGCAGGCCATGCGCGCCCGCTGCCCGCGAAATTCCAGCCGCCGCTGCCAGTCTGGGGCGGCAAGCCGAGCGACCTCGGCCCGCTGCGCAGGCTCGCCTGGATCTTCGCGATCATGCTGATGGTCGCGCTTTCCTTCGGCGTCTTCCTGGCCGGGCTCGAGGCGCTGTCGAGGGTCGGCCGGCATTCATAAGCCTTCCAGCCATTGGTATACCAAATGCTGGACATTGCCCCAGTCGCCGAACCGGCCACAATTGCGCCTCGACTAGGGACCGCCGGCGCAAGACTTGGCCAAGCTTGCACCGGCCGGCGATTCTTCGGTTTGGAATCCTTTGGGGGCGTGGCCGGCCAGATATGCGATTCTTCCGTGACCCTCCGCGGCGCGACGGCGCCGATCCGCCCGCCATCGTGCCGCCCGCCGAGCGCGAAAGGCTCGCCGACACCGCCAGGACCCTTGCCGAGGTCAGCCAGGAAATGGCCCATTGGGTGCCGATCCTGCGCCGGCTGGCCGAGGCCGAGCAGCTGCGGGACCTCGCGCTCGGCCATACGTCCGAGATCAACGGCGCCGCGATCCGCTCGATCATCAACGCCCGCCGGCTTCGCGACCAATATTTCTGGCCGGCGATGAGCGAAGCGGCCTGGGCGCTGCTGCTGGAGCTGTTCGCCGACCGGCTCGAAGGCGAGCGGCTCGACGTTGCCGGCCTCAGCGCGGCGACCGAAATCCCGCTCACCTCGGCGCTGCACTGGATCGAATGGCTGTCCGGGCGGGGCATGGTCGTGCGCTACGGACAGGAAGAGGGCGAAGGCGGCGAGAGGGCGCTGGTCGTCCTGACCGAAGCCGGCGCCGATGAGATGCGCGCCTACCTGCTGGCCGCCCTCAGACTCTCGCCCTGGGTGCAATAGCCTAATAAGACGACGCGGCCCGCCGGGCCACCCGACGCTGATGATTGAGCGTGCCGAACGCGATGAGCGCAAGCATCGGATAGCTCCAGATAGCCAGGCTCATCGCGTAGACCCGCGTGCTGATTTCCGGCCCGTCAAACCAGCGGGCCAGATGCCCGAGCGCGCCGACGCCGACGAGCGCGCTGACCCAGATCGGCCAGAAGCGATCGGCGCGCAGGGCGAGGACGGCGAAAGCGGCCAGGCAGGCGACATCGACGAGCAGGATACCGATCTCCACCGGTCCGACATGGCCGGCCCAGCTTGGCAGGACAGCCACGGTGAGACCGGAGCCGACCGCCAGAATCGTGGCGCCAATGCGCTCCGGCTGCCCGCCTTTGAGCATCGCATAGGCCCAGCAAAGGACCATGAGCAGGAAATAGGGCTTGCCGCCCAGCATGATGGCGATCGACCATGCGGGCAGCTGGCGGGTCAACAAGATAAAGGTCCATAATGACAGGCGTTCTGGGACCTCCGGCGATCGTGCTTGGAAGTGCCCATCGCGACGGGCGCGAGGGCGGAGAGGTCCAAATCACCGCTGATGGATTGGCGCTTCGTCGTGCCGCTTTTGTCCCGGCAATTTACATTAACCCATTCCTTCGACGCGGGTCTGAGGCTATCTTAGGGCCCTGATGGAGCATGAAGTCGCCAGACTGAGCGAAGGCCAGCGCGAATGCCTGCGCATGGTCTACCGTCATATGGAAACCAAGGAGATCGCGCGGAGCCTGGGCATCAGCCCGGATGGCGTCACCCAGCGGATCAAGACGGCGATGCGGATTCTCGGCGTCCAGCGCCGGCGCGATGCCGCCCTCATTCTCGCCCAGCACGAAGGGACCGAGCCCTACCCGTCGTTGGTATACCCGCCACGGGACATTGCCATCGCCCCGCATCAGGCGACATTTGGCGCAACGACTGAGGGCGGGCGGCCAAGCGGGTCTTCAGGCGAGGCGATGAGGGAAGAACAAGTTGCCTTCGAGGCAGTCACCCTCGCCAGAAGACCCGCGCTGCCGCTGCCGATCGGGGGAGCGAGGCCAAATGACGTAGGAATTCTCAAGCGGCTGGCATGGATCGCCGGCATTACGATCGGGATCGCCCTCGCATTCGGCGCCCTGATCTCGGGAGTGGAAGCGCTGACAAGGCTCGTCTGGAGCTAGACCCAGCAAAATCGAAATTCGCCAAGCAAGAAGCACCGCGTAGCCACCGCTGCGCGGAGGGGAGAAGTCTTATGCTCAAAGAGCGTCGTAGTGCCGCGATAAAGATCGCGGAGAGCCTGTGGGCCACCGAAGCGGCAATCGACGCCGCACTGGCGCGTGCCGCGGAATTGAACGGCAACATGGTCACCGCCCGAGGCGAAGCGAATCTGTCGGCACTGATCGGACAAGACGCCTTCGAGGTGTCGGCCGCGGCCTTCGCTGCCTTGGCCCGCGCGCGTTGCGACATAGTCGAGACCCATAGGCGACTGAGTCAAACCAAGATTCAGGTGGGCTTGCGAACCGTCGACATTGGCGAAGTGCCCGACAAGACCGGAATTCAGGAAGAGAGGCCAGCAGGTCACCTCCAGGCTGTCGCCTGACCGCGGGAAGTCGATCATTGTAATTTTGGTAAGGGTGAGGCTGTGCTAAAAGACATTCGAGATATCAAGCACAAGGCCATTCGCCTCTCCTCAATTGGCCGGCCTGTCAGCGCGGCGTTGCGAGGGGACGTAGGCTTGACCAGGCCGCGATGGCATGTTTCCGTCAGGCCATGCCCATCTGGTTCTACTACACGCTGCTGGCGCTCTGCTGCATCTTTGCGTTCCTCAAAGGAGGCGCGCCTGAGCGTATCGGTACGGCCATTCTCGCGATCGGCTCGATCCTTACCTTGGCCACCCTTTGGGGCCGGACAAACCAATATAGGTCGGTCGCCACGGGGGTCATCCTCATCGACGTGGTCTGCCTTTTGGCGTTCCTCGTCCTGGCGCTCCGAGCGGAGAGGTATTGGCCATTATGGATAACGGCGCTGCAGTTTATCGGGGCCGCGGCACACGCAGTGCGACTGGTCGATCCAGCAATTATCGGCAGGGCCTACGCCTTCGCGCTGGGGTTTTGGAGCTATCCGATGCTCCTGCTGATCGCGCTGGGGACCTATCGCCATCAGCAACGTCTGGCTCGCAAAGGTGTCGATCCCTCCTGGTCGACCTTCTCCGGCCGTTCGGATCGGGCGCCTCGGGATGGGCCGACCGCCTAGTCGGTGAGTTCGGGTCCCTCGCTGGCGTGCTCGCCGCCGGCTCACTCGCCCAGCGCCGGGTGATCGGCAACGAGCGCAACGCCCTGGCCTTCCTCGGCACGATCCGCACCGCCATGCTCCACGCCCTCCGCGCCGAGGCGCTCAAGGGGCCGGTGCTGGGCAATAGCGAGGCCGTCATCGATTATCTCTTCGCCAGCATGGCGCATGAGCCGGTCGAGCAATTGCGGGTGCTCTATCTCAACACCAAGAACCGGCTGCTCCAGGAGGAGACGGTGATCGAGGGATCGATCAACGTCGCGCCCATCTATCCGCGCGAGATCATGCGCCGCTCGCTCGAGATCGGCGCGACTGCGCTGATTCTCGCCCACAATCATCCCTCGGGCGATCCCAAGCCGAGCAGCGACGACGTCCGCGTCACCCGGCTCGTCGCCGGCGCCGCCGCAGCGCTCGACATCAGGCTTCACGACCATGTCATCGTCGCCCGCTCGGGCTGGATCAGCTTCAGCGCCTCGGGATTGCTTTGAGATGGGCCACAGCACCAACGGACTCAGCTACAGGCCCGATCCGGCGGCATTGGCCGGCCCGGAGAAGGCGCCGGGCAGGCGCGGCTCGACGCGGCTCTGGACCGAGCGCGTCTATGCCGAGCGCAGGCGACGCGACGCCCTGTTTCCCGAGGGGATATTCGGCGAACCGGCCTGGGACTTGCTGCTGGCTTTGTTCACCGCTCACGAGGCCGGCGAGACGATGATCCTGTGCGAGGCCTATCGCCAAGCCCACGTCTCGGACACGACCGGCAGGCGGCTGCTCGACCAGCTCGAGAAGGAAGGGCTGATCAGCCGCCGCCGTGCGCCGGACTCGCGCAAGACGCGGCTCGTCGAACTGACTGCGGACGCGGTCGAGCGGATGACCGAGTTCTGGCCGCGCTGAGCTTTGATTTCTCCGCCGCGCGGGCCTAATCCGGGCGCGGGAGAGAGCCAGTGACCGAGATCGAGGAGATCCTGCGCCGGCATGCGGGCCGCGCCGGCGCGCTGCTGCCGATCCTGAACGACATCCAGGCCGCGCTTGGCCATGTTCCCGACGCCGCGGTGCCGATCGTCGCCGAGGCGCTCAACCTGTCGCGGGCCGAGGTCCATGGCGTCGTCACCTTCTACCACGATCTGAAGCGCGTGCCGGCGGACCGGCCGGTGGTCAAATTGTGCCGGGCCGAGGCCTGCCAGGCGCGCGGCGTCGCCCGGATCGCGCCTCTGTTCGAGGGCGACCCGCGCATCCAGGTCGAGACCGTCTATTGCCTCGGCCTGTGCGCGAGCGGCCCCTCCGCGATGGTCGGCGAGCGGGTGTTCGCCCGGCTCGACGAGACTTCGGCCAAGCGCCTGATCGACGAGGCGGCGGCGTGAGGATCTTCGTCCCCGGCGATGCCGCCGCGGTCGCGGTCGGCGCCGATGAGGTGGCGGCGGCGGTCGGCGCGGGCGTGATCCGCAATGGCTCCCGGGGAATGTTCGAGCTGGAGCCCCTGCTCGAGGTCGAGACGCCGCAAGGGCGGGTCGGCTATGCGCGGGTCACCGCGAGCGACGTGGGCAGCCTGGACCCTGATCATCCGAAATGCGTCGGCCTGGTCGACGATCTCCCCTTCCTCAAGCGCCAGACCCGCCTCACCTTCACCCGCTGCGGCATTACCGATCCGCAGTCGATCGACGATTATCGCGCGCATGGCGGCTTCAAGGGGCTGGAGCGGGCGAGGACGCTCGGCCCCGCCGCTACCGTCGAGGAGGTGTTGGATTCGGGGCTGCGCGGGCGCGGCGGGGCGGGATTTCCGGCCGGGATCAAGTGGCGCACCGCCGCCGCCGCGCCTGCCGCGCAAAAGTACATCGTCTGCAATGCCGACGAGGGCGACAGCGGCACCTTCGCCGACCGGATGGTGATGGAGGGCGATCCCTTCATGCTGATCGAGGGGATGGCGATCGCCGGCTTCGCGGTCGGCGCGACGATCGGCTACATCTACATCCGCTCCGAATATCCGCACGCCATCCGCGCGATGGGGCGAGCGATCGAGACGGCGCGGGCGCATGGCCTGCTCGGCTCCGATTTCGACATCGAGGTCCGGGTCGGCGCTGGCGCCTATGTCTGCGGCGAGGAGACCTCGCTGCTCGAAAGCATCGAGGGCCGGCGCGGCGAGGTCCGGGCCAAGCCGCCGCTGCCGGCCCACCAGGGCCTGTTCGGCCAGCCGACGATCATCAACAACGTGCTGACGCTGGCCGCCGTGCCGTTCATCCTCGCCGAGGGGGCAAAGGCTTATGCGGATTACGGCATGGGGCGGTCGCGCGGGACGATGCCGATCCAGCTTGCCGGCAATATCAGGAATGGCGGCCTGTTCGAGACCGCCTTCGGCATCACGCTCGGCGAGCTGGTCAACGAGATTGGCGGCGGCACGCTTTCCGGCAGGCCGGTGCGGGCGGTCCAGGTCGGCGGGCCATTGGGCGCCTATTTCCCGCCCTCCATGTTCCACCTGCCGTTCGATTACGAAGCCTTCGCCGCCGCCGACGGGCTGATCGGCCATGCCGGCATCGTCGTGTTCGACGATAGCGTGGACATGGCCGGCATGGCGCGCTTCGCGATGGAATTCTGCGCGGCGGAAAGCTGCGGCAAATGCACGCCCTGCCGGATCGGCTCGGTCCGCGGGATGGAGGTGATCGACCGCATCCTCGCGGGCGAGGACGTCGCCGCCAATATCGCCCTCGTCGAAGCGCTGTGCGAGACGATGAAGTTCGGATCGCTCTGCGCGCTTGGCGGTTTCACCCCTTATCCGGTATTGTCGGCGCTGAGACACTTCCCCGAGGACTTCGCCTCATGACCCTGATCCGCGATGCCGATCGCGGCACGCCCGCCTCCCCTGCCCTCGACAGCGTCACGTTGACCATCGACGGCGCGAGCGTCACCGTGCCCGCCGGCACCTCGATCATGCGCGCCGCCAGCCTCGCCGGAATGGACATCCCGAAGCTCTGCGCCACCGATTCGATGAAGGCGTTCGGCTCGTGCCGGATCTGCCTGGTCGAGATAGACGGCCGCGCCGGCACGCCCGCCTCCTGCACCACGCCGGTCGCCGACGGCATGAACGTGGTCACGAAAAGCGACCGTCTGGAGCGGCTGCGGCGCGGCGTGATGGAGCTCTATCTCTCCGATCATCCGGCGCCCGAGCAGGGCACCGAGATGCGGGAGATGGCCGAAATGATCGGTGTCGCGGAGAGTCGCTACCTGCCCGTCGCGAATCATCTCGGGGCGCCCTGCGATACGTCCAATCCCTATTTCGATTTCGATCCGAGCCTGTGCATCGTCTGCTCGCGCTGCGTGCGCGCCTGTGACGAGGTGCAGGGCACGTTCGCGCTGACGATCTCCGGGCGCGGCTTCGGTTCTCACGTTTCCGCCAGCCAGGAAGAGCCATTCCTCTCGTCCGAATGCGTCTCGTGCGGCGCCTGCGTGACCGCCTGCCCGACCGGGTCGCTGCAGGAAAAAGCGGTCAAGGCGGTCGGCCTGCCCGAGAGCAGCACGATCACCACCTGCGCTTATTGCGGCGTCGGCTGCACCTTCAAGGCGGAGATGAAGGGCGAGGAGGTCGTCCGCATGGTGCCCTGGAAAGAGGGCAAGGCCAATCGCGGCCACTCCTGCGTCAAGGGCCGCTTCGCCTGGGGCTATGCGACGCACCAGGAGCGAATCCTGGAGCCGATGATCCGCGGCTCGATCGACCAGCCCTGGCAAATCGTCTCCTGGGACGAGGCGATCGCCCACACGGCGTCCGAATTCCGCCGCCTCCAGGCGACCTTCGGCAAGCATTCGGTCGGTGGCGTCACCTCCTCGCGCTGCACCAACGAGGAGACCTTCCTCGTCCAGAAATTGGTCCGCGCCGGCTTCGGCAACAACAATGTCGATACCTGCGCGCGCGTCTGCCATTCGCCGACGGGCTACGGGCTCAAGACCACCTTCGGCACCTCGGCCGGCACCCAGGATTTCGATTCGGTCGAGCAGGCCGACGTGATGATCGTGATCGGCGCCAACCCGACCGACGGCCACCCGGTCTTCGCCAGCCGGATGAAGCGGCGGATGCGCCAGGGCGCCCGGCTGATCGTCATCGACCCCAGGCGGATCGACATGGTCCGCACGCCGCATATCGAGGCGGACTTTCACCTGCCGCTCAAGCCCGGCACCAACGTCGCCGTGCTGACCGCGATGGCGCATGTCGTCGTCACCGAGGGCCTGGCCGATCAGGCCTTCATCCGCGAACGCTGCGACCTCGACGATTATGCCGAATGGGCGGAGTTCGTCGCCCGGCTCGAATATTCCCCCGAGGCAATGGAGCGCTATACCGGCGTCCCGGCCGCCGACCTGCGCGGCGCGGCGCGGCTTTACGCGACCGGCGGCAATGGCGCGATCTATTACGGGCTCGGCGTCACCGAGCACAGCCAGGGCACGACCACGGTGATGGCGATCGCCAATCTCGCCATGTGCACCGGCAATATCGGCCGGCCCGGCGTCGGCGTGAATCCGCTGAGGGGCCAGAACAACGTCCAGGGCGCCTGCGACATGGGCAGCTTCCCGCACGAGCTTTCGGGCTACCGCCACGTCTCCGACGAGGCCGCGCGCGACCTGTTCGAGAAGCTCTGGGGGGCGCCGATCGATTCGGAGCCGGGACTTCGCATTCCCAACATGCTCGACGCCGCCCGCGACGGCGTCTTCAAGGGCGTCTACATCCAGGGCGAGGACATCCTCCAGTCCGATCCCAACACCTCCCACGTCGCCGCCGGCCTCTCGGCGATGGAGTGCGTCGTCGTCCACGATCTCTTCCTCAACGAGACCGCCAATTACGCCCATGTCTTCCTGCCCGGCTCGACCTTCCTCGAGAAGGACGGCACCTTCACCAATGCCGAGCGCCGCATCCAGCCGGTGCGCAAGGTGATGACGCCGAAGAACGGCTATGCCGACTGGGAGATCACCCAGCTTCTTGCCAACGCGATGGGCCTGGACTGGAGCTACACCCACGCCTCGCAGATCATGGACGAGATCGCCGCGGTGACTCCGACCTTCGCCGGCGTCTCCTTCGCTCGGCTCGACGAACTGGGCTCGATCCAGTGGCCGTGCAACGAGAAAGCGCCGGACGGCACGCCGATCATGCATGTCGACCATTTCGTGCGCGGCAAGGGCAAGTTCGTGATCACCGAATATGTCCCGACCGACGAGAAGAGCGGGCCGCGCTATCCATTGCTGCTGACCACGGGGCGGATTCTCAGCCAGTACAATGTCGGCTCGCAGACGCGGCGCACCGCCAACACGATCTGGCACGACGAGGACAGGCTGGAGATCCACCCGCACGACGCCGAGAATCGCGGGCTCAAGGAGGGCGATTGGGTCAAGCTCGCCAGCCGCGCCGGCGAAACCACCTTGCGCGCGACGATCACCGACCGGGTCGCGCCGGGCGTCGTCTACACGACCTTCCACCATCCGCTGACCCAGGCCAATGTCGTCACCACGGAATATTCCGACTGGGCGACCAATTGCCCGGAGTACAAGGTGACGGCGGTCCAGGTGAGCTCGTCCAACGGGCCGAGCGACTGGCAGGAAGCCTATGAGGCGCAGGCCGCGCAAAGCCGCCGGATCGCGGCCGAGGCGGCGGAATGAGCGAGCGCACGCTGGAAAAGCTCGTCTACATGGCGAACCAGATCGCGCGCGAATTCGCCGGCCAGCGCCCGCGCGACGCGGCCGAGGCGACCTGGGACCATCTCTGGCATTTCTGGGATCCGAGGATGCGGACGATGATCGTCGCCCATCTCGCCGCCGGGGGCGAGGGGCTGAGCGAGATTGCCAGGACGGCGGTGGCGAAGCTCGCAGGGCCGGCGGAACCGGCGCCACAGACCCAGGCCACCGAATTCAACCATCCCGGCGACGGCGAGGCCGAGACGATGTCGGACGCGGGGTAGACGCACCGCGCCCTTGGGGGACGACGAACGATGGAGAGGAAGACCCAGATCGTCGTCGTCGGCGGAGGCGCGGCCGGGCTCGAACTGGCGCGCAAGCTCGGCGCCCGCTACGGCCGCGAGCGCCACGACATCATCCTCATCGAAAAGAACGCCACCCATATCTGGAAGCCGCTGCTGCACGAAGTGGCGGCAGGATCGCTCGACGCCAATCTCGATGAGATCAGCTATCGCAGCCACGGCCATCGCTGGGGCTATCGCTTCTTTCTCGGCACGGTGGAGGGGATTGACCGCGGCCGACAGGAGGTGATCGTCGCACCGCTCCGCGACGAGGAGGGCCGCGAGCTGATCGGCGCGCATCGCATCCGCTACGACTATCTGGTCATCGCGCTCGGCTCGGTCAGCAACGATTTCGGCACGGCCGGGGCCCTGGAGCATTGCCTTTCGCTCGACGACCGGAGCGCCGCCGACCGTTTCCGCCACAGGCTCCTCAACCAGTGCCTGCGCGTGTCGCGGGCGATGCAGGCCGATCCCGTGGCGGACGCCCATGTGCGCATCGCCGTCGTGGGCGGCGGCGCGACCGGGGTCGAGCTCGCGGCCGAGCTTTACAACAGCGCCGGCGCGCTTCGTCACTACGGGCTCGAAGTGTTCGACGAAGGGCGGCTCGAAGTGACCCTGATCGAGGCCGGGCCGCGCATCCTGCCGGCGCTGCCCGAGCGGCTGGCCGAGGCCGCGCACGCCGAGCTGGAAGCGCTCGGCATCCGAATCCTCACCTCGGCGAAGGTGAACGAGGTCACCGCCGACGCGATCCTCATCGACGGCGGCGAACGGATCGCGGCCGACCTCAAACTCTGGGCGGCCGGTGTCAAAGGCGCGCTTCCAGCCGGCATGGACGGGCTCGAGCTCAGCCGCAACAACCAGCTGGTGGTCGGACCGACGCTGCAGACCAGCTGCGACGCGCGGATCTTCGCCATCGGCGATTGCTGCTGCTACGTGCCGGAGGGCGCCGATCGCGCCGTCCCGCCGCGCGCGCAGGCCGCGCACCAGATGGCGTCGGCCGTGTTCGCGAACCTGGACCGGCTGGCGAGAGGCAGGCCGCTGCGCCCGTTCGTCTACAGGGATCACGGCTCCCTGGTCTCGCTGAGCCGCTTCTCGACCGTCGGCAGCCTGATGGGCAATCTGATCGGCGGCCGCATGGCGATCGAGGGCCGGCTCGCCCGCTTCGTCTACAAGTCGCTCTACCGGATGCACCTGATCGCCGTGCACGGCTGGCTCAAGGGCCTGACCCTGATCCTGGTCGGCCGGGTCAACGCGATCGTGCGGCCGCGGCTGAAATTGCACTGACGCTAAGCCCTCCCCCTGATGGGGAGGGGATTAAACGAGCAGGTCGTGCGGATCGCTCATCACCAGCATCGAATCGGGACGGGCCAGCGCCACCAGCGTCAGCCCCGCCTCCTTCGCCCGCTCGACCGCGAGCCCGGTCGGCGCGGAGATGGTGACCAGCAAGGGCACTCCCGCCAGCGCCGCTTTCTCGACCAGCTCGTAGGAGCAGCGCGCGGTGAGCAAGGCGAAGCCGGCGCTCATGTCGCGGCCCTCGCGCAGGCAATGGCCGATCAATTTGTCGAAGGCATTGTGGCGGCCGACATCCTCGCGCGCGGCGATGACCTCCCCTTGCGCGTCGCACAGAGCGGCGGCGTGGACGGCGCCGGTTTCGGCATTGAGCGGCTGGTGGGCGCGAATCGCTTCGAGCGCGCGGAAGATCGCTGCCGGGGCAATGGCGGCAGGGGCGGGCACAGCCGGCAGCGGGCGCAGCGCCTGCTCCAGATTCTCGATGCCGCACAGGCCGCAGCTCGAGTCGGCGACCCGGTGCCGGACCCGCGCGAGCACGCGGTCGTGGCGCTCGGGCACGAGCTCGACGCCGAGCAATATGCCCCTCTCCCCTTCCCGGACGTCGACGCCGATCACGTCCGCCGCCGAATCGATCAGCCGCTCCGACAGCGCGAATCCGTAAGCGAAATCCTCCAGGTCTGCGGGCGTCGCCATCATCACCGCATAGCCGAGCCCGAGCAGGCTGATCGCGACCGGCGTCTCCGCAGCAATGTTTCTATGCTGCGCAGCATTTTCGCCGCCGGCGGCGATGCGGACGGTGGGCGCGCGGGTGGCAAATGGCCTGGGTTGCTGCATAAGGCCGACTATGGCGAAGATCGCATTTTACGGAAAGCTCGCAGAAAGGATCGTGCGCGAGATCGAGATCGATCTGCCGGCCGCGGGCTGCACGATCGCGGCGCTGCGCACCCGCTTCGAGGGGCTCGACCGCGCGACCGTCCGTGCCTGCGTCAATGACGAGACGGTCGGCGAGGGTCATGTCGTATTGCCGGGCGACCGGGTCGATTTCCTGCCGCCGCTGTCCGGAGGGTGAGGTGAGGATCGAGACCCGCCTTGCCCATGAGGCGTTCCAGCCCGAGCGGGAGCTGGCGGGCTTTTCGACCGAGGGCGCGGGCGCGGTGGTGAGCTTCACCGGGCTGACCAGAGCCGAGACCCTCGAGGGCGCGGCGGTGGTGGGGCTGTATCTCGATCATCATCCGCGACTCACCGAACAATCGCTGCGCGACATCGCCGCCTCGGCCGCGCGCTTCTGCGTCGACGCGGTCCGCATCGTCCATCGCTGCGGCGCGATCGGCCCAAGCGAGGCGATCGTGTTCGTCGCGGCGGCCGCGCGCCACCGCCGCGCCGCCTTCGACGCGGTCGACTGCCTGATGGACGCGCTCAAGACCGACGCCGTCTTCTGGAAGCGCGAGGACGGGGTTGACGGGGCGCGCTGGATCGAGCCAACCGAAGCCGACCGCGCGGACCGCGCGCGCTGGAGCGAGCCTTGCCCGGACTAGACGAGAGCCTGACTTTCTATCCGCTGAGGATCGCGGTCCTTGCGGTGTCGGACACACGCACGTCCGAGACCGACAAGTCCGGCGATCTGCTTGCCGAGCGAGTCACCGGCGCGGGCCACGCATTGGCCGGTCGGGCGATCGTGCCCGACGATGTGAAGGCGATCCGGACGCAGGTTTCGGCCTGGGCCGCCGACCCGCAGATCGACCTCGTCATCACCACCGGCGGCACCGGCTTCGCGCCGCGCGACGTCACGCCCGAGGCGGTGAAGCCGTTGCTCCGGCGCGAGATGGACGGCTTCGCCGCCGTCTTCCATCGCGCCAGCGAAGGGACGATCGGAGTCTCGACCTTGCAGTCGCGCGCCTTTGCCGGGCAGATCGGCGACACCTTCATCTTCTGCCTGCCCGGCTCGACCGGCGCCTGCCGCGACGGCTGGGACCTGGTGCTCGCGCTCGAGCTCGACAGCCGCTACCGGCCCTGCTCGCTCGCCGGCCAGATCCCGCGCCTGCGGAATCTGTGCCCGTGAGCAAGCTCAGCCATGTCGGCGAGGACGGCCACGCGCGCATGGTCGATGTCTCGGACAAGGCGGCGACCCACCGGGTCGCGACCGCGGCCGGATTCCTGCGCTGCCGGGCCGAAACGCTCGATCGGGTCCGCGCCGGCACCACGCCCAAGGGCGCGGTGATCCAGACCGCCGAATTGGCAGGCACGATGGCGGCCAAGCGCACCGCCGACCTGATCCCGCTCTGCCATCCGTTGGCGCTCACCAAGGTCACGGTGACGATCGAGCCGGACGACGCACTTACCGGCTTCCGAATCGCGTCGGAGGTTCGCTGCCACGGCGTCACCGGCGTCGAGATGGAGGCGCTGACCGCGGTTTCGATCGCCGGCCTCACCTTGTTCGACATGCTCAAGGCCGTCGACCGAACGATGGAGATTGGCGGCATCGCGGTGACCGGCAAGACCGGCGGCAAATCGGAGAGCTGGTGATCGGCTTCGACGAGGCGCTGGCGCTGGTCGCGGCGGCTGCGAAGCCCCTCGGCACCGAGACGGTGAGGCTGTCCGAGGCCAAGGGCCGGGTGCTCGCCGCGCCGGTGATCGCCATGGTCGATTCGCCGCCCGCCGACGTCTCGGCGATGGACGGCTATGCCGTGCGCGACGCCGATCTGCCCGGTCGGTTGATTGTGGCGGGCGAGTCGTTTCCCGGCGGCGGCGCGGGCATATTGGGACCGGGTCAATGCATACGCATCTTCACCGGCGGCCCGGTGCCGAAGGGCGCCGACCGCGTAGTGATCCAAGAGGATGTGACGCGCGAGGGCGATTTCGCGATCTTCGGCGCGCCCGGCCCCGCCCACCATATCCGCAAGCGCGCCGGCGATTTCGCCCGGGGCGACAGGCTGTTGGCGGCGGGTACGCTCATCGATGCGCGGGGGCTGGTTGCCGCCGGCGGCGCGGACCTTGGCGAGCTCGACGTCTGGCGACGGCCCAGGCTCGTCGTCCTCGGCACCGGCGACGAGCTGGCCGAGCCCGGCACCGCGCGCGACAGGCCGGGCGCGATCCCGGAGAGCGTCTCGCTGGGCGTGGTGGCGCTGGCCGAGGAGATGGGGGCCGGGATCGTGGGACGGCTTCGCCTGCGCGACGACCTCCCGGCGATGGAGAAGGCGGCGGCCGAAGCGCTGGCGGCGGCGGACCTGGTGGTGGTCACCGGCGGCGCGTCGGTCGGCGAGAAGGATTTCGCCAAGGCGATGTTCGCGCCGGCGGGGCTTGACCTGATCTTCTCGAAGGTCGCGATCAAGCCGGGCAAGCCGGTCTGGCTCGGCCGGGTGGGCGACAGGCTGGTCATGGGGCTGCCGGGCAATCCGACCTCGGCGATGGTGACCGCGCGACTGCTGCTCGCTCCGCTGATCGCGGGGCTGGGCGGACGCCGTCCCGACCTGCACTGGCGCCGGGCGAAGCTGGCCGAGGCGATCGGCCCCTGCGGCGACCGCGAGACCTTTGTGCGCGCCGGCTGGCACGGCGAGTCCGTGCGGTCTTTCTCCAACCAGGATTCGGGCGCGCAAAAAACCCTGGCCGACGCCGACCTGTTGATTCGCCGCCGCGCCGGCGCGCCCGCCGCGCAAGCGGGCGAGCCGGTCGAGATCATCGACTTCTGAGCAAGGCCTCCGCCCGGGCCAGGTCCTCTTCGTCGTTGATGTTGAAGAAGGGGTCGTAGGGCGCCACCGCCCACTCCACCGCTTCGTAGCCCACCGCCGCCGCGAAGCCCTTCAGCGAGCGGCGCCCTGTGGCGAGAAATGCGGGGAGCCCGGCGGCGGCCTCCGCTTTCCAGAGCGCGCAGACGGGGTGGAGCTGTCCGCCGCTCGCCGCCAATGTCGCCGCCTCCCCGCTCGCCAGCCGTGCCGGCAGGTCGTCCGGCAGGAACGGCATGTCGCAGGGGATGGTGAGCACGTCGCCGCCAAGCGCCAGCGCCGCCGCGACGCCGCCCAGCGGGCCTTCGATGGCGGGGTCGTCGCTTATGTCGCCGCCCTCGCGCGCAGCGACCAGCACAATATTCGACCAGCTTCGCGCGCGGGAGAGGGCGCGGTCGATCAGGCTTTCACCCGCCAGCATCCGCATCGGCTTGCCGCCGCCGATCCGCCGGCCTTCTCCGCCCGCGAGGATGACGATCCTCATCCGCCAAGCACCAGCTTGGTCCCGGCCAGCAGCAGCACCAGGCCGAGCGCCTGCAGCAGCCGCTCGCGCGGCAGTTTCTCGACGCCAAGCCAGGTGCCCAGCGCCGCGCCCAGCGCGACCGCCAGCATCCACCAGGGCATTTCCGGCGGCAAGGCGCGCACCGAGGCGAGATTGCCGAGCAGGCCCGCGACCGAATTCAGGAAGATAAAGCCGGCCGCCACGCCCGACGTGTGCCGCGGCTGCTCCCAGGCGAAGAGGATGATGAGCGGGCTCAGGAAGATGCCGCCGCCGGTCCCGGTCAGCCCGGCGAGCAGGCCGAGCCCGGCGCCGACCGGCAGGGTGACGAAGAGACTCGGCGCCGCGGTCTCGCGCCAGGCGAGCCGCTTCGGCTGCCAGAACAGGCGAATCGCCGCCGCGATCAGCAAGGCGCCGACCAGAGGCCGGTAATATTCGGGCGGGAGATGGATCGAGCCGCCGAGAAAAGCGGCAGGCATAGCCGTGACCGCGAAGGCGAAGAGCAGCCTGAAATTGGTCTGGCCGCGCAGCCAGTAGCGCGCCGCGCCGATGCCGGCGACGACCAGGTTCAGCGCCAGAGCGGTCGGCCGCATCGTCTCGGGCGCCACCGCGAACAATGCCATGATCGCCAGATAGGCCGAAGCGCCGCCATGGCCGACCGAGGAATAGAGCGCCGCCGCGACCGCCATCGCGACGGCGATCAGGGCGACCGTGACCGGGTCCATCAGCCGCCGGTGACGCTCATGTGGCGCGCCACGGCGGGCCGCGGCGCCCCGATGCGGAACTCATGACCCTTGGGCTTGCCGGCCATCAACGCGCCGAGCGCGTCGTCGAGGGCCGCCCCGGCGCGCATCAGATCCCTGAGCTCGACCTTCTGATCCTGCCCGAGGCAACCGTAGGCGGTGCCGGTCGCGGTGACTCGGACGCGATTGCAGCCGGTGCAGAAATTGCCGGTGAGCGGGGTGATCAGCCCGAGCCGCAAGCCGAGCCCGCCGACATCGTAATAGCGCGCCGGCCCGCCGGTGCGGCTGAGCGCCGGCGTCAGCGTGAAGCGCTCCTCGAGCCGGCGCCTGACCGCGTCGAGCGGGAGATAATGGTCGCCGCGGTCCGCCTCCACGTCGCCGAGCGGCATCGTCTCGATCAGGGTGAGATCGTGGCCCCGCTCCGTGCACCAGAGCAGCATCGCCTCGATCTCGTCCTCGTTGAGACCCTTCAATGCGACCATGTTGATCTTGACCCGAAGCCCCGCCGCGGCCGCCGCGGCGATCCCGTCCAGGACCTGGGCGAGATCGCCGAGGCGGGTGATATGGCGGAAGCGCTCGGGGCTGAGGCTGTCGAGGCTGACATTGACCCGCCGCACGCCGGCGGCGTGGAGCCGGCCGGCGAAATCGGCCAGCCTCGTGCCGTTGGTGGTCAGGGTCAGCTCGTCGAGCCCATGGCCGATGCGCTCGCCGAGCCAGGCAAAAAGATCGCCGATGCCGCGCCGGACCAGAGGCTCGCCGCCGGTGAGCCGGATCCGCTTCACCCCGCGGGCGATGAAGGCGTCGGCGAGCCTGGCGATCTCCTCCAGCGTGAGCAGATCGGCGCGCGGCAGGAAGACCATCTTCTCAGCCATGCAATAGCGGCAGCGAAGGTCGCAGCGGTCGGTGACCGACAGCCGCACATAAGTGATGCGCCGGCCGAAGCTGTCGATCAGATCCCGTTCGCGGTCCATGCGCTCCAGTTACGCCCTCTGGACTCGGGCGTCCATCGCTCCCAAGTAGATGACACGCCAGCGCAGGAGGGCCTCGCCATGGGCAGCTATCATCAGCATTATATAGACGGCCAGTGGACGGACAGCGACGGCAGTGCGCGCCATGAGGTCGTCAACCCGGCGACCGAGGAAGTGGTCTCGACGGTGACGCTCGGCACCGCCGGCGACGTCGACAGGGCGGTGATCGCGGCGCGGCGCGCGTTCGAGAGCTTCTCGCAGACGTCGCGGGAGGAGCGCCTCGCCTTGCTCGGCCGGATCGTCGAGGAATATAAGAAGCGCATTCCCGACATCGCCAAGGCGATTTCCGAGGAGATGGGCGCTCCGATGTCTCTCTCGCTGAGCCTTCAGTCGGGCTCGGGCCTGGGCCACCTGATGTCGACGCTGGAAGCGCTGAAGAGCTTCGACTTCGAGGAGCCGAGCGGCCAGAGCAGGGTCGTCTACGAAGGCGTCGGAGTCGTCGCCCTGATCACGCCCTGGAACTGGCCGATGAACCAGATCGCGGCCAAGGTCGCCCCGGCAATCGCCGCTGGCAACACGGTGATCCTGAAGCCCAGCGAGCAGACCCCGGGCTCAGCCGCGATCTTCGCCGAGGCGATGCATGCGGCCGGCACGCCGCCGGGCGTGTTCAACCTCGTCCAGGGCGACGGCCCGGGCGTCGGCACCGCGCTCGCCTCGCATCCCGACATCGACATGATCAGCTTCACCGGCTCGACCCGCGCCGGTATCCTCGTCGCCAAGAACGCCGCCGACACGGTCAAGCGCGTCCACCAGGAGCTCGGCGGCAAATCTCCCAACATCGTCCTGCCCGGCACGCCGCTCGACGCCGCTTTGGCGGGCGGAGCCGGCGGCTGCCTCATGAATTCGGGGCAAAGCTGCATCGCGCCGACGCGGATCCTGATCCATCGCTCGCAATATGAGGAGGCGGTGACGAAGCTCGGCGAGATTTTCGGCGCGCAGGCGGTCGACGATCCGGCCAAGGAAGGGGCCCATATCGGCCCGGTCGTCAACAAGGCCCAATATGACAAGATCCAGGGCCTGATCCAGAAGGGCGTCGACGAAGGCGCCCGCCTCGCCGTCGGCGGCACCGGCCGGCCCGAGGGCAGGGACAAGGGCTATTATGTCAGGCCCACCGTCTTCGCCGACGTCAGCAACGACATGACCATCGCCCGCGAGGAGATTTTCGGGCCGGTCCTCGTTGCCATCCCCTACGACACGCTCGACGAGGCGGTCCAGATCGCCAACGACACGCCCTATGGCCTCGCCGCCTATATCGCCGGCGACCCCGATGTCGCCGGGACGATCGTGCGCCGGATCCGCGCCGGCAGCGTCTTCGTCAATGCCGGCGGGCTCGATTTCAACGCGCCGTTCGGCGGCTACAAGCAATCGGGCAATGGCCGCGAGTTCGGCAAGTTCGGGCTCGAGGAGTTCCTCGAAACCAAATCGGTGATCGGCAACGTCCCGGCGGATGCCTGACGCCGCATACGCCATAGCCGACGCCGCCGGCGCGGCCGCGCCCGGCTGGGCTTCGACCGGGCCCAATGCCCGGCGCGCCTTGCTCAACAAGGCGGCCGATGCGCTGGAGGCCCGCGCCGACGATTTCATCGCCGCGATGGCGTCCGAGACCGGGGCGACCGAAGGCTGGGCACGCTTCAACCTGATGCTGGCCGCCGGCATGGCCCGCGAGGCCGCGGCAATCACCACCCAGATCGGCGGCGAGGTGATCCCTTCCGACCATCCGGGCAGGATCGCCATGGCCCTGCGCGAGCCGGTCGGCGTCGTCCTTGGAATCGCCCCGTGGAACGCGCCGATCATCCTTGGCGTGCGGGCGATCGCGGTGCCGCTCGCCTGCGGCAATGCGGTGATCCTCAAGGCGTCGGAGACCTGCCCGCGCACCCATGGGCTGATCGTCGAGGCGTTCAACGAGGCCGGCTTCCCGGCGGGCGTGGTCAATCTGGTGACCAACGCGCCCGAGGATGCCGGCGCGGTGGTCGGCGCGCTGATCGATCATGTGGCGGTGAGGCGGATCAACTTCACCGGCTCGACCGCGATCGGCCGGATCGTCGCCCGGCGCGCCGCCGACAATCTGAAGCCGGTCCTGCTCGAGCTGGGCGGCAAGGCGCCCTTGATCGTCCTCGAGGATGCCGATCTCGACGAGGCGGTGAAGGCGGCTGCCTTCGGCGCCTTCATGAACCAGGGCCAGATCTGCATGTCGACCGAGCGGATCATCGCCGTCGAGGCGATCGCCGACGCCTTCGCCGCGAAGTTCCGCGAGAAGGTGGCGTCACTGCCCCAGCTCGGCGCGGTGGTCGACGCGAAAACCGTGACCCGCGTCAATGCGCTGATCGACGACGCGTTGAGCAAGGGTGCCACGGCTCTGGCCGGCGGCAAGTCCGACGACATGCTGATGCACGCGGCCGTCATCGACAATGTCACCGGTGAGATGGACCTCTATCGCGATGAGAGCTTCGGACCGGTCGTGGCGATGATCCGCGCGCATGACGAGGAGGATGCGATCCGCCTCGCCAATGACAGCGCCTACGGCCTCGCCGCCTCGGTCTTCACCCGCGACGTCGCGCGCGGCCTTAGCGTCGCCCGCCGCATCCGCTCGGGCATCTGCCACGTCAACGGCCCGACCGTGGCGGACGAGCCGCAAATGCCCTTCGGCGGCGTCGGCAATTCGGGCTACGGTCGCTTTGGCGGCAAGGCCGGGATCGACGCCTTCACCGAATTGCGCTGGGTGACGATCGCGACCGAGCCGGGGCATTATCCGATTTGAGCTTTTGCTCAGCGTCAACGCCGCTCCGTTCGCCCTGAGCCTGTCGAAGGGCCTTCCTTCCTCTTGCCGGACAAGTGAAGGACAGGGCTTCGACAAGCTCAGCCCGAACGGTGATTGGATGGATTGCGCGTTCCGGAAAGGGCTGGTGGAGCTGAGGGGAATCGAACCCCTGACCTCTGCAGTGCGATTGCAGCGCTCTCCCATCTGAGCTACAGCCCCGCGCCTTTCGGGAGGGCCCAGATAGCGACGGCGCCCCCGCTATGCAACCCGCTCTCCCGGCAAGCGTTTCTCCTCCAAAGGCCCCTGCGGCCAGCGAAGGAGCTTATCATGACCAAGGAGCGCGAGACCCAGTGGCAAGGCGATGACAGCTTCGGCCCCGGCTGGGGCAATCAGACCGCCGAGCCCGATTTTCCGCCCGAGCCGTCGCCGCTCGCCGCGGACGGCGCCCTCGACGGCAATCCCCAGGACTTCGAGATTCGCCCCAGCGAGGCCGAGCGCGCCAGCCTGCTCGCGCCGCGCGACGGCAGCGCCGCTCGGGTGCGCGAGCATATGGAGGTGATCGGCTCGGACGGCGCCCATGTCGGCACGGTCGACAAGGTGCGCGGCGAGCATATCATCCTCACGCGGAGCGACCCCGCCTCGGCCGGCGCCCACCATTCCATCCCTCTCGCCTGGATCGCGGCGGTCGACGACAAGGTGAAGCTCGACCTGCCCGCCGACGCGGCGATGCGCCAGTGGCGGGAAGAAGGCCGCAGCCGCGCCTTGTTCGAGCGCGAGAATTCGGGATGCGAGGGCCCGCACGCCCTCAACAGCGCTTTTTCGGGGACCTATTCCGACAAGGACTGACGACCCTTTCCCCGTCCCGCCCTCCCTGTTGCGGCGGGACGAACTCTGACCCGGCCGCCACGCATCGGCCGGGTCTTTTTTTGACTCTTCACGGCCCATCGCTCATTCGTCGCGCGGGACTGACGAAGGGAAAATGCAATGACCACCAACCGCGCCTGGCATCTGACGTCGCGCCCGACGGGCCTGCCGAACATGGACAATTTCGCGCTCGCCGACGCGCCGCTCCCGGAGCTCCAGGACGGCTGGGTGCGGGTCGAGAACAAGTGGCTGTCGGTCGACCCCTATATGCGCGGGCGGATGAACGACGTGAAAAGCTATGTCCCGCCCTTCGCGCTCGGCGAGCCGATGCAGGGCGGCGCGGTCGGCAAGGTGGTCGAGAGCCGGTCGCCCAATCTCAAGGAGGGCGACACCGTCTTCCACATGCTCGGCTGGCGCGAGCAGGCGGTGGGGCCGGCGGAGGGCTTCAACAAGGTGCCGCCCTTGCCGGTCGAGGACCATCAATGGCTCGGCAATCTCGGCCTCACCGGCGGCACCGCTTATTTCGGCCTGCTCCGAGTCGCCGAGGCCAAGGAGGGCGACACGGTCTTCGTCTCGGCGGCGGCGGGCGCGGTCGGCTCGGCGGTGGTGCAGATCGCCAAGGCCAAGGGCATGACCGTGATCGGCTCGGCCGGCGGCGCCGACAAATGCGCCTGGGTCCGCGACCTGGGCGCCGACGCGGCGATCGACTATAAGGCAGCGCCGCTGGTCAAGCAGCTGATGGAGGCCGCGCCTAAGGGCATCGACGTCTATTTCGACAATGTCGGCGGCGATCATCTCGACGCCGCCTTCGCCACCGCGCGGCAGCAGGCGCGCTTCGCGATCTGCGGGATGATCGACGGCTACAATAGCGGCGAGGCGCCAGCTTTTCGCTACATCATGCGGGTGATCTCGGCGCGGATCCGGATGCAGGGCTTCATCTACACCGATTATCTGAGCGAGATGGCGACCTTCTACCAGGACATGGGCGCGATGATCGGCGCCGGCAAGCTCAAGTCTCGCGAGACCGTTCACGACGGCATCGAGGCAATGCCGGATGCGTTCCTCGGCCTGTTCGAGGGCGGCAATACGGGCAAGATGCTCGTCCGGCTCTGAGCGCCGTGCGCACGTTCCTCCTGCTCGCGGCGCTCTGCGGCTGCGCGACGGCCCAGGCGCCTGCCCCGGCGCCGGCCGAGTCTGCAATCCGGGTCTTTCGAGGCGATTATGCCTATGGCTTCGAGCAGTCACGGTTCGACGGCTGCTGGCTGAACATGTCGGCCGAAGCCTGGGCGGAGTTCGAACGGCGTCAGCCGGAATCCGCGCAGGCCGCCCGGGCCGGCGGCTACCGATATGAGATCGCCTTCGAGGGCCGGCGCGAGGAATATCAAGGCCCGCCGGAGAGCGGCTTCGGGCATATGGGCCTGTCCCGCTGCAGGATCGAGGCGATCCACCTGCTCGATTCCAGGCTGGTCCTCCCCACACCCGATCGCCTCCCGCCGCGACAATAGTTAGAGCTCGCCCGCCCGTTCGCCGATGCGGCGGAGGTCGGCGACGAATTTCTCATATTCCGCTTCCCTGTCGTCGCGGACGCGCAGGAGGAAGCTGGGGTGGACGGTGACCCAGGCCTCGCCGCCTTCGGGCAAAATATGGCCGCGCCCGCGCAGGCTCGTGATGGTAATGACCCTGCCGAACAAAGCGCGGGCGGCGGTCGCGCCCAAGGCGACGACGAGCGGCGGGCGGACCAGGGCCAGCTCCTGCTGGAGCCACCAGCGGCAGGCGGCGATCTCGCCGCCGTCGGGCCTGTCGTGGATCCGGCGCTTGCCGCGGCGGACGAACTTGAAATGCTTGACCGCGTTGGTGACGTAGGTCCGCTCCCGATCGACACCGGCCTCGGCCAGCGCGCGGTCGAAGAGCTGGCCGGCCGGGCCCACGAAAGGCTGCCCGGCGAGATCCTCCTGGTCGCCGGGCTGCTCGCCGACGAAAAGGATGCGGGCGTCGAGCGGCCCCTCGCCGAACACCGTCTGGGTCCCGCATTTGTAGAGCTCGCAGCGCGTGCAATGCATCGCCTCGGCGCGAACCGAGGCCCAGCTCTTCCCGACATTGTCGCCGACCTTCACGGCCGAAGCGGCGGCCATCTCGCTCTCCCGCGCCTGCGCGCCCTTGACCAGTTCAGCCACCAACGCCGTTTCCGGCATGTTTTTCCAATATTTCTTCGGCATCTCCTTCAGCATCGCGCCGATCTTCACCCGCGCCGGATTGAAGATCGAGGCATAATAGGTCTTCCACACCGCCTCGACCGGATCGCCCTCCGGCGCATCCGCCTTGGCGGTGCCGGGGCCTTCGGACAGGGTCTCGCCGTCCCAGTGGAGCGAGAGCTCGGGCGTCAGGATCGACCAGCGCATCGTCGCGAACCGGGCGACGAAGAAGCCGACGGCGGCACGGACGATATGATGATCGGGCTCGAACCAGGCGACGAAGCGCGGGCCGTCTCTGGTCTCGATCTCGCGAAAGCGAAGGAAGGCGTGCATCTTGTGCAGGTCGCGGCGGACCGCGCGCGCCATCGCTTCGAGCCGATGGACCAGCGGATCGGCCTTGTCATCGAGCGCATCCGCGCGCTCGCGCAGCTTGACCAGCATGGCATAGAGCAAGGCGAACCGCTCGGGGTCGCGATGGCAGACGACCGCCTTCGCCAGCGCGACGAAGGCGCGCGAGACCGAAAACAGGCCGGCGGGCGCGGGCGGCGCCTGGGCGGGGGCACCGAACAAATCGGGCGCCTCGCCAGCCACCTGCCAGACGATCTCCTCCGGCGCGGCGCCGACCAGAGCGAGAGCGCGCGCCGCCTCGCGCCAGCCGTCGAAATCGTCCGGCGCGGCGAGGCGGAGGGTCCGGATTGGCCGCCGTTCAGTCGCGCGAGTCGCCAAGAAGCGCCTCCTTTCGCCGCTCAACCGCCGAAGGCGCCCCGGGGTTTCGCGCCAACGAAGATGACGAAGATGACACATGCCATTCATGTGTCATCCTCGCCGGAAAAAAACGGATCATCCGAACAGCTCCAGCTGATGCGCCGGGTCGCGCTGGCGCGGGAGAAGGGCATCGGCGAGCGCCACCGGGCGCCAGTCGGCGGCGATCAGGAACGGGCGCAGCCTGGCGACCGAAACGGTCATCCGGCCGATATCGTCGAGCCGCAGCCGGCGGTGCCGCCGTGCCGCCAGGATGCGGTCGACCGCCTTCACGCCGAGGCCGGGAATCCGCAGCAACGCCTCGCGCGGCGCCCGATTGACGTCGAGCGGGAAGAAATCGCGATGCTTGAGCGCCCAGGCGCGCTTGGGATCCATGTCGAGCGCGAGCTGCCCCGACGAATCCGCCGAGGCCGCCACCTCCGCGCTCGAAAAGCCGTAGAAGCGCATCATCCAATCGGCTTGGTAGAGCCGGTGCTCGCGCATCAACGGCGGGCGGACCAGCGGCAACACCGCCGACGCGTCCGGAATGGGCGAGAAGGCCGAATAATAAACGCGGCGCAGGCCGAAGCGGTCATAGAGCCGCGCCGCCCGGGTCACGATCGCGGCGTCGGTGGCGGCGTCCGCGCCGACGATCATCTGGGTCGACTGGCCGGCCGGGGCATAAGTGGGCGCCGATTTGTAGCGCGCTTTGGCATCGGTCCCGTCGAGGATCGCCGATTTCATCGCCTTCATCGCGCCCTCGATCCGGCCTGCATCCTTTTCCGGCGCGAGCCGCGCCAGCCCCGCATCGGTCGGCAATTCGACGTTGATCGACACCCGGTCGGCATGGAGGCCGGCCAAATGGACTAAAAAGGGGTCCGCGTCCGGGATGGTCTTGAGGTGAATGTAGCCGCGGAAATCGTGGTCCTCGCGCAGGGACCGCGCGACCTCGACGATCCGCTCCATCGTATAATCGGGCGAGCGGATGATGCCGGAGGAGAGGAACAGCCCTTCGATATAATTGCGCCGGTAGAAAGCGAGGGTGAGGGCGACCACCTCCGCGGCGGTGAAGCGCGCCCGGCGCACGTTCGAGCTCTTGCGGTTGATGCAATAATGGCAATCGAAGATGCAGGCGTTGGTCAGCAATATCTTGAGCAGCGAGATACAGCGGCCGTCCGGCGCATAAGCGTGGCAGATGCCCATGCCCGGCGCGGTCGAGCCGATTCCCGTGCCGCCCAGCGAATCCCGCCTCTTCGAGCCGGACGAAGCGCAGGACGCATCGTATTTCGCGGCGTCGGCGAGGATCGCGAGCTTCTGCCTAGTATCGAGCTGAGCCATATGTTCGCTTTATGTTCTTGCATTCCCGCTGTCGATGACCTAGATCAATGGGGCGCCGGACCGGTGGCCGATTGAAAGAGACGCGCCGGGGCGAAACAGGAGCCCTCCAGCAGCCCGACCCCCTTGGGCCGCTGGAGGGCTTCTTCATGTTCTGGGGGCCACTCTCGAGTCACCCCCATGAACCGGAGAGGACGGGTTTCTTGCCGACCTCGTCGCGCCCTTTCCAGCTCCTGTGGGCATGGGTCCCGGCCTTCGCCGGGATGACTCCTGGATCGCTAGGCCTCGCTGCCGCTGCCCTCACCGCGCGGGGCGCCGTCGGTGTCCGACTCGCCGTCCGGGTTGGCGATCTTCTTGAGCGGGGAGAGCATCCACAAGGTGACGAAGGCGACGGCGGAGAGCATCACCGCGACGTCGTAGCTGCCGAGGCCGGCGGCGACTCCGATCGCGCCGGTCGCCCACAAGCTGGCGGCGGTGGCGGTGCCTTTCACCGAATCCTTGAGGCGCAAGATGGCGCCGCCGCCGATGAAGCCCATGCCGGTGATCAGGCCCTCGACGATTCGCGCCATCGCCTCCGGATGATCGGCGGCGAGCCCCTCGGCGGCCTGGATGAAGCCGCAGCTGGCGATCGCGACGAGCGGGAAGGTGCGAAGGCCCGCGCTGCGCTCCTCCTTCTCGCGGTTCCAGCCCAGCGGCAGAGCGAGGACATAGGCGATCGCCAGGGCGACCGCATGCGGCAGGACGTTGAAATCGTCCGATCCGAACAAATTTTCCATGGACGGGTGAACCCGAAACGGGGGCTTTGGCTCCCCCGCTCCGGATTCAGAAGCCGATCGCCGCCGCCGGCTCCGGCTTCGCCCGCGCTTCCGCTTCCAGAAGCGCGAGCACGTCCGCCGCCGGCGCCGCGCCGGCGAAGCGCAGCTGCCGCGCGACCACCGCGAAGTCGCCGGGGGTGAGCCCGGAGATTCGCGCCAGCCCGGCCGGCGCCGCGCCGCCGAAGAAGCGGGTCCAGGCCAGCTCCATCAGCGCCGGCGACAGCGGCATCAGCTCGATCTTGAAGACGAAGCGCCGAAGCGCCGCCGGATCGAGCCGCCGGGCGAAGTTGGTCGCCGCGATGAACGGCAGAGCGTGGAGGTCCATCCAGGTGAGCATCTCGTTCACCTGGCTGATCTCCCACGAACGCTGCGCCCCCGCCCGGTCGAGGAGGAGCGAATCCGCCTCGTCGAACAGCAGCACCGACCCCGTCGCGCGCGCCTCGGCGAAGGCCTCGGCGATCCTGGCCTCGGTCTCGCCGACCCAGGCGGAGAGCAGATCGGACGCGCGCTTCACCACCAAAGGCCGTTCGAGCCGGTCCGCCAGGCAGGCGGCGAGCGCCGTCTTGCCAGTCCCCGGCGGGCCGGTGAGCAGCAGCGACACGTCCGCCGGCGCGCCCGGCGCCGCGATCCGATCGATCAAAGCCGCGATCGGCCGATCGGCCTCGTAGAGATCGAGGTCGACCGCCCCGGACGGCGCCGGCACGAGCGCCCGCCCGCCCCTGAGCCCAAGGATCAAGGAGCGGCCGACCGCTTCGGCATCCTCGGCGCCGCCGCCCGCGAGCGCGGCGCCGCGAAGCGCCGCGCGGGCGAGCCCCGCCGTCCCTTCCTCGGCCGGCAGCAAGGCATCGAGCCCCGAACATGCCTCGGCCATGCCCTCGGCCTCGGCGACGCGCGCGACGATCCGCGCCCGCGCCTTGGGGTTCGGATAGCCCATCTTGAGGATGTAGCTCATCCGCCGCAAATGCGCGGGATCGATGGCGTCGATCGCATTGCTGGTCCAGATCGTCGGCACCTTATTGCCCTCGAGCAGCCGGTTGACGAAGATCTTGGACGAGGTCCGGCGCTCGCCCCGCCCCGCAAAGAGGCTGGCATCGGCGAACAGATCCTCCATCTCGTCGAACAGCAGGATCGAATCGCCGCGGCGCCCGAGCAGGCGTTGCGCGCGCTTGAGCGCCGACAGCCGGTCCGACCGCGACGGCTCCTCGCCCTCGATCTCCTCGCCGACCGCGTAGAGCGCAGCCCCGGCGGCGGCCGCGAGCGTCCGCGCGAACTCGGTCTTGCCCGTGCCGGGCGGACCGTAGATCAACACGTTGACGCCGGCCGCGCCCCCACGGAGCGCGCCCGTCAGCAGCCGCGCGAGCAGCCGGAAGGCGTCGCGCTGATCGGCGAAATCGTCGGGCGCGAGCACGGCCTCCTGGCGGATGCCCGCCAGCGCGTCGACCAGCTGGCCGGGATCGGTGAGGCCGGCGTCGAGCACCCGCGCGAACCGCCAGTCGATGCCGATCTCCTGGCCCGTGCCGCCGCCATAATCGCCGCCGCCCGCGAACAGCAGGCCGAGCGCGAGCGGCCCCGAGCGCCGCACGCGCCGGGCCGCATCGCCCGGCTCGGCCCCGGCGAGCCGGCCGACCAGGACGAGCAGATCCTCGCCGCCGCCGAACAGGCGGCCGCGGAAGGCCGCCAGCCGCGGCAGCCGGTCGAACGCGGTCACCAGCGCCAGCACCTCCCGCTCGAACGGGTCGAAGCCGAGCAGGTCCGACGCGGCATCGACCGCGTCGAACAAGGCCGGCGCCGGCTCGTCAACGTCGATCGCCTCGGCGAGCGCCGGCAGCCGGGCCCAGCTCAGCTGCCGGCCACGCCGCGCGCCGGGCTCGGCGAACGCGATATCGGGCCACAGCCAGTGCGCCTGGTCCCCCGCCCAGTCGAGCAGCGCCAGCGCGGTCCGGCTGGACCGTCCATAAGTGTCGCGCAGCAAGCGGATCAGCCGCTGCGCCAGAAGCTTCTCGCCCATGGCTCACCTGCAAGGACCGCGCGCATGGAAGGGATTGCGGGCACGGCCGCGTTTCAATCTGGTGGCTGATAGTCCCGCCGGGTCCGAGGCCCAGCGAAGCAGCTAGCGCTTGGACGGGCTCCGGACGGAGGCGGGATGACAGCCGATCCTGGTTTTCGAATCGAACAATTCATCTCTCCGTCGTTTCGGCATCTTGCCGAAAATGGGAACGCGCCGGTACGCCGGAAGCCGCCGCACGTCAAGCGGGAGGGGGCGCCGCCGTCTCGCTCCGGGCCGCGGCGAGGGCGGCGCCAAGGCTCTGCGCGCCATAGGGCTTGGCCAGCGTCCGGAAGGGACAAGTCCCGTCACCGGCGATCTCGGCGCTGTAGCCGCTGGCGAGCAGGACGGGCAGATCCGGACGCCGCGCCCGCGCCCGCCCCGCAAGCTCGAAACCGCTCATCCCGGGCATCAGCACGTCGGTGAAGAGAAGGTCGACGGGCTCGCGATCGAACACCTGCAGGGCCGCCTCGGCGGACGCGGCGCTGATCGCCCGGTAACCGAGCTCGACGAGCAGGCTTTCGGCGAACTCGCGGACCTGGTCATTGTCCTCGACGAGGAGAACGATTGCGCCGCCGCCCTCGGCGATCGCCGTCTCGCATGGCCGGGCGCCGCCAACGGCGTCCAACGCGCGCGGGAGATAGAGACGCAGCTGCGTGCCCTCGCCCGGCACCGATTCGATCTCGGCGCGCCCGCCCGACTGGGCGGCGAAGCCGTGGATTTGCGACAGGCCGAGGCCGGTCCCCTTGCCCACCGGCTTGGTGGTGAAGAAAGGATCGAAGACCCGCGCCAGCGCCTCGGCGCCGATCCCTTCGCCGGTGTCGATCAGGCAGACGCAGACCATGTCGGGCGCGCCTTGCTCGCCGGGCACGTTGCGCGAGCAGATGGTCAGCCGTCCGCCCGCGGCCATCGCATCGCGGGCGTTGATCGCGCCATTGAGCAGGGCCGTCTCGAGCTGGGTCGAATCGGCGAAGACCGGCCACAGGTCCGGCGCGACTTCGAGCGCGACGTGGATCTGCTCGCCGAGCGTGCGCGCCAGCATTTCGGAAAAGGCGTCAAGGCGCAGGTTGAGATCGATCGCTTCGGGCTTGAGCGGCTGGCGGCGGCCGAAGGCGAGCAATTGGCTGGTCAAGGTCGCGGCGCGGTCGGCGGTCTCGATGATCGCCTCGAGATAGCGCAGGCGCTTGTCCGGTCCGAGTTCCGCGTTGCGCAGCAATTCGGCCGAGCCGCGGATCACCGTGATCAGATTGTTGAAATCGTGGGCGATGCCGCCGGTCAGCTCGCCCATCGCCTGCAGCTTCTGCGACTGGAACAAAGAGGCGCGCGCCTCGTCCAGCTCTTCGCGCGCCCTGAGCTGCTCGGTGACGTCGCGGGTGATCTTGGCGAAGCCGATATGCACGCCGTCCTCGTCGCGGATCGGATCGATGACGACGTGGGCGAAGAAGCGGCTGCCATCCTTGCGGACGCGCCACGCCTCCTTCTCATATTTGCCGTAATGGAGGGAGGTGCGAAGCGCACGCGCCGGCTCGCCGCGCTCGCGATCCTCGGCGGTGTAGAAGAGCGAGAAATGGCGGCCGACGATCTCGTCAGCGCGATAGCCCTTGATCGCCTCGGCGCCGGCATTCCAGTTGGAGACCCGGCCGTCCGGATCGAGCAGATAGATGGCATAATCGCGCACGCCCTGGACGAGCAGGCGGAAGCGTTGCTCGCTTGCGAACAAGGCCTGCTCGCGCTCGCGCTTGTCGGTGATGTCGCGGGTGATCTTGGCGAAGCCGAGGAGCCGGCCCTGATCGTCGCGGATCGGGTCGATCACCGCATTGGCCCAGAATCTCGTGCCGTCCTTGCGGACCCGCAGCCCTTCGGCCTCGAACCGGCCCTCGCGCTCGGCGGCCGCAAGCGCCAGAGCGGGAAGGCCCGCGGCGCGGTCCTCCTCGGTGAAGAAAAGCGAGAAGTTCCGGCCGACAATCTCCTCGGCCTCATAGCCCTTGAAGCGCCGCGCGCCGGGATTCCAGCTGGCGATCGTGCCGTCGGGCTCGAGCATGTAGATGGCGTAATCGGTGACGGCGTTGATCAGCAGCTGGAAGCGCTGATCGATCGCATGCGACTGGAATCGCGTCTCGTCCTCGTCGGCCATGGCCGATCAGCCCTACAGGGAAAAAGCAAGCAGGCAAGCGATGTTAGCGCCGGAACCCGGCGCGGGGCGGGGCAGTTCATACGGAAAGACCAGAGGAGATTTCCAAATGACCAGCGAAGCCGAGATCAAAGCCCGATTCTGGAAGGAGCTGAAGAGCGAGCGCACGATCATGATCGGCGTCGACGGCGCGCCGGGCGGCGGCATGCAGCCGATGACCGCCCTGATCGAGGAGGATGACGGCGGCCCCTTGTGGATCTTCACCTCGAAGGAGACCGACCTCGCTTGCTCGGTCGGAACGGGCAAGGCGGCGCATGCGACCTTCACCGGCAAGAAGCACGATCTGTTCGCCAACATCACCGGCCGGCTCTCGCTCGATACCGACCGGGCCGTGATCGACCGGCTGTGGAATCCCTGGGTCGCCGCCTGGTTCGAAGGCGGCAAGGACGATCCCAAGCTCGCTCTGCTGCGCTTCGACGCGGACAGCGCCAAGATCTGGCTCAACGCGACCTCGCTCGGCGCGGCGATCGAGTGGCTGCTCCGCCGCGACCCCAAGGAAAGCTACAAGGACAAGGTCGCCGAGGTGGCCCTCTAGGCCCGCCTCAGGAGACGCGGACTCGCGCCATGAACCCCGTTCCCGCGACTTCCTGCGACGACAAGGCGCGGCGATTGGGGTTCATCGGCCAAGGATCGCGAACAATGACCCCAAGGATCGTGGGCTCCGGGAAGGTTGGCGCGTATTGGACGGAGGTCACCACCGTCGCATGGCCGACCGCACCGTTGATGAGCGGAAACCCGTTGATGAGATCGCTGACGATGATGCTGCGGGAATTGGGGTAGGCAATTCCGGCTTGATTGTCCCAGATGACCTCCGCCATCGCCTGGAATGGCCGGCCGTAGGCGTCCAGCCAGCCGCCATTGATGGCCGCGAAAATTTGCGGCGACTGGGCGGGAACGCACGGCGTACCTCCGAATAGTTTGTTGACGATGGCCTGCTGGCCGACCGGCCGGTTGTGAAGGCCGAATGTCGCCTCGATACAGGCCGCCCAGCACCATTGCGGGCAGAGCTGGGCCGGTGTCATCGCAATGTTGGGAATGCCAGCCTCGCAGGTTCCGTTTGGATAGCAGACATTGCCGCGAAAACGGACTGCGGGACCAACCCCGTCGCAATCGCGCCGGCAAGGAATGAGCGCCGAATTGTGTCATATCCATCCCGTTATTCAAGACGCAGTTCGGTGAGGCGACAGACATCGACCCAAGCCGTGCCGACGAGGTCATACAGTCTGGCGGGCGCGACCTCGACCGAGGTGTTGAGCGAGCCGGCGGCGGGATAGACCATGTCGAAATCGCGGAGCGACACGTCGAGATAGACGGGAAGCGGCGAGGCGAGGCCGAAAGGGCAGACGCCGCCGACCGGATGGCCGGTCAGCGCCAGCGTCTCGTCCGGGCCGAGCATGCGCGGGCGGGCGCCGAACGCGGATTTGGTCTTCTTGTTGTCGAGCCGGGCGTCGCCGCGCGCGACGAGCAGGAAGGTCTCATCGCCGGCTCGGACCGCCAGCGTCTTGGCGATTCGCCCCGGTGCGACGCAGAGCGCCTCGGCGGCGGCCGCGACGGTGGCCGTGCTCTGCGCCACCTCGATCAGCGGCAGATCGCGGGCGTGCTCCGCCAGCCAGGCGCGGACGGAAGCGAGGGTCATATCCGGCCTCTAGCGGCAATGCGCGTCGTGCTTAATCCGATTTTAACGACACTACCGTAATAACCGCAGGACGGACGCGATCCGTGGATTTCGCGACGAGCGAATGAGCATAGAGCAGAGCGGCTCCAGGACCGGAGCACGGGCGAGACTTCCCCTTGTCGCCCGAGCGGCCGCGATGTTCGAGGCGGCGGCCGGCACAGTCCGGCCGCCGCCAGCATGCTCCGGCCCCAGCCTCACCCCGCGTCGGCGGCGCGCTCGATCTTGGCGATGTCGATCTTCTTCATCGTCATCATCGCGTCCATCGCCCGCTTGGCGCGCGCCTTGTCGGGGTCGGCCATCAGCTCGAGCAGGCGCCGCGGCGTGATCTGCCAGGAAAAGCCCCAGCGATCCTTGCACCAGCCGCACGCGCTCTCCGCGCCGCCATTGTCCACGATCGCGTTCCAGTAGCGGTCGGTCTCTTCCTGAGTGTCGGTATGGACCATCAGGCTGACCGACTCATTGGGCTTGAAATTGGGCCCGCCGTTCAGGCCGACGAAGCTGTGGCCGAGGACCGTGAATTCCACCGTGAGCTCATTGCCCTGCTTACCGCCGGGATAGTCCGTGGCCGCGTCGTGCGCCGGGCCGACATGGCTGTCGGGGAAGGTCGCGGCATAGAATTCCGCCGCCTTGCGCGCCTCTCCATGGTCGTACCACAGGCAGGCGGTGAGCTTGTTGTCGGTCATTATTCTCTCTCCAATGCGTTCCCCGGCGAAGGCCGGGGTCCAGTCTTTGCGGGGAACAGCGAGGGCTCAGCGCGTCGCCGAGACCAGCGCGAAATGGGCGCCCTGAGGGTCGGTGGCCTGGACGATCCAGCTGCCGTCGGGGACCTCGTGCGGGCCCATCAGCACCTTGCCGCCACCGGCATTGAGCCGTTCGATCGCGGCGTCGAGGCCATCGACGGTGAAATAATAGCCCCAGGCGCCGACCGGCATCTGCTCGGGCTTGTTCATCATCCCGCCGGCCTGGTCGCCGGCGGCGGCGAAGACCCGGTATTTGCCCATCGGGCCCATGTCGAGGCTGGTGGTCTCGGTCCAGCCATGATGGGCGGAATAATAAGCGAAGGCCGCCTCCTCGCCATTGGCGGCGTAGAGCTCGTGCCAGCCGACATGACCCGGGGTCATCCGCGCGACCGGCGCGGGCTCCTCCTCGCGCGGCAGCGGGGTCATGATCTCGTAGACCGCACCGCCGGGATCGGCGACGAAGGCGAAACGGCCGACATTGGGGATGTCGTCCGGCCCCATGATGACCGCGCCGCCATTCTGCGCGATCTTCTTCGCCTCGGCGTCGGTGTCGGCGACGCCGATCACGCCGACCCAGGCAGGGACGGCGCCGCCCGCCTTCATCTGGTCGGTCAGGGCCATCAGCCCGGCGACGCCGCGCTCCCCGACCGACAGGATCGTGTAGCGGAAATCGAGCTCCGCCATGGTTTGGTCCGCGGCGGTCCAGCCGACCACGGCCGTGTAGAAAGCGGCCGCGGCGTCCTGGTCGGACGTCATCAGCTCGTACCAGATGAATTGATCAGCCATGGCGCCCTCCTTAAGCGTCGATGAGCGGCCGGAAGCCGCCCCAGAACATCCGCTTGCCGTCGAACGGCATGTCGCCGCCCGGCTGCATGTCCGGATCCGACATCATCTTCTGCCAGCCGGCGTCGCGGGTCTCCTTGTCCGGCCATTCGACGTAGGAATAGATGATGCCCTCGCCGTCCTCGGCCTTCACCGCGCGCTGATAATCGGTGACCTTGCCTTCGGGCACGTCGTCGCCCCAGGCCTCGACCACGCGGACCGCGCCATAGCTCTTGAACTTGCCGGCCGCCTTCTGGGCCAGCGCGCGATAGTCTTCCTTCTTCCCCTCGGGAACCGGGAGGAGATAGCCGTCGACATAGCCGGTCGCGCCCTCCGCCCGCTCATCGACGATCGATTCGAAGCCGCCGTAGATCATCCGCTTGCCGTCGAACGGCATCGCCTGGCCCATCATGTCCTTCATGCGCGGGTCGTTCATCATCTTCTGGCCGGCGGCGTCGCGGGTCGCCTTGTCGGGATATTCGAACCAGGAGAAGACGATCGTCTCGCCGTCCTTCGCCTGCACGGCGCCGTAGAAATCGGTGACCTTGCCCTTGGGCACGTCGTCGCCCCAATTCTCGACCATCCGCCGGACGCCGAATTCCTTGAACAGCGGCGCCGCCTCGGCGGCATGCTTGCGATAGGCCTCCTTGTTTTCCGTCGGCACCGCGACCACGAAACCATCCACGTAGGTCATTTTCTCTCTCCTTGTTGTCAGTATGGCCAGTCGGCGGGGGGACTGCCGGTCTGGCCCGCCCTCAGCGCTTCGAGCGCTCGAGTGAAGGCGGGTCGTGCCTCGCCCCGGCCGACATAAGCGGCAAGGTTCGGATAGTCGTCGAGCATATTCGAGCTGCTGAGATTGCGGAGCACCTGAACCATGAGCAGGTCGCCCGCGCTGAACCCGCCGTCCAGCCATTCGGCGTCGCCCAGCCGGGCGGACAGCTCGTCCAGCCGCTCGCGGACACGCCCCTCGACCGAGGGAAGCCGCGCCTTCGACCAATCCTCCTTGCCTTCGATGATCTTGGCGACGACGAGCTCCCAAATCACCGGCTCGACGGTGTTGAGCGCTGCGAATATCCATTCGATCGCCCGGGCCCGGCCCGCTTCGTCCTTGGGAAACAGGCCAGGGCCTCGCTCCGCGATGTGGAGCACGATCGCGCCGGATTCGAACAGGACGAGCCCGTCCTCCTCATAGGCCGGCACCTGGCCGAACGGATTGCGGGCGCGGTGCGCCGGCTCCTTCTGCTGGCCCCAGGACAAATAGCGCACATCATAGGGCCGGCCGGCCTCCTCAAGCGCCCAGCGCACGCGCATGTCGCGCACGAGGCCGCGGCCTTCGTCCGGCGCCCAGTTATAGGCGGTGAGGAGAGGCTTGGTCATGTCGTGCTCCCGCCGCGCTCGCTCAGGCGTCCGCCGTTTCGGCCTGACCCTGCGCCGTCGCCGCGGCGAAGGCGTCCATGTCCATGTACATCGGCTCCCAGGTGTGGCCGTCGGGATCCTCGAAGGTTCGCGAATACATGAAGCCGTAATCCTGAGGATCGCGCGGCTCGCGGCCGCCGGCCGCGCGCGCCTTTTCGGCGATCTCGTCGACGCCGGCGCGGCTGTCGGCGGAGATCGCGATCAGCATTTGGCTGGTGGCATGCGCATCGGCAATCGTCTTGTCGGTGAACTGGGCGAACTTGGCGTGGGTGAGCAGCATGACGTGGATGGTGTCGGAAAAGACCATGCAGGCCGCGGTCTCGTCGGTGAATTGCGGATTGTTAACCGCGCCGATCGCCTCGTAAAAGGCCTTGGCCGCTTGCAGATCCTTCACCGGCAGGTTCACGAAAATCATCTTCGACATGGCTGGACTCCTTGAAGGGGGCTAGGCGCCTGGGACCGGGAGGACGGGCATGACCTCCACGGCCTCACCGGGAAAGATCGTGAAATGCGGATGGCCTTCGAAGAGCCTGGCGGCGGCCTCGTGCGAGTCCGCGCGGACGACCATGTAGACCGCCAGGGCGTTGCCGACGTCCTCGACGCCGTCCCGGGAAACCCGCTTGGTCTTGCCGAGGGGCCCGCCCATCTCGACGATGGCGCCGTGGTTGCTCTCGACCCACTCCTTCCACGCGGCCATTCCCTCGGCTTCCCGCGCGCGGCGCCGATCCTCGGGCAAAGCGTCCCATTCGCGCCGGCGAGGGCTGGCCTTGTCGCCGAGGAATATCGCCAGAAAACCATCGTTCCCGGACATGGCATTCTCTCCTTCGATCGCGGTTCGAATTCGCGCTTATTCCTGGCCGTAGCCGAGCTTCGGATACCAGTCGGCCCCGCGCCCCTCGGGCGTCCAATCGAGGATGTTCCAGAGCGGCGTCGGATCGGGCGCCAGATGCGGGTCGAAGCCGGGATCGGCGGTTTCGGCACCGCCCTCGGCCGCCCAGAACAGACGAACCTCGTCGCCGTCGCGCCGCCAGACCACGACCGCGGCGCCCTCGCCGTCGTCGGTCAGCGCATGCACGTCGCGGGCGAAATCGTCGCCGACGGTTTGATAGAATTCAAGGTTCCGCCAGCCGCGCTCGCGGGCGAAGGCGAGCTGGCGCGCGACCGGAGAGCGGCCGACGATCGCGATCGCGAGGCGCTGCTCGATGTCCGGCGCGGGAATATCGAGCGAGCCGACGAACGAGGTGCACATCGGGCAGGGCCGCGCCCGCTCCGGCCCGTACATCCAGAAATAGGTGAAGAGCGTGTCGTGACGGCCGAACAGGTCGACGAGGCCGATATCGTTGCCCTGCTCGTCGAGGAAACGATAATCCTTGGCGACGGGGCCGGGCGGGAGGGTCCGGCGCTGGGCGGCGACGCGCTGGACCTGGCGGCGGAGCTCGATCTCCTCGGCGAGCAAAGCGGTCCGCCCCTTCCTGTAGTCGGCGCTCTCGCCTTCCCAGCGGATCGGCAGCGCCTCGGCCATGTCGCGGGCGGGCTTCAGCGCCTCGCGGGGCGGCAATGTCGCGGTCTCGCTCATCTTTCTCTCCTCGGCTGCCCCTGCCCCTGTCGTTGCGCTTCTTGCGAATCGGGTTTGACGCTGATGCCCGCTTTGGTTATAGAAAGCAACTATGAAGTTAGAACATCTAACTGAGTCGCTGCACGGCCCGTCGCGCCGTCGCTATCAAGATGGCTGCGGGACCGCCCATGCGCTCGATCTGATCGGCGAGCGCTGGGCTTTGTTGATAATGCGCGAGCTCATGCTTGGGCCGAAGCGCTTCAGCGACATCCGCGCCGACCTGCCCGGAATCTCGGCCAACACGCTGACCCAGCGGCTGGAGGGGCTGGAAAAGGCCGGTCTGGTGGTGCGCGAGAAGCTGCCGCCGCCGGCGTCCGGCCAGGTCTATGCGCTCACCGAATGGGGCTATCAGGCCAAGCCGGTCATGGGCGCGCTCGGCCGCTGGGCGACGCGCTCGCCGGGCCACGATCCGAACCAGCATTTCAGCGCGGTGTCGCTGATCCTGTCCTTCCAGGCGATGAACCAGCCGGCGATCACCGGCGCGATCGAGGCCGCGATCGGCTTCCGGCTGGGCCGCGAAACCTATGTCCTGCGGTTGAAGGACGGCGCCATCGACGCCGCCCGCGGCGATCCCGGCGGGGCGGATCTGATCTTCACCGGCACGCCGGGCACGGTGGCGGCGGCCGTCTATGGCGGCGTGCCCCTGGCGGCGCTCGAGCAGGACGGCCTGCTCGCGATCGAAGGCGACCGCGCGCTCGCCGAACGCTTCGTCACCCTCTTCCCGCTGCCGCCCAAGGCGCCGATGCCCTAGGCTGGAAGCGGCGCCGGCTGGGCGAGCCGCTTGCCCATGAAGGTCCTGAACAGCAGGAAGGCGACGAGCCCGATCACGGCGCTGGCGACATGAATCAGCCAGAAGGTCGTGGTCGGCAGGCTCGAATAGAGCCCGCCGATCTGCCCGACGATCTTGTTCGCGGCGAAGAAGGCCAGATAATAAAGCCCGATCACCGTCGCCGTGATCGCCTTCGGCGCGATCTTGCTGAACAGCGCAAGGGTGATCGGCAGGACGTGGGCGAAGCCGATGCTGTTCAGAAGATGGAACATGACCGGCCAGAACAGGCCGATCTTGCCGCCTGCGGGCTGCGTCGCCGCCGCCATGAACAGGCACAGGCCGCCAGCGATCGTGAACAGGCTGCCGATGATGATCTTGTCGATCTCGCTCGGCTCCGTCCGCTTGAGGCTCCACCATTTCCAGAACCCCGCGACCGCCACGAGCATCGAGAAGCTGAGGATGGCATCGAGCGTGATCAGCCAGCTGCTCGGCAGCGTGGTCCCCATGAAGGTCAGGTTGAATTGCTGATCGCCCCAGACCAGGTAGGCGTTGAAAATCTCCTGGTTGGTGAGGAGCGAGATCGCCAGCATCGGGATCAGGACGAACAAAGCGAGCACGCGCGACTTGTCGCCGCTGGAGAGAGTTCGCGTCATGAAGAGGTAGAGCGCGGACACCAGGACGACCACGGAGAGGATCCCGACCGGCCATGAAGAAAACAGGAAGCCGGACAGCCCCAGCCAGGCGAGCGCAAGCGCCGCTATCCCCACGCTCCCGGCGGCAACGCGCCAGATCAACTGGCCCTGCGGCCGTGCGGCCACGCTCAGATCCGCGGGCAGCCACTTCTGACTCCGTAAATAGATGACGAGGCCGAGAACCATCACCACGCCCGCGCAGCCGAAGCCATAGTGCCAGCCGACCTTCTGTCCGAGCGTGCCGGAAATCAGGGGCGCGGCGATGACGCTGACGTTGATGAAGATGTAGAAGATCTGGAACGCCATGGCGCGGCGCAAATCATCCTCGCGGTAAAGCTCGCCGACCTGGGTCGCGATATTGCCCTTGAACAGGCCGACCCCGATGATCAGGCAAAGCAGCGCGAACAGGAACGCGCCCTCGAAGGCCATCAGGAAGTGGCCGAGCGCCATCATCAGCGCGCCGGCGATCAGCGCGATCCTGCGGCCGGTCAGCCTGTCGGCGATGATCCCGCCGAGGATCGGCATCAGATAGACGAGGGAGGTATAGTCGCCGAAGATCGCCGAGGAGAGCGGCTGACCCTCGAGCCCCGGATAATGCCAGCCGCGCAGCCAATCCAGGCCGAACACCGTCTCGATCTGCCCTGGCTTGAGCAGGTAATCGACCATGTAGAGGACCAGCAGGGTCTGCATCGAATAATAAGAAAAGCGCTCGCAGGCCTCCGTGAAGCCAAGATAGCCGAGGCCCTTGGGATGGCCGAGGAAGGCGGTGTCGTCCCGGCTCGCGGATTTCTCGAGATCGGGCGTGGCTTCGGGGAGGGTCATGCGGCGCCTTTCCTTGTAGCGGGCCGGGCATGGCCTAGCGGGCGGATCGACCGGGGCCAGCGGCTTTTCGACGAACGGCCATTTGCCGGGACGAACCGCGCGGATAGGATGGCGCAAAAGGGGAGACAATGATGCGTATTGCTTTTCCGGTTGCGGCTGCCCTCGCGATGGTCCTCGCCACGCCCGCCGCCGCCGCTCCGGCGGACGATTTCCGAACCCTGCTCGACGAGCATTACCGCTGGCTGCTGAGCAACGCACCGACCTATGCGACCGCGCTCGGCGTGCGCGATTATGACGACCGCATCCAGGACCTCTCGCCCGAAGCGCGAACGCGCCAGCGCCGGGAGACCGAGGCCTTTCTCGCCCGCGTCGACCGCATTCCGGCCGCCGGGCTCGCGCCCGCCGACCGGGTCACGAGAAGCATCCTTCGCCGCTCGCTCGCCGAAGCGATCGAGGCCGACGATTTCGGCCAGCGCGACATGCTGTTCACCACCTATGACGGCTGGCACCAGAATTTCGCCGGCATGGCCCGCAACCTGCCCTTCCGCACCCGCGCCGATTTCGAAAGCTATCTGACCCGGATCGCGCAATATCCGCGGCTCAACGATCAGGCGCTTGCGATCACCCGCAACGCGGTGCGCGGCGGCTACGTGCTGCCCTGCTCGGTGCTCGGCGGCCATGAGCGCAGCATCTCCGGAGTCATCGCCGAGGATCCGGCCCGCTCGCGCTTCTACGAGCCCTTCGCTGGCGCCCGCCCCGCTTCCATTCCCGAAGCCGACTGGACCCAGCTGCAGGCCCGCGCGCGCCGGACCATCACGGAGGTGCTCAACCCGGCCTATCAGCGCCATCTCGATTTCTACCGGACCGAATATCTGCCGCATTGCGCGCGCAGCGACAGCGTCTCGGCCCAGCCGAACGGCGCGCGCTACTACGCCTTCCAGGTGCGGCTGCAGACCACCACGGACCTGACTCCGCGGCAGATCCACGACATCGGCCTGCGCGAGGTCGCCCGCATCCGCGCGGAGATGGACACCGTCGCCCGCGAGGCCGGCTTCCCGAGCCGCGAGGCCTATATCCAGGAGCTGCGCACCAACCCGCGCTTCTACGCCACCGAGCCCGAGCAGCTGATGCGCGAGACCGCGCGCGTGCTGAAGACGATCGACGGCCAGCTGCCCGCTTATTTCGCGACGCTGCCGCGGCTCAGCTACGGCATCAGGGAGATTCCGGCCGAGACCGCCGAGGGCACCACCACCGCTTATTACAACCAGGGCGCGCCCGAGAGCGGCATCGCCGGCACCTATTACGTCAACACCTCCAAGCTCAACCAGCGCCCCTTATGGGAAATCCCGGCGCTCAGCCTGCACGAGGCCGTCCCCGGCCACCATCTCCAGATCGCGCTTCAGCAGGAGATCGACATCCCCCCGTTCCGCCGGAACTTCACCTTCTTCACCGCCTTCACCGAGGGCTGGGGCCTCTACGCCGAGAGCCTGGGCGGGCCGATGGGGCTCTACAACACGCCCGAGCGGCGGATGGGCGAGCTCTCCTACCAGATGTGGCGCGCCTCGCGGCTGGTGGTCGACACCGGCATCCACGCCTTCGGCTGGGACAAGGCGCGCGCGATCGCCTTCATGACCGAGAATACGGCGCTCAGCGACGCCAATATCGAGGCCGAGGTGAACCGCTACATCAGTTGGCCGGGCCAGGCTTTGGGCTACATGATCGGGCGGCTGAAGATCATCGAGCTGCGCCGCCGGGCCGAGCAGGCGCTCGGCGATCGCTTCGACATCCGCCGCTTCCACGATGCGGTGCTGCGCAACGGCTCGGTGCCGCTGGACGTGCTGGAAA